>JBLNBN010000030.1:0-141591 GCA_050260015.1 Chloroflexota bacterium | reverse complement strand
AGGATCGTAGCCGAAGCCGTTTTCCCCGGCTTCTTCATTGGATATGCGCCCTTCGCAAGCGCCTTCAAAAAATTGAGGTTTGGCTCCGTCATAGAAGCAAATGACGCAGCGAAAACGCGCGGCGCGCTCGCTTTCGGGCACGTTAGCGAGCATTTTTAACGCCTTCTTACGGTTGTCTGCGTCCGTTGCGTCCTCGCCTGCAAAACGGGCCGTGCGTACGCCGGGGGCGCCGTTCAAAGCGTCGATTTCCAGGCCGGAGTCGTCGGCGATAGACGGCATACCGGTAAGGTTGTAATAGTACTTTGCCTTAATCAGCGCGTTATCCTTAAATGTAGAACCGGTTTCCGTCGGCTCGGGAGCGCCCGGAGAAATCTCTTTTGGCGGATGCAATTCGGGGAATAAGCCCTGACGCCTGAGAATGCTCGCTACTTCATGACGCTTGTGCGTATTGTTGGATGCGAATAAAAATTTCATTCTTCTGCCAGCTCCATAAATCGTTGTACAGCCTGCGCGGGGGTAATATCGTTATGCATTATCTGACGCTCGATCGATTCGCGGTTTTCTGCGACGCGAGGATTCCCGTAGAACCTATTCTTTAGGTCTTCCTCTACCATCGAATATACCCAATCGATTATCTGCTCGCGACGACGGCGATCGAAAACGCCCGAGTTCTTCGTATTTTCCACGAACTCGTTGACGGTGGACCAAAGAACGTCCAGGCCGGTCTTCTCGAGCGCAGAGCAAGTAACCACCTTCGTCTTCCACCCTTCCGTCGCCGGGGCTAGCAGTGAAAGCGCGTTTGAATACTGCGAGCGCGTCAGGTTAGCCCTTTGAACGTTATCGCCGTCCGCTTTATTAACGGCCATGCCGTCAGCTAATTCGACGATTCCTTTCTTAATACCTTGTAATTCGTCTCCGCCTCCGGGCAAAAGCAGCAACAGGAAGAAATCTACCATCGATCTAACCGTAACTTCGCTCTGCCCTACGCCTACGGTTTCAATTATTATTACGTCGTAGCCCGCGGCCTCGCAAAGCAGGATCGTTTCGCGGGTCTTTTTAGCGACTCCGCCTAAGGTTGCCCCGGCGGGGGAGGGCCTAATGAAGGCGTTAGTTTCGCGGAGCAGGCTTTCCATCCTGGTTTTATCTCCTAATATAGAACCCCTAGTGCGCGCGCTCGATGGATCGATAGCGAGCACCGCGACCTTAAAGCCGTTTCGGCAGAGGAAGGTTCCGAGCGCGTCTATGAAGGTGCTCTTCCCCGTGCCCGGAGGCCCCGTAATGCCTATCCTAATTGATTTCCCAGTATGGGGCATTAATTCCTTCAACAAATTTTGCGCCTGCTCAACGTGGCGCGCGGAGGAACTTTCGATAAGCGTTATGGCTTTTGAAAGCAACGTGACGTTCCCTTCGAGCACGCCCTTTACGAGCGCGGGCGTGTCGAATGCGTGCCTATTTAATTTTGCGTTCTTGACGTTTATTTTATCTTCGTCCCTAAGGGCGACGCCCGGCATAACGAACGAAGTAAACTCCGCGCCGGCGTCTCTGGGAGCCCATTCCGGCTTTTTATTCTTGTCGGTCATTATTCTTCCTAATCATCTAATGCCTGCAAAATTACGAATTTCTTTTGCTATTTAGGAAATTCTGATTATTTTTGCCTTAATCATACGGTTTAACCATTTAGTTAGTTTATGGGACTATGAACGAAACTGAAGATAAAATACTACGCTCGGCTACGGATATCTTCTTTCAAAAGGGGTACTTAGGGGCGCGTATGCAGGAGATAGCCGACGCGGCCGGCGTCAATAAGGCTATGCTGCATTATTACTTCCGGAGTAAGAAAGATCTCTACGAGAAAATCATATCCTCCTTGCTTGGGGATTTAACTGATTCTATAAGCCAGGCGATTGACATTAAACTTGACTTTAAAGAAGTTATATCGGTCGTCGTTGAGAAGTACATCGACTTTTTAATAGCTAATCCCCGAATACCCATGTTTATTCTATCGGAGATACAGCAAAATTTCGATATGTTAGCGCCTATTTTCCTGAAGGGATTCGACTTACTTCCGCGCAACCTGATGGAACTAATTCAAAGAGAAGCGATTAAAGGAAAGATAAAGCCCGTCAATCCATTCCAGATATTTATCAACATTCTCTCGCTCTGCATATTTCCCTTCGCCTCAAAGCCTCTATTAACTCTAAAATTCGAACTTGATAACGAGGAATTCATTAAGCTAATGCAAAGCCGAAAAACTATTCTTCCTGAGTTCATCTTAAGCGGGATTCAAAATTTATGAGAAAAATATTATTCATAATTTTATCGCCCTTCCTTTTTGTCAAATCTTTTGCCGCCCCCGGGTTGGACGATTTGATTAAAGCGGCCGTCGACAAGCATCCGCTTGCGGCGCAATTGGAATTGAAGGCCAAGATTTCTGAATTGAAAATGTCCAATATCGAAGCCGCATATAAACCCGATCTTTCGCTCGGCGCCTCCGCGCAATATCAATCCGACGTAACTAAGATAGACATTAACCTGCCTTTCCCCAATTTCAAGTTGCCAGTCCCGGAGAAGGATCAATACAAGGTAGCTCTGAACGCGAATCAATTGCTTTGGGACGGAGGAACCGTAAGCGCGCTCAAGCGGGCGGAAATGCTCTCGCTTGTCTCCGAGCAAAACTCCGCCCAGGCTGAAATCTATAAAGTGAGGGAGCGTGTGGCGTCTCTGTACTTCAATGGGTTGAAGCTGGAAAAGAGAATAACGGCTCTCGATTTGACTCTTGCCGACCTAAACGCTAAATTAGATAACGTTAAATCGGCTGTCCGGAACGGCGCGGTTGCCGAGTTCAACCAACTTCAACTGGAAGCGGAAATTATCAAGGTCAATCAAAGCCTTATCGAGCTACAGGCCTCCCGCAGGTTTTTACTTGCCTCTTTAGAGGCGTTAACCGGCGACCGGATCGTGGAATCCGATACCCTGGCTGTTCCCGGAATAGATTTTAACCCGGAGACTCTCCGGCGCGATCTGCGCCCCGAAATAGTAGCCCTAAAGAGCGCGTCCCAATACGTTAAAGCCGCCGGGGACGTCTCCGAAACTAAATTAATGCCAAAGATAGGAGCCTTCCTCCAGGCAGGGTATGGAAAGCCTGCGCTAAATATGTTCTCGAACAAATTCGAGCCGTTTTATATAGTTGGGGTTCGCGCTAATTGGAGCTTCTTGAATTGGGGCGTTTCCGCCCGGGAAAAGGAGATTGCGGAGGTGCAGTCCCAGAACTTCGAGGTTCAAAGCAAAGAAATTTTGCGCAACCTGGAAATTGGACAAACTCAATACATTACTGAAATAGATAAGCTGGACTCTCTGCTCGAAACGGACAGGAAATTAATAGCTTTGCGTAAGGATATACTCAAGGCGACGGCCTCCAGGTTGTTCAATGGAACGATCACAGCCGCGGAATACGTCTCGGACTTAAACCTGAAAATTCAGGCTGAAACCGCGCGGGACGCGCACGAGATAGAGCGCGTGCAAAATCTCTATATGTTAAAAGTACTTTGGAACAATTAAACGAAATTAGATATGAAAAATCAGGTAACTATTACTTTGGCCTTATTGTTCTTGTTCCTCGTCGGTTGCGGCAAGGACGCAGAACGCTCCGACGCTTACGGCAACTTCGAAGCGGAGGAAACGCTCATTTCCTCGGAGGCTACGGGCAAGCTGATCTATTTTTCCGTAGAGGAAGGCGCTCGCCTGGAAGCCGGGCAGGTAGTCGGGCAAATAGACACTTCGCAGATATATTGGCAGATAAAGCAATTGGAGGCGCGGCGCGCAAGCGTTAGCTCCCGCTCGGGAAGCCTCGTAGCGCAAGCACGCGTCGCGGAGCAGGAGCGGTCGGCTGCGTTGACCGAGAAAGCGAGAATCGAGAATATGCTTCGCGACAAGGCGGCTCCCCAGAAAAGCCTGGACGATATAAACGCGAAAATAGCCGTTATCGATAGGCAAATAAAATCGATTGAATCCCAGAATCCCAGCATTATAGGAGAAGCGCGGGCGGTCGAGGGGCAAATAAACCAATTGAAGGACCTCTTAACGAAGTCCCGCATCGTTAATCCCATAAGCGGAGTAGTATTAAATAAATACGCCCGCCAGTACGAGATCGCCACTCCCGGCAAGCCGCTCTATAAAATTGCGGCGCTGGATTCGATTACCTTGCGCGCATACGCCCCCGAAAGCCTATTGCACAAAATAAAGTTGGGCGGCTCCGCTACCGTACTAATAGATGCGGGGGAGGGAAAATTTACGAGTCTTCGCGGCAGGATCGAATGGATATCCGACCGCAGCGAATTTACCCCTAAGATAATCCAAACTCGCGACGAACGCGTCAACATGGTCTACGCGTTCAAGATACGAGTAATGAACGACGGGCAAATAAAGATTGGAATGCCCGGCGAAGTTAAGTTCGATTAGAGCTTTTCTTGCGCTTAAGCTTCGAGCGCCTTTACGAGGTTGCCCCAGCGTTCGTCTATCTTAAAGCCAAGCTTAAGGTAGAAGCCCTGCAGGTAAAAGTGCGTTTTAATGTATTTAAAGCCTAATTCCTGCATCCGCCGGGAGAACTCCTCGACGGCCAGGCTGCCGATGCCCCTGCCTTGCAGGGAGGTAACGACTACGCAGCCGTCGATGAACGATATCTTATCGTTTAAATACCTGTAGCATAGCCCCCCGACGACCTTTTCGGAGCCGTCGACTACGATATAGAATTTATCGTTTTCTGCGAGCGCCCGCGGGAAGTTCTGGCTAAAGAATATCTTAAATAATCGACCGATTTCCGAGGGGGATTCCGGTTCGCGGAAGACATATTCGCAGCCGTCCTCGTCGACTATGGTCGAATGAACTTTTATGTCCTGAAGCTCCCGGCCGGGTACGAGCGTTATCTCCTGCGCAGCCGGGTGCGACGGGAACGCCATGCGGCTAAAGACTTCTTTATCGAACGGGGTGTCGATCGCGGTTTGCAATTCGCTTAATTCGATCAGGTGCGTCGCAGTTTCGTTTGGACGCAGCGACATTGTCTGGAGCAGCGCTTCGAACCTGGACTTAATTTCCTCGCTTGCGTTTTCGAAGTACGTATTTCTGAATAAGTGATACCTGATTATCTCCGGGTAACGATTCAAGCTATAGAGCCTGTAGATCTCCTGTACGGCCTCTTCCCGCGCGTGCTGCGTAGCGTTCGTATTTAACGACATCCATTCGTCATATTTTTCTATCGCGTTAAGCAGCGGCAACGGCAAATAGAAGTAATTGCGATTTTTTTCCGTGTAATGGTTCAGGGCGTCCAACAAGCTTACGTCGCCCATTTTTACATCCTCTATCGTTAAGTCGTTGCGAAGTTGCTCCAGCCATAGAATTCCCTCGTCCTTGCCCAATGCCTCGAGCGTCGCGTCGAATATCCACCTCAGGTCCAATTGATTTTTCGTCCAGGAGTAGAGGGCCATAGTCTTTTTATAAAAGCTATGAATAAGCGGCTTGATAAGCGAGGACGTGCCATAGTATTTTTTCCAGCCGGCAAGAGAGATTATCATAGCCCCTTCCTTGAAATCAAGCTCGGGCACGATAACGTTGTTGGGGGAAACCAAACCAGGAACGATTCTCTTTCCTGAATTGCGCCAGGCGGTAAAAATTGTAATGAAGCTGCCGATAAACCATTTACGGAAAAGGGAATACTTAGTGAACGGCTTGCCCAGCTCGCGCGTATTCGAAAGCAGGCGAATCTTCTCCCATACCGATAGCTCGTCGTTATAGACCGAAGAACGCGCCTCTAGATCGAGCCGCGCGCAACCGAGCCGGGGCATAACGGCGTTCCCCACGGGGAAGCCCGTTATAGCGATAAGCCAGTAAATCGACTCCAGCACGGCCGCGGAACGCAGATCCTCGCTGATCACAGCCTGCAGCCTGTAATGCTTACCTGCGTGCGTGTTAATGCTAATTCTATAAGAACCCGGGTACTGGGCCGAATTAATTCGGGTGATCCAAATTCCCTCGTTCGGCACGTCCTCCAGGCAAAAGTCGTCCTCGTCGAAGGCGAGCATGATAGACTGCTTAAGGAAGGTTGTGTTAATGAGGACGCGCTCCAATCTCTCGATCTCTCCTTCGCGCAAACCGTCGTCGAACACCAGCTTGCTTGCCCAGTAATCGATCGGATACTTTTTCATCGTCTTAGAGAGTTCCGTTTCGTAGTATTCGGCGATATCGTCGAAACGCTCCTGCGCGAGCTTCGATATCTCGATGTCTTTATTCAGGAGTATCCAATTTGTCAGCTCCGCTCGCACGGTCGGGTAGAACTTCTTGTTGTAATGAACGAGGTTAGTCAATAGGCTAAATATATTCGCAAATTGCTCGATCGTTTCTCGCTGGGCCGGCCAATGAAGCTCCTCGCGATAGCGGAGAAGACGCCTGCGGAGGGACTCAAGCTCGGTCATATTCAGGTTGCTGTTGGCTATATCTGTAATAGTCCTATCGTTAAGAAAGGTATAGCCGGAATTGATAAACGCAAGGAAAGAAGTGTTTAAATCCAAGCCGATGCTGTTTAGTAGAAGTATCTTATACGCTTCGCATCGAACGTCTTCCTCGTAATGCCGGGCGAGCGTCTCTAACCTGTATTGAATTAAAGTGGTAATACGCGTCTCGCTCTTTGGCATTATTTCGTCTAATTCCCTTAACGCGGCTAGCGCAAGATTCTTTTCGCCGTATATGGCTGAAATAAAGAGCCTGTTCACGCGCTTTAGCTCCTCGTTCTTGATGCCTTTTATTTCAATTTCAAACGGGGATTCGAGCCGATAGATATTATCGCTTAGGAAAGCGTTGCAGGAGATGCCTCGCAACTCGACGTCCCAGCCCTCCTTGCAGGGCGAAAATAGCTGTAGCGCAGGATTGCCGCTCCATAAGTAGGGCGAGCGCGCCAACGTCCCCAGGTTTATCGTTCTTGCAGTATATTTGTAAATCAGGTTTCCAATTTGAACTCCTAAATCATCCTCGTCCTTGATAAGCAGCATAAAGCCGTTTCTCTTATTGACAAGGTAATCTCCCTCGCGAACGACGTCCATTTCCGTTATGCCAAGGTCCCGGAAGAACCAACGCGGGATCACTAAGTCGAAATGCGCGAATGGTATTACAACGTTGTCTACCAGGTATAAGCTATCGATCTGCATCTGGAAATTCTGCTCGATATTTTTACGGTTAAAGGAGCCTTTTGCCGTCAGCTCGCCCTTTTCCAATTGAAAGTCCCTGTGCAGGAACTTAAAATTGATAATTCGCTCGTATGGAGCCAAACCGGAGTTTACTTCGGCGATTATTCGGTTAAAATAGTCGTTGCGGACGTGCTCCGGGTACTTCGTAAAAATTTCGTCCGATTCGTCCGGCACGATAAATAGAATATTATACGGCTTTCCGTCGCCGACCAAAAACGTGCGCTTTATGCCGGGCACGCCGTCGAAGCGCGATTCCACGTTCCTTGGGGCGATAGTTTGCCCGCGGTTGTTTTTATATATATCCTTTACGCGGTCTACTATTTCATAATATCCCGGCCGAATAACCCGGAAAATATCGCCCGTCGGGAGCCAAAAATCAGGATCGTCCTCGGGGAAAGGAATTTGCGAGCCCGGAGGCGCCTCCTCGACGTACCGGGCGATGTACTCGCCGCGTATGAATAGCTCGCCGGTTTCGTTTTGCTTTAGCTTTATCCCAGGCAACGCGGCCCCGACGGCATTATCGAGATACTTTCCGGGCGGGGTCATCGTTACTCCGCCAGTAGCTTCCGTCATGCCGAATCCGCTGCAGAGCTCAATTCCAGAGTTCTGAAAGAACCGGAATATTTTCGGATCGAGATACCCAGCGGCGGAAAGCCCCCATCGCAGGCTATTGCCGACAATATTCCTAACAAATTCCGAAGGGGAGTTAGAGGTCTCTTCGCTCAGCTCGAAGGCCCGCTCGTATATCTGTATCCAGCGTAGCGGCACGCTGATAAACCCGGTCGGCTGCACGGCGAGAAACTTATGGAACAGGCTTTCCGAGGACGTATTCCCTAAAAATGTATACGTCCCGCCCCAGTATATCATACCAAGCATTTCAAGGTACCTGCCGAAGGTATGATAAAGCGGTAAGAAGCATAGCAGAGTTTCGTCGGTTCCTACCTCCGGCAATGCCGCGCCCCTGGCGAAACGCTTGGAAACGAGATTGTATATAGAGAAGGATACCCCCTTCGGCGCGCCGGTCGAACCCGACGTCCACATGACAGTTGCGACTTCCCGGGCATCCTTGCGTCTTCGCGATGATATCACGCTTTCAAGCTCGGAGGAACTGAGTTGATTAACGAGGTCCTGGAGAAATATCGTGTCTCCGACGGAACTTCTAAAGAGCGTTATCACGGCAAATGGCGATTGGACGCGTCCCCGCGCAAGCTCTATCTTTTTCAGCCTGTCCTCGGAATCGACTATTACGATATTGATCTTCAGGTAGTCAATTATGTAAATAAGAATATCTTCGGTGAAGCTCACGTTTAAAGGCGTGTCGAATATGTCGTAGCAGAGGCAGGCTAAATCGCAGCAAGCGCTATCCAGGGAATTTTCCGAAAAGATAGCTACGCGCGGCTCCTCCTTAACGAAAGCGGCCGTCTGGTAGAGCGTAGCCGCAATTTCCCGTACGTATAAATTTACCTTGCGATAGCTCCAGTCCTGCGCCGCGCCCTTGCTCATATCCTTAAAGAGCGTGCGGTCGGGCGTTTCGAGCGCCCGCTGGCGGAGCATTTTTAGAAGCGTGTAATTTGTCTTCTTAATAATTCTGAAGGCGGACTCGGCCCAGCGTTCCCGGCTTTCAGGGCTATGAAGCTTTTTTAAAAATTCCGGTTTTCGCGTTAGGTTTAAATATTGCTCCCAGAGCGCCTCGGGTATATAATCCATGTTATTCTGGAGAATATACTCCGCGTCGGTCAACAAAGTAGTCGCCCCGTCCGACTTTTCCGGTTCAAGATAAACTTCTGAAAGCAGTTTTTCGAATTCTTCCGCCCTTCTTTTCATAGAGCCGCCTTTATTGCTTTACAATTTTTATATGTTGTTAATTTACGTAATTTTGTCTATAATAAATAAACGAATTCTTTTTTAAAGAATTTGAAAACTCTTGACGCCAATAATAAATAAATCGAGGTTAACTCATGCAAATATCAGGATTGAGATTTGGCGCATCCCTTCTCAACTTAGTAGATTTTCCCGCTGCGAAAGCTCTCTCCGGGAGCGCGACAAAAGAAGAAATCCAGGCTATGCTTGATTCCTTCGGCAAGGTCGTTATTAAGCCGTTTTTTAGCGGCGGGGTTGGGAAAAAAGGCAAAGCCGGGCTTGTACGTATCGTCGACAATATCTACGACGCTATGGAAGCAAAGGAAACCCTTTACTTCGCCGAACATAAATACGGCAATAAGACGATTAAGGCTAACGGCGTTACCTTCGAGGAATTCGTTAAAAGCGACATAGAAGTCTACTTTAGCATTACTGATTCTACAAAAGAACGCAAACCCATTTTTACGCTTACTCCCTCCGGCGGGGTCGATATCGAAGACCTTCCCGAAGAGAAAAAGGCGGTAACGTGGATAGATCCGCTGATCGGTATTAAGTCCTTCGACGTGACCAACGCGCTAAACGACATCGGCTGCCCGGAGCAGTATATCTCCCCGCTCGTGCAGCATTTGCCGAAGCTCTGGGATCTCTACGACAACTATGGCGTCACGACTTTGGAATTAAATCCCATCCGAATGAAGCGGGTCGGTTCTGGATTCCTGCCCGTAGCTTGCGACATAAAAGCGGCGTTCGACCAGGACAATCCAAGCTGGAAGAGGATCGGGTTGCCGCCTTCAATCTTCCAGAGCGAAACTACCCCGTTCGAAACGGATATTAATAAATTGAGAACCTACCAGGGGCAGAGCGACGTAGTGGAGATTAATCCCAACGGCTCAATCATCCCGTTTATGTTCGGGGGAGGCGCTAACTCCGCCGCTACGGAAACGCTCGGCTCCAAGGCGATTTTCGCTTCGGACTTCGGCGGGAACCCACCCTATGAAAAAATGTACGAGATCGCTTCGATCGTTTTCCGGCATTGGTACGACCAGGCCAACGTGCTGCTGCTAATTGGCGGTAAAGCCAATAATACAGATATTTACGTCACTTTTAAAGGCATTTTCGACGCGTTGCGCGATTACGTCGCCAAGGAAGGAAAAAAGCCGATTTATACCGTAATCGGTAGGGGCGGACCTAACGTTATCAAGGGAATGTTCTATGCTAAGGATATTATGGACACTGTAAAGCTGCCGTATAAAATGTTTGGTTTCGACACGTCGATGATCCAAGTCCTGGAATTTGCAAAAAAAATTGACGATTGGTGGAGTAAAGAAGGTAAAGTCGAATATCTAAGGAATAACCGGTGAGGAGCGACAAAATGAAACAATTAATCAGCAAACCATTTCCATACTATTGCGGCGTCTTCTCGCTGGAAGAGCTAGTTACAAAGCAATCCAAAGTATGCGTAATTAATATATTGGGCGGGGAAAGCCGGAAAGTAACGCCGGTTTCCCACGAGTACAGCGGGGGGAACGTCGTAGCCGGGGTCCAATACGGGCGGGTCGGCCAGCTCGAAACAAAACGTGGGAACATCCCCGTTTTCCGGAGCATTCGCGACGTAATGCGCGAGGGAATCGAGTTCGATATGGGCGTGATCTACCTTCCGCCTGCCGCCGTAAGCCAGGCCGCCGCCGAGCTAGTCACTTTCAACGATAAATTGAAACGAATCGTAATCGTTACCGAAAAAGTCCCGTCCCGGGATTCGATGTATATTCGGTTTATCGCGCAGGAGGCCGGGGTCGACGTCATTGGGGCCAATTGCCTTGGCGTGGCGAACGTTTGGGATCATGTGCGAGTGGGCGGGGCCCTCGGCGGGGACTCCCCGGAAGAAACCCTGAAAAAAGGCTCCGTCGCTATTCATTCCAATTCGGGAAATTTCACGACAACTATTGCGGAATACCTCCGCACGGGCGGTTTTGGCATTTCTACAGCCGTTAGCTCCGGCAAGGACGTCTATATTCACTTCGCCCTTCCGGAATTTCTATTTGCCGCGCAAAACGATCCCCGCACAAAAGCCGTAGCTCTCTACGTCGAGCCCGGGGGCTACTACGAGAAAATGGCCCTCGATTGGATCAAGGAACGCCAGTTCGGCTTTAGCAAACCAATTGTAGTATGCGTTACAGGGCGTTGGAAAAAGGATCTAACCCGCTCCTGCGGGCACGCAGGGGCCCTCGCCGGGGGCGGCGACGACGCTATCTGCAAAGAGAGTTGGTTCGACGATTACTTTGGAGCGGACGTATTCAACCCTGAGAATCCGGTCGTCAGCAAAAGGGGAGTTCGCATAGCTTCAATCCAGGACTTCCCGCGAGCGATGCAGGCCGTTTACGATAAGATAGACGAAGCTCCCGATTTCCCTTCAAGCGGCGATCTGTCTCTAAAGCTCTGGATATCGGACAACATAATTAAGTTGCCGGCGCATTTAGAAACGCCTGTCGTAAAAGCCCTACCGCCCTACGACGAGCAAATAATTGAAATAAATAAGCAAATCGGGGCTAACTTCCTACGGCAAAACATGCGCGATAAGAGCGGAGCTTCCCGGATAGACGAAAAGACTTTGGTCGCGGAGCTCCATGGCGCCTC
The DNA here is from genome assembly GCA_050260015.1 of Chloroflexota bacterium. Lineage (GTDB taxonomy): Bacteria > Bacteroidota > Ignavibacteria > Kapaibacteriales > UBA2268 > JBLNBN01. The sequence continues at coordinate 129,865 of JBLNBN010000030.1, read as the reverse complement.
CATTCTCGACCTCGCAAATAAATCAATTGAAGAGAATATCTTCTTTTCGATTGCTAAGGTATTTCCCGAGCCTGAGGACTTAAAAACGCTTAATATGCTTTTAAACATTTTTCTGAAGATCGAGCCTCAGAACTTTTCGTTTCTCAACCTAGCTAAGGATAACGGCGCGACGCCTAACGCTTATATCGCTTCGCAAATGTTAGCGATCGGCGCGAAGCCCTTTTTCAAAAAGGTCAGCGATATGAGTAATCTAATAATTAACTTTATTCGGGATTACTCAATCGATGAAAATACAACGGATTACCCTGCGGCGCTTATTAATGCGATTGAGGAGAATATTCTAACCGACAATAATACCAATGAAGAAAGCAAACTCGTTGATCTTCTTACAAAAGAAGTAAAGAATTCCAGAAAGCGTTGCGAATCCTTAAAGTTATGCCAGTTTATCCTGGACTATTCAGAAAAAACCGGCAAACCAATAAGGGATAAATATGAATTCCTTCTTGCGGCCATTACTATATGCCTCTTCTGGAAGCCTATGCTTCAGAAAAGGATAACGCGCAAAACGGCTGAGGACGCCATCACTTATTTATACTGTATCTCTTGCGTAGTAGCTCTTTCTTGCGTTAATATGGAGGAGAATAAATACTGGCAGAAATTGGTTGATCCAAAGCCTGTGAATTTAACCGGCAGCTTTACGGAAAATGTCTTCAGGATCCTTTTCGATAGGGAACCGAAGGACAACGACATGGTCGAGCTTAAATATCTGATCGGCTTAACGCTGACGAACGGCCCGGGAACGCTTTCCGCAAAGGGAGCCAAGGAAACTGTCTCCGCTAAAAATCATATTCCCGTTTGCTACGCGGGCTTTATGACGAATACTGGACTCGCGCACGGGGGGAACGGTTTCGAGGCCGTAGAATTCCTCCTGGACACCTTTTCGGACGTATCTATAAAGAATCCGGGCGAATCGTCCCACGGGATTGATTTAAAAGAGTTAGCGAATAGGACCGCTAAGGAGTACCGCGATAAAAAACGGAATGAAAGGGAACTGGGCGCGTTGAATACGAGCAAGATACCTTGCGTCAATCATCCCGTTTTCAAGGGCAACGACGTCAATATCGATCCCCGCGAGGACTATGTGCGCAAAGAGCTGAAGTCCCACAATATCTATAATATATTCCTCGAGTTCTACCATAGCCTCGTTAATGAGCTCTTTAACGAGGGAGTAACCAGGAACGTATTCTGTGTAAACGTCGACGCCGTTATCTCCGTCATATCCTTGAAGTTGCTCTGGGAAGACTACAGTAAAGGAAGATTTACCAAGCAGCATATCCAGGATCTTGTATTTATATTGTTCCTGACCGGGCGTGCCGTCGGGGTTACCGCCGAAATAATCGACCATAGGGATCGCGGTACCGACATGGATTGCCGCACGCCGCAGAAGGAATTACAATTCGTATATTAGCGCCGTAAATAAAAAACGCCCGCGCCGAAGCGCGGGCGTCTTCTTTTGAGCCCTCAGCGTTTTATCGCTTAGCAGTTTCAGAATCCATTTCGTCACGGTGCAAGAACTCCTTCGTAATAATGGGGAGATTCTGCTCGCACCATTTAGCCATTTCAATCTCTTCATTTAAATTTTGTTCGCAAACCCTTGCGACATGGTCCTCGCCAACCTCCCGAGCGGCCTCTATAAGCGATTTATAACAAGCTATTTCAAAGTGCTCGAAAGAATAGTTTGCAATTGCGTTCTTTACTACTTCGTCGGTGGCCATTGCGTTCATCATTGCGGAAATATTTCCCGACACTTTTCCAATTGTATCCTTCATTGTGGATGCGCCGCCGTCGAGCATCTCGATGCAGCTTGCTACTCTCTCGGCTTGCTTTTTGCTCTCCTCGACGTGTTGCGCAATCCGTATTTTGGCCTCTGGGTAATTCTCCAATCTATCTCTTTGCTTTTCCAGGATTTCGATGGCTTGCTGCTCCATGGCGTGAGCGTCCTTGAGCCAATCTATCAGATTCTCCCGTGTTTTCAGCGTCGGGTTATTCGGGTTGGAATTCATTGCGTTCTCCTATTGATGTCTCTATACTTATTTGCTATCTTCTTAAATAAGAATTTTCATTATGCTTTCATTATAGAGTAATAAACGTGTAATAGGTTTATTATATTTTAGAAGGGAAATAGGAGAATAAAAAAAGCCGTAAATCAAATGATTTACGGCTTTTGTACACCCGTAGGGATTCGAACCCCAAACCTCCTGATCCGTAGTCAGGTGCTCTATCCAATTGAGCTACGGGTGCGTCCAAAAACTTTGTATTAAGCGGATTGCAGCTTGTTAACGTGCTTAGCCAAGGACGATTTCAAGTTTGCCGCTTTATTTTTATGGATAACGCCGCGAGCGGCAACTTTATCCAGAACGCGGACTGCCGCGCTCAATTTAGCCGCCATATCTTCGCCGGCCTTTGCATTGCGTACCGATTTAAGAGCTTCTTTATAGAGCTTCTTGTTCAATCTGTTGTAAAGGCGGCGCTTGTTCGACTGCCTAATTCTCTTTAACGCTGATTTATGATGTGCCATTTAATCCGCAAATCGTTTATTAATAATTGCCATTAAATTAGAGTACAAAAATACGAAGTTTTCACAAATTACCAAAGAAAAAAATTAGATTTCATCAGGTTTTTTTTAAATCTGATCAATATTTTCTCGTGTTCAAATTATCTACGAGCCAGCCCAACATGTTTCGATAAAATCCCTCGGGAAGCTCGTCGAGGCTGTCATTAGCTATATCGAACCAGCGTTTGGCCTCTGTTTCCGCGTCGTTGTATATGCCGTTTCTTTCGAATAGATCATGCAGCGCAGGGAGGTCTTCCTCGGGGAGGCTGTTTAGCGTAAAGAACTTATCGAGCAGCGAACGATCGTCCTCGCTTAGATCGCTGGAGGAGGCTTTTATAATTAAATACGTCTTCTTGCCGTCGAAAACGTCCTGTCCGATCTTCTTGCCGAATTTGGATTGCTCTGCGATCATGTCCAGCAGATCATCCTGTATCTGGAAAGCGATGCCGACGCTGCGGGCGAAATTATCGAGCGCCTCGATCTGCTCCTGGGTCGCTCCCGCAAGGTTTGCCCCCATTTTTACCGCGCTCTGCAGCAGGCGGGAGGTCTTCTTTTCGATCATTAAGATATAATCGTCAAGATTAACTTCGCTGCCGGAGCCGATTTGCATGTCGTAGCCCTGTCCCTCGCATACTTCGATCAGTCCGTCCGTAAACGCTTCGACCACGGCTGAGAAGCGTGGAGAAGAGCTGTGTTCGCACAGGAACCTGTATGCCCAACCGACCATCATATCGCCGGAGAGAATAGCCACGGATTCGTCCCACTTCGTATGAATAGTCTCCCGGCCCCGGCGCATAGGGGACTTATCCATTATGTCGTCGTGCACTAAAGTAAAATTGTGGAGCACTTCCAGGGCGCAACCTGCGGCTAATGCGTCGGTAGGTTCGGAGTTAATCGCGCCGCAGGCTAATAACGTTAACGCGGGACGGATTCTTTTGCCTCTGCCTTGCATAATATATTTAAACGGCTCGTAAAGAGAAGCGGGTTCGGAATCGTCTACGAATTCCTCTAATTTGGCCTCAATCAATTCCAATAATCTATCGTACTCAATCTGAAACGCGTTAGGTTCCGGCATTTCTTTATCTCATTGTTGAACATACTATTATGTATTTCTAATATAGAACTTGCCGGGCATTTGCTTAATAATCCCTTCAAGTTCCATCTCGATTAATTTCGAATTCAGCTCGGATATGTTAATGTCGGATTGATCCGCCAATTCGTCTATCCTTAAAGCGCCTCCGGAGAGGAGCGCGTAAATTGTTTCAGCGACTTTATTATCGAATTTCAGCTCTTGCTTCAGGTCGGTCAATATTTTGGGCTGAAGTATTCTAAGATCCTCAAGTACGCCTCTGGGCGAGGTAGCGGCCTGCGCAGCGTTCTTTTTAATTAATTCGTTAGTCCCCGACGACTTCGCGGAAAATATCGGGCCGGGCACCGCGAAGACCTCGCGGTTTTGCTCGAATGCGAACCTGGCCGTTATTAGCGAACCTCCGCGCACGTCGCTCTCCACGACGAGCGTCGCCACCGAAACGCCGCTGATAATTCGATTGCGTTGAGGAAAATGCCCAGGTCGGGCGATAGTTCCGCAGGGATACTCGGTGTAAACCGCCCCGCCGCCTTCGATTATTCGCTCGGTCATTTTCTTCGAGGTCGTCATCATCTCGTCCAAGCCGGACGCTATAACGGCGATTGTCGTTCCGCCGGCCTTTACAGTAAAATAATGGGCTATAGAATCTATACCGTTCGCGAGACCGCTCGTGATAACAATATCGTTCTCGACGAACGTTTCAACGAATTTCTCGGCTACATGTTTGCCATAGAGGGTGTTTTGACGGGTCCCTACTATTGATATGGACGTACGTTTCGTTAAGTCAACGTCGCCCTTTACAAATAAAGCTACGGGAGGATAATCTATATGGCGGAGCAGCGGGGGATACTTATCGTCCCAAATTGTGACAATATTAACGGCGTGCCGCTTACAGCGCTTTACCTGGTCTTCCGCACGGGAACGCGATTCATTTTCAAAGAAAAGGGAGCTTTGAACGGGAAATTTTTTGTACTTATGCAGGTTCTCGTTGAGAATTTGCAGCGAGCCGTTTTCTTCGACAAGCTGCTTTAGCAACAGCGATTTGCCTTGCGCGCGAAAGAATATGGTTAAAAAGTCGATCGCTTCCCATTTACCGGGCAGTACCATTTTTTTTCAGTTCGTTACTTTTGAATGTATAAATTTATGATTTATTTCTTAGAAAAAAAAGAAAAATTCCGCTCGTCGCGGCGACGTTAATCGAAGGTATTTTATCTGTGATTGGTATATGAAGCACATTATCGGCGATTTTTAATATTTCCGGGCTAATTCCTAAACTTTCCGAGCCGAAAATTATTGCTCTCCGTTCACGAAATTCATGAGTTAATATACTTTTGGATCCTTTGCATATCTCTGCGGCTATAACTTCAAATTCCCGATTTTTTAATTCCAAAATAGTTTTAGACAAATCGGAAGTCCGGAGATACTTCATATCGAAGATCGCGCCCATGGACACCCGTATGGCGCGCCTTAAAAAAGGACTGCTGGAGGCAGGATCAATAATCAAAGAATCGCAGCCGAAAGCAGCGCAATTGCGGGCTATCGCCCCGACATTCTCCGAGTCGACGACGCCCGAGAGAATGCATATCGGGCTATTCATCTCCCGGAGCGTAGCTTGCCCGGGCTGCTTACCGATAGCCATTATCCCTGTGTGAAGCTTGAACCCGACTATTTTTTCTATCTCGGGCTTATCAGCAGTAAATAAGAACTCCGGCTTTACGCCGGAGTTCTCTATTAGCTCTTGGTACTCTTTGTAAAATTCTTCTACCGCCAGGATCGAGATCGTTTGTAAACGGCTATTCAATAGCTTCAAAACTACTTTCTTTCCTTCGGCGATAAATATTCCGCTTTCAGAATGGAATTTAGGCGTTCCTTTTAAGCTTCGGTACGCCTCTAATTCCGGCGCGCTAATATCTTGAATTTTTACGGGTCTCATACTCATATTATTAAACCCAATGCGTGCCGTATTTCTTTGCCTCGCGTCGGAATTTTAAGTCCTTCTTGCGTTTTTGAGTTACCGTATACGCATATTGCATGTAATACATACAAGGCACGACTACGAGGGTAAGGAAAGTCGCGAAGATCAATCCAAAGATAATAGCCCAGGCCAAAGGCCCCCAAAAGTCCGCCGTGAAGCCGCCGATGTACATGTGCGGGTTTAGTTCGGTAAAGAAAGTCGCAAAGTTAACGTTTAAGCCTATCGCGAGCGGCACCATGCCAAGTATCGCAGACAGAGCCGTCAACGCCACAGGGTTGAATCTTGTTGCGCCCCCGTGGATGATAGCCTTACGTAAGCTGCCGCCTTCGTCATTGTGAAAGAGATCGATAAAGTCTACCAGCACGATTCCATTTCGCACAACGATACCGATTAACGCGATAACGCCAATGCCTGTCAGAACGATGGAGAAATTCAATCTAAAGATCATGAATCCCAGGAAAACGCCGATGGTCGAGAATACAACCTGCGATATGATAATAAACGTTTTGCTAAGCGAATTGAACTGGGTAACTAATATCACGATCACAAGTCCAATGGCGATAATAAACGCCATCATAAGGAAGTTCGATGCTTCCTGCATATCCTCGGCTTCGCCAGTTAGGTTGATTGCGTAGTCTTTAGGCAGATCGAGCGTAGGAACTATCGCCGCAATCTGCTTATTAATATCGTTCGCGTTGTAGCCCAGCAACACGCTAGAGGAGAGCGTTATCGTCCGCTTTTGGTTTTTGCGAATGATGGATTCGTATGTCGTTCCATACTTGACTGTCACGACGGCAGAAATCGGCACTTGCTTGAATTGACCTGAATTCATATCGCGGAAGGAAATAGGCATGTTTAGCACGGTTTCTAAATTTTCGCGATAGTATTCGTTTAATCTAATTTGAATCGGGTATTCGTCCTTGTCGTCGCGTATCTTAGTCGCCTCGCGACCAAACACCGCGGCGCGGAGAGCCATGCCGATTTGGCCGGCTGAAAGCCCGTAGGTATTAGCCCTCGCGCGATCTATCTCAAGCACGATTTCGGGTTTCTTTAGCTGAATATCCGATTTCAGCTTTTCAATGCCTCCGACGCCGTTCCTTGTAATTGCCGAGCGCAATTGCTTCTCGATCGATAGAAGCGAATCGAGATCGTCGCCGGATATTTCTATATTAATTGGCTTGCCGGTGGGCGGTCCCCCTTGGGGAACGTCGACCAGGATTTCAACGCCGGGCATATTACGCACAGCTTTTCGAATGTCGTCCATGTACTTCTTCGTAGATACGCCGATGCGCTCCTCGAAGTCGACAAAAGAAACTGTGACCTTACCCTTATGCGGTTGAACGGTTCTGTCCGGGTTATACGGGTCGCCGGCGCCCAAACCAACATTAGATATAATAGACTTAACTAAATGCCTGTCGTTTTTAAATACGTTGGATATTCTCTTTTCCACGACTCTGGTTACTGAATCAGTGACGACTGCGTCCGTGCCTATGGGCATTTTAATATATGCGTAAATGTAGTCCGGCTGCCCCTCCGAGAAGAACTGGATCTTAGGCGGGAATAGTCCGAAAAATATAAAAACTACGATCAAGAGCAAGCCTGTGCCGAAGAATACCTTGTACGGATTCTTTCCATGGAGCGCGACCTGTAGCGTTTTGCGGTAAGCGCGCATCATCGCCGGCTGCACCTTTTCCTGGAATCTCTTGATCAGGACAGGGGTTAAGAAATATTTCTCCGTATAGCCGAGTATTGCGAGCATAATAAAGAAATTCGCTATGCCCGGAACACCGCCGATGTGAAGCAATATGCCAAGCCCAACGAATGTTGCCGCCATATAGTGACGCCGACGCGGATGGTTTATCTTTAGCTTCTTGCCCATAAACTCGGCCGCGAGCATAGGATTAATAATGTAAGCTACAACCAGCGAAGCCGTCAGCGTAAGGATAAGAATTACCGGGAGAAAGTACATGAACTTACCGACGATGCCCGGGAAGAACAATAGGGGAAAGAACGGGGCGAGGGTCGTCATCGTACCCGTTAAAACCGGCACGAAGACCTCGCCTGCCGCAAGCTTCGCCGCCTCCTTAATCTCGATATTCTCCTTCGTGTAGAGCCTGTGCGTGTTTTCTATAACCACTATGGCATCGTCTACAATTATGCCGAGCGCCATGATGAAGGAGAACATAACGATCATATTGAATGTAAATCCAATTGTCGGCATGACAAGTATGGCCAGCAGCGAGGAAAGCGGCACCGAAAGCGCCACGAACACGGAATCGCGCAGTCCAAGGAAGAACATTAAGATAATCGTAACGAGTATAAAGCCTATGATTACCGTATTTATCAAGTCCGAAAGGGTTGTGCGGGTCTCCTGGGACATATCGTTCGTAATATCAATTGTAACGCCTTTCGGAAGTCGTTCCTCGCGGAATGTATTTATATATGCGGATATCTTGTCTGCGGCTTCAATTAAGTTTTGGCCGCTCTTCTTAATAACGGAGAGGGAGATAACGGATTTGCCGTTCATCCGGGCAAAGTTTAATTGCTCCTTAAAGGCGTCCTTAACTTCCCCGACGTCCCTTAAATATACTTTTGCTCCAGTCGAAGTCGTAATTAAAAGCGAAGCTATGTCGTCCGCCGATTTTAGCGAAGCGACCAGGCGAACGTTGCGACGTGTGGCCCCGGTTACAAATTCTCCGCCGCTGACGTTTACGTTTTCAGAGCGCAAGGCGCGTTCTACGTCGTCGAAAGAAAGTCCTGAGGCGGCCATTTTGAATAAGTCCAGGTTAACCTGGAATTCGCGCTCGGGCGCGCCGATAATATCGACGCGCGTGATCTCGCGGAATGTTTCAATTTTATCCTGCATTTCCTCCGCATAAAGCTTAAGGCGCGCTGGGTCGAGGTCCCCGGAAATATTGATAGACATGATAGGGAATTCGGAGAAATCGATTTCCGCCACGTCCGGGTCCCTTAATAAGTCGTCCGGTAAATCGGCCTTCGCCTTATCGACTGCGTCGTTAACCCGTTGCTTCGCCGTTACCGGGGAAACGTCGGTCTTAAATTCCACGACTACTACCGATACGTCCGCCATGGATTGACTGGTAACTTTCTTGATTCCTGCGACGGATTTTAATTGCTTCTCAATCGGTCTCGTAACTACGTTTTCAATATCAGTCGGCGAGGTGCCGGGATGTATTGTTTGTACGACTATAGTAGGAATTACGATGTCGGGCATCTGCTCTTTTGGCAAACCTATATAAGCGATCGCTCCGAGGATAGTTATCATTATCGTTAATATGTAAATAGGCGTTTTATGCTCGATCGCCCAGTTCGTCGGTTTAAAGTACTTCATTTGATTTCCTTATTTAATCGATAATGGCTGACCGTCGGAAACGTCGAACGCTCCCTCGATGATAACGCTGTCGCCAGGCTTCAATCCGCCGATTATTTCCGCCTGATCGCCCTGTGTGAAGCCCGTCGTAATGTACCGCTTTTTCGCAATTCCGCTATTGCTGATAAATACAAACTGCTTATCGCCTTCGCGTTGAATAATAGATAAAGGTATAATGACCGCATTCGGGTTTGTATAATCGTTTATCTTCAGGTCCACTATCATATTGGGTTTAAGCCCGGCCACATTCTTTGGTAGTCCTATTTCTACGCGGAACGTCCTTTTGGTAGGGTCGATTGATTTCGTGACCGTACGAACCCTGCCTTCAGCTTCATAATTTAAATCCCTGATTAATATCTTTACCGGTAAGCCGGTTTTCATCGTGCTTGCGTAGCTTTCGGAAATGTCGGTCGTTATCTTCAAGCCAGACATTGCCGTAAGCCTGACGACGGGGGAGCCGGGACCAACCATTTCTCCAAGTTTGGGGAATACTTCCTCGACGACTCCCGCGAACGGCGCCGTTATCCTGGCCTGGGCTATCTGCTGACGGGTCGTAGCAAGCTGCTTTTCAAGGTTGTCGACCTGGTTCTTAGCCTGGAGGTACTGTACTTCGGAAATCGCTTTGCGGTCGTAGAGCCGCTTTTGCTTTTCGTACATCGTACGAGCGAAGTCGAGACCGGTCTGTATCTGAGCCACGCTAGTCTTCAGCACCTCGGCGTCAACCGTCATAAGCAGCGCGCCTGCGCCGACGTTCTGGCCGGGTTGTACGTTAATGGAAATTACGGGTCCTCCCATTTTGGCCGGGACCATCGCGACGCGATCGGATTCGATCTTACCACGTACGTCCAGCGCCCGGGTAAATGCGGCAAGCTTAACTTCGCGGACTTGCACGTCGACCTTTTCAGCGACGGAGCCGTCGCCAGAATTCTTGATCTCGCTTTCGAGCGCGCGTATCTTACCCTGTATTTCCGCCGCGTTCGCGCGGAGCTTTGCCAATTCCGCTTTCTTGGCTTGGATTGAATTGTCCGCTTTGTTGCAGGATGTAATTACACCTGCTATTGCAATGAATAATATTAATTTCGATGCGTTAAAACTCATATTTACCTCTATTGTTTTCCTGATTATTCGTTTATTCCGGCCAGTCTGAAATAGCGCGGCTCCACTCTTCCGATAAGCTGTTCGAGTTCCGTCTGCGCCGTTACGTACTGGTAAACGGTTTGAAGTCTGTTCATCCGTGCTACGCGCAACGCGTTGTCGGAATTTATTATTTCAAGTTGGCTGCCCACGCCCTCGGTATACCGAACGTTGGCAATTTCGAGCGAACGCGACGCGAGCGCAATATTCCGATCGTGGGATTCGAGCTCGGTCCGGATCCTATCAATTTCAAAAAGCCGGCCGCGGATTTGCATTGCGGTGTAGTCCCGTAACTGCCCGTATTGCTCTTCCGTTTGAAGCTGGGTAACGGTCGCCTGCTCGACGCGGCGGCTTGTCTGCATACCGTTAAAAAGATTAATGGAGAAATTAACCCCGACGACGCCTATCTGCGCGTTTGCAAAATTGCTAAAAGTATTTGATTGCCCTTGGAAAGAATACTGCGAAAATGCGGCTACTGTAGGGTAGTAGTTGGATCTTTCAATATTGATCATCGCGCGGTCGACTTCCTTCTTAAGAGCCAGGGTGCGCAGGTCGAAGTTGTTTTTTTCAGCTTCCGCTATATAAACGGCGTCCGAATCCAGGCCCGGCTCGCTGGTAGGCAGCGAACCCTCTACCTCGATGTCTTTGCTCTTGTCAATATTCATCAATAACTTCAACGCTTCTTTCGCGTTCTTGTAGCCGATTTCCGCCTGGACGATTTGCGGGCGCAAATTTCCGACCTGCACTTCAGCTTGCATAACGTCGAATTCCGCAATCATGCCTTCCTGGTTTAGCGCGCGAACAACCTCCAGGTTAGACTCGCCGGTTTTCAGGCTCTGCTGAAGAACCAGGATGATTTCTTTAGCTAAAACTGCGCCATAAAAAGCTTTTTTAATGTCTGAAATCGTCTTTGCAACGCTTGCCTTTGTCTGCTCTTTCGAAACGTCCAAATAAATTTTGGATGCGCCGATCCCGGTAAATACCGCGGAGTTAAACAGGATTTGCGAGGCAGAAGCTTTTGCCTCGTAGGAGTTTGCGCCGCCCATTTTCATTGGCACGAGCTTATTCGGATCTCCCTGGGGATTAAAAAAGACCTCAGGTAAGAAGAAAACTGCTTGCTTGAAAAATCTGCTATAGGTAGCGTCTAACGAAACGCTCGGCAATGCCGTTCCTATCGCTTCCTTAACGGCCGCATGCGCTTTCTCTATATTTAATTTGTTGATCTGAACGTCCCGGTTATTCTTTACGCCGATCTCAATCGCATTGTCAAGCGTTAGCGTAGTTGTCTGGGCGCGTAGAACGGACGCGCTGAGAACCGTTGCTACTAATAAAGTGTAAAGCGCTATAGCTTTCAAATGTTTACTCCAGTTTGTCATTATATTTATTAAAAATTTGAGTAAATAAAACTATCTAATTAATCTATTTATGATTTTGAGCCCGTATATCGTGAATATGACGAACAAATTATTGTAAAGTTTCCCTGGAATTCCACAATTATTGTCCATATCTATTGAATGCCGGTTTATTGTAATTGAATCCCGACTATCGAACCCTGGATGCCAATGATACGTTTTCATTTAATTTGTGCAATTTCTATTTCTTGAACAAAACTTCGAAGATTTTATCCGTATAGCGCTGCAAGGATTCATCGTTATCTATCGGTTCGCGCAAAAATGCGTTCAATTCAAGCCTGCCGCAGGAAACATACCAAACCGCAGCGACCGCGAGGCTCGTCCGAACTCGAATTTCTTCAGGATCAATTTCCGGCATTACGGCGCGGGCCATGTTAAATATCAAATCGTAGATCATCATATTTGCCCGGTTTGGCTTGCTTGCGTTTAGGAGATCAATTATCCGTGTCCTTGCTAGGCTGGGATAGCGAAAAGCGGCAAGGTGGAAATGTAGAAGAACGTTTCTAATATCCTCGCGGCCTATATTTTTAAAATCGAGGTTGCGCTCGCTCCATGTTTCAATTTCCTGCTGCATTGCCAGGTCCACCGCTTCATTGAACAGCGTTTCCTTCGAATTAAAGTAATAATTGATAGAAGCCAGGTTGCACCCGGCCTTTTCCGCTATCGATCTTATTGATATTTCGTCGATAGGCTTTTCCTTTAGTAAACCAACGCAAACGCTCAGAATCTGCGACTTTTTAGAACTTTCTTTTTTCAAGTTTTGGCACAGTATAATTTTTTGAAAAACAAAAATACTAATAACGATACAAAAAGCCATACATTGTTTTAAACAGCGTTTGATTTATTGATTGAATTTTCTATCTTATTTAATTATCTCGAAAAAAAATGATAATTTTGTTTTTTGAAAAATTGCAAGGCCCCCATGGAACCACTTCACAGCGAAATTGAAGTTACGTTGCAAACCGCGCTTGAATGCGGTTTAACGGAAGGCGAATATAAAAAGATATTAAATATTTTAGGCAGGACGCCTACATATACGGAAATCGGTATATTTGGCGTTATGTGGAGCGAACACTGCTCGTATAAAAACTCGATTAAGCAGCTTAAAACCCTTCCCCGTTCCGGCGGGCGGCTGCTAGTTGAGGCGGGCGAGGAAAACGCCGGTCTCGTGGACGTTGGCGACGGATACGCTATCGCGTTCAAGATAGAAAGCCACAACCACCCCTCGGCGATTGAACCCTTCCAGGGCGCTGCCACGGGCGTCGGCGGCATACTTCGCGATATCTTTACGATGGGCGCGCGACCGATCGCCGCGCTTGACTCCCTCCGGTTCGGAGATCTCGACGACGAGCGCACTCGCTACTTGCTTCGCGGCGTCGTTCACGGGATTAGCCACTACGGCAATTCCTTCGGCGTGCCTACCGTCGCAGGGGAGATTTACTTCGATAAATGCTACAAAGATAACCCGCTCGTTAACGCGATGGCCGTCGGTATAGTCGACGTAAAGAAAACGGCCTCCGCGGGCGCTTCCGGCGTTGGCAATCCGGTATTCATCCTCGGCAGCCGCACCGGGCGCGACGGCATCCACGGCGCTTCGCTCCTCGCTTCCCGCGAGTTCGACGAGGAAACTGAAAATATGCGCCCGACCGTGCAAGTTGGCGATCCATTCGCAGAAAAGCTCCTGCTTGAAGCTACTATCGAACTGATAGAAGCAGGCGTTATAGCCGGAATTCAAGACATGGGCGCCGCCGGCATTTCGTGCTCCACCAGCGAAATGAGCGCTAAGACCGGCGTCGGTATGAAGATCGATCTCGATAGGGTGCCGCTGCGCGAGCAGGGGATGTCCGCCTACGAGATAATGCTTTCCGAATCGCAAGAGAGAATGCTCGCCGTCATTCACAGCGGTATGGAAGAGAAAGCCAGGAGAATCTGCAAAAAGTGGGACGTACCGATCACCGAGATCGGGCAAGTAACTAACGGCGGCTATCTTGAAATTCGTCGCGAAGGCAAGAAAGTCGCTCATCTCCCGGCTAACGATCTCGTGCTCGGGGGCGGCGCGCCGCAATACGATCGCGAATATAAAGAACCGGCGTACCTTGCCGATACTCGTTCGCGTAAAACTGAAAATATTAAATCCGAGCACACCTTCGAGCAAGTTTTCCATACACTCTTGAACGAACCTACTATCGCCTCGAAGCGCTGGGTAACGGAGCAATACGATTCTCAGGTGAGAACCAATACGGTTCGCATCTCGGGCGACGCCGCCGTAATGCGTCTTAAGGAATTGCCCGGAAGGGGAATCGCAGTAACGACCGACTGCAACAGCCGCTATTGCTACCTCGATCCTTATATGGGCGCTAAAGCCGCCGTAGCCGAAGCCGCTCGTAACGTAGTTTGCGTCGGGGCTAAACCCGTCGCTATAACTAATTGCCTTAACTTCGGAAATCCCTACGACCCGGAAGCGTATTGGCAATTCAGGGAAGCTGTCCGCGGCATGGGCGAGGCTTGCAGGGCCTTCGACACTCCCGTGACCGGCGGCAACGTGAGCTTCCACAATGAATCCCAGAATCATGCGATTTATCCCACGCCAACAATCGGTATGCTCGGCATAATCGAAGATTTGAATAAAGTCATCTCCAGCGGGTTTAAGTCCGAAGGCGACGTAATAATCATACTCGGGGACGCAGGAAGAAATGAATTCGGCGGAAGCCAGTACCAAAAGCTTTTCGAAGGAGATAACTTCGGCGACGCTCCCGAAATAAGCCTTGAGGACGAATTACGCCTGTTCAACGCAATTTATTCATTGAACGATAAGGGCTTAATTAATTCCGCTCACGACGTTTCGGAGGGCGGTGCAGCTATCGCATTGGCGGAAAAAGCATTTACGTCCGATAATCGCTTGGGCTTCGAAGCTTTGGGAGAATTATCTAAAGAATTCTTCTTTAACGAGTCGCAAACCAGGATAATTATTACGGTTGCCCCGGAAAATGCGGAAGAAGCAACCAGGATTTGCGAAGATATGAGCGTGCCCGCCCGCAGGATTGGCGTTGTGAAAGGCACGGGCATGAAGTTTGGGGAATTCTATACTATTGAAGTGGAAGCCGCCCGGGCCGAATACGAAAAGCCGTTGGTAAGCAGGTAACCTAAAGCTTACGTTTTGACGAAACAGACCTAAAAAAAGCGGAACTAATTTGATTTAGTTCCGCTTTTTTATTTTTTATGAGCATTATCTTAGTTGAGAGCGACCTTGCGTGCGGCGTACTTTTCAAGTAAAGAGTAACCGGTGAAGAGCGCGAACGAAGAAAGAAGAGTTCCCGCGACCAGGTTGCCGAAGAACGGGACAGCCATAATGTAGCTGGAAACCAAGCCGCCGAAGTTCATCGGGTACATACCCGAAAGAGCCCAAACGGAAAGATTTGTAACTACGAAGAACAATACCGCGGAAGCTAAAGAAACGCCGAATACGTTAACCGCGGCGCGGTTCGAAGCAAAGCGCCGTCCGATAAGCGAACAAGCGATTACGCTTGCGTAAACAGCGAATAAAGATTCGTGCAAGCCCAGGAATAAATCGCTTACGATCATAGCCGCTACGGGCAGCAATGCAGCAAGATATTTATCCTTCATGATAGCGCCGGAGAATATCGCCGCGCCCAATATCGCAGTGAAATTGGGGGGATGCGGGAGAAATCTCGATAACGCTGCAACCGCTACGACTGAAAGGGCAGCTGCGACCTTTGAATTGAAAAACCTATTCATTTTATACCGCTTATAAAGAATTATAACAAACTATTTTAGTTTACATAATATAGATTATATTGCAATCTTATTATTCTTTCTTTCTATAATTATCATCAATTATTATCTTAAGGGCTTTCATCACGTCCGGGTCGTTGTCCAAAAGACGCTTCTCTATTTTAGACATTATCTCTTTAGTCATCATCGTACGCATCATTTTCTCTTCGCGTTCGTTTATAGATTTTCTATCCGCTTTTTCTAAAGATTTATTTTCCGCCATAGATCTCCCCAAAAGAGCTTGATGTTATTATAAAGTCGATTCCGACATTTTATTATTATTTATCGCGTATTTCGCTTTGCCTTTTAGCGTCATTCCGTCAAAAGGAGTATTATTCGAATGAGATTTAAAATTGCGTTTATTTACTATCCATTCCTCGTTCGGATCTAAAATAGTCAAATTCGCTATCGCGCCTACTTCCAGGCTCGGCTGGGCCAATCCAAGAACTCTCCTGGGATTCGTCGAAAGCGCCGCAATTACCTTAGGAAGCTCCATTGCCCCGGTATGATAAAGGCGAGTCAGGGCGATCCCGACAGAAGTCTCCAGGCCGACTATTCCGTAGGAAGCGTATTCGAATTGAACGTCTTTCTCATGGAACGGATGCGGCGCGTGGTCGCTGGCGATACAGTCAATCGTTCCATCGGCTAAGCCCTGGATGATTGCGTCCACGTCTTCCTGCGATCTGAGGGGCGGATTCATTTTTAAGTCGGTATTGTAACTATCGAGTATCGATTCATTTAGCGTGAAATGATGAGGAGCCGCTTCAGCGGTGACGCGTAAGCCCTTGGCTTTCGCTTCTCTTACCAATTGTACGGAACCCTTCGAGCTGATATGGCATACATGGTAACGCCTATTGCCGCAATATTCGGCAAGACGCAAGTCGCGGGCGATCATGTTTTCCTCGGCAACCGCTGGGTAACCCTTTAAGCCCAATTTATACGAGAGAGCGCTTTCGTTCATCGCGAAGTCTTTAGTCATCGGATGATCCTCCGCGTGCTGAGCGATCAGGAGATCTCTCGTCGCCGCGTAATCGAAAGCGCGGCGCATCACTTCGGAGTTCATAACGCAATTACCGTCGTCCGTGAACATCAGCGCGCCGGCGTCGGTCAGCTCCAACATCGGAACGATGAACTCGCCTTTGCGATCTTTCGTTATTGCGCCGGAAATATGCACGTCGGTTACCTGGTTAGCCGATTTGCTTTTTATATATTCGACTACCGTCACGTCGTCGACGGTGGGATTAGTGTTGGGCATGCACAGCGCGCCGGTAAACCCGCCGTTTGCCGCGGCGGCGGAACCGCTTGCGATAGTTTCCTTGGTTTCGTCGCCTGGCTCGCGGAAGTGAACGTGCATATCGAAGAAGCCGGGGGCCGCCACGTAGCTTGCCGCGTTAACGCGTTGCGTCGATTCGTCTACCTGCGGGGCGTCCGCTCCTATGTATGCGATTACTCCGTCCTTTACCCAAAGGTTCGCGACTTCGTCCCTGCCGCCGGCAGGCTCAATAATTCGGATATTCTCGAATAAAATATTCATCTTGGTTTTTCTAAGCTCGTGAATTATAAATCATGCAAAATTACGGATTAATAGCTACATTTAAAAGATTTTTCTATAGGAACGCTTCCTGGGATCCCCGGGCGTCAAGCCTTTTCTTAAGAAAGCTCCGCCTATGGTACTTGGTTGGCCCATAAATAGCGATCGCTTCCAAATGCTTTTGAACGCCGTAGCCCACATTGTGCGCAAAATCAAATTCTTCAGGCAATTCTTCCGCAATTCGCATCATAAAGCGGTCGCGCTCCACCTTCGCCAGTATTGATGCAGCCGCTATAGAGATGCATAGCGAATCCCCTTTTATAATTGTTTTATAAGGCCTATCATACCCCTTGGCGAACCTGTTCCCGTCTATAAGAAGCAATTCAGGTTGCGGATTTAATTGCTCGACCGCCTGCTTCATTGCGAGGAAAGTTGCCTGGAGAATGTTAATTTCGTCTATTACTTCAGCGGGTACGAAGCTAACGGCATAGGATACCGCATTGGACGTAATAAAATGATAAAGCTCCTCCCGCCTGGAGCGGGCAAGCTTTTTCGAGTCATTTATCCCGCTTAGGGCAAAGTCCCTTTCCGGCATAATTACGGCGGCCGCGCAAACCGGACCGGCCAAGCATCCCCTGCCGGCCTCGTCGATGCCGGCGAAAGAGGCGAACCCCGCGCGCAGAGCGACTTCAGCCGTATTGTCGAACGCCTTTTGAACCCGTTTCGGCATAGAGGACTTTATACCTTTTGCTCTTTTATTAAATTAAGAAATTCATTTCGAAGGTTCATATTCTCCAGTAGATAGCCCCGCATGGAAGAAGTGACCATAAGCGATTTATGCTCGCTGCCCCGCACTCCGCGCGCTATCATGCAATAGTGTCGCGCCCGAATTACTACGCCCAGCGCTTTTGGCTTCAACAGTTGTTGAAGATAATCGGCAATTTGCTCGCCCAGCTCTTCCTGGATTTGAGCGCGGCGAGAGAACCACTCCACTATACGCGAAAGCTTGGAAAGCCCTATTACGAAGTCGCCGGGAATGTACCCGATTGCGCATTCCCCGGAGATCGGCTGCCAGTGGTGCGAGCAAATAGACATTACTTCAATGCCCTTGCTGATAATCAAATTGTTTACGTGCTTCCTGTTTGGAAAAGCCGTGGGAACCGGCGGCGCGGAGTACCTGCCCGTAAATAGCTCGTTCACGTACATACGCGCTATACGGTGCGCAGTGTCCGTCGAATTTGGGTCGTTGCGCGAGATGCGCAGTATATCCATCACCTCGATAAATTTCGCTTTTAATTCCCGGATCATTTCCGTTCGTTCCGCTTCGGAGAGCGGGATGTTCCCGTTAGAGTCAAAAAGCTCCTGTCCGCGCGCATTAATCGTTGGATGCGGCACGTTCGGATCCCTAGTATATTCCTCGTCCGGTTCTTCGTCGTTATCTAAATCGGCCGCGTCCACAATAGGCGGTAGAGGCTTTATATCGTCCTTGCGCATTTATTCCTCGTTAAGTAATTCATCGGTATTAATAATTTCCGCAGACTGCGGAGGCAAAAAGTTCATTGCTTTAGTTAATTTATCGATAGATTCTATCTTAGTCCAGGTAATCGTTATACTTAAGTTTCTTTTCGGAGCGGAGATTTTCATTGTCTTTGCAAGATACCCGGCGGAAAACTGCTGGAAATTCTCGTAAACAATGTTGCCGATTAACTCGTTTTGAGCATTTTTAAATTGCAACTGGAGCGCCTCTCCCCTGTCGCCCATGCGCGCAAAGACAGCCCCTTTCTCGGAGGTCTTGATGTACAGCGCGCTACCGTCCTGTTTTTCTTTTAGGGTATATTCGGAGAAATCAGACGGCGTTAAGCCCCGGAAAACGCGGACAAGCTCCCTGACTCCAAGCGTTAAGCCGCTGAGCCGGGACAGGGCTTTAGTGTCCTTCCCCGCATAGCCGGTATTTTCCATAGTATTCCAGATCTTATACTCGTTTTCCGACGCGAATAACTTTCCTACGGGCATGCCCATTGCCAGGAGAGTGGCCGCTAGCGAATCCTCGCCCGCGATCGTCGCGTTTACGCTAAAGTTCATGGCCGTTCCGTTTATAGTCGCCATCGCCTCGCCGGACATATTTAGAAAACGGATAGGCCCGGGTACGACGTCCTGCGTCAAAGCGGGCTCGCCAAAAGCTATTGCAATAATCAGCGCGATTATCAGTTTATGCTTTAAATTTTTCATGATTCTATTTTTTGATTAATTCCAATTCTTGTTGTATTATTTTCTTAGCTAAGATTATATGATATACATAACAAAAAAAACAGATTTTTCCGCCGCGCACACCTTATTCAATCCAGCGTTCGACGACGCTAAAAATGCCGCAATATACGATAAATGCTTCAATCCTTCCGGCCATGGTCATAATTACTACATGGAAGTTACCGTTTGCGGCGAACCCGATCCCGGCACCGGTTACCTTATGGATCTTAAGAAGCTAAAACGTATCGTCCAGGAGGAAATTATCGACAAGGTGGATCATAAGAACTTAAACGTAGACGTCGATTTCCTTCATGGAATTATTCCCACCGTTGAGAACCTGGCTATTTCTTTTTGGCGGGTTCTAGTCGATAAGATCTCGCCGGCGAAGCTTTATAAGATAAAATTGCATGAAACTAATACCAGCTTTGTCGAATATTACGGCGATTGATCTATAGCCTCATTTATCCAACAGACTACTTTTTTCGTAGCCGCTCCCCAGCTCGTGCGCTCTTCATAGTCGGCGCGAGCGTTTTTGCAAAGCGCGCGGTATGCTTCCGCGTCCTGGTATACGTACAGAATTTCCTTAGCGATTGTTTCAACCGCTTCGCCCGGCTGATAAATAAACCCGTTTACGCCGTGCCGAACGACTTCAGGAACACCTCCCACCTCGTGGGTGATCGCGGGTAGCCCGTACGAATTAGATTCAATAATTACTTGCCCCAACGTATCGAACTTAGTCGGATGAACGAGGAAGTGGCATTTTGCAAAAAGCTCAGCTAGTCGCCTTTCCTGGGCAGGATCGTCCTTCGAGAGAAAGCCGTAAAATACGGCGTTACTTGCGTCCGAAGTCGCGACGGTTTTAGGGACGCCGACAACATGCAACGTCGTCTTAATGGATTTATTCAGCTCATTCGTTATAGCTAACGCCCGAGGTCCATCCTTCAATTCCCAGTTTACCGCTATCCAGAGAAAATGGATCTCCTTCCTCGATCTGCCGTCAATCACGTTATCGATATATTCTTTGGAAGGTATACCTGCCATATTCGGCCCGAACGTTGCAATTTTTATTTTCTCATCGGGGATTTTATAAAAATCTCTTGCTTGGTCGGCTGCCCAACCGGAAGTAAAAATGATTCGACTCGCCCTTTTAAAGGCGTCATGTTCGATTAAGTTCCCCTTTGCGACAGCTTTTTCCGTAAGGCCGGACATATGCGGATGGCGCCCGAGCAACGAAGCGAAGGCGGCGTCCGTCCAAAATATGATAGGCTTTTCAGTCGCTATAAACGATATTGGAATAGAGCCGAAGCTAAACACGGCCTGGCAATCCGAACTCCTGAGCTTCTTTTCCGCATTCCTGGCAAGTCGTTTAAGAAGAAAAGGCTCCCTAAACCAATTTGTTTTTTTTCCCAATTTATTTAACGCGGCGGATTTTATTTTAAAGAACAACGCGAGTAGAGGGCTTCGCGCTTCAATATATTCAATTTCGCAGCCCCATTTTTCAATATTAGTAGTAATAAACCAGCCGAGTTCTTTCCGCTTTTTTACGTTCGAATTATCGAACGAATGCATAATATACGCGATCTTCATATTCAAAATTACAAAAAACGCCGGACAAGCCGGCGTTTTGCGTCATTTTTTTAATCGGCTTATTTATTAATAACTACGTTTTTAGAGGTAGTTTGTCCGGCTACCGTTGCCTTCAGGATATAAGTTCCAGCTTGCAAATCTCTTGTCTCCGTTGAGAACTTATTCTCTCCTTTCTTTAATTCGCCGCTGAAAACGGAGCGGATCAGCTTCCCGTTAGCGTCGTAGAGCTCGATCGTAGCAGGAGCGGCGCCTTCAATCGAAACGGTCATATTGAGCTTCTCGCCGGCCGGCACGGGATATGGGTTTCCGAGCTCAAATTGTAATTTCGCAGGCTGTCCCGCAGTAGGAGCGGCTTCGCCGATATGATGCAGCCAGGCGCACGTGCATGGTCGGAAGCGCTTCATCATTCGCATGCGTTCCCTCATATTCGTATCGGGGAAATCGCCGTCCATGGGAGGATGCATCCATTTACCTCGCACATCTGCTCCGGCCTCTTTCAAGGAATCCATAATGGCTTTCATGCGTTCATGACGCGCCTTCATGATTGAATCGGCAAATGCGGGATGGGGCATTCTTTTATGTAATTCGCGCATAATTTCATCGCGATCCAAGCCAGACGCCCTGAGCGAATCCCTTAAGTCCTTCATATGCATGCGGAATTCCCTCATCGTAGAATCTGGAAATCCTTTAGGGAACCGGGGCCTGAATTTTGCCATTTCGCGCCTAAAATCTTCCTTAGTCCAACCGGCCGCTTTTAACGAATCTATCTTTGCCGAACAGATATCGCACTTGCCGTCCTTATTAGCGTCTACGAATTCAGGGCAATGTATCATCCCGCCGAACCGGCCTAATCCTTTATGGCCGCGGCTAGAGTCGCATTTGCCGTCGCCGTCCGCAAATCTGCCCATTTTGCCTTTACCGCCCCTGCCGTCTAATTGGGCTGACACCGCCGTTAGAGTAAAGATTAATGCAAGGGTAGCTAAAGTTTTTATAAACCGGACATTGGATTTCATGCTATTCTCTCCTGATAATTAATCACTGTGAATGTATCATTTAGACAGGGCACGATAATAAAAGGTTTAATCATATAAAAAACGCCGGATATACCGGCGTTTTACAGTAGCTTCTTGCAGTAAGTTTATTTACTTATAACTAAATTTTTCGAGATTGTCTTTCCGGCGACGGAAGCTTTTAATATATATGTTCCAACCTGCAGGTCTTGAGAGCTGGCTGTTAATATGTTCTCCCCTTTTTTTAACTCGCCCGCAAAAATCTCGCGAACGAGTTTCCCGTTTGAGTCATAAAGCTCAATGGTTGCCTGCGCGATGCCTGTAGTCGTAACTGAAAAATTAATTTCCTTTCCCGAAGGCATTGGAAACGGATTACCTAATTCAAAAGTAACTTTTTCGGCGGCTCCGCCGGATGGCTGCGTCTTACGGCATTGTTTGCCTTTGCCGCACGGGCCCGAATCGCATTTGCCGTCGCCGTTTGCGTCGACGAAGTTGTCGCACTTGCCGTCGTTGTTCGCGTCGACAAATTCCGGGCAATTACGCATGCCTTTACCCATGCCGACCATTTTGCAACTTCCCTTTTTGCCGCAGCCTAAATCGCATTTACCGTCGCCGTTTGCGTCGACGAAGTTGTCGCATTTGCCGTCGTTGTTCGCGTCGACGAAGTTCTTGCCGCAGCAGCGACCCTTTAATTCGCTTTTATCGCAGCTTTTCTGACCGCATTTCAAGTCGCATTTGCCGTCGCCGTCCGCGTCGACGAAGTTGTCGCACTTGCCGTCGTTGTTCGCGTCGACGAAGTTCTTGCCGCAATTCGTTTTGCAACCGTGGCCCTCGCGAACGCATTTACCTTTTTGAGCAAATGATTCGCTGCCAAATAATAATAACGCCGCTGATAACATCACCCAAAATAGTCTTAATCGGGTTTTCATATACGCTCCTTCTAATGATAAAAACATTTTTCAAAATTAGACATTACAATATAATAAAAAGTTTAAACGACACAGCTTATATTTGAATACCTGTGAATCAAAATTTTAAAATAAATAAATGACAGATAACGCAGCGCCCGGCGAATTAGCTTACCTTAAAGGCGTGGGGCCACGAAGAGCTGAAGCCCTGATGAAGGCAGGCATACAATCCTGGAGGGATTTGATCTTTTATTTCCCGAGAAATTACATTTCCCGTACGGGCGCGCTCGGCATTCAACAACTGATAAATAAAAAATTGAATGAAAACGCGGAATCCGCGCTCTCCGATGCCGGGTACTCCTTACGCGAGGAATTAAGCGTCGTTGGGAAAATCATCCAAATAAACGAGAGAAACTTTGGTCGCAACAGGAGCATGCTGGAATTAATTCTAACGGACGACACAGGCGGCAAATGCAAGATAGTTTTCTGGAATATGGTAAAGTTCTTTAAGAAGCTGTATAACGAAGGACAACTTCTTGCCGTAAGCGGCAAGGGCGAGGTGACCGGGTTTAAAACGCTTGAGTTCACCCACCCGGAAATTGATATTATAGACGAGGACGACGCCGAGCTATACAAAGAAGGGCTTATCCTTCCAAACTACACCCTTACCGAAGAAATGCGCAAAAGCGGCCTTAATATGCGGTTAATGAGACAATTAGTTGCGAAGATCGTCGAGAACTACGCGCCGAGGATAAAGGAGACGCTGCCCGATTACATCCTTAAAAGGCACGCCCTGCCAGACATAAAGATAACGCTCAAATCGCTGCACTTCCCCGAAAATATGGAAGAAGTAAAAAGAGCGCAGAGGCGAGTAAAGTTCGAAGAGGTTTTCCAGCTTCAGTTAATCCTTTCCTTGGATAGAAATGCGTACAAGACAAAGGAGAGAGCCCCGGTATTCGTCGAGAAAAGTCCCCTGGCGCGCGAGCTTTACTCCACGCTCCCCTTCAAGCTAACCGGGGATCAATTAAAGGCCCTGCGCGATATTACCGCCGACTTCAGGTCCGGCTCGCCTATGAATAGATTACTTCAAGGCGACGTCGGCAGCGGAAAAACAATTGTCGCACTGCTCTCTACGCTCATTGCTATCGACAGCGGTTACCAGGTCGCCTTTATGGCGCCAACTGAAATACTGGCCGAGCAACACTACGCGACGATCCAAAAATTTTTCGAAGGATTCGGGCTGAGCATTGTCCAGCTTGTCGGCGGTCAGCGTAAGAAGCTGCGCGAAGAAGTAATCGCGAGCGTAAGCTCCGGAACGGCAAATATTGTAGTAGGCACCCACGCGCTCTTCTCCGGTGAAATCCCCTATAAAAATTTGGGCTTCGTCGTCATAGACGAGCAGCATAGGTTCGGGGTCGAACAGCGGGCCGATTTGATCCGGTTGAGTAAAAGATCCATGGAGAACGGTTTCGCGCCTCACATTTTACTTATGACGGCCACACCAATTCCTCGTACGATGACCATGACGGTTTACGGCGACCTCGACGTTTCCGTGATAAAAGAAATGCCCCGGGATAGAAAACCGATAAAAACAAAAGTAGCCTACGAAAAGGATCGCGACGAAGTATTAGAGTTCGTAAAAGATAAACTCCGCGAGGGCCGCCAAGCCTATATCGTATATCCTTTGGTGGAAAAGTCCGAAAAGCTGGAATTGAAAGCGGCTACGGAGCATTTCGAAGAGCTCCGAACGGAAGCGTTCGGAGAATTTTCCTGCGGGCTTTTGCATGGTCAAATGCAGTCCGTCGACAAAGAAAGCGTTATGCGGGATTTCCTGGCGAAGCGCTACGACGTGCTCGTAGCGACAACGGTTATTGAAGTGGGCATCGACGTTGCCAACGCAACAGTTATGATAATCGAGGACGCCGAGCGTTTTGGGTTGTCGCAATTGCACCAGTTGCGCGGGCGTGTTGGCAGAGGCTCCGAGCAATCCTATTGCGTGCTATTAACGAAAGACAAGCACCAGTACCAAATTCGCCGAAAGAACGCGGACGATACGGATATTAAGGCGTTATTCGTCAGATTAAAAACAATGGAGGAGACGACAGACGGCTTTAAGATAGCGGAAATAGACCTGAAACTGCGCGGTCCGGGCGATATGCTGGGCACGAGGCAATCGGGGCTACCGCTGTTTAAATATGTCGACCTGGCCGCCGACGCGGATATTATAGCCGAAGCGAACGAACTGGCTAAAAAAATAGTCGAGCGCGACCCCAAGCTCGAGGCCGCGCCCAATAAGTTGTTGAAGGATAGGATCTCGGATTCTATCGGAGACGCGCTAAAGTACTATCGAATCGCTTAATCCCTGTACTTGCTTAATTTGATCGTGCCAACGATAATCGCGTGGGCTAATATTGATAAAAGTAATAGCAGGGTTGCTATTGACATGCCGCCTAATAAAATTATTCCGCGTTTTGGGGAGATTCGAGTATTCTGCGTAACGGCGGAATCGAGCACCTCCACTACTGGCAAATCCCGATTTTCGGCGATGGCCTCCTGGTGACGCTGAGTTTCCAGGTAAAGCAACGCTTGCTCGATAATCTTTTTCTCCCGAAAAAGTCCCGTATAAAGCCGTGCGAGCGTCGGGGCGCTTTTGAGAGGAATCGAGAAAGCGTCGTTAGGGGTTAGCCCCCCGCTCTGAACGCGTTCATACTGACTTTTTAGGGAAGCGTAATTTTTCTCGAGCGCCTTGATCTGGGGGGAACTCGGTTCCAATTCAGCGCGAGCGCGGTTCAGATCAACTTCGGCTTTGGCCAGCTCCGCCGCTACCGAGCCGGCTAAGCTAAGGACGGCTTGCGTCTGCGCTTCGATATCTAAAGCTTTATTTTCGCGCTGAAAGTTCTCCAATGCTATTTCGATGGAATCTAATTTGATTTTATAGCGCGCTAATTCCCTTTCCACGTACTCTTTCGAATTTCTCGCCGACGATACGCTCCTATTCCGAATGATCTCGTCAAGCCCCGAGATAGCCGAATTGACGACCCGGGACGCTAAATTCTTTGCGTGGGCTATGTCTTGATCGGATGGGAACGAAGGGGTCGACGCTGTCGCGGAAATTCCGATTATCGAACTTCTGGGATTTACTTCCGTTTCAAGGCTGGAAGTAATCATCCCGCGTAGCTCCTCGTCCGTTAATTTTGAGAATTTAGGGTCCTTCTTTAGTTTCAGATCCTTTATAACGTAATCGGCTACGGCCCGGCTTTTAAGCACGCCTACAAAAACGAACGGCTGACCTGCCTGGCCCACGCCGCCTACGCTTAAGCCGCCGCTCATGCTTTGAATAAATGAAGACAGGCCGCCCCCGCCGTCCGATTGTTTTGGAGGCAGCAACTCGGCGTCCGCCTGGTATACGTGCGGCAGCGATAGCGAATATAAGGCCAATAAGACCGCAAACGCAATCAGCGCGACTAATATAAATTTTATTTTCGATCTATACAGCGCCAATACAGCCATTGTTAGCGAGGGCGCGTGTTCTTGATTCATTTTCATTCCTTGCGTTATTATAATCGGCTAAGGGTTATTACAATACCAGCAATAGTTACTAGTTGTGTTATTATGGTTAATGTCTGCGTAAATATCTCCCCGAACGTCTTTTCGTTTTTTGGGGGGACCAGTATAACGTCGCCCGGTTCGATTTTATAATTTTTTTCCTTCGCGCCAAAGATCTGCCCGCGCGGCTTAGCAATGGTGATTTCGCTCTCGTCGGCTCTATAGCCTAAGCCGCCGGCCTGCGTAATATAGTCCTCGTACGTATAGTTTGCATTATAAGCGACTAAGCCTGGACTGTTTACGCGACCCTGCACGTTAACGAATTCGTTCTTTTTGGGTACATATATCGAATCGCGATTGATCAGCTCGATGTTATCCTTAGAATTGGAGCTGGCCCTAATTTGAGCGAAATTTATCGATACGATACCTGGCTTCTCAAACTTTCTTGTTTGGAAATACCTAATCTCCGATTCCGACATTTCAGACATCGGCACATTTTTCAACCTTTCCAATTCCGGGTCATATCGCTGATCTCTTTGGCGAATAAACTCGGCGCCCTGCAGGTAAGCGTCATCAGTAAAGCCGCCCGCTCTTGTAATCAAATCGTTCGCTTTATCCCGGTTTTCCTGGATTGCGTATCTTCCAGGATAGCGGACCGCGCCATCTATCATAGCATAGGCCGGTTCTTTCCATTCTACCTTTCTTCGCACGTATACTCTATCGCCCGCGCGGAGTTCTATATCGTTAGCGAGCGTCCCCGGTTTCGATAATATATTATACCAGGATGGGTCGTTTAAGTTCAAAATGATCGACTCTATGCCCTTTCCGTCGAACCTGACGACCTCGACGGAGTCCAGGAAAGCAACGCTTTGAAACCCCTGCGCAAATCGGACCAGGTCGGATAATTTGTCCCCGGCTTTATATTCGAAAATTCCCGGCTGCATTACGTCGCCGTAAATTTCAACAACATCGACATCGGAGCTTTGCGGTATCCTGATCTGATCCCCGCCGCGGACTACCGGGTTCATGCTTTTATCGTTAGTAAGGTAGTACTTAACGAGGTCTACAGGTATGGATATTGCGCCGCCGTTAGTTTCGCGTAATATGCTTATATGTCGCATAGACGCTCCATATTTCAACCCTCCGGCCTTGTCGATGATTTCGGAAACTCTATCGGCGGGAGACGCGTCCACCGACATCGGCTTTGAAACGGAACCGGACAGACCGACTTTGAAGGATCTTAATTCCACTAAAGCGATCTCGATGTCCTCGGACTTTGAATACTTGCTTATTTGCTTACGGACGGCAGCATAGCACTCCTCGAGCGTCATACCTTTAACATTTACTACGCCCGTATTCCTAAGTATCAACTTTCCTTCAGGAGTAACGGTCGTCGTATATTGAATCGGCTGAGCGGCGAGTATGGAGATCATCAAAACGTCGCCCGGGCCGACGATGTATTGCGACGGGTCTATTTCCCGCTCTAAAAGCCCTTGAAATTTCGATACGCTTTGCTGAGCGTTCCCCAGAGCTAAAGTGTCAATTTGCCCTTTCCTCGCCCCTGTAAGGTAATTATAATCAACCTGCGAATAAAGATTGAAAATTGGAATGAGAAGGAAGGCCATCAATATAATTGGCATTACAAGAGTTCTGTTATTTTTCATATTCCGTTTTTTTAACTGTTTGTAACGCAAATTTAAAAAAAACAAAATAAACTAACGACAAATAATTCTATAGGTTCATTAAATCGACATTTTTTGTCAATATGGGTAAGAAAATGAAGCACGAATTAGCGCAATTTTCGAAAGAATTGGCTTTGCTGGCCGGCGACATACTACGCCAGGGCTTCGGCCAAACATTAGAGATATCCAATAAAGAAGGTAAGAATAATTTAGTAACAAATTACGATCTGAAAGCTGAAAAAGCGATCATCGACGCAATCCACGAGAAATATCCGGAACATGTCGTCTTAGCCGAGGAGAGCGGTATGACGGGATTCAACCCGGAAACGGTTAGATGGATTATCGATCCGCTCGACGGCACGGTAAATTTCGCGCATAACGTCCCTATCTTTTCCGTTAGCGTCGCCGCTGAATATCAAGGCGAAATACTTGCCGGGGTAATTTATAACCCGATTACGGAAGAGTTCTTCAGCGCGGTTAAGGGCGAGGGAGCTTACTTTAACGGGAAGAAAGTTTCCGTTTCCGAAACGAATAATATGGAAACTTCTTTCCTCGTGACGGGTTTCCCCTATAATGTTAATGAGAATCCATGTAATTGCGTCGATATACTAGTAAAAATTATCAGCCAGGGCATTTCTGTTCGTCGGTTGGGCTCGGCGGCATTGGATCTTGCCTACGTTGCCTGCGGAAGGTTCGACGCCTTTTGGGAAGTGGAATTGCGTCCTTGGGACGTCGCGGCCGGCATACTTCTCGTTCGCGAAGCTGGCGGAGCCGTAACGACTTTCGATAACAAGGAATATAAGATCGGGGATCAATCATTGATCGCTTCTAACGTTCATTTGCACAAAGATATATACCAGACATTAAAAAATTGCGGGAGGATAATCAACAATGGTTGTTAATGTCCAACACATGTCCGGGGCGGGCAATCTCTTTACGACGCTCGACAATCGCGCTTACGGATTGACGCCGCTCGTGATCTCCGAGCATGCGGAGACGCTTTGCCTTCAACTTACGCTTTTAGGCAGGCCTACGGAAGGAGTAATCGCTATAAACGAAGCTAAAGGATATAACTTCGAGGCCTGGTTCTTCAATCCCGACGGCTCCAGCGGCATGATGTGCGGCAACGGGAGCCGTTGCGCCGTCGCATTCGCTAATAAGCTTGGTATGATCAACAATCCCGATGAGATTAAGTTCAAGATGGCAGGCAATGAATACTTCGCCAAGATTGAACCAGATGGAAATGTTACGGTCGATTTCCCGCCCCCTATTGAAATCAGAAGAAATATTGGCGTTAACGTCGCTGGTAGGTTTTTTCTTGGCGACTACATCAACGTCGGCTCCGATCACTTCGTTATGGAGCCCGTGGAAATAGTCTCCAGTCTCAGGATGTTCCATCAATTAAATATCGATCAATTTGCAGTAGTAATTCGGAACGCGACCGAGCTCTTCCCGAGAGGAGTTAACGTCAATTTCATTTGGCCCGAGAAAGGCAAGCTATACGTTCGCACGTACGAGCGCGGCGTCGAGGGCGAAACCGGGGCGTGCGGCACCGGCGCTATCGCATCGGCAATTAGTCATTATATGAAAAAACGAATCGCGCCCCCTATTACCCTCGTACCAAAATCCGGCGACGAGCTGACCGTTTCCTTCGTCGCCGTCGGCGAGGATTTTTCCGAGCTTAAGTTGAGCGGACCGGCCGAATTCTTAGAGGAAAAGGAGATAATACTTTGAGCGAAGGCGAATTAAACGAAATGTTCCTACGGAAAGCAAATCAATACTTTAATGAAATTGTTGAATTTAGAAGGCATATCCATAAAAATCCCGAACTCTCTTTTAGAGAAATCGAAACGTCGAAGTACGTAGCCGATAAATTAAAGGAAATGGGAATTGACCCGGAGTTCTGTTGCCTGCAACCCGATAGCTTCGCCGCTAACGGCTCGCCTAAAAAGACTGGAGTTATCGCCTCGATTGGCTCCGGCGAAAAATGCATAGCTCTTCGCGCGGATATCGACGCCCTGCCGATACAAGAGGAGACTAATTTAGAGTTCCAAAGCTCACGCCCGGGCGTGATGCACGCCTGCGGGCATGACTTCCATACGGCGATGCTGCTCGGCGCGGCAAAAATACTTAAATCCATTGAAAAGGATTTGCCCGGCAAGATTCTTTTGATATTTCAACCGGCGGAGGAGCTTATCCCCGGCGGCGCAAGTTTGATATTAAGCGAAGGCGTTTTCGAGCGATTTAAACCAGTGGCGATATTCGGCCAGCATATCTTCCCGCACGCTGAGACCGGTAAGATTTGCATTACGGAAAAGCCCTCGATGGCAAGCGGCGACGAACTCTACTGGACGCTTGCCGGGGCTGGCAGCCATGCGGCTCAGCCGCACGCGGGCCGCGACCCGATTGCGGCGGCGGCGGCCATTGTCAATGCTATCCCTTCTCTAATCGTTAAGAACGCCAACCCGCTTGAACCTATAGTCATTTCCGTAACGTCTATTCAAGCCGGCTCCGTTACGAACATCTTTCCGGACGAAGCCATAATGCTTGGAACGATGCGCACATTCAACCAGGAGCTGCGCGAGAGATTCTATGATCTTTTACCGGCATTTTCAAGCCAAATAGCCGCTATATATGGCGTAGAATGCAAATTGAATATTAAAAAAGGCTTTCCAGCGGTAATCAACGACGCTGAGCTGGCGACGCTCGCCATTCATTGCGTTAAGTCAATATCCGGCGCCCAGTACGAGCCCTTCGAGCCAAAGATGTGGGCCGAGGATTATGGCTACTATACTCAAAGAATTCCCGGGTTGTTCTGGTACTTAGGGGTCGCCCCAGCGGGCGAGGAATTGCCCCCGATTCATAATTCCAAGCTCCAACCGGACGAAAACGCAATGAAATACGGCGTTGCGGCGCTATGCGCCGTCGCTCATAAAGCTTTGACAAGTCTTTTAGGTTAAATCCTTTTTTCTTATTAATTTTGTATTCGTTGCGGCGAATACTACTCATTTATTATAAAAGAATAATGGAGATACAAATGAAACAATTTGCAAACGAAATGCCTTACAATTTCAACGATAAGGCGTTGTTCGATAAGCAAGTAGAAGCTCTTGAACTCGTTAGAAAGCAATTTGGTAAAGAATATCCTAACTATATCGACGGAAAGGAAGTCTTCTCCGAGAAGAAAACAGTTTCCATCAACCCCGGCGCCGTTGACGAAGTGATCGGCACATTCCAGAAAAGCGGAAAAGACCACGCAGAAGAAGCGATTCAAGCCGCAGCCCGCGCCTTTGAAACCTGGAAATATACGACTCCCGAACATCGCGCAGAATTTCTCTTCCGCGCCGCAGAAGAAGTTCGCCAGCGCCGTTTCGAGATCAACGCATGGATGATCTCCGAAGCCGGCAAGAACTTTGCCGAAGCCGACGCGGACACCTGCGAAGCAATCGACTTCCTTGAATTTTACGGTCGCGAAGCCATTCGTTACGGCCAGGACCAGGAGTTGACTAAAATGGACGGCGAGATCGGCCAGTACTTCTACATTCCGCTTGGCGTCGGCGTCTGCATTCCCCCGTGGAATTTCCCGTTCGCTATCATGATCGGCATCTCCTCCGCAGCTATCGTTACCGGCAACACGGTAGTCCTGAAGCCGTCGAGCGAAACCCCGATGATGGCATGGCTCTTCGCCGACATCATGAAGCGCGCAGGCCTCCCGGACGGCGTTCTTAATTATTTAGTCGCTTCCGGCGCCGAAGCCGGCGATTACCTCGTCGATCACCCCAAGACCCGCTTCATCTCCTTCACCGGTTCGATGGAAGTCGGCTTGCGCATCAACGAGCGCGCCGCTAAAGTAAATCCCGGCCAGATCTGGATCAAACGCGTCGTCGCGGAAATGGGCGGCAAGGACACTATCGTGGTCGATTCCGAAGCCGACGTAGACGCCGCCGCACAGGGCGTTGTCGCTTCAGCCTTCGGCTTCCAGGGCCAGAAATGCTCCGCTTGCTCCCGCGCCGTCGTCGACGAAAAGATCTATGACGAATTCGTCGGAAAAGTTAAAAATCTCGTCGCGGACCTCAAGCAGGGCAACCCGAAGGATAACTTCTACTCGGGTCCCGTCGTTAGCGCAAGCGCTGAAAAATCAATTCTTAATTATATCGAAATCGGCAAGCAGGAAGGTCGCTTGATCATCGGCGGCAAGAAAGCTGAAGGCATGAACGGCTTCTACATCGAGCCCACCGTCTTCGCGGATATCGATCCTATGGCTCGTTTATCGCAAGAAGAGATATTCGGCCCGGTTCTCGCAATCATCAAATCGAAAGATTACGACGACGGCTTGAAGATCGCCAACAACACGATCTATGGCTTGACTGGCGCAGTTTATTCGAAGAACGGCGAGAAATTGGAACGCGCACGCAGGGAGTTCCACGTCGGCAATCTCTACCTCAACCGTAAATGCACCGGCGCAATGGTCGACGTGCATCCCTTCGGCGGTTTCAATATGAGCGGCACCGACTCCAAGGCCGGCAGCAAGGACTATCTCATGCTGTTCCTCCAGGGTAAATCCGTAGCTGAAAAAGCAGGTTGCAGAAACTAATTGGATTTAAACGTATAGATATAAGAAAGGCAAGCTTCTCGGCTTGCCTTTCTCTTTTTCATTCGTTTAGATTTACTAAAACTATTTGCCGTTTACGAATACGCCTTCTTTATACTCGGCAATATCGGTGACTTTACGCCAGCTTTTTTCCGAGCCGGCTTTGCGCTCCATCGCCACCATTGCGGAAGCGAATATTTCCTTCCAGGTCAGGCCGAAGATTTCCTGTAATTCGTCGGGCTCGCCCGAACCGCCGAAGGTGTCCTTTACGCCTACGAATTCCATGGGAACCGGGCAATTCTTTACGACTACCTCGGCGACCGCGCCGCCAAGCCCGCCATAGACCTGGTGCTCTTCCGCGGTAACAATGCAACCGCAGTCCTTAGCGGCTTGCGAGATAGTTTCAACGTCGATTGGCTTAACGGTGTGGCAATTAATTACCCTCGCGCTGATGCCTCTCTTATCCAATTCTTCCGCGGCTAAAAGCGCTTGCCAGACGAGCAGACCGCATGCTACGATCGCAACGTCCTTGCCCTCGCGCAATATGTTCGCCTTGCCGATCTCGAAGGGCGTCTCCGGCGTAGTGAACATAGGAACGGCGGAGCGTCCGAACCTGATGTAAACCGGGCCGTGCATTTCGCCCGCGGCTATAGTCGCTTTGCGGGTTTCCTCGTAGTCCGCCGGAACGATTAATGTCATATTCGGAAGCGCGCGGAGCAGCGCCATTTCTTCCAAAGATTGATGCGTTGCTCCGTCCGGGCCTACCGTTATACCCGAATGCCCGCCGCCTATCTTTACGTTCGCGTTGTTATAGCAAACGGAGATGCGCAGCTGATCCGCATTGCGGAACGCCGCGAACGCGCTATAGCTCGAGAAGAACGCGACTTTATCGGAAAGGGCGAGACCCGCAGCGACGGTCGTTGCGTTTTGTTCGGCGATGCCCAAAGAGAAGAAGCGCTCCGGAAATTTCTCTTTAAAGAAAGAAGTCATAACGGAGCCGGTAATGTCGCCGCCCAGGACGACAACGTTGGGATTTCGTTCGCCGAGCGTAACAAGAGCCTCTCCAAAACCGTGGCGAGTTGGCTTCTGGCCTAATAATTTATAGTGTTGCATGATTTATATCCTCTTACAGTTTTCAATAATGAGTTCTTGCAGAGCTTGGTCGGCTTGCTCGACGTTAGGAGGATTGCCGTGCCAGGAGTATTTGTCTTCCATAAAGGAAACGCCGCGTCCCATGAAAGTTTTTGCGATAATGCAAGTCGGCTTGCCCGTACTTTGCTTTTTATGATTGAGGAACATTTCAAACGCGCCGAGTATTTCAGCGTAGTTATGCCCGTCGATCTCGATAACGTTAAAATTAAACGCTTCGAATTTTGAACGCAGCGGATATATATTCATTACGTCGCGTACCCTGCCGTCGATCTGGCAATCGTTATTGTCGACAATCCAGCACAGGTTGTCCAGGTTATAATTTGCCGCAGCCATAGCCGCTTCCCATACGGCGCCTTCCTGCAATTCGCCGTCTCCGGAGACCGTAAATACATTGCGGCCGTTCCTGTCGACGAGCTTATCGGAAAGAGCCATTCCAACCGCGATCGAGACGCCCTGCCCTAAGGAGCCTGAAGAAGTCTCAATGCCAGGAAGACCGGTATCCAATCCCGGGTGCCCTTGCAGGCGCGTTCCCCATTTACGGAGCGAAGCGAGTTCCTGCGGCGGGAAGTACCCGGCGCGGGCGAGGCATGAATAAAGGACCGGGGCCATGTGGCCGGCGGAGAGCACGAAGCGATCCCGCGATTTCAATTTCGGGTCCTTCGGATCGTAATTCATAATACCGCCGAAAAACAAAACCGACATCACGTCGGATATCCCGAGCGGACCGCCGCTATGTCCGGACTTTGCGAGCACAAGACTTTTTATGATGTCGCGTCGGACTTTAATAGCTATTTCGGCAAAGTCAGCGGAGGCGCGCTGCTTATTCTCGAATGTAGTATCGGTAAACTCAATCATATTTATTCTTATTTTTAATTAATGCAATTAAAACTGAATTCAAAATTACGAAAATTCTTTAGAACAATGTCGTTACAAATTCGTTTTCAAGTAAAGTCAATCAATTAACGCTCTGATAATGCGCCGGATAAAATTATGGAAAAAACTAAAATCAAAAAGTATAACAATTTTGTTAAATCCCTCGAGGAGCGAGCCAAAGAGCTTGCGTGCCTTTATGCCGTAGAAGAATTAATCGGCAACCCTCACCTTGCCGTCGACGACATCATGCACGGCATTATCGAAGCCCTCCAGCCGGCGGCTCAATACCCGGAGTATAGCCAAGTCCGGCTTTTTGTCGACGGCGTGCTATACTCGTCCGATAATTATGAAAAAACTACGTTTGCCGTTCGTTGTAAAATTATCGTTCAAAACGATAAACGTGGATTCGTGGAGCTTTCCTATCGCCCTAGCTTCCCATTTACGGGCTCGGAAGTCTTTACGCGGGAGGAGGAAAAATTAGTAAGCACGATCGCCGATAGAATTTCACACTACGTATTGCAGAAAAACTTAAAAAAGCTCTTCCAGCAATATCAAATGCAGATTAAGGAAATCACCGAGAGCGCAAAACCCGAGTGGACAATCGTGCTCGACTTGCTACAAAAGACCGATAAGAGCCTGTATACTATCATATCCCGTAAAATGTTCAATAAGCTCTACTGCAGGGGCATCAAGGAAACGCTGGATCTGTTCCATCATATCAGTAAAAATGAGGACATCGATCCCGATGCGGATATGAATAGTCCCCAAAAAAAGCTCGCAATGGACAGCATCTACAGTTATAGCGAAGAAATATTTGCGATAGCCCGTAAATATATGGACAATCGGGAAATCCATTTGCAAATTCAGAAATGGATAAACGAAGAAAAATCTCATTACCTCGTTAAAGTGCTAGCAAACTCCAGCACTCCTCTAACTGAAATAGCGGACGCAATTCGTCGCTATCACCAGATAAACCCAGCGTTTGAGGACATGCAATCCC
This sequence comes from Chloroflexota bacterium, assembly GCA_050260015.1. Classification (GTDB taxonomy): domain Bacteria; phylum Bacteroidota; class Ignavibacteria; order Kapaibacteriales; family UBA2268; genus JBLNBN01. Next base: position 94,333 of record JBLNBN010000030.1, on the reverse strand, counting down.
CTACCGAGCATGGAGTTAAAGTCGCCTTAATTAGAAGATTCTTAACCGATCAGCTGCAATTTATTGATATTGCTAAAAATTACATTGATATTAAGGACTTTTATTCCCTGCTTCAAAACATGATCTATCCCGCGGAGAGCCAGGGAAAATTAGGCGGTAAAAGCGCGGGGCTATTTTTAGCGAAAAAGATTTTTAAGAAATTCGGAGAAACTAATCCCGAGCTGCTTACATTTAAATTCCCCAAAACCTGGTATATCACTTCCGACGGCCTGATGCACTTTATGTACTTTAACAATCTCGAGGACGTTATCGAGCAAAAGTACAAGGAAATGGACGACATACGCCAGGAGTATCCCTATATAGTACAGGCTTTCAAGAACGCAAAAATACCGACGGAGATAATGTACGGCCTCTCCCGCGCCCTCGACGACTTCGGCGACAATCCGATAATCGTGCGAAGTTCTTCGCTACTCGAGGATCGAATGGGATCGGCGTTCGCCGGGAAGTATAAGAGCCTTTTCCTTGCTAACCAAGGCTCCAAGCAGCAGCGCATCGAGGCCATAATGGACGCTATCAGCGAAGTCTACGCTTCGACGTTCGGCCCAGACCCCATAGGCTACCGTTCCGAACGCGGCCTGTTGGATTACAACGAAGAGATGGGTATTCTTATACAGGAGGTCGTAGGCAAAAAGGTCGGCAAGTACTTCTTCCCGGCTTTTGCCGGCGTCGCCTTCAGCAATAACGAGTTTAGATGGTCGCAAAGGATTAAGCGCGAAGACGGCTTAATTCGCATGGTGCCTGGGTTAGGCACTCGCGCCGTCGACAGGCTCGGCAACGATTTCCCCGTTCTCATAGCCCCGGGGCAGCCCAATCTCCGCGTAAATTTAACCATGCCGGAAATTATAGGATACGCTCCAAAGTTTATGGACGTAATTAACCTGGAAACGAATCGCTTTGAAACAATTTCCGTTGATGCGATAATCCAGGAAGTCGGCAATTCATTCCCGATGCTGAACGATATCTTTTCGATCGTTGAGGACAATAACGTTAAGAAACCCGTCGGGTTAGGCATTGATACAAATCGCGACAGGATAGTCACTACTTTCGAGAATTTTATTTCCAATTCCGGCTACGTACAAAAGATAAATTCGGCGCTTAACGTATTGAAGGAATGCATGGATATGCCGATAGACATAGAGTTCGCCGGGGACGGGGAATGCCTCTACCTTCTCCAGTGCCGCACGCAGAGCTCGACCGGCGAGAACGTTTCCGCCCAGATACCAAAGGACGTCGCCGAGGAGAATATTCTCTTTACGGCGAATAAGTATATATCCAATGGTTCCGTGCCCGATATTGCATATATAGTCTATGTCGATCCGGATAAATACGCCGCCAAGAAAAATCTAGAAGACTTGGTCAGTATAGGAGCCGCAGTCGGTAAGCTGAATAAGCTTCTTCCCCCGAAAACGTTTATCCTGATGGGGCCTGGCCGTTGGGGCAGCCGCGACGATATTCGTCTTGGCGTAAAGGTTACCTACAGCGATATAAATAACACCGCCGCTCTTATCGAGATTGGTAAGACTACTAACGGCTACGCCCCCGACCTTTCGTTTGGAACGCACTTCTTCCAGGACCTGGTCGAATCGAACATACGGTATCTGCCGCTGTACCCGGACGAGCTTGGAAATATATTTAATCACGAATACTTTAAGAGCTCCCCGAATACCCTGCTACGTTACCTGCCGGAGTATGGAGCAATCGTGGATACCCTTAAAGTCATCAACGTAAGAGAAACTACGGGCGGCTTAATCGCGAGACTCATGTTCAACGCAGATTTAGAGGAGGCTATAGGGTTCCTTGCCGCTCCCGACCAGCAGCGCCCAGCGTCCGCTACTGGCGCAATGAATCCAACCCATAACGAACCGCTCCTCTGGAGGCTTCGTATGGCGGACGCAATTGCTCATAAAATTGATAAAAAGAGATTCGGCGTTATTAATGTATACCTGCATGGAACCGTTTTGGAAAAATCCGCCGGCCCCAATTCGGACATCGACTTAATATTTTATTTCGACGGTACGGAAGAGCAAAGAAGAGACCTGGGAATTTGGCTCGAAGGCTGGAATGTATGCCTTAGCCAGATTAATTATAATAAGTCGGGATTTAACATTCACCAGTTCCTCGACGTCAAGATACTGACCCCGAGCGATTTGCAGGAGCATATTTACTGGAGGGAGCTATTGGACGTAAAATCCGGCAAAGCAAAGCTTTTGGCTTAAACCTTGATAGTCTCTCATTTTTTCGGTAATTTTACTTTTTCGTATCGTTTCAAATAATGAATTCTATAGCGTTAATAAATGAAGAAAGAAAATTTACAGGACGTCCGGCACGATTACTCAAAATTCAAGCTGGACGAGGGCTCAATAGAAAAAGATCCTTTCAGGCAGTTTAAGCTTTGGATGCAGGACGCGATGGCGGGCGACTTCCCCGACCCCAACGCGATGGTCGTTTCGACGTGCTCGAACTCGCGTCCAAGCTCCCGCGTGGTATTATTAAAAAGCTACGACGAGCGAGGTTTTGTGTTCTATACAAATTACGAAAGTAAAAAGGGATTGGATATAGCGGCAAACCCGAATATAGCCGCGATTTTCTTCTGGGATAAATTTGAGCGCCAGATAAGAATTGAAGGTCGGGCTGAAAAGATATCCCCTGAGGAATCCTTTGAATATTATAAAACCCGGCCTTACGCAAGCAGGTTGGGCGCATGGGCGTCGAAGCAGAGCCAACCGCTTTCCTCGAGATTTAAATTAATGCGCGAAGTGGCGAAGCTCATGGCCAGGTATCCAGTAAACGTGCCGCTCCCGCCCTTTTGGGGAGGGTATCGCATAGTTCCCGATTACTTCGAGTTCTGGCAGGGTCGCCCAAGCCGGCTGCACGACCGGTTCGCGTATACGCATGAAAGCGGCGAATGGCGCGCGGAGCGGCTCTCGCCTTAGTCGCGCTCTGCCTCCTTGTGCAATCTCATTAATTCTGCAGTTCTTTCGGCCTGTAGCGTGAACGTTTCCAGCTTCGCCTCAATTACCTGCGGGAATACGTTTCCGTCCGTCTCAATCGTAAGGAACGGGATAGTAGTCTCAGGCGCGAATACGCCGTTTAAAGAGTAATGCGGGTTAATCGTTTTCTTTGCCGCGATCTTCCCGGCAACCGTCATTTCCGGCTGCGTGATAGCCTCCGTTAAACGAGTAGGCATGCAGCCGAAAGGACCAAGATTTATTATGCCGCAGTACTTCTCGAGCGATTCGCCGAGGGCCGTTCCAAGCGTTATCCCGGGTTCGCCTTTGTAATCGAGCGGGAGGATGTGCTTGCTGTGATTCATTATCGCTTCCACGTCCGTCTTGACAAATTTATAGTAACCCGATTTTTCAAGTATTCTCTTTATCTTCTTTTCGGCCTGGCGCATGAAGAAGTTGCGGATATTCCGCTCGAGCTTTTTCCTTAGAGATTTTTCAGGCTCGAGTAGATCTATCTTCAGCAGGTAATCAACGTACAGTATCCACTCGGAGATATAAGCGTCCTTTAGGATAAATCCGCGCTTTGCGAAATACTTATTTAGCCACTTATGCGAGAACCCGTCGCGGCGCACGTAAATCTCGCCGCAAAGCGCGATATACTTCGCTTCGCCAATCGGCTTAGCGGGAGGTATATCTCTTCGTAAATTCTCCGAAAATCTCTCAAGAGCGTCGTATATCCTCTCGGGATCGCTTTCCATTGCGCGTACGACCCTGGCGTATTCTCTATCGAAAACGTCAATTGCCGTATCGGGATCCGCCGAATGCGCGAGAACCGCAGACCGAACGTCGTCCATTACGTCGCTTATCATGATCGCCTGTATGCCGCGCATAGCGAACTTCCCGCCAAATCCTGCGAAGCCGTCCTCGTTCATTAAGACCATTTGGGTGACGTTCTCGAGCTTCTTCTTCCTAATCATATCGCGGATAAACACCGGGTACTGCCCGAGCCTGCAATTGCCCGCTCCTTGCACGTTAAAGAGCACGACGTTCTTGCCTTCCGCGCGCTCGTTTTCTAAATAATCCACTAAGCCGCCGACAAGCAGCAGGAGCGGTAAGCACTCTTTTCCGCTCGCGTTGGCTCGGCCGTATTTTAGCGTCTCGCCGTCGGCCTGCCGTATCGGCTTGCTGTTAAAACCGAGAGATCGCAACGCGGCCGCGAATATAACTGCCGCCAGGTCGCCCATCGACGGGATCAGTATTTCCACGCTTGGATCGTTGAGGGGGATCCGCTCGCCGTTGGATTTTATAAAGTAACTCTTCTCGGCGCCTACCTCTATAGTCGCCGGCTTAAATTCCGGGGCGGATTTCTCCTTGGCTCCTGAATTTATCTTTCGGTAGTTCTTTATAATGTCAATCGCGGCTTCAATTCGCGTGTTAATCCCAGCGTCGGCGGAATGGCTGTCCAATTCAAGCGTAAGCGAGGGCTTTCGGCCCATTATTCCCCGGAATGTGGTGAGGATCATCGAATCGGGTCCGCAGGAAAAGTTTGATATATATGCCGCGAAGAGCTGCGGATGCTCCTTTACTACCTTTGCCACTTTTAATATTTTCTTCCCGCCCTCCCAGTACATATTATCTTCGATCGTTTTCGAGCGGAAATCGAACATATCGTATGGCAAAAGAGTAACGCCGTGCGAGGCGAATTTCCTTGGAATATTCTTATTCGCTTCATCGGCAAAGGAATTATAGGTCCTTCCGATAAGAACGACGGCGAATTGGTTTGGATTTTTTTCAAGCTTTTTCAGAGCTTGCGCGCCAATTTCATATAGCTCTTCCTGGAATCGATTTTGCATGGCGACGGCGCGCGTATGGGCTTCGCTTATCGCCGCTTCGTCGGAAATGCCCATTCGCTTGGCCAGGTCCGAAAATGCCGCGTATTGCGAGCCGAACCCATAGGCAAAATTGAATTTTGGATCGAGAACTTTTTTCATATCGAGCAAATCCTTATAGGCCTGCTTAATAAAGAAAGTCTCGCCGCTTACGAAAACGCACGTGCAATTAAAATCTAAGCGATGGTACTCGGCGTCCTCGACGTACATTTCCAATATAGTTGGTAGGAAATAGTAATCCGGCTTCTTCTCGATCAAATCGGCGAAAAGCCCCATGGAAAGCTGCGCCGGATAGCAAAAGGACGTTAGTTCCCTTTCCAGTCCCGAATCGTGAATCCTCTCGGAAAGTATCACCTTAAACCCGAGTTCGGTAAAGAAATTATAGAATAGCGGGAAAGCGGTGTGCGTATGGAAAGATTTATTGATGCCGATTACTTTCGCATCAGCGGGCAAATCTTTTTTGGGAGAATACTTTCCGAATAGCAATTCGTTGCGAACCTTTACATAATCGAGGGTTCCAACGTTAAAGTCCGGCTTGTTCCTATAGGAGTAATACTTATTGCAAGCGCCTCCGAAGGGATAGTTCTTTCCGTCCAATTCGATCATATTTATGCTGCACTTCAGATCGCATTTTTCGGCGCCGCCGGCGCAGACGAAGCTCTTTTTATAATTTACCTGTCTTTCCGAGAGTTCCTTTAAAGAATAACTCGTCGCCGTAGTAAGTCCGAGCGCGATTTTTTCCTTCACGCTGAGCGCAACTCCCAGGGCGCCCATCAAACCAGGTTCGGGCGGCACGATGATATTCATTCCCGTTAGCCCGGCCATCGCTATCGGGACCGCTTTATTATAGCAAACTCCCCCCTGCATGAAAATCTTTTTGCCTACGGGACGCGCTCCCTTAACGCGATTAACGTAATTCATGCAAATAGAATAAACCAAACCGGCCACCACGTCTTCCTTTGCGAGGCCTTCCTGCAAAGCCGTCTTTATATCCGAGCTAATAAAAGCGGCGCACTGATCGCTGAAATTTGGCGGCGTCGAGCCGCTCATAGCGATCGGTTCTATGTCCGTTACTTTTATGCCGAGCGATTCGTAAGCCGATTCCTCGATGAACGAGCCGGTGCCAGCCGAACATGCCTCGTTCATAGCATAGTCCGCGGGCGTTTTATTTACAATGTATGTATACTTCGCGTCCTGCCCGCCGATCTCAAAAATCGTATCAACTTCCGGATCGTAGTGAACCGCCGCGGTAGCATGAGCTACAATTTCATTAATAACCTCGTCGGTTAGCGCGTGCAAGCCGGCTATATGCCTCCCGGAACCGGTAGTTCCCAAAGCGATTATCCCGACCGTATCCCCAACTTCCTCGTATAGCTTTCGGTAGCATTCCCTTGCGGCATGAATCGGATCTCCATTCGTGTAAAGATATGTCGACGCCAATACAGCATCGTCGGAAAGAGCCACGATCGCCGCTTTAGTCGTTGTGGAGCCTATATCTAAACCGAGTATAGTCCTTTCGCCGGGGATTGGCTTCCTGTATGTTTCGCTTTTAAATTCAACAAGATGGCCATATTCGCTTAATGGTTTATGAAAGATGAACGAGCTTTTTCGTTCAGATATAAGAGTTTCGGGGTTGTCATATGTAGTTCCGCCATTTTTTACTGCGTAAACTGCCGCGCCGAAGGCTTCAAAATATGCCGCTTGTTCCGGGATAATCAAATTTTTATACCGCAGCTGGAGATTATCCATGACGATTCTATTCCGGGTGACGCCGCCTATAAGTAGGATGTTTCTTTTTTGCGTTTTCTCCAGCAGTTCCTCGATCTTATCGGCTATCATAGAGGCGAGCCCGCTTGCAACCTGTCCCTTCGCCACGCCTTTGTTGAGCGCGTGGGTGCAATCGGATTTGCAAAATACTGAGCACCTGCCGGAAACCCTGTAAGGCGTTTCGCCCTCGGCTGCGTTCAACGCCTCCTCAAGGGAAAGATCCATTCTTTTTATCTGTTGCATGAAGAATTCGCCGGTGCCGGAAGCGCATTGATTTTTTGCCGTGACGGAGCTTATTTTGCCCTGGGAGTCGAGATTATAAACGATGAAAGTTTCGCCGCCAAGGCTGGCGACCGCGCTAAATTTTTTATCACCGTAAAGTTCCGCAAGGGCAAGTTCGGTGGCTTCAGGTTCGGATATGCTAACGGATTCTATCAGGTTTCTCAGCTTTCTACCCGTCACTACGATAGAATCGCCTCTTTGCGCTACTTTACTGAGGCTCCGTCGAAGCGCGTTTTGCGGATCGCCATAATGAGGCAGGGTTAAAACTTCGCTGACTTTTATATGATTCTGCTCGTCCGCAATAGCGCGAACAATAGAAATACTGGAAGCTCCTAAACAAATACCGGCAGCGCTTTTCATAATCTCTGTTCATCTATGAATAATACGAGCGGCAAATTTACAAATTTTTTTAGTTAATTTTAACGAGGAGTTTTCGTTGAATTTAACGACGGCGGCTGAGTCCTTACGGGCGGCGACTCCAAAATCATTGGCGGGGGCGTCGCTTTCTTCTCTTTCTTTCGGGAACTATACCGGCGCGATCTCTTTGCCTGGCTATCGGCGTTCGGCGTGGAACGATCCGTAGGCCCTACGTTTGGCTGGGCTGGAGCGTTGGTTTGAGGGGTAGTTTCCTGCGGTAGTCCAAGCGCTCCGTCCTTAGTAATTTTTATATTCCTCGCTACGGAGCGTCGTTTGCCAAACAAAGGCAACTTGTTGCCGTCGAGGTAGAAATCAACGCCGCCAATATTTCCGTGGCTAACCAAAAAATAGTCCTTTGCGTGCCAGACGGCTTCCTGCCCGGGTTTAATTATTATTTCCTCGCTCTTCACGCCGTCGATCTCAAGCCGAACCCATACCGTATCGCGCGCCCGGGCCGTAAGGGCAAGGCTGTCGGGAGCGTCGAAGTAGGACAATATACCGGAGCCCTCTTCCTTCGACTCTTTCTTGGTAGTGTCGATCGAAGCTGGAGGCGCATTCTCAACGGCGCTGTCATAAAAAAAAGTAAAGAAAATAATAGCAATTACACCGAGAATAAGCAAAGCGTATATAATTACATTAGCCACGCTTACGTTTGAAGTCTTCTTTACTGATTTTTTCTTGAATAATTCCTTGTAATTAGTCGCCTCCTGTTCTGCCGGCTCGGAGATTTTAGCGGGCCGGTCGCTATTCTTTTCCTTGGCCGGCGGCTCCTTAGGCTCTAATTGGCTGCTTTCTTTCTTTTCGGGTTCTTTTCTTTCAACGGATTTACTGGTTTTGGGCGCGGCGGCCACAGGGTTAGCGGATTGGTCGGCCCTGGTCGCAGGAACGATTTTAGAAGGCTTTGCCGGTTCCAGTTCCTTTAATAGATTATCAATTTCACCTTCGGAAAGACCGAGGAACGTAGCGTATGTCTTTACAAACGACTTAATATAGACCGCCGGCATAACGTCGCGCTCGCCCTCTTCAATTGATTTTATCAGGTGCGGACGTATCTTAGTGCGCTCGCTAACATCTTCTATTTTTAAGCCCAATTGTTGACGTCGGGCTTTCAGTGTATTGCCAATTCGGTCCATTAGTAGCTTTTTAGATATTTTTTTTACAATTTTGAATCATTATTCTTTATTTTTGAAAGAATTCAATTTTGAATCGTATTTATTTACATCAATATTTATACCACAATATGCTGAAATATACGTTTTTTTTCATAGTTTTAGTCGTTTCTTCCAATTTATTTGCAGAAGATACGGCCGTCGTCTTAGCCGGTCTTCCAACGCCGCCCCCGGCGGCTACTCTACCAGCCGACTCTGCGTTTAGCGAAAATAATAAAAAATTGTCACTTAGCGACTCTTTGATTGAAACAATCTCGAAATCAAAGCACATTACGTCAAAAGAATTCATGTACGCTAATAATCGCCGCTTTACCATAACGGGTAAGCTGCCCCTGCGTGAAACTGAGATTCAACCCGCAGCCGCCGCAGTAACCGGCGGCGTTTATACCGGTATTTTTCTTCTTCAGCACTTTTTGCAGCAGAATACGATTTGGAAGGAAGTAGGCCCCTTCCATACTTACGAGGATGCGGAATTTACTCTCTGGCTGGATAAGCCCGGTCATTTTTTTGGCACGTATCTCCCATGCTACGTAATGCAGGAAGCCCTCTTTACCTCTGGGCTGAGCTACGACGCTTCGGCTATTTGGGGCGGCGTTCTAGGGCTGGCTTATAATTCCTACGTCGAAATTCTTGACGGGTACAGCATCGGGTTTGGCTTTTCCCCTTCTGACTTTTACGCGGATATCGCCGGAGCGACATTTTTCGTTGCCCAGCATTTCTCGCCCTTCCTGCAGAATTTCACGCCAAAGTTTCAATATATAAAGCCTTCCTGGCACGGGGAGTTAGACAGGTACCCGTCGGACGCTTTCATTGATAATTACTCCGCGCAGACCTTCTGGATGAGCGTAAACGTATACAACCTATTGCCGACCGGCATGAAGAAATACTGGGTTCCGTGGCTGGACCTCTCGGTCGGATACGCCGTTTATAGCCTATGCAACCCAAGACTTGATCGCCCCTGCACTTGCCAATCTGAAAAGCAAACTGGCGCGACCTATGGCAACCCAAAGCTATTAATATCGCTCGATTGGAATCTTCAGCAAATGTTCCCCAATGCCGACGGCTTCCTGGGTTGGCTGATCCAGAGCGCCAATTACTTTAAGCTGCCTTCCCCCGTTTTGGAAATTGGTACGAAGGACGTAAAATTTTCATTCATTTATCCCTTTTATAAATTTTGACCTCACTAAGGCCGACTCAATATCGTTAATAATAAGATTAATGTAAACAAAAAATCAAACAAAATGAACTTAGAAGAAACAATAACCGAACATCTGAAAAATGCGATGAAGGATGGAAATAAGCTGCGTACTGAAACCCTGCGCTCCATCCGCTCGCAAATTATTGAGTTTAATAAAAGCGGGGCAGGCCGCGAATTAGGCGACGCGGACGAAATAAAATTACTCAATTCCGCGGCGAAAAAGCGCAAAGACGCCATCGATATGTACCGCTCCGCGGGAAGGGACGACCTCGCCGAAAAAGAAGAGGGCGAGCTCGCTATTATCCAGGAATTCCTTCCTAAACAATTAAGCGACGAAGAAATCGAGGCCGAGATACGCGAGGTTATCGTGCAAACTGGCGCCGCCGGCGCAAAGGATATGGGCAAGGTGATGGGAATATCAATGAAAAAGCTCTCCGGGAAAGCCGAGGGCGGAAAGGTTCAGGAAATTGTTAAAAAGCTTTTAGGTTAGCAGTAAATGCCGGAATTAAAAGAGAAGTCATTAGAGGAAATGCTAGTCGAATCCATGCGCAGGCTCGAATTCTTTACCGCGCTTGAATTTATCTCCAAATACGCCATAACGGATCCCGGGAGAGAGATACTCCTTAATCTACGCCCGAGCGAGGATATTGAGCGCCTGAACGAAGAGCATTCGACGCTCGACGAAGCCGTTAAGCTGCTCGTAACGGAAGATTCCGTCCCGTTCGAAGGAATGGATGACGTCCGGCAAAGGCTCTATTCTTCGCTCGTTATTAATTCCGTGCTTTCTTCGTTGGATATACTAAAAATCGCTGATGTGGCCCGGGTGTCGCGCTTATTAAAAGGGTTTTTCGCTTCCAGGTTCGAGAAATTCCCATTACTTTCCGAACGTGCAGCCGCCCTATTCGAGAATAGACTCTTAGAGAAGCATATCGCCGAAGCGCTCACGGACACCGGCGAAGTAAAGGACACCGCGAGCAAGGAACTCTTCCGCATCCGGCAGGAAATACATGGAAAATCAGCGCGGCTGCGCTCGCGCATTCAAAAGATAATGCGTAAGGTAGCGCTCGACGACATGACCCGCGACGAGTTCATTACGATTCGCGAGGGACGCTACGTTTTGCCTATACGAAGCGAGCACAAACGCCACCTGCCAGGTATTATCCACGGCATTTCGCAAACGGGCGCAACTGTCTTTATAGAGCCCTCCGAGATAATCGAAATGAATAACGAGCTCTCGATTCTCTCGAACGAGGAGCAGAGAGAGGTTTATAAGATATTGCGGAACCTGACTGCGGAAATCGGCGACGACGCCAAAAGTATGCTCGCCTCCGTCGAGATAATGGCCTACATGGATTCGCTGCTCGCCCGCGCAAGGTACGCCCTTGAATATGGCGGCGTAAAGCCGGAAATTTCCGATGAGAACGAAATAATACTAAAGAACGTAAAGCATCCGTTGCTCGTACATACCAAAGGTAAGGATAAGGTCATTCCCCTCTCCGTTGAATTCTCCCCGGAGAAGCGCGGGCACCTGATATCAGGTCCGAACGCAGGCGGTAAAACGGTCGCTCTTAAAAGCGTCGGCTTGAGCGTTCTAATGGCATTAAGCGGGATTTTCCCGTTGGGATATTGCAAGACTAATTATCGAACGGTATTCACTTCGATCGGCGACAATCAATCAATTGAAAACGATCTCTCGACGTTCAGCTCGCAAGCCCTGCAGTTAATAGAAATACTCCGCCTCGCCGACAATCGCTCCCTCGCGCTGATCGACGAGATCCTTTCTGGTACGGACCCGCAGGAGGGATCCGCGCTTGCGGCCGGGATACTGGACACTTTCCTGGAGCTCAACCTGTTCTTCGTCGTAACGACCCACCAGTCATCCCTTAAATCCTACGCGCTGAACCGTTCGGAAATCGAGAACGCCTCGCTGGAATTCGACGAAAAGCAGTTAAAGCCGACCTTTAAGTTCCTCTCGGGAATTCCCGGGAACAGCTACGCATTTTTCCTGGCGCAGAACTTAGGAATGTCGCCGCTCGTGCTTGAGCGCTCAAAAAAATATCTCGGCGAGCGTCACCAAGAATTAGAAGAAAGCATTAGGCTGCTGCAAAAATATAAGTCCGAGGCCGAAACCGATAGAGCGGCGGCCCAAAGCGAGCGCGCAAAGTTTAATAAGCTAAAATCCGATTACGACGAAAAGCTGAAATCGATAAAGACGAAACGCCGCGAAACCTTGGACCAAGCCAACCGCGAGGCGCTCGAGATTGTGCGCGGGGCGAACTCGCTTATCGAAAATACGATAAAAGAGTTACGCGAAGAAAAGCGTTCAATAGCCGAAGTAAAACACGATTACGGCGATAAACGCGATAAAATTGAAGAGCAGGTTCGCAAGTCCGAGGAAAAAGCTCAACAGGCAGCTCCAAGGCCTAAAGGCGAAGTCGTCGAGGGCGAAGGCGTGCTCGTCATCGACTCCAATGCGACCGGGATTGCGCTGGAAGTCGATAAAGCTAAGGGCGTAGCGCTCGTAGATCTAAATGGATTGAAATTTCGGCTTCCACTTTCCAAATTGGCGCCGGCCGAAAAGAAAGAGACTAAAAAAGCGGATTACACCGAATTTATTAAATTTGATATGAATACTCGTCTCGACCTTCGAGGTAAGCGCGCCGAAGAGAGTTTGCGCGAGCTCGAGGACTATATCTCAAACGCAATTCTAAATAACGTCCCTATGTTTACGATTATCCACGGCAAGGGTACCGGGGCGTTGCGTAAAGCGATTCACGAGTTTCTCACGGAGAATCCCTATATTAAATCTTTCCGCGAGGGCGAGCTGACGGAAGGCGGAGCCGGAGTTACTATCGTCGAGTTTTAACCGCTCGCTATTTTTATTTATATTTGATTTTCCAATTTGGTAATTTGTACGATGCCTTCACCCCAACAAGCAAATATAGCCAGGAGAAATGAAGAGGATTACGGCTTGATCCGACAGATCTTAGCCGGGAATAAGCAGGCGTTTGCCGAATTGGAACGTAAATACAGAAGGCTTATAGCTGGCTACATTCGCCGAATGATCCGCGACGAGGACGATGCGGAAGATATAATACAAGAGACGTTCATAAAAGCGTACAACGCGCTGGAAAGCTTTAAGCCCGGTTACAGCTTCTCCGCATGGATAAATCGCATCGCGTCCAATACATGCATCGACTTCCTTCGCAAAAAGAGGTTTAACGTAGTTTCCCTAAGCCAAAGCATTAATCCCGCTGGCGAAGACGACAACGAATTCGACGTTCGCGATCCGGATTTACTACCGGACGAATTGATAATGAGCGAGGAGAAGAGCAGGATAGTTCGCAAAGCGATAGAATCGCTCCCGGAAAACTATAGAAAAGTAATTAAGTTGAGGCATGAGGACGAATTGGACTACCAGCAGATAGCCGATATGCTAAATTTACCGCTCGGAACGGTTAAGGCTCACCTCTTCCGCGCGCGCAAAATTCTTGGCTTAGCCCTTAAAAAGCAAATGAGCCATCTATCCGATTAATCCCCTGTCGATAGTGGGAAAGTTACGATAAAATCCGCCCCGCTTCCCGGTTCGCTATCGCAACGGATAGTTCCCTCGCAAGCCTCCACGTAAGATTTAACTATCGATAGCCCAAGTCCAGTGGAATTTTCCCCCGCAGTAGGCCGCGCCGAGAGTTTCGTAAACTTGCCGAATAGCTTACCCATATCTTCCTTCGTTATGCCGGGCCCTTCGTCGCGCACGGAAACTACCGCCCGATGATCCGTAGTCGCGAGATCGACGAATACGCGTTTTTCGAAGGGCGAGAACTTGATGGCGTTGGATATCAGGTTGTCGAATATCTGGATTACAGCGTTCCTATCCGCGGTAATATTAATTCCTTCGCTATTAGGCTCGAAATTGATCTGGATTTGTTTTGCTTCCGCCTGGGGCTTGTATCTCTTTACTAAAGCTTCAAGCGTTTCGCTTAATTCAATACATTCAGGGTGGAAGGCAATCCTGCCGTCCTCTAATGCATTGAGATCCAAAAGGGAGACGATCAATTCAAGCATTCTCTCGGCGGAAGTGACGATATCCTGAGCAAATTCCTTCACCTCTTCCTGGCTTAGTCCTGCTTCGTCGCGCAGAAGCTTAGCGAGCATTGATATGCTGTAAATCGGATTCTTCAGGTCATGCGCAGCAATACCCATCAATTCATTTTTCTGGAGATTAGCCTTTTCTAAAGCCGTATTATTCTCCTGGAGGGCTTTGCGCGCTCTTCGCAAATCAATATGAACGCGAACGCGAGCTAGCAATTCCGCGTTGCGGAACGGCTTTGGCACGTAATCGACCGCGCCTAATTCGAAGCCGCGTAAAACGTCCTCCTCGGCTACCTTTCCAGTTAAAAAGATTATTGGGGTCTCCGCGGTGTTCGGATTTTCTTTTATCCTTCTGCAGAGCTCGAAGCCGTCCATTTCCGGCATCATGACGTCCAATAAAATTAAATCGGGCGTGCGACGGCTTAAAAAATTAAGAGCCATCTCCCCGCTCGTCGCTATGATTAACTCCGCGTTGTGCTCGCGCAGTTGCTCGCCGACTATTTTAAGATTATCTGTGTTGTCGTCAACTATTAATATTACATCTTTATCTTTGCGCATATATATTACTCTTTTGTTATGCCCACGATCACAAATTAACAAAAAAATAAATGCGATATTCCAGTTCTCTACAACAATATTTTTTAATAATTTGGTTGAGTGACAAAGTTTTCCTTAATTTTGCTTAATCTGTCTTTACAAATTCAGAACAAAATTAATAAGAGGTAAAAAAATGAAAGTTTTAATAACGGACGGTATTGAAAAAATCGGTTCCGATATGCTAAAAGCGGCAGGCTTCGACGTAGTCGAGCAAAAGCTTACGCCTGAAGAATTGTTAAAGGAAATCCCTACCGCTTCCGCTATTATCGTTCGTTCCGCAACGAAAGTGACGCGCGAAGTCATCGACGCCGGCGTGAACTTAAGAGCTATCGCTCGCGGCGGCGTGGGACTCGATAATATCGACGTGCCCTACGCTAAGGAAAAGGGCATTCCCGTGCTCAATACGCCCGGAGCTTCTTCTATTTCCGTCGCTGAGCTCGCTATCAGCCACATGTTCGCTCTTTCGAGATTCCTGCACGTATCCACCGCAAGCATGCGCGAAGGCAAGTGGCTTAAGAAAGATTTCGCTAAGGGCCGCGAATTGACCGGTAAAACTCTCGGCGTTCTCGGTTTTGGCAATATCGGTCGCGAAGTCGCTAAACGCGCTCTCGGCTTAGGCATGAAGGTCGTCGCTTTCGATCCGTACGTTAACTCTACCGATATGAACGTTACGCTTTTGTCCAAAGAAGAATTATTAAAAACTTCAGATATTATTACTCTTCACATGCCTTTCATCAAGAGCGAAGGCCCGACCCTCACCGAGAAGGAATTTGCGATGATGAAGGACGGCGTTATGATAATCAACTGCGCCCGCGGCGGTGTCGTTTCAGAAAAGGCTCTCCTCGATGCGCTAAAGAGCGGTAAAGTAGCTCTCGCAGGCATCGACGTGTTCGAGAACGAACCGATTACCGAAGCCCAGGGCGAATTGCTCAACCACCCGAACGTTTCGGCAACGCCTCATATCGGCGCCTCTACGGACGAAGCCCAGGAACGCGTAGGCTCGGAAATCGCGCAAAAAGTTATCGACGCGCTTAACGGAGGCTCGAAATAATGGCCACGTTCCGTCCCTTTAAAGCGTTCCGCCCCACTCCCGATATGGCTGCCGAAGTCGCATCGAAGCCTTATGACGTTTTGAACTCCGACGAAGCCCGCAAGGAAGTCGCCGGGCATCCGCACTCCTTCCTCCACGTAGGAAAGCCGGAAGTAGATCTCGATCCTTCGATCGATTTGCACGACCCAAAAGTTTACCAAAAAGGTAGAGAAAACCTGCAAAAGCTCATCGACGAAAAAATATTAGTCGAAGACCCCGAGCCCTACATTTACGTCTATGCCCAGACGATGAACGGCAGAACGCAATACGGCCTCGTAGGCTGCGCGGCAGTTGAAGATTACTGGAACGACGTAATCAAGAAGCATGAAAAAACCCGCAAGGACAAGGAAGAAGACCGCTGCGAGCACGTTCGCGTAACCAACGCGCACTCCGGCCCCATCTTCCTGACCTATCGCGACAACGCGGAAATAAACGCTATCGTCGAGAGCGTTGTTAAGAACGCTCCCGACAACGACCACGTTGCGCTCGACGGCATCCGCCACCAGAGCTGGGTGATCCGCGACAAAGCCCAGATCGAAAAAATACAGTCCGTTCTCGGCGCCGTCGATTATTTCTACGTTGCAGACGGGCACCACCGTTCCGCAGCCGCTTCTATAGTCGGCCGCGAACGCGCGCAGGCCAACCCCAACCACCGCGGCGACGAAGAGTATAATTTCTTCCTCGCGGTGCTCTTCCCGGGCTCGCACCTGTATATAATGGACTACAACCGCTTAGTTAAAGATCTAAACGGCGCGACCGAAGAAGAATTCATGTCGAAGCTCGGCGAGCATTTTACTGTCGAAAAAGCTCCCGGCCAGTTGCATCCCTCGAAGAAAGGCGAGATCGGCATGTACATGGACAAACAATGGTACAAGCTCAACGCGAAAGACCACTTAACCGCTAACACGGATCCAGTGGACAGCCTCGACGTGGCTCTCCTGCAGAACTACGTTTTAGCTCCCATGCTGGGCATCGACGATCCCCGCACAAGCTCGCGCGTGGACTTCGTCGGCGGCATCCGCGGTCTTGGCGAGTTGGAGCGCAGGGTTGACAGCGGCGAAATGAAGCTTGCGTTCTCCATGTTCGCAACCTCAGTCGAAGAATTGATGGCGATCGCCGACGCGGGCAAGATAATGCCTCCTAAATCGACCTGGTTCGAGCCGAAATTGCGCGACGGTCTCTTCGTGCATTTCCTCGACTAATTCATTCTCTTTCTAAAAAAGAAAAGCGGGTTTGGTTGTTTCCAAGCCCGCTTTTTTTATAACATATTTTAAAGCTATTCGATGTAATACATATAATTTGGCAGCTTGATTTTTATCTTAGTAAAGCCGCCCTCCAGGTCGCTCGCCTGGTCGCCGATAGAGCCGATAATGCTATATTTCTTCGAAAGGTCCTTCCGTGTTTTTGATTTGTATTCTACGGCTTTTTTCCCTCGCATCGCAGGCGGCTTGCAAATGAGTGTGTCGAAAGTATTATACCCCTCGACGCGTAAATTCATATAAGTTGCTCCGTACTGCGATTGCGGTCTGCCGGTAATAAATATGATCTTAACGCCCATCTTCCTCAAATCGTCGTAAAATCCTTTAACGGCCGGTATCGCCGGGGCCTTCGCTGAATCTATCCAATCGTCCCATGCCTTGGGTATATAGGCGTAGTCGTAATTCTTCTCGTATGGCATATTGGATAAAGCCGTTTCGTCTATATCGAAAACGAAAGCAGCGTTGCCGGGAAGCTTTTTTACGCTTTTCAATTCGGTGATGCCTTTAGCGATCGCTACCTTTAAATCCTTCTCATAGCTGCCGTCGTTATAGTACTTCGTAATATTAGCTTTTAGAATGCTGATATTGTCGCTCGGCTTTGGCGGGGCGGCGAATGCGTTAAGGGAGAGCGTAGCCGCCATTACTAATATCAGCGCTTTCTTTTTCGCGTTAATGAAGTTCATTCTTTTTCTGTTTTAATAAACGAAACTAACTAATAATGCAATTTACGAAAGGAATAAGTATACTTCCTATCGCTTAGAATAAAATTTCTACCTCACCACCGCGAATTTCCCCGTCATCACTTCCCCGCCTGCGGATACTTTAACGAAGTACGCGCCCTGAGGAAATTCGCTCGTAGGTATCTCAACTTCTCTTCCCTCGCCGTTCCATTGTCTTTTATAAACTACCGCGCCAAGTTGATTGTAAATAGTGATTTCCGAGGGGCCAAGATTTTCGGCGAGAGTAATTGTCGCGCGCTCAGCGGCGGGATTGGGGGAGATTAACAGCCTAGGTTCATTACAAGCACGGGGCTCTCTTGCGCTCTTTACTTCGTCGGTTTTAAATACCCCGTTATATGCGGTTCCCATGTAAGCGTTATTTTTCGAACCGAAGCAAATATCCGTAACCGATTGGCGCGCATCGCTCGTATCCGAGGCTTCCTCCCAGGTTTCTCCGTTGTCTGTTGATCTTATCAGCCTGTATTTTGTGTTATGCGTATAAAGATAATCCGAGCTATCGACCGCGATGAATCTCACTCCATAGTTTACGAGCGGCAAATCCTCGAAAGAAATGCAGCCGTCGGTCGAACGGAATATAGCGTCGCCCCCCTGCCAGGCGTTCATTGCGACAAAGAAATCCCCCTTTGAGTTAAACAGGCAGTAGGAACCGTAATTCTCCGGGACGTCCATAGGCAACTTTCGGAACGTCTCGCCCCGGTTCGTGGAGTAAAATACGCCGTCCTGGTACGTTCCTAGGGCTAGTCGGTTCTTATAAGCGGCGACAGTAGCTTTATAACCGTAAGATTTCCCTTGAACCTGCATTGTATCCCAGGTTTGCGCGCCATCGTCCGAGTAGGAAAGCCCTAAACCGTCCCCATAGAGCCTGCCAAAGTCATCTTCAGCCAATACATTGATTGAGAAAAATGCCGTATCCGCCTGATACTTTAGCGGGCTCCAACTATTTCCCTTGTCGCTTGACATCCAGGAGTCGTATAAGGTATTGGCAAATAACAATCCGGACTTAGAGCAGAATACGTTATCAAAGGAAATTGCGTCCCCTGAATCGATCGTCATAATGGGACTCCAATTTGCGCCTTCGTCGGTCGAACGGAAGAGCCCGTTGTTAGCGGCGGCATAGACTACGCCGTCCTTATCGACAGCCACTTTATTGATGATAGATGCGATCAGACCGTTATTAAAATCGCTTATCTCTTTTGAATTAAGATTATATTTGTATATTCCTTTTCTCGCAGTAAAAACTAACTCGCCGTTATATTCAATAAATGACGTTAAGCCCAGGCTGTCGAAGCCGTCGAGAGTACTCCACGAATCGCCTCCGTCCGTAGAAACGTATGATTTATCCTCGCAGTAGATATATGTATTCCCTTCTTTCGACGCGTGCATGGCGATATAATCATAGGTATTTACCTGCTCTTTGACTTTTGTCCAGGTCATCGCTGAATCCCTGGATACGTATATGCAGCTATCCGTGCCTAATACGATCCAGGTATTAAAAGTATAATTATACTCCATATCGATGGGCGCAGCGGTATTCGAGGAATTTATTACTTTATAGTCAAAGCTCTGGCCGTTATCGCTGGTTCTCAAATATTCCTTGCCATGATTCAACACAATAGCGACGTTGCCTGAGTCAGCTTTTACTTTGTACGGATAGTCAACATTTAGCGTATTCCAATTCTCCCCTTCGTCGCTTGAAAAGTAAATTCCGCCGTATGGATATACCGCATAAATTCCGCCGGTATTAGTTGCCACTATACTTCTCATATGATCGAAATCATAGTTTTTTTGAATAATTTTTACGAAATTCATATTTTGATCATAAAGAAGAATGTCTCCATACGATACTCCAACCAGGATATTATCCTTAGCGTCAACCGTTACTTCGTTGTAGCCGTCGCCAATCATCGTCCATGTATCGCTGCCTGCAGCCTTTTTAAAAAGCTGCCATACTTCGCTTAGAGCAAACAGATCCCCCTTGGAGTTCTCCACGACTTTTTTCATATACCCGCCGAAAGGCCCGTTGGTCTGCCGCCATTCCGGGGCGGCATTCATCGTAGCTGCGTAAGCTATGGCTACTGTCAAGAAGATAATAAACTTTTTCATTCCAATTCTCCTAAGAATGTTAGAGTTGCAAATTACCTGGAAATAACAAATTTACCTGCAAACGTTCTTCCGCCCGAAATAACGCGAACGAAATAAATACCCTGCGGCAACGCGCCGATGCGCGCTTTATCCGATCCGGACATGCCATTCAATCTATCCTTGTAAACGATCTCGCCATATTCATTAACGATTTGAATTATCCAGTTTTCAAATTTTTCATTACCGCTTGCAATTCGAATTGAAATTTCCTCGCCGGCCGGGTTGGGCGAAATAATCAATTCATCTTCAACAACAGGCGGCTCCCTAAGGCTCATTACGTTGTCGTTCCGAAAGACGCCGCGAGAAGCCAACGCCAGGTATGCCTTCCCGTTCCTGCCGAAGCAAATGTCGTTTGATTCATAATATTTTATATCGTCGTTGGAGTACCGGCTCCAGCTTGCGCCGCCGTCCGTCGATCTAATCAGGCCGTTCGGATACTTCCGGCTCCGCTGGCCGATCGAGTAGAGATTGTCCGCGCTGTCCAGTACAATTAAGCCGGTGTCCTCCCGTAGGTTGTCGTAGCGTACGAAAGTCTTCCCGCTATCGCTTGAGCGGTTAATCATGTTCGGGCTATGGGCCCTATTTATAAATACATACAGTTCGCCCTTAGAATTAAATCGAACGTAAGAATCCGGGTGGCCATTATCATAATTTACCGGGAATTGCAGGTTGTGATACGTCGCTCCACGATCTTTTGAGATGAACGGCCCTTCCGTCTGCACAGTAAACGCGAGGATATCCCCATAGCATGCTATTGATTGTATATTTTTGTAGGTATAGTATAATTCCACTCGCTCCCAGTTTACGCCTGCGTCGTCCGAGTAGATTATTCCATTATACCCGGCGTAAAGCCTTCCCCGGTCATCCTCCGCCATTACCTGCGGGGAAATATAGCCGCTGTCGGGATGCATTTTTACTCTTTCCCAGCTCGCGCCGAAATCTCTTGAAACATATGCGGCATTGTTATCCCGGGCGAAGACAAGCCCGGACTTCGTGCAATATACTTCTTTACCTCCCGTAGCGCCGCCCGGGAATTGGATTAATTCCCAGTAGCCGCCTTCGTCGGTCGATTTATAAATGCCCTCATATGTAGTCGCAAAGACTGTTCCGTCGATATTTACGGCAACCTTTGTAACGTACGATAGGATAAACCCCCTATCGAATGGCTCAGAGCGCTGGGTCGTTAAGTTGTATTTAATAACCGAATGAGATTCATTTGTAATAAATAGATTTTCTCCTTCTTCAACCAATCCCGTTATCATTACGCTATCCAAGCCGGGCAACATAAACCAGGTAACGCCGCCGTCGGAAGAGCGATACGCTGCGCTGTCATAAGCAATATACGTGGCGCCGCTTTTCGATACGTAAAATTCGCGTACATAGGTCAGGGGTAATACGTCCCCTCTTTGCGTCCATGTCAACCCGGAATCTGTAGATATATAGAACGTTCTTCCCCGGCAGATAGCCATCCAGGTTTCATGCTTCTTGTCATATTCAATCGACACAACGCGGAAATCTTTATCATCCTTTATATTTATTGGAGTCCACGTGCGACCGGTGTCGAGACTTCTAAACAAAAATCCGAAATAATTCATGATCGCCACTTTCCCGGAATCCACGTCGATGTCCCGTATGCCGTGGTCTCTTATAATATTCCAAATCTGCGAGGTATCTATTAATGAAGTGAGGTCGTTCCCGGCTGTGATGGTATAAAGATTCCCGCCGGCGTCGGGAATTATTGATTCAATTTCTCCATCCCAAATCCCGCCGTAACGAACAATCTTTAGAAATTGGAAATTCTTATCGTACATATCTATAAATCCCATGTCCCTGCCGACATAAGCGTTGTCGTTGCGATCGATTGCAATCGCGTATGCGTCGCCTCGCAGGTAAGTCCAAACGGCGTCCTGCGGCGCTCGGCGGTATAGCGAAGCCCCGTCGGTTATTGCATACAAAAAGCCCCGGGAGTCGGAGGCAATAGATAGAGCGCCTCCCTCCATTACCGGCCCGTTGGTCGGTTTCCATGCCGGAGAGGCATGAGCAAATGGATGAATAACCGCTATAAAAATAAAAGCTAGAAATAATAACTTCATTTCATGTTCCTTTTATTAACTTTATGCAATATACAAAAGATTTATTATTCTTGCTTAACAAATATGAATTTATTAATTATTTCAGAATCAAGTTTTCTTAAAATTTGAGAAGCCGATCTGGCCCTGCGTTTATTACTATTAAGCATACTTCAAGCCGGCAACAAATAAAATATCCAAT
Source organism: Chloroflexota bacterium (assembly GCA_050260015.1). Classification (GTDB taxonomy): domain Bacteria; phylum Bacteroidota; class Ignavibacteria; order Kapaibacteriales; family UBA2268; genus JBLNBN01. Next base: position 72,412 of record JBLNBN010000030.1, on the reverse strand, counting down.
TTAATAGAGAAAAATAAAAATATTTTTTCCACACTACTGTTACAAAACGGCAGTTCATCTGTTTATATAGGAAAGCGAATGTACAAATAATAAAAAAGGCTGTTCAATGAAGAATTCCGTACTTTTTGCATTCTCTCTTATCTTGCTGGCCATGCCGCTCCAAGCCCAATGGAGGGCCGTAGGCCCCTACGGCGGCGCGGTATACCAGGTCTGCCCGCTTGAAAGTTCCCTCTTCGCGCTAACGTCTGAATATGCGCCTATCAGCGCTTTCACCTCGCTGAAGAGCTCGATCGAGTGGACAAAGCTCCGCAAACCGTTCGCATTTACAAAAAGGCTGAATCACCTCTTCTCCTACAAAAATGCAATCTACGCTTCTACCGAAGCCGGCGCTTATCGCTCGACTGATGGAGAGAATTGGGAAAGGATTTTCCAGAATTTGCCGCTCGAGGATATGCCTAAGCGAATCAGGCAAATATTTATGAACGACAAGCTGATCCTTGTCGGAACAGATAACGGCCTAATTCGCTCGACCGACCAGGGAGCAAGCTGGGACTACCCGCAGCGCAATAATTCAAACCTATGGGGAGAGATAGTCGCCGCCACTCCCTCCGGGGATACAATTGTCGCCGCTCTTAATAACGGGATTCATTTCACCCGCGACAAGGGCGTAACTTGGGATACCGCCCTAACCAACGACTATCCAAATGAAAATACGGTTTCTTCAATATTTATCAAGGACGGCAAATTCTTTATCAGCGGAAGGAACGGTTTTTTCTACTCCAACGATGGAATGTCGTCCTGGAAGAAATTAGTCGCTACATACAGCTACAACAAAATCGTTGAAGTTTCCGATACTTTATTAATCGCAAGCGTAAACGGCCAGGGCGGTCTGAGGTACTATGTTCCCAAGGACGATTCTTACGAGCTTTCCGCTTCGAAGCTTGGCTCCGAGCAAATCAACGATCTAATATATTCGGACGGCATACTCTACGCGGCGGGCAAAAACGGGGTTTTCGTTTCCACCGACCAGGGCAATACATGGTCGGCGCAAAATAAGGGTTTAAGGAAAATCCCAGCATCGAGATTTTCCACGCTACAGGACAGCCTCCTCTTCGGAACATGGGATTTCGGCTCGTATATTACCGGGGATCTCGGGGAAAATTGGTCCTCGCCGGCTTTCGATAAAGAGATAACACGAGCTACTTTCTTCCCATCGCCCACGCCCGACGGATTATGCTACGGGCTTGCTCCTTATCTCGATAAGATCTATTATACGACGGATAACTGGCAGAACTGGGAAACCAGGATGCTGCCGACAAATGTAAGAACGCTTACTCTGCTGCAAACCGATGATGCTATCCTATCGGGCGCAATAAGCGGGATGTACATAAGCAGGGACACTGCAAGAACGTGGAGTTTAATAGATTCTTCCCTTTTGGCATACCAGTTCTATTGTTTCGCTCGCAATTCAAAAGGAATACTGGCGGGAACCGATCTCGGGATACTGAGATCGACAGATAACGGCGAAAGCTGGAGCAAAGTTCCACACCATTTCGCAATACCGTCCATTAAAGGAATTACGGCAAATGGCAGCCTTGCGGTAGCCTACAACGAGGAGGGTAATATTTACTTTTCCTGGGATTACGGCGAGCATTGGAATACAATATATACCCCCTACGATTATATTTCCGCAACGCTTATTGGCAGAACTATAGTTTACAACGCGCCCGACAGGGGCATATTCCTATCCCGCGATTACGGAGCTACATGGGAAATGGCGGGTTATGACTTTTCGGACGAGAGAGTATATTCGCTCTACGTTTTCGGAGACTACCTCTTCGCCGGATCCGAATTTGGGGTCTTTGTAGCCAAGCTTTCCGATTTGGGAATAGTTAAGGGCGTGGAGGATGCGCCGGGCGTTACTTCGACTAAGGTTTTCCCAAATCCAACGGCGGAATTCCTCGAAATTTCAACTCCATGGACTGCATTCTTTGCCGAAGTATTTACTTCCGACGGACGAAAAGCGTTAAGCTTCGCCAATGAAAAGAAATTGAACGTTAGCGGCCTTTCGCCGGGTATGTATATGCTTGCGGTAAGCAGCGGAAATAAGCTTGAAGTAGTTCCATTTATCGTCGCGCGATAAGCGCGCTTATTTACGAAAAGCAATAAACTCAGGAAATATAGCATGAAAAATCTATTCGTTATAATAGCGTTCTTAACGCTTGCATCGGGAAAAGGCTTTGCCGGAGATTTTACAATTACTCCCCAAATCATTAACTTCCTATCTATTGAAGACGACGGCAAGACGCTTGTGGCCCTTGGCGATAACGGCTATGTGGTTTTCAGCGAGGACGACGGGGCGACCTGGCGGCAGATCCGCCCCTTCGATCGGGGTATTGTACTGAAATTTGAAGTCGAGGACAATAGGATAGTCGCTTTTAATTCTGCAGGCGATATCTCTTTTTCCTACGATAAAGCGCAGACATGGAAAGTAAAAAATCTATACGCGGACCCAATTTGCGACGTCATCAAAACGACGAACGGGTACTTTCTACGGGGAAGAAATACGATATATGCCCTAAACTCCTCCTTCGAGGAAACCAATCGAATCAGTCTTAATTCCGATTATTTATTTGACACCTACAGAAAAACGTCTTTCGGCTCGAAAACAGGCGAATCCATGACCTATTTCCAGGACAAGCTGGTAGTAGCGCTGGATTCATCCGTTTACGTTCGGTTGTCTCCTAAGCTAAATCCAATCGACACATTTTCGCTGGATACGACCAATTTTTATAACGCTAAAACAAAATTTTACGCTAATAGTTCAATCTTTACCAGCGGCGACGTTTTGAATATCGAGATCCATACGATAGCCTCGCGCAAATACTACGGCTACCTTAATATTATCATCCGCATGGAGGAGTTCGGCGTAATTAAAGACACGCTGGAAATCGACCAAAGCGAAGGCCTCCGCGTCTATGGGGACTCCCTCTACAGGCTCTACCAGTATGACAAACGGCTTGAAGCTTATTTCGGGCAGGGGTGGTGGTCGCAAGTTCAATCAAGTTTTAATGATTTCGCCTTTCGGAACGACAAGATTATAGTCGTGGGCAATAACGCTTTATTACGCGTCGCCAATTTAACGACCAAGTATACCGAAGAAATTTCAAGCGGATATAGACCTTTAGTCTATATGGCCCCAATCATTGCTCAAGATAACTCGCTCCTACTTTTCAATGCAAGCTCAAGAGGGACAAGCTTGTTTATGAATCGAAAGCAAGCCGATCGATTTGAAATAAAACCCAGTATAAATATGGGAGAAAACTACTTCGCCGATTTTCTTTTTATGCCGATGAGACACAAGTATTACGATCCGGAATTAAATAGATTCTATGCGATCGCGTATGAAAACGATTATATGTACGCTTACCTCTATACTTCCGACGACTACGGCGCAACGTATACCGAATCCACTCTTAAATCGATTAATTTCCCATATTACCAAACTAAGTATTATGAAAACGCTAACTTAGAGCCTGAACTGTCAAAGCTCGCGGAGTACTTCATTTTGCCTATGAAGCTGGAGGATTACTTAAAATATTCCAGCTCGATTTATGTATTGAATAAGGATTTTAAAACTGATAGAAAAATAATCATTCCCAATACGGCGCTCGATTATTGCTATTCTCTCAGCCCGCTGACTCACTTTATTCACTGCGCGAACACGCTCGACAGCGCGAGCGAGATCCGCTACACTACCGACGGCGGCGAGATATGGACGACGATAGTAAAGTACGATACTAACTACGCAGAAATTTTCGTCAAAGAGGTTAAGAATAAAGGCAAGAACTACATCCTCGTCGCGCATCGTAATGAAATCGATTCGAGCGAAATAATCGACTTAATCGATATCGACTCCCGCTACAAACTTAAGTTCGTGGAGTGGTCAAAAGAAGATGATCCAGGCTTCAAATTTTCGGATATCAGGTTTACCTACGACGACGATTTCGTCTATATAACGCGCGGCGATAAGCTCTACGCCTATCCCGACCTGCTCGATAAATCCGGTATGCGCTTCCGTACATTTCCATATAACGGTAGCGTGACAGGCGTCTTTATGAAGTACGGTTCTCGGTTTATCGCAACATACAATGACGATTATTATCCCCGGCCTAATCTCTGCGTTTTGGATCCGGTTATACCGCTATCGGCAAATGAAAATATGAGAGATAGAAATTCCGACGGGTTTTATTGCGGCGAGCCCTACCCCAACCCGGCGTCAAAGTTCGCACAGGTAGAGCTATCTGGCGCCGCCGTCGCCGATATTACCGAGGAGAGCGTTTCTCTGTATAATTTATTCGGCGAGATCCCATGCCAGGGCGCTTTTGCAATTGAAAAAACATCCTCAACCGGGGCCCTGCTCACGTGGGATTGTTCCGGTTTCGCACCGGGCGTCTATTTTATTGCGATTCGGCGCGGCGATACGACTAAGTTGATCAAGGCGATAGTAAACCGATAGCGATTAATTAAAGAGACGGAAGAATATAAACGCTATAGTGTTCTTCCGTCTCTTGTTTGATACTCTAATAATATTAGTGATAACATCTGAATATATAGAAGCCTTAACTGGAAAATTCTCGCTAAGCCCATGGTAATAGAAGAGTTGGTTCTCGCCCCTTTGGCTTACTTTGTAGGCTAACACTTGGAAATGACGCGCAAGCGCTTGATATTATAAGGTTTTGTCACTCAGAGATACCATAAAAGGCTTCGCCTATTACTCAAAGGGCGGATGAACTTAGAGGGGACGTCGAGTGATTTTTTTTCGAGGGTACGAGAAAAAAAATTGTATCGAGACGTCAGGTCTTATAAAGACGCCTCGATACATTTTTACTCGCTTCGCTCGTAAAAACACTCGGCGTCCGGTTCTGTAAACCAGCAATATTCAGGTTAATATTCGCCACGATACGCCGTAACTGCTTTATCGTGCGTGAGTAACATACAATAAGATGTTCATTAGGAGATACCATAAAAGGCTTCGCCTATTACTCAAAGGGCAGATGACGGCCAAAGCATTTCTTAACCCCGGCGGGGTTACAGCTTTGTAACGCGTAGCGCCTGCATCCCACACGCTTTTTTTCCGCGGCTTCGCCGCGGCGGGGATGTAGTTTGGGGCATGTTTTACTATAGACATGCGAATCCTCCGGATTCGTCCTGAACGGCCCTATACATATTTCTATGCGTTTACGGAGCAGTATACGATTTTAATATATTCTATGGACTCTTCGCTTAGCCTGAGCGACATACTCATCTATTTATAAACGCTTACGCGTCATTCCTGATAATTCGTCTACAAAGATAGCCCCTTTGGGAAGAGTTAGAGAGGGGGTTATCTACAATTATCAATGAATAATTTGTACTGTTCTGAGAATAATCCGATTTTTAAAATCCTGAAGTTAATCCTACCGTTATAGTCATTCCGGCGTCGTATGGCAGCAGGTGAGCGCCCAAATGCCCTTGCAGGAACGCGCCTAAGTCTACCGAGATATACTTTAAGATGTCTACCCCGATAGTCCCCTCCAATCGCCCGCCGTATATTTCCTTTCTCCTAAGTCCGAATCGTTCGCTCCCGCCATTAGACTGAAAAGCGATTAAATACCTGAGCCAATCGATATTCTCGGTAAACAAATCGCCGTAAGTTGTCGATAAGCCTACCGTATAAAGAGATCCTAACCCCTTACCGTATTTAACTTCGGCGTAGCTAGCCTCGAGACCAAGGCCTATATCGTAATTATTGCAATATCGTATGCTTTTGTATATACCCGCCGAGACGTTCCTTCGGGACTTAATACCAATACGATGCTTATACTCTAACCCATATCTGTATTGCTGACGAACAATTGTCGCCCAATTCAAGCTGTCGAACGACTGAACCTTAGGCGAGGTAGAGTCCCAACTGACCTTTTGGTTATCGGCAATAGATATCTTCTCCTGAGTATTCAGCACGAAAAGGCGCGCGACGCGGCGAATTCCTGTTGTAATTTCCTGGCCGGGATCTAAATTTTGGGGAGACGCCAGCATTCCGTGCGAAATTCGGTTTGCCGAGTCTACCATTACGAATGTTTTAGTTCCGCCAGCGTATGGATACTCAAATGCTAAGTCGTATTTGAAAAATACGCCTTTGTTGTAAAACGGTCCCGACGGCCCATAGTAAAAATCCCTGACGCGCACCGTTACCGGAGTGTATTTCTTAACCGAGGTATCGCGCGCAATTGCGAGATTGAATCTCGGCAGGAGATAATCCGAGAGAGGCTCCTGCAGCATTAAGTTCGCGCCGCTTCTATCCGCGATTCCTATGAACTCGTCCTGCGAGGCGCGCTCGTCGATAACTTTAACGACTTTGAAGCTATCCAGCTTATACCGCTCGTCGTAATCCTTGGCATTTAGCCCCGCCCTGGACTTAACGAGAACGGTCTTTTCGGCGGATGAGCAACCGTAAATGATCATACCTATAAGGATGATCGCAACTACATTAGCCGAAGTAAAGATAAAACGCATATGGACGCTCCTATAGTAATTTGTATTCACAATTTAATCTCTAATTATAAAAAATGCAAGCTTAATTACGTCAATTTACGATTATTAGCAATCATTTTTAACTTTAATTCTAAACATAGAAAGAAACTGTGTAACTTTTTTGACATTCTATTTGTTCACAGTTAAAGAATATTTTAACCAGGGAATATACTAATGAGACAATTTCTATTCTTCGTAGTTTTTACTTTGATAGCGAGCGCGTCCCACTTAAAGGCTCAGCTGGATTCCGTTTTGCTCAATAAGGTCTCATCCCTGGTTTCAATTGATTCGGCCATTGACAATCTGGAACGCTTAACCGGGGAAAAATCATAAAGGTAATGGAGGCGCCGATAAACATACATATTTTAGATGTATCTTTTCTACCTGCGGGAGTTTACCTGGCGCGGTGTGGAAATTATTCCGAAATGTTTATTAAGATATAGATTGTCTTAGGAAGTCGTCGGTATGTGGAAATGAGTGGAGTAAGCGTAGGTTACTTCCTTTTATAGTCAGGTCGACAAATCTGAAAGCGGCTAGCAATCGTCTTTATTTAAATGTCGTTATCTATTCTGTTGTCGTTGTTGTCCGCCGCTTCTTCCTCTTTCTTGTTTTTCAAATCTCGTGCCGTTGCATTTTGGGCAAGGCGGTAGCTGGGAATTGTTGTCGTGAATTTCAACGGTCGATTGGCATTCCTCGCAGACATATGTGCCGCGACCGGGTTTTTCTCCTGTATTTGGCATATGGATAGTCTCCTTATTTAGTTTATATTTATAAAATCAATTGCTAGCCGCTAATCTGGAAGCCCGCTAAGCAGTTAAAAAGAAATTGTTGGGACTTATAAATGACTAAGCTTCCACATTTCTTCAACCGATTAGCATATTTTAATATAGCGTTAAGACGGAACGATCAGCAGCTTATTACTATCAGGAGCTAAACCTAACTTATAAAAGAAGATACGCATACTTCCAAATAAGGAAAAAGGGCGCGATTATTAGTCGCGCCCTTTTTTTGGGGAGTACCGGAGGAGGGATTTGAACCCCCGACACATGGATTATGATTCCATTGCTCTAACCAACTGAGCTACTCCGGCTTTTCGCAAGCGTGGCGAAAAATTGAATTCAAAAATACGGCAATTTTATGAATTTTCCAAATAACTTTTTATCTGGTCGCGTAATTTTGCCGCAGTTTCATAATTTTCTTCCCGAATGGCTTTATCTAAGGCTTCCTGTAGCTCCTCGAGCTTTGTGCGCGGCGCGGAACTTTGCTGTATAGGGGCTGCGGCCTCCGGACTCTTAGAGAAGGGAAATTCTTCTTCCTGCTCTTCGGCGGCGGCTTCCAGCTCTTCGCCCTGCGGCATTATACCCGTTTCCTCGAGTATTTCGGCCGATACGAAGATAGGCGCGTTGCAACGCACGGCAATGGCAATAGCGTCGCTGGGCCGGGAATCGAGCTCTACGCCAAGAGAATCGAAAATGAGTTGCGCGTAAAACGTTCCATCCTGCAAATTATTAATATAAACCTCGGAAAGAGCCGCGCCAAAGGAATCGATCATCGCCTTAATTAAGTCGTGCGTCATTGGGCGAGGAGGCACTACCCCTTCCATCTCAAGAGCAATAGCCTGGGCTTCGAAGGCGCCTATTATAATCGGCAATCTGCGGTCGCCGTCTAATTCTTTTAAGATTAACGCATAGGCGTTGTTGCTTGCGGGGCTTGCCGATAGCCCTAATACTACTAATTGTACTTTTTCCATGTCAATTTCACGTTTGTTCTTAACCCTTTCTACTTTTTCGGTTAACGTTTTATCATAGATTGTTATTTTACTTGCTTCACGCTATATTTGTAAAGAATATTTTAGCATTAATTCCACAAAGATATATATATGGATAACGAAACTCTTAAAAATCAAGTAAAAGACTATTGGAATCGTGAAGCGTGCGGCACGTTCCTCACCGATAAAGATAAATATACCCGCGAGTACTTCGAGGAAATCGAAGAGACGCGGTACAAGCTGCAACCGGAGATCTTCGGTTTCGCCCAGTTCCCAAGGTTCCATGGGCGGACTGTGCTCGAGATCGGCATCGGGGCCGGCACCGACTTTATCCAATGGACGCGATGCGGCTGCGATTCCTATGGCATCGATCTGACCGAAGAAGCGGTCGAGCACGTCAACAGGCGGCTTTCGCTCTATGGCCTTAATGCGACCGAGACCCGGGTTGCGGACGCCGAGAACCTCCCTTACGACGATAATAAATTCGACCTCGTCTATAGTTGGGGCGTTATTCATCATTCCCCTCAAACTTTAAAGGCTCTTGACGAGATAGTTCGCGTGCTTAAGCCCGGGGGTAGCGCTAAAATTATGGTGTACAACCGCCATTCATTGCTCTGCTATCTCTTTTGGATAAAGCATGCCCTGCTTAAGTTCCGGCCGTGGAAACCGCTCTCCTGGGTGCTATGGAACTTTATGGAAAGTCCAGGCACAAAAGCTTATACCGTCGGCGAGATGAAAAAAATACTCGGGGACAGAAATTTAAAGAACGTTAAGGTCGTGCCCCTGTACTCCTACTACGATAAATTAGGCAGGTTTAATTGGCTTTTCAAAAAGATAGCAGCCGGCCTCACTTGCATATTAGGTCGCGAGCGCATCGGATGGTTTCTTACTTTCGAATTTACAAAACGCTAACCGAAAGCGCCTAATCGACCAATCGGGATTTAACGTCGCGCAAGGGTAAATTAACGACGCAGAGCGTTCCTTCGCCTAGCTGGCTCTCGACTTTAATATCGCCTTCTAAGGCGTCCACGCAGCGTTTAACGATGGATAGCCCCAAGCCGGTGCCCTGGATGGCGCCGACGTTGTTAGCGCGGAAAAACGGCTGGAAGAGGTATTCAACCTGATCCTTCGGGATGCCCTGTCCCCTGTCGGTGATCTTAATTTCCAAACCGTTCTCGTTTTGCATTACGTTCAGGCATACTAACGTCTCGCGCGGCGAGTACTTTACTGCGTTCGTCATTAAATTTATCAGTATTTGATGCAGTAAATTGACGTCGCTCTCTATCGAGAGCTTTTCGGTATTTATCGTATAGTCAAATTTGTGATCTTCCTTATCGAACAGCTTGACTTCCTCAAGTAGATTTTCCGTAAATTCCTGGAGATTTATTTTCGAATAATTTATCTTAAGCTTTCCGGAATCGGCTTTAGATATAGTAATGACCTGCTCCAGCAAGGATGTCATGTTATGAACGGAATTTTGAATTCTCTGCAGGTACTTTGCGACTTCGGACGTATCTCCGGCCTCGATAAATTTCTCCACCAAATAAGTCGAGGTCATAATTGTAGTGAGAGGAGTTCTATACTCATGCGAAACGGTGGAGATAAAACGAGTTTTTAGGAAGTTTAATTCCTTTTCTCTTTCTAAGGCGTTGGCCAGATCGGTAATATCGAAGCATGTGCCTATATACCCGATAAAAGTTCCGTCGGGCAAATATCGAGGCGCGCCATGGACGAAAAACAGCTTGATTTCACCGTCGAAACGTTTCATACGGAAATCCATACGGAAATCCTGCGGATCGGCGACCAGCCTTTTCATTTCATAGGCGATTCGGTTAACGTCCTCGGTCACGACGTGCTTCTGCCAACCGGCTCCGATCTCGTCTTCAAATTTACCGTCTACAAATTCAAGCCAGGTTTTATTTACGTAAGCCATACTTCCGAGCTCGTCAGTCATCCATATCATTACCGGGGCTGAATCGGCTAGCACGCGAAATCTCTCTTCGCTCTCACGGATTTCTTTCTCAATGCGCATTCGCTCGAAGATTTGCATCTGCATCTCTTCGTTGGCGGCTTTTAGCTGCGACGTGCGCTCTTCAACCCTGGCTTCCAGTTCTTCGTAGCTCTGCATCAAGGCGTCGCTCGATCGTTTTTCCTCGATTGCGACGGCAATTTGATTCGAGACGAACCCCAAAATATTTTTATGCTCCTGGGTGTAACGAACGCCTTCTTTGTACGTTTGTACCACTACGGCGCCAATAGTTTTACCTTTATAATGCAGGGGGGCGCCCAACCAATCAATCGAAGGCGCGCCGATAGATTCTACCTCTCCCTCGAGAACGAGCTTATAGAACTCTTCCGGATCTATTAATTGAGTTTTACCGGTCCGAAGAACGTATTCGGTTAGCCCCTTTCCTGCTTTGCATACCCCGGGATTCGAATCGAATTCATCCACAAAATACGGGTAGGACAATTCATCCGTTTCCTCGTCGAACAAAGTAAGATAGAAGTTACTTGCGGGCATAAGCTCGCTGATAATCTTATGAATATTCTTGCAGAGCGTTTCCAGCGTTAGGGATCTATTAGCTGCGTCCGATATTTTGAGTAGCGAGTTCTTATTGGACTCAGATTTTATACGTTCGTCGATGTTTTGAATAACGCCAAGCATTCGTTTTATAGCGCCGCCCTCGTCGATTATAGCCGTTGCGGATTGATGCACCCAGATGTATTTACCGTCCTTTGCCAGGAACCGGTAATCGGTGTAAAGCTTAATCCCCTTCTCTAAGCATTGTTGGATTTCGGAGCGCACCCTTTCCTGGTCTTCAGGATGTAATTTTAACAGGATACTATTAAAGTTCGTATGCATTTCTTCGGTAGAGTAACCGAAGACTTTATGCAGCGAACCTCCCCATTCGATATAATCGTTCATTACGTCGTAGGTAAACACCACCTGCCCGGAAGCTTCAACGATGACTTCGTAATCGCGGGCCATCTCGGTCATTTTGTTCTCGGCGTCCTTGAGCTCGGTGATATCGATGCCAGTTCCTATAATGAACTTATCCTGGCTATCGTCCGTGCTTACGACGGAATTTGACCAACTTATGTACTTAAGCGATCCGTCCTTCATTACCCAATACCCGTAACCGCTACGGCGTACGGCCCCCCCGGAGGCAAGGTTGAAGTACTCGGAAGCAATTCTTTTTCTGTATGCTTTCGGTATTAAGAGGTCGATAAAACTCTTTCCTTTAATTTCCTCTTCGCTCCAACCGCTGATCTCGGAGAATTTTCTGTTAATACTCTGGATAATGCAATTCTTATCCATGATAAAGATCATCGAACCGACCGTTTGGATCATCGTCGATACAAAATCGCGTTCCCTCTTTAAGGCCGCCTCGGTTTCCTTAATCTTAGTAATATCTCTGAAGACGAGGACCGCGCCCACCAGGTCGGATTGACTTAGCCGTATCGGGGCGGCGCTATCGGAGATTATTCTTTTCGATCCGTCTTTAGCGACCAGGACGGTGTGATTTGCAAGTTGAGATACTTCATTAGAGCGTAGGGACGTTCTAATCGGATTCTTTATCTTTCTGCCCGTGGTTTCGTCGATTATATTGAAGATATCCTCAATCGATTTTCCCAGCGCCGAAATCTCGTCCCAACCGGTTAATTCCTGGGCTACGGGGTTAAGCATCGTCACCAGGCCGTCGCTGTCCGTCGTGATAACTCCGTCTCCGATGCTTCGTAGCGTAACGTCCAATCTCTCGCGTTCCTTAACCAGAGATTCTTCAAGCATCTTTCTTAAAGTAATTTCTCTTAATATGGCAAGGATAAATAATTCGCCGCCTATCTCGATCACTTTCGCCGACAGCAACGCGTAAATTGGAGTTCCGCTTTTAGTTTTAAAGGTCAAGTCATAACCGACGCACTGGCCCTTTTCTTCGAGCTCCTTTAAGACGCTGTATCTATCCTGGGGGTCCGCCCAGAGATCGAGTTCTTCGGTCGTCTTTCCAATGGCTTCCCGGTGGGAATATTCCGCGCTTTCCTCGAATCCCTGATTTACCTCGACGATGACGTTATCGCTCATCCTAATGAGCAAGAAAGCGTCGGGGCTCGTCATGAAGGCTTTGGAAAATTTTTCCTCGGATTCTTTTAACCGGCGTAAAGCGTGGTTCTTTTCCGTGACGTCGCTAATAATTGCGAAAAGAAGCTTCCTGGAACTAAGCTGAATAAAGGTGGAGGATATCTCAACCTCGCGCGCAGAACCATTTTTGAGCCAATGCATCGCCTGCGTAGCGGCTTTCCCGTTAGTTGGCTGCTTATCCCTCAGCTCCCGCATAGAGTACAAATTTAACCTGTATAAATCCATCAGCGAGAGGTTTAGGAATTCTTCCCTGCAGTATCCGTAGAATTCGACTGCCGACTCGTTTATTTCGATAATATTAAAGCTCTCCCAATCGGCTAAGAGCATTATAATATTATGCTTTTGGAACATACTTTTAAATTGCTCCTCGCTCTCGCGAAGCGCGCTTTCGTAAGTCTTCCTTTCAGTAATGTCCCGCATTATCGCGAATATATAATCGCCGCCGCCCGCTCGAAGTAGCGATAGGGAGCCTTCCAGGGGGATATAGTCGCCATACTTTGTCTTGTGCCGCACTTCGAATGTAGCGAAGTTATTTTCTTTCAAATTTTGGACGTTTCGCGCCCATTTCTTCTCGTCCATTCTCTCGTCGACGAGCTCCGGTAGTCGCTTGCCGAGGAGTTCCTCTTCAGGGTAACCGAAAGTGTTTATTGCGGCCGTATTAGCGTAAATAATACCCGCGTCTTCGTTCAATCCATAGACGGACTCCGCGGAGTTATCGAGAGCAAATTGGAATAATTTCAATTGCTCTTCCGTTTTCCTTCGTTCCTCAAGCTCGCGCTCAAGTTCGGCCGTCTTATTTTTAACCTGTCTCTTTAGCTCATTATTCCAAATAACGATGATTGAGAATAGAACCAATGCTGGAATTAAGATATAGAGCCCGTAGACCCAATATTGCTTTAGTACATTTTCCGTAGGTACGTGCTGCGTAGCGAACCAGTCGTTGTAAGCGGTTTGGAATTCCCCATTGGCGCGTATTTTTTGCAGGCCTTCGTTAATGAGCGTTTGTAGCTCGTAGTTTCCCTCGCGAACCGCAAATGCGTACGGGGAACGCCCAAAATCTATATCCGATGCTTTAAGCCGTCGATCGTGCTTCATATATTCCAGGAAATGCTCGCCTATTAGCGAAGGGACGACGGCATACTTGTATTTGCCCTCCAAAGTGAGCTTAAGAGCTTCAATGGGCGACTTTACGCGTGTAATCTGAATTTGGGAATAATTCTTAGTTACGTATTCGTCGGTGTAGCAGTCCTTTTGCAGCACGGCCTTTGCGCCGAAAAGTTCATTTATTTTAAGGGGAATATGCGTTGTTTTCGTATTATAAAATACTTTTAGGGAAGAAGTAATAAAAGGCATGGTAAAGTCGAAATTTAGCTCGCGATGGGCTGTGTAATACATCGCTAGTATGTCGCCCGAACCGGAGTCGAACTCCCGAATCACTTTGGCCCATTCCCCGGATCTGAACTCGATGTCAAAATTCATCGCGGCGGCGATTTGCTTCATTAAGTCAATATTGAATCCAACAATTTCATCGTTACGAAGAAATTCATAAGGCGGGAAGTCCTCGTCGGCATAGTAAATATATTTATCTTTAGCGTAGCCGTTGTATATAGACGCTATTAATATTATTATGCAAACTAAAATACTTTTATGCAACTTCATACTTTGGCTCAATTCAATTTTAATACTAAATCGACGTCGATTCAATTACATAATTTACGATTTATTATCTTATAAATAAATTACAATTGATTAACATTTCCATTTTTGATTAATTATTTACTTCGATATTAATAATCGGCTATGAATGAAGAATATTAACAAATCTGTAAAGTCCGAAAGAATTGGCTGGTACTTTTACGACTGGGCGAATTCCGCTTTCCCAACGACTGTAATTACCCTTTTCCTTGGCCCGTACTTAACGTCGGTAGTCGAGCTCGCCAGGTCGAAAGGAACTTTTATTAAGTTCCTGGGATTTAGTATCGAGCCCGCATCCTACTTCCCGCTTCTGATTTCGGTTTCTGTCGTATTGCAATTTTTCGTGTTTCCATTTGTAGGGGCGCTGGCCGACTATACCAATAAGAAAAAAACCCTGCTATTAGTATTTGCATATATAGGAGCGCTCTCCGCTTCCGCTTTATTTTTCCTGGACGATCGCGCTTTCGTCGCCGGCGGCAATATGTTTATTCTTGCTAATTTGTGCTTTGGAGCCGCCGTTATCGTTTATAACGCGTACCTGAACGATATAACTACGCCCGCCGAACGCGACGCGGTTTCCTCCAACGGTTGGGCTTTTGGTTACTTAGGCGGGGGAACGCTCCTGGCTTTAAATCTTGCTTTTTATTCTTTCAGCGATTCCCTGGGTATTGATAAAACGCTTGCGGTACGGATTAATCTAGCGTCGGCGGGTATATGGTGGGGACTTTTCACGTTAATCCCGGCGTTTACGCTTCGAAATCGTAACAGCGGTAAGCTCCGCGAGCCGCTCGGCCAGGTATTGGGGAGTTCCTTAAAGAAGCTGGGAGCTACGTTAGCGAATGCCCGTAAATATCCGAAAACTTTAATTTTCCTTGCGGCATACGTCTTTTACAACGACGGGGTGCAATCCGTTATAGCGCTTGCCGCTCAATTCGGCAGCGCGGAGCTTGGGCTGGGTCTGGACGTTTTAACGCAAGTGATTCTAATGGTTCAGTTTGTCGCTTTTTTCGGGGCGCTGCTATTTAAGTATATTGCAAAATGGGTCGGGACTAGGAACGCGCTATTGATAAGCATAGCGATATGGGCTCTTGCGCTGGTTTACGCTTACGCAGGCTTAAAGACGACCGGCGGCTTCTTCCTTTTGGGAGGCATAATTGGAATCGTGTTGGGCGGTTCGCAAGCGCTTTCGCGCTCGCTCTTTGCTAATTTAATCCCAACAGGATCTGAAACCGAGTATTTCGGAGTATACGAACTTTCGGAAAGGGGTTCAAGCTGGCTAGGACCGCTATTCTTCGCATTTTCCTATGAACTGTCGCATTCCTACAGGCTGGCCATCTTTTCTTTGATAGCTTTCTTCATCGTAGGATTTGTAATTTTGTTGTTTGTAAATAATTCAAGATCTCAAGATGAAATTATATAGATTAGCTTTATTGGCGATTTGCGCTTTAATGATCAATTCGATCGCGTACGCGCAACAGTCAGCAAATGTCGTGATCTCCTTTACCCCGGGCGAAGGACAAAACTCCGGGCAGAGCGCGGAGTACTTCCCGGCTAACGTTTTCAACCTGCCTATACCAACGGCAAGCGAGCTCGTACCAAGCACGGCTCCTGAAAACGTGCTCAGCTTAGGGCTCGACGGGGAAATAATTCTGAGTTTTAAGGATCTTTGGATAACCGACGAAGAAGGCCCGGACTTCACGGTTTTTGAAAACGTATTTAAAAATCCAATAAACGGGAAGTTCTTTATCGAACCGGGGCAGGTCTCGGTCAGCCAGGATGGGATCGAGTTTGTAGCTTTCCCTTTTGATTCGCTAACGCTACAGGGATGCGCAGGAATTACGCCGACTAACGGGGCTTCCGATCCGTTTAATCCTAAAACAAGCGGGGGCGATAAATTTGATTTAAAGCTGGTCGGTATGCAGTCGGCGAAATATATTAAGATCAAGGATATAAGCCGCTTCCTTCGGGAGGACGAATCGCATCCCTACCACGACTTTACGATTTCCGGTTTCGACCTTGACGCAGTGGCCGGGCTCCACCTCGCGCAAAGCTCTTCCGCCCCCTCGGAGGGGCGGCCAAAAGCGATTGATAATGATTATGAATTCCTCCTGGAGGCCGAGCGCGATATGGTTGGTTGGCTCTATAGCATAACTGGAATAGAACTTGATAAGTTTTCGGGGAAGTCGATCCGGGTAGATAAAAATAAATACCCTTCGCAAGCGCTGATATTAATAACAAGCTCCTGCGAAGGGTATTCGGTTTATAAGATTATGATTTAGAATAGCGGAATCTTAAAGTGACTTCCGTATATTCATTCTGTTGGCTGGAAATTATAATATCCCCGCCGTATATATCAATTATTTTTTTAACGATGGAAACGCCTAATCCCGTGCCCTGCTGCTCGTAAATTTTACGTTCGAACTGTACGTAGGCGCCGATCATTTCAATTTGCTCTTTGCTCATCCCCCTGCCGTAGTCCTTAATGCGCAGTTCGTAGTAGTCAGGCATCAGCCTCGAGGTTATAAATATCTTTTGCCCGCGCGTCGAGAATTTAATAGCATTTTCAAGAACTTCCTCGATTATCTTAGCAAAGTGCAATTCGTAGATAGCAAGCGTGGCGTCCTCAATTTCAATCTCGATGTCCGCCATCCTTCCTGCATTTCCGCCGAGAGTAAAGATCAGATCCTTAACGATAAACTCGACGAGAGGAGTCTGCTTCTCCCTCAAATCTAATATTTCTTCGGGATTGGAAGTCAATATCTCCAGATTGGCATAGAAAAGGTAATTTTCAAACAATCTATGGAGCCTTTTGCCGGCGTCATTTATGTTGGTTAACATTTCCAACGCGTCGTGCTGCGATACGCTATCGTAATTCTTAAGAAGGAACTCCGAAAGGCCTAAGACAATATTCAGCGGCGTACGTATCTCGTGCGGAAGCGTGCGCTGCAAGCTCGCGCGCAAGTCTTCCATCCTAATGTTGAAAGCCGATTCGTTCTTCTCTTTTTTCCTGAGCCTGGACTCGATTGCGTCCAAAAGGTCGTTAATATCGTAGGGCTTCGTTATGTAATCGTCGGCGCCCAGTTTCATGCCTTCGCGCATATCCGTATGCCCGGATTTCGCGGTAAGAATTAGGAAGGGTATAGACGCCGTATCGGGTATGCTTTGCAATTCCTTCAGCACCTGGAATCCATCTATTTCCGGCATCATAATATCGGATATTATCAGATCCGGCTTATGTTTTATTGCGAGTTCAAGCCCAGCGGCCCCGTCGGCCGCATCCAAAGTATCGTAATCGCTCAGTTCCAATGTCCGGACCAAATCGCGCCTAATGTCGTGCTCGTCTTCTATAACCAGTATAGTTTTTCTCATTCTTCTCTCTCGTTCTAAAACATCTCTGCAAATTTAATAATTTACCGATAATAAATCCCGGTTAAATTACTTCCGACATAGTATTATTGTTATCGGTAGCCGCGGAGCTTTCCGGCAGGGGTAAATTTATATCGAATTTCGAGCCTCTTCCAACGTCGCTGTATAGCTTAACGGAACCGCCCATCATCTGGACCGATTGCATTACGACCGGTAGGCCTAACCCAGTTCCGGTGATAGCGCCTACGTTGGAAGCGCGATAGAATACGTCGAATATTTTTTCCTGCTCGGCGGCCGGTATTCCTATGCCATAATCCTTAACGCTAATCACCAAGGAACTGGGCTCCCGCCGCAGGGCAACTTCTATCGGCCGTTCGAAGGGCGAATACTTAAGCGCGTTTGTGATTAAATTGATTAGAACCAGCCTGAGAAGCTTCTCGTCTAAATTTACGTTATAGTCGCCGACGGAAGCGCGGATGGAGATCGTTCTCTTATTATTCAACCCGAGCTGGATATCGTTAACTACGGACTGCGTAAATTCAATAGCGTCCACTACGCCGGGCTTGGAGTACTGCTGCTGCCTGTTGGACTTGCCGATAAATACGACGTTTTCTATTAAGTCGGTCATTATATCTACCGTCTTAACGACTCGCTTTAAATAGTCCTCGCGTTCGCTCTCGGTCATTTTGCTCTTAAAGCGCTCGACCATCTGGGCCGCGGATTTAATAACGGTTAGCGGCGTCCTAAACTCGTGCGACACCATACTGACAAAGCGCGTCTTGAGCTCGTTGAGCTCCTTTTCGCGGGTGAGCATTTCGCGTACTTCCTTTTCCGCCCGCTCTCGGTCGGCGATCTCATCCTTTAGCTTGCGCACAAGCAGTTGTAATTCTTCCGTGCGCTCCTCGACTTTAAGCTCCAGCCTCGTATAGGCTTCCTTTAGCGCGTTTTCCGCTTCGATGCGATGCGTGATGTCGGAGAAAGACTCAATAACAAATTGCTTACCGCCCAACTTAAGAATATTTGTTGTTCTCAAAACGGGGATCTGGTAGCCCGCCGTCGAGACGATTATAGTTTCCTCGTTGCGGTTGTAGCTTACGGGTTCGTCGTCAATTTTGCAAACGAAGAAGTCGCGCGCGTCCCTACCTACGATTTCGCGCTCATTCAAGCCGATTATTCTGCATGCTTCTGGGTTTGCGCGCTCTATCTCGTAATTTTCAAAATCATAGACCAAGATTCCGTTTTGAACCGAATCCAGTATAGCCTTTAATTCGCGCTTGCTCTCGGACAGATCCATCGTACGCATTGCAACTTTTTGCTCAAGCAACAAACGGGACTTATCGATGTTCTCGAGGTTCGTCTGATTCTCCAGCGCGCTTGCAAGGAAACCGCCGACGAATGAGATAATATGTAGGAATACCTGGGAAATATCGAACGCTTCAGATTCAAATTTAAGAAGGGCAACGCCGTAAATCCCTACGGAAGCGACTAACGGCGCCACTACCACGCTATTGGAGTAGTTGGCGCCCTCGCTATACACCTGGGTCGAGCCTTTATCGACTGCGAGCCCAATTATTGACTTTTCGACTAAAAAATCGAATAGCTTTTCGTGGGCGCCGCGCTCGGAGGGGGGTAAGCAAGAGCGAAACTCGAATTCAAAGTTTTCCTGACTCGTTAAAAAAAGGGATGCTGAAACGCAATGCGGCGCTTTACGAAATACCTGAAGGCCTTTATTAATAATGTCAAATCTTCTTTCGCCTTGCTTTCGTCCAATCACGAAACGTTCGACGCTCTCCAGGAAATCGTTCCAGTAAGATTCCGAGCGCTCCAGCGAAATCTTAAAAGCATTAATCGTGTCGTATGCGTTATAAGGCGTCACGGGATTAATTTTTTAATAATAAATTGATCGATTCGACGTACTGTGTGCGAATTATTTTAAGGTGATCGGTGAAAAAGTTATCGGGAAGAGCTATGTCTTCCCACACTTCGTAATTAGGCTCGGGCGCTATTTCGCATTCTCCTAAATTACAGCTAATGAATTTTGCCGTGATGTCGGCGACGTGCACTGCGGCGACGAGCGGGACGTGCTTGCCCTCGACCATTCCCATGGTATGATACTTAATAGGCTCCTTAAGCGAAGACGGCAGCTTCCATTTATCGGCGATCATTTCGCCGATTATGGTATGGGTTATCCCAAGCGTAGCTTGCTCGCCATCCTTAGCCGGCACGGAGTTGTCCGAGCAATATTCCAACGCCTTTGCGTATTCGTCCGGAATATATTTAAAGAATACCAGCTTTCCGATGTCGTGCAAAATGCCGGCGATAAAGTAATTCTCCAGATTTTTTATGCCGATGGTCTTTCCAAGAAACCTGGATATTACCCCGACAGCAATGGAATGCTTCCATAATTTTACGGGATTAAGCCCGGGACGCATGGAATCCGTCCCAAACATATTAATTATAGAAAGCGCTAAGACCAGGTTTTTTACTTCCTCGAACCCGATAAAGGAAATCGCTTCGGAGACCGTGCTAATCCTACCGCGAAAGCCGTATATGGAGGAATTAGCGGTCTTTAAAATTTTAGAAGCCGCGGATTGGTCCTGCGTTATTACGTTTGCAACGTCGAGCGCGGTGGACCATGGATTGGACATTACGTCGGAAAGAACGGTAAAAATAGTTGGCAGGGTCGGGAGTTCGTCGATAATGTCGATAAAGTTACTAACGTTTTCCATTAGAAGTCCTCCTCGCTAGGTCCGGAAATGCAATCGGCTTGCCACAGCACGCCAAATTTTATAAGGTCTCGTTCGGAATTATTACGCGGCTCCCAGGAGACCGCCCTCCCGATACGTTCCTCGGCAAGCTTTAAAGCTTCTTCGCTATAAGTGTCCCCTTCGGACGCATCATTGTCGTTGACGTAGATAGTGAGCACATTCCATGTTTTCAGAATTCTTTTGTGCTTCTGTCCCAGTACGACTCCTCCCCCGAGCAGCGTTTGCCCAAAGGAATTGACAATCGGTTCGGCAAGTTGCATGCCGTCTTCTATATCTTCAACGCTAATTAAGGTGGACATGAGGCCTCTTCTAGATTATGTCTTCAATATGTTTCATCTTTTTTAAGAAACTTGTATTGGTAAATTTAAAATGAATTGGCGTTAAAGCGACGTAACCTTCGACGATTGCCGAGTCGTCAGTATCGATATCGCCTTCGGCTAATTTATAGTCTCCGGCGAACCAAAAGTACTCTCTTTTATACGGATCTAAGCGTCGCTCATAGTAATCGTCCCAGATTGCGTCGCTTAATCTTACTACTTTGCACCCTTTTATCTTATCGGCAGAAATGTTAGGAACGTTAACATTCAGGACCGTATCGTTCGGCAATTTTAATTCAAAGAGCCGTTTGGCAATTTTCAACGCCCAATCGGCCGCTCCAGTCATGTCCGCCTCGTAGCTGTGCGAACAGAGCGATACTGCCATTGAAGGTATACCGAGCAGCATACCTTCCGTTGCAGCAGAAACTGTGCCAGAATATAACACGTTTATGGCGGTATTTTGCCCGTGATTAATACCGGACACCACCATGTCGGGCTTTTCTTTAAGAATTGCCGATACGGCAAGCTTAACGCAATCCGAAGGGGTGCCGTTGATCGCGTAGCCGAACACGCTGCCGTCGCGCCTGAAGGGTGTAACTCGAAGCGGATTTGCAACCGTTAGGGAGTGCCCGACTGCGCTTTGCTGCCTGTCCGGGGCGACTACGATAACGTTGCCGATTTCCTTAAGCCTGTTCGCGAGCGCGAGTATGCCCGGCGAATCTATACCGTCGTCGTTTGTGACGAGGATATTTAATTTCTTTTTTTCTTTCATGTTCAATTATCTTACTATATCGTTGTACAGCACAATTGCCATAAATAATAATAGTATTATAATGCCCGCCTGCTGGAAAGCCATCTTAACTTTTATCGGGATTTCCCTACGGATAATACCTTCGATAATAGTGAACAGCAAGTGGCCGCCGTCCAGGGCGGGGAAAGGTAAAATGTTAATTACAGCCAGGGTTATCGAGAGCATAGCGAGGAAAGTCAGGAAGCTGTCTAAACCGCGTTCGGCGGATTTGCTCGCTTGGTTGGCGATCATTATCGGACCGCCAAAGCTCTGCTTGAACGAAATGTTGCCCTTGAACAGTTGCGATATCGATCCGTAGAACAGCTCAATCGAGCCGATCGTTTGGTTCCAGCCGGCGCTTATCGATTCGATAGGGCCGAATTCTTTCTTTATTATCGCGCCTGTATAGTCAAAGCCAAACTGTACGCCGATCTTTCCGTCGGAATCGGGAACCAGAGTGTCGGATATTACTGCTGAGCCTCTTTTAACCTCGATTACTACCGGCTTTTCTTTATGCTTTTTCAGTATCCCGGTAAATTGATCGAAGCCGACGACTACGTCGCCGCCAAGCGTTAGCACGGTATCGCCGCCTTTAAGGCCGACTTTGCCGGCCGGGCGAGCCGTCTCGACCATCTGTAGTACCAACCGCTTGCCGGCGGGTTCGATACCTATATTTTTCTGGTCGGCGAGAGCTTTGATTATTTCCGAGCCGCGAACGTTTAACGTGACTTGCCCGCCGTTGCGATTAACGACGATGTTGCGATTGGAGCCAAAGTCTTCGAGCGTTAGAAGCTCTAATGCGTTACCCCAGCTATCAGTATTCTTGCCGTTAACGGAGAGTATCTCGTCGCCTTTCTGAAATCCGATCTTCTCGGCAACGGTCCCGCTACCGACGTACGCTATCTTAGTCGTTGCAAGATCAATCTCGCCGTTGGAATAAGTTAGGGCCGAGAAAATAATTATAGCGGAAAGGAAATTCATTAGAACGCCGCCGGTAAGAATAAATACCTTTGCGAGCGTTCCCTTAGAGCGAAATTCCCAGGGTTCGGCGGGCTTGCCGGCAAAATCAGTGTCGAAGCTCTCGTCGACCATGCCGGAGATCTTAACGTAGCCGCCGATTGGCAAGAGCGAAAGCCGCCAATCCGTCTTCCCTTCCAATTCTAAATCTTCCGGGAGCTTGCCAAGGGTAAATCCGGTTCTCCTGTTCCAACCGAAGAGGCGGGCGCCCATACCGACCGAAAAGACGTCGGCGCGAACGCCGCAAAGACGCGCGGCGAGGAAGTGCCCAAATTCATGAATAACGACTAAAACCGCAATTACGATTATAAAATAAAAAATATCGCTTAGGAATCCCATAATATTATCTTGTTAAGCGCTAATGGTGGATAAATCATTTTTGATAAAATCGTACGTAAACGCGCGCGTTTCACGGTCCAAAGCAATAACTTCGCTTAATTCGCTTGAATTTATCGAGGGCATTGATTTGAGCGCGGCTTCGGCGCATCGCGCAATTTGCGTGAATTTAATTTTCTTGGTTAAGAACGAATTTACCGCAACTTCATTTGCGGCATTTAATGCGCATGTCGCTCCGCCCCCCTTTTTAATGGCTTCGTAGGCCAATTCAAGGCAAGGATAGCGTCGAAAATCGGGTTTATAAAATTCAAGTTTCCCGATTTCCGAGAGGTCCAAACGCGGGAAATCATAGCTCAATCTGCGAGGGTACGTAAGCGCGTAAGTTATAGGGGCTCGCATATCCGGCATGCCCAGCTGAGCCTTAACCGAACCGTCGCGGAACGCTACGAGGGAATGCGTAATGCTTTGAGGATGAATAAGCACGTCGATGCGCGATTCTTCGATGTCGAACAGCCAGCGCGCTTCGATTATCTCGAATCCTTTATTCATCATCGTGGCGGAATCGATAGTAATCTTCGCCCCCATGTTCCAATTCGGATGGCGGAGCGCCTGCTCGAGCGTTATATCGGCGAATTTATCGAGCGGGGTGTCGCGGAAGGGGCCGCCGGACGCAGTTAGGATTAACTTCTCTATCGCTTCGGCGCTCTCCCCTGCGAGGCACTGCATTATAGCGCTGTGCTCGCTGTCGACTGCGAGAATCGGTACGCCGCGCTCCTTAGCGAGCGACATAACGATTTCGCCGGCGGAAACCAGCGTTTCTTTGTTTGCAAGAGCGATTGTCTTCCCCGCGTTAATAGCGGCTATGGTGGGCTTAACGCCGGCGAAGCCGACGAGCGAGGATAAAACGATGGTGGTCCGGGGCGAGGACGCAGCCTCCAGCAAACCTTCCTCGCCGCAAAGGATCTTACCTTTATAGCTAGTCGAACTCTTAAATTCCTTATATGCAGCTTCGTCGGAAACGACTACCCCGAGCGGGTTGCATTCGTTTACTTGCCGCTCGAGATCGCCAATTTTACTATTTACCGTCAGGAAATCAACTGAATATTCAGGCAGTCGGCTTAATGCGTCAATCGTTTGAGAACCTATCGATCCTGTAGAACCGAATATAGTAACGTACTTTTTTTCTTCGGACATCTCACGCCGTAAAATCATTTGTAATGTCTTTTTGCCGGCGGAGCGAGAAGAATTTGAATTGGTTTATCGGCAAATTCTCATCCCGTCGAACGGATACTTTGACGAAGTACTTAAGCATAAGCTTAGATAGATTCGATATTGCGCCGTCCGTTAGGAACTGCGCGATGTTCGGATGGACGTATAACTCGAGTCGGAATTCTGTCGAGCTCTTACGGAAATTTTTCAACCACCGTTCTATTGAATTCAGCAATACCGTTTTCGAGACAATCCTACCGCTGCCGTTGCAAAGCGGGCATTGCTCGCTAATTTTTTCTTCGATATTTTGGCTGACGCGCTGACGGGTGATTTGTAAAAGTCCAAGTTGCGTCAAGGGATAAAAGACAGTTTTTGCCCTGTCCTTGTTGAGCTCCTTTTTCATTTCCGCGTAGATCTTTCTCTTACCTGCCTCGCTGAAGAGATCGATGAAGTCGACTATAATCATTCCGCCGATGTCGCGCAGGCGCATTTGCTTCGCGATTTCCGTAGCGGCTTCCATATTGGTCTTTAACGCGTTCTTTTCCTGGTCTTTCTCGCTGGTCGCCCTGCCGCTATTTACGTCGATAACGGTCATGGCCTCGGTTTTATCGATTACTATGTCGCCTCCGCTCGGTAGCCCGACGCGGCGCTTCGTAGTTTTTGCCAATTCCTTTTCGACGCCGAACGCTTCGAAAATGGGGTCGACGCCCGTATAGAGCTGGACTTTATCGAGCAAATTGGGCGAGATCCTCTTAAGATAGGAAGTTATCTCTTTATATATTTTTTTTGAATCGATAACGACTTTTTCGACTTCCGCTGTGAAGAGATCGCGAACGACGCTTGTAGCCAGCTGCATATCCTGGTAAACAATGCCGGGATCGCGGGAGCGTTGAATTTTTTGCTCGATCTCTTTCCAGGTTTCGAGCAATTGAGCCCAATCCTGGCCTAATTCTTCTTCGGTCTTACCGCGAGCGGCAGTGCGAATGATGCAGCCGAAGCCGGCGGGCAAAACTTTGCGTGCAAGGCTTCTGAGGCGCTTTCTTTCGGAAAACGAAGAAATCTTTTTCGAGACGCCGATCATTGTGTCGAATGGAAGCAAAACTACGTACCTGCCGGGCAAGGCGATCTTTGTAGTGACCTTCATGCCCTTATTGCCGTAGGCTTCCCGCACGACTTGCACCAAAAGCTCCTTGCCCGTTTCCAGGGAATTAATGAGCTCTTCCTGCCTTTTACGGAAGTCTTCGCGCCAGGCGTTGCGTCGCTTGTCGCTTTCCTTTTCCTCGACTTCCGCGGGGCTTTCTTCCTCGTCGAAATCGTCGTCGCTAAAAAATGAGTTCTCCATGGATTCGTCGACGTCGGAGAAGTGCAGAAATGCGTCCTGCGAAATCCCGATATTCACGAAAGCGGCTTTAATGCCGGAAACTACCTTATTAATCTTACCGTAATAAATATTGCCTATATAACGTTCTTTATCCGGCAATTCAATAAAAAATTCCGCTAAAGCTCCGTCTTCAGTTATAGCAACCCTGACTTCATTGATTGCGGAATTAATTATTATTTCTTTTTTCATCGCTTAAATTTTGTTAACTCTAAAACACAAATTTACCAATTTTTCACATATTATCAGCTTTAAAAATGCAAAAAATAAAAAAAAGAGCCAAGTTTACCGTAACACCCTAAACACAAACTTACCGCTGCTTCCTTCCGGACCTGACGGGGTTGGGTTTGGCTTAGCTGCACGGGACTTGACTCCGTAAACGTTCACAAAATTAACTAATTTTTTCCAAATTGCAAATTTGTTTTTTAAAATTATTTCTTTAATTTTGTAGTCTCTTTGAGCGCCGGTAGCTCAGTTGGATAGAGCATCAGCCTTCTAAGCTGAGGGTCACTGGTTCGAGCCCAGTCCGGCGTACAGGTAAGCCCGATAAATATAAAGTTTATCGGGCTTTTTTATTGCGTAAAATTAACTTTTACCCGGGGCGGAAGGTATAGTAAACTTAAAGCAAGTTCCCTTTCCGCACTCGCTTTCCACCCAAATTCGCCCGCCGTGGCGTTCCACGAACTCTTTGCAAAGTATTAACCCGAGCCCTGTGCCCTTCTCTTCGTTCGTGCCCGGCTTTGAAAATACTTTATCGATCTTAAATAATTTCTCCGTTTCTTCTGCGGTCATACCAATCCCGGTATCCTTCACCGACACCAACACCGCTTTGCCGTCGTCGGACGTTGCGGTTTCCCTGGCCGATATAGTAATTGTGCCGCGTTCGCTTGTGAATTTTATTGCGTTGGAGACTAAATTGCGTATCACGGTATTAATCATGTTCGCATCGATTATTATTGGCGATTCGATTTGGCAGGCCTTATGAATGCCGATCGATTTCTTCTTCGCGGAGCTATCCAAAAGCATTACTACAGTATTGATCAGCGCGCCTATATCGTTGCGCTCAGGGTTGAATTTTACTTTCCCTTGCTGCGAGCGGGCCCAGCTTAGTAAATTTTCCAATAGTCGGTTTAGCTGCTCGCTCGTTTTAGCTATTTCTTCTATGTACTCCTGCTTGTCCGTATCCTCGAATTCCGCGTAATTGGACCTAAGCATATCGGATAAAAACCTGATTGATCCGAGCGGATTCTTTAGATCGTGAGCTATAAGCGAGAAAAACTTGTCCTTGGTTTCGTTTAATTCGTCTAAATCCTGGTTCTTTATATAAATGAGCTTGTAAGCGGCGGAAAGCTCGGCGTTCTTTCGCTTGATCAGAGCGTTTTTCTTACGTAGTATAACTATTGTAATCGCCGATAGCAATAGAATAGCCGCAGCAATTGCGGCAAGGTACTCGGCTTTTTTTTGCTCCCCTCTAAATTCCGCCTGTGTGATCGCATTTTCAAAGCTTTTTTGTACGTCGGCAAACTTGCTGTCAAATTTCTCGCTAATGATCCTATTGCGTATATCCCCGTTAATTTTGAGATAATCGAACGCTTTCCGATAATCGCCCATGCGATAAAAGGCGCTCGCCGCTATCGCAGCCGCAGTGTGAACGTACGAGCTAACGCCCGACCTCGAACTTTTTTCGTAGGCGGCCAGCGAGTACTTTAATGCGGAGTCGGCTTGGTCGTTCTGTAAATATTCTGCGGCAAGATTAATATATGCGTTGGGCAAATCCAGGGAGCGGGCTCTTTGAAATGACTCGATTGCTTTATAATAGTAAAAATATGACGAGTCCGGTCGGCGGACAAAAGTTTTCGCGAGAATATTATAATTATTCCCCCGCAGGTCGTCCAATCGTGGCCGGCTTATTTGCAGCGAACTAATTAACGAGTTCGACGATTTACAAAGTTCCACGGCAGCGGCGCGTTCGTTTAGCTGTAGCTTAATTGCGGCCTGCCTGTTCTTGACCTTTGCCAATCCGTAATTGTCCCCTATCGCAGCAAAGATAGCCTCGGCCGTGTCCAGGTATGCTAACGCCTTTTCCCTTTGAAATACGGAGCGGTAGACTTCCCCGATCGAGCGATATATCTCGCCTAATTCCGGGGTCGATTCATCCCGCTTGGAGAGCATAAGCGAGGAGTTGTACTCGCTTATGCTCTTGGTATATTCGCCGCGCAAATAGTAGAATTTGCCCAACAAAATTCTTGCTTGGATCTCTCCAGCTTTATACCCGATCGAGCTTGATTGACTCAATAAATCGTTTAATAAATTAAACGTGCGCGTATGATTTGTTGATTTTTCCACGCTATCGGCTAACTCGGAGGAGAAAGCTTTTAGCACAACTATGTCGCGTCGTATTTTTTCGGGTCCAGCAAAAGCCGAAATCGAGGCAAAAAGAAACAAAATGACAAAGCATTTATATTTTAGTAACAAGCGCTTCTCCAAGATTTAAGGCGCTAATCTACTAAGTTAAGGATTTACAACCAATTAATATTGTATTAATTTATTAAAATCATTTTTCTCAACCCACGATCTCAAGCCGAGCATACGCCAGCATTAATTGTTTGCGCCCTACCGAGTCGAATTGTATTAAAGCTTTTCTCTGGTTCCCGTTCCCGGATATGCTCATGACCTTTCCCGCCCCGAATTGCGCATGGCGAACTTTATCTCCGATCTTAACCGTGGCCGAGGAGGCTGCGGGTATCTGGCAATAATTTTCGTACTGCGGTATATCGTCGAAAATTGGCGTCTTTTTCTTTTCAGGCGGAGCGCTTGGGTAGCCGACGCCTGAGAATTTCGTCGGCTGGGGACTAAATGCGCGATCCACCCCGCTACGCTTCCAACTGACGAGGTCCTTATCTATCTCGTAAAGGAAGCTGGATGGAAGCTGCGTCGCAATTTCTCCGAACCGCATTCGGCGGGCGCAGTGAGTAAGCATTAACTTTTCTTTTGCCCGGGTAATTCCGACATAAAATAATCTACGCTCCTCCTCTTCCTCGTCGCGCTGATAGTCGTTTCGCGAGAGCGGGAATATGCCCTTCTCCATGCCCGTAATGAATACGATAGGGAATTCCAGGCCCTTAGCCGAATGGAGCGTCATAAGCGTTATTTTGTTCTGCGTTATGTCCTTATCGTCGAGTTCGGAGGCTAGCGATATCTGCTGGACGTATTCTTCGAGCGTTCCCTCCGGATTCTCATTTACAAAAAACGTAATATCGTTCAGCAACTGCTGGAGGTTGGCGAGCCTATCCTGCGACTCCTGCGATTCGATCTCTCGGTACATGTCCAGCAGTCCGCTCTCCTCGAGCAAGCCGTGCAGCAATTGATGCGGAGGGACGACGGATTTAAGCTCGCAGTACTTATTAATTAGCTCGAAGAACCCTTTTGCGGCGTTTTTTGCTCGGGTTTGAAGCTTTTCGTTTTGCTCGGATTCCGCGAAAGCGGTTAAAAGCTTAACGCGCCTGCGGGAGGCTTCCGCGCGAATATGCTCGAGCGACGTCTGGCCTATGCCGCGGGGCGGCTCGTTAACTATTCTAAGCAGGGCCTCGCTGTCGGCGGGGTTAACAATCAACTTCAGGTACGCGAGCGCGTCGCGTATTTCCTTTCGCTTGTAGAATGAAGTGCCGCCGACGATAACGTAGGGGATATTCGCTTTCCTCAGAGCATTCTCTATTGAAAGCGATTGCGCGTTCGTGCGGTAGAGCACCGCAAAATCGTTAAGCTTTTTGCCTTCGCGCACAAGTATCTTTATCGAATCGACTACCTTGAACGCCTCGTCGCGGTCGTCCTCGCAGCCCCACACTTCGATCTTATCGCCCTGGAAGTTGTCCGTCCATAGCTTTTTGGGAATTTGATTCTTATTATTCCGGATAACGCAGTCGGCGGCGGCTAAAATTGTTTTAGTGGAGCGGTAATTTTGCTCCAATCGTATGACCTTGGCGGTAGGATAATCCTTCTGGAAGTCAAGTATATTGCGGATATCGGCGCCGCGCCATTTGTAGATGCTCTGCGCGTCGTCGCCAACTACGCATATGTTTTGATGCGCTTTAGCCAGCAAATTTATTATTATATATTGCGCCCTGTTGGTATCCTGGTACTCGTCGACAAATATGAATTTAAATCTCTCCTGGTAAGATCGCAGAACTTCTTTATGATTCTGAAGCAGCGTTATCATATTGATCAGTAAATCGTCGAAGTCCATCGCGTTGTTAGCCCGGAGCTCTTCGTCGTATTCCTTGTAAATATACGAAATCTGCTTTGCAACCGGGGAACCCGCTTCGTCGGCCATCTTCATCCAACTGACGAGATCGTTTTTTGCTTTCGAGATTATGCTCTTAACCTGCGAGGGCGGGATTTGGACGGAGGAGAGGCTCTTCTTCCCGATAAGCTTCTTAATAAGGCTTACGGAATCGTCCTGGTCGTAAATTGTAAACGAGGTTGTAAAGCCCAGCTTTTCGGCATGCTCGCGCAGCAGGCGAGCGAATATCGAATGGAACGTCCCGGCCCAGATTTTTCGCGCCGTTTGCTCGCCGACGTATTGAGCGATGCGCTCCTTCATTTCGGCGGCGGCTTTATTCGTAAAGGTTAGCGCTAATATATTATAGGGGTTTATATTTTTCTGCAAGAAATATGCAATGCGAGCGGTTATTACTCTCGTTTTACCGCTGCCGGCTCCGGCGACTATCAGCACGGGGCCGTTTATAATTTCAACGGCCTGGCGCTGAACCTGGTTCAACTTGTCGAGCCATGCCGTATCTTCGTTAAAGGCGAGCGTTTGCTCGCCTTTTACTAACTTTAATGCCATGATGAAATTACCTTATTTTAGGACGCCGGCTTGACGTCGCAGCTATTCGCGTTGGGACAGTTGCAGGCCGGTGCGGATTTCTGAGGCGAGCTCATGCTCGCGTGTTTATTCCCGTAATCGGTTTGGTAAAAGCCGCTGCCGTTGAAAATCAAGCCTACGTTCTTGCTTATGATACGATGCACCGAAGCTTCCCCTCTCGCTGCGCTTTCGCACGCGCTGTTTGGGCATTGCGTAAGAGGTTCTTCAGAGAAGCTCTGCTTTACTTCGAATACTTTACCGCAAGTGTCGCATTTATATTCATATATAGGCATAACTTAATACTCCTTATCTTATAAAATCGTATAACGTTTTATAATAAAGTAATTTGTGATATTCGACGTTTAATTTTATATATTGACGAATAAAAATATATTGACGAATAAAATGATTTTCAATTAAATAGTTCAAACGGCTATAAACTAACAAAACCGATTTTTTTGTAAACTTTTTGCAACGTTCTGCTCGCTTTCCGGCGGGCAGCTTCGGCGCCATGCTTTAACAAATCCGAAAGCATAGTTTTATCGTTCATTAACTCGAAGTATTTCGACCTTATAGGAGCGAGGTAAGCCGCTACCGCGTCCGCGCATGCCGGTTTGAACTCGGCGTAGCCCTTGCCTTCGAACTCTCTCTCAATTTCCTCTATTGATTTTCCGGTCGCTATATGGAAGAGAGTCAATAAGTTCGATACTCCGGGCTTATCCGCCGTGAACTTGATCTCCGAACCGGAATCCGTAACGGCTTTTTTTATCTTACTAACGACGACGTCTTCGGGATCGTTTAGGAAAATAGTAGCCCGTTCGTTCTCGTCGGATTTCGACATTTTCCTAGTCGGGTCCTGCAGGCTCATTATGCGGGCGCCGATCTTTGCGATGTATGGCTCCGGCATCTTGAACGTGTCGGAAAAGTTGTGGTTAAATCGCTGAGCGAGGTTGCGCGTTAATTCGAGGTGCTGCTTCTGGTCGTCGCCGACCGGCACAAGATCCGCCTGGTAGAGTAGGATATCGGCCGCCATAAGCACGGGGTACGCAAAGAGCCCGACGTTCGTATTCTCGGGGTACTTTTGCGATTTATCCTTGAACTGCGTCATCCTGCTGCATTCGCCCATACCGGTAAACGTATTGAGAACCCACGCCAATTGGGCGTGCTCCGGGACGTGCGACTGGATGAACAGCGCGCTCGTTTCGGGATCGATTCCGGACGCGATAAACATAGCGGCCGTTTCCAGCGTGCGCTTGCGTAAATCGGCAGGCGTTTGCCGAACTGTAATGGCGTGCATATCGGCGATCATGAAGAAGCATTCGTGCGTCGACTGCAATTTCACCCAATTATGCAAAGCTCCCGTTAAATGCCCAATAGTTAATATACCGGAGGGCGTTATGCCGCTTAGTATTATGGGTTTTTTCTCAATTGAAGGATTTTCTGAAATTGCGGGTTTAGGATCCATCGTTTATGCGGTTTTTACAATAAATATTAGTAAATTGCTCATTACGAAAATGCAATATAATACTTATAATGCAATTTAGAATAGACTTCAATTTTAATATTGATTACGACACATATGACGGAAGAAGTTAAGAATCTGATCGGCCAAGAGCTTAAGTGTCTCGACAAGGGCTTTGTGAGATTGATCGACGTGATGGGCGACGACGACGCCGTCGTGCAGGCCGCGCGCGTCTCCTACGGAAAAGGCACTAAGTCCGTTATGGAAGATTCCGGGCTGATCCGCTATTTAATGCGCAACAGGCATACATCCCCGTTCGAAATGGTGGAATTTAAGTTCCACGTTAAGCTGCCCATTTTCGTGGCGCGCCAGTGGATACGCCATCGTACCGCCAGCGTTAACGAGTATAGCGGGCGTTACTCCGAGATGGGCGATGAATTCTACGTACCCGAACGCGACCAGATACGCAGCCAGAGCGACATTAATAAACAAGGCAGGGCCAGCTCGGCATTAGAGGACGAGAAGACCGATGAAATCTTAAAGCAGCTGGAACGCGAGCAATACGAGATATTCGAGGGCTATGAAACTATGCTGCAGACGGGCCTTGCCCGCGAGCTCGCCCGGATAAACCTCCCGCTATCCTCCTACACGCAATGGTACTGGAAGATCGATATGCATAACCTCTTCCATTTCCTAAAGCTACGCATGGATCCGCACGCACAGTACGAAATTCGCGTCTACGCGGAAACGATCGCGGAAATAGTTAAGGCCGCGGCGCCCGTCTCATACGAAGCGTTCAACGACTATATACTCGAAAGCGTTACGTTCTCGAAACCGGAACTGCTTGCATTACGTACTATGTTAAGTAAAGCTGATTTACCGGAAAACATACCCGGCCTTTCGAACCGGGAAAGAACTGAATTTTCCAATAAACTGAACTCATTGCTGAACCTATGATAAAGTCCCGTTATTTCGCTTGCCTTTTGATTCTATCTTTTTTCGCAGCTACTGCATTAAAAGCGATCGACGCCAATGAAATTGTTAAACTAAGCGTAGAGAAAAATAAGTTATTTGTTTTTGACTCGCTGAAGGCATGGGTCGCCACCGGAAAAATGATAAATAAAAGCGGCGAATTAGATATTAAATACTCCAGGAAATTGCCTAACTGCGTTCGCATGGACATCACCAACGGAAAGGAAAAAGCCGTACAACTGTTCGACGGTTCGAGGGCTTGGCTAATTCAGGGAGACTCCGCCGTGGCTTTCCCAAATAAGATGATCTCCGAGATGATGCAGCTTGCCACCTTTATCGAAGGTCCCTTAAAGAACTTCGAGAAGAAAGGCTACGCGCTCTACCTGAAGGAAGAGCGCAAATACAAAGGGCAGGACTGCTTCGTGCTGGATATGTCAACAAAGCAGGACCAAAACATCGACATATACATAGATAAGAAAAACTATAGGATCATCCATTCTGAAGCGGTAGTCGCCAGCGGAAACGTCTCACAGAAAATTGAAATGAACTTCGGGACGTTCAAAAAGGCAGGCGCAGCCACAGTTCCCCACGAAATTCAAACAATTATCGGCGAAAAGTCCAATACTGTTAAGTTTGATAAGATTGTTTTGAATCCCAAAATCAACGATAAACAATTTGAGAAACCATGAAGCTGAAAATTAAAATAGCGATATTAGCTCTTTGCGCTCTTTCTATAGGCGTCTATGCGCTATCCGCTAAACCGGCCAAACACTCGAAATCGAAAAAAACGGATAAAGCGGCGACGGCGGCTAAGACGACGAATTCGACCAATATCGATCCTGTCGAAAACTATCTCGCCGCCCGCAACGCAGACGATTTCCGAAAAATGAACACGATAAAGATACGGGGGAGAATTATTTCCCGCACTATGGATATTCCCTTTATCTATTACTATAAAAAGCCCTCTCTGTTTAGGATCGACGAATCGTTTATGACTGTGCTGACGACGCGGATATTTAACGGGTACGAGGCCAAAGCTAGAGTTAACGGCAATATAACTGAAATCAAGGCCGAAGATATTAACAGGATAATTCGCCTGCTGGATTTAGTCGAAGGCCCTCTGCTCAACGCGAAAAAGAACGGCTACACCTACACCTGGACCGACGCCGCCGATAAACCCGGGATGTATAAAGTCGAGCTCACAAACCGAGTTGGCGCAAAGACATATCATTGGCTCGATAAAAAAGATTTTCTACTTAAATATTCGGTCGGAACTCCTTTTGTGCCCGACGACACTACGCATTTCCGCGTGGATAATTATAAGCCTGTCGGTAAGCTTGTACTCCCCTTCTTCATTGAAGTCGGGGCACCGGAAAGTCCTCAAAAATACAGGATTGAGGAAGTTGAAATTAATCCCGAATTAAACGATTCACTATTCACATTTACTAAATAAGGAGTTCCTTATGAAAAAGAACCTGGCTTTATTAACGGCAGCTCTCTGCTTCGTAGCCGGCTCGCTTATGGCGCAAACCGTCGACGATATACTCGCGAAGAGCATGAAAGCGACGAACTACAAAGATCCTTCGCAAAAGTCCTCCTATACGGAAATGAAGTTGAGCGCCCAGGGCATGGAAATGCCTATGAAGGTATGGTCGAAGCCGGTAAATAAAGTTCGCGTCGAGACGAGCGTTATGGGCTCCACGCTGATAATGGTTTCCGACGGTCAAAAGTTCTATATGCTCAATCCCTTCGTAGGCGGAACTGAATTCCAGGAAGTAGAACAGGCGCAATTCGAACAGATGAAGCGACAATCTAACGTCGGCGGCATGGATATTTATAATTACAAGCAAAACGGCGGAACTGTTAAACTCCTGGGCAAGGAAAAATGCGGCGATGCCAATTGCTACGTGCTTGAACACACGGAAAAAGACGGCGAGGTCACTAAGATTTTCGTCGACGCAAAAAGCTACCTCATCTCTATGATACGTAAACACGTCGATCAAAACGGCGTAAACGGCGACCTGGACATTACGGTAAGCGACTATCGTAAAGTAGGAGGCATGCTGACTCCGCATAAAATGGTCGGTACCATGGACGGCAACGAAATTATGAATATGGAAATTACAAAAATCGACTACGACGCGCAGATCGGCGATTCAATATTTAAACCGGAAGTAAAATAACATGGTAAAAAATATTTTAACTTTAGCGATCATCGCTTTACTCGGGCTCTCCGTAGCGAGCGCCCAAACAGCCCAGGAGCTGATTCAAAAGCACTTGAAGGCCCAGGGCCTGGACAAAATGAACGGGCACCAAACGCTTTCAATCGCCGGAACGATTAGTTCGCCTCAAATGCCGGACCCGATCGTATTCACTTCGGTTTATAAGCTGCCGATGAAAGCGCGCATGGAGCTTAAGATCATGAATAGCAATATCGTGATCGCGTCCAACGGCAAAGATAACTGGGGAATTAATCCTATGTCCGGCTCGAACGATCCCCAGGACATACCTGCCCAGGGACTTGGCCAGGTTAAGCAAATACTTGAATTGCTCAAGGGCCCGCTTTACGACGCTATAAAGGATACTTCCTCCACGCTCGAGGCAATGCCCGTTGAAGAAATCGAGGGAAATTCGTACAACGTCGTTCAGATCACCGATGCCGAGAAGAATGTGATCAAGGTTTACTTGAACGCTATCAGCGGCTGGATGTATAAGGTCAATCAAAAATACGATCAAAACGGCGAAACTCACGTCGTCGATACGTATATGAAAAATTACACTAAGATTGCCGGTATGGTTTTCCCGCAATTGGTCGAGACCTACGCCGACGGCTCCCTGGGAACTAAGATCGAATTCACAAAGATAACGGTTGACGATCAACTGCAGGATTCGCTTTTCGATAAACCAGTCAAATAATCGCTTCCAGGAAATAATAATAAAAAAGCCGGTTTTAAGCCGGCTTTTTTATTTGCGATTACATTATTCAGTATTACCCTGCCGAGCCCGGTACTTAGCAAGTTCGCTATGCTTTCTGCCGTAGGTGAAATAAATAATAAACCCTATCGCCAGCCACACAAAAAGTCGAAGCCAGTTCTCCGACGGGAGCGAGAACATCAGGATAGCGCAAAAAACTATACCTGCGATAGGCACCCATGGAAATAGCGGCGACCGGAAGGGACGTTCCGCGTTTGGATGCGTTTTCCTCATCACAAGCACGGCCGAGCAGACGATCACGAATGCGAGCAAAGTGCCGATATTGACCAGTTCCGCCAAAACGCGCAGCGGCAGGAAAGCCGCCAAAATACCGACGAATATCCCGGTTAGAATAGTCGATTTATGAGGCGTGCGGTACTTCGGGTGAATTGCGCCGAAGAAGCCTTTAGGAAGGAGGCCGTCGCGCGCCATTGCAAGAAAAATACGCGGTTGGCTGAGCGTCATTACTATTAGCACCGAAGTAATTCCCGCAATTGCGCCGAAGGAGATAATAAATTGCGCCCAGGGCAGCCCTACGCTCGCGAACGCGGCCGCGATCGGGGCGTCTACATCAATTAGGCGGTACGGCACCATGCCTGTTAAAACGGCCGTAACGGCGATATATAGGACGGTGCAAATTAGCAGCGAGGCAATTATACCAAACGGCACGTCCTTGGAAGGATTGCGAGCCTCCTCCGCTTGGGTGGAGACGGCGTCAAAGCCGATATAAGCGAAAAATACCATTGCGGCCCCCGCTACCATGCCGAGAGGTTCGCCGCCTAACCCCGTTTCGCCAACTAACGTATTGCCGAAAAATGATATGCCCGTCCAACCGTATGGCGCAAAGGGGGTCCAGTGCGCGGGGTTAATATAGAAAGCTCCCAGGACGATTACGAATAATACGACCGTGAGCTTTAATGCGACCATTACGTCGTTAAACCGTGCGGATTCCTTTACGCCCCGCACCAATAGGATAGTGACTATCATCGAGATCGCCAACGCCGGGAAATCCATTATCGAGCCCGTCGCTACAAATCCGCCGGTGGCCGGACTGTAGTCAAACGGCGCTCGCATTAGGTTCGCCGGCAAAACTATCCCCACAGGCAGCAATAGTTCCTGGAAATAATGGGACCAGCCGTGGGCCACCGTAGCGGTGGAAACGGCGTATTCCAAAATTAAATCCCACCCGATGATCCATGCGAATAATTCTCCTAATGTAGCGTATGCGTACGTATAGGCCGAACCGGCTACCGGAACCATCGAAGCGAATTCGGCGTAGCAGAGCGCGGCAAAAACGCATGCCATGCCCGAGAGAACAAATGACATGATAAGAGCCGGTCCCGCCTTGTCGTGAGCACCTATGCCTGTCAGCACGAATATGCCCGTTCCGATGATCGCGCCGACGCCGAGGCTGGTTAAGTCCAATTTTCCAAGAGCTCTCTTCAGCCTGTTGTCGCTTTCCATTTCAGATAGCAATAAGTGTAAAGGCTTCTTGTCGAAAAAATTACCCAAAGTACCTCCAGTTGTTGGAAATTATTATTAATATATGATTTTAATTTATAAGACTTCCCTTCTTCTGCAGTTCGCTCCAAATAAACAGTATTTGCAATCTATTTCCTCTTTGTAAGGATTCACGGGCACAACGCCCTTGCTAAGCGATTCTATCGTTTCGTTAGCGTTTTCTATCGCGGCGCTTACATACGATTCCATTTCATCGCGGGAGCCGACG
This sequence comes from Chloroflexota bacterium, assembly GCA_050260015.1. Taxonomy (GTDB): domain Bacteria; phylum Bacteroidota; class Ignavibacteria; order Kapaibacteriales; family UBA2268; genus JBLNBN01. Next base: position 35,057 of record JBLNBN010000030.1, on the reverse strand, counting down.
ACCTTCCCTCGCCAGGCGGCCGCGCCTATCGTCGTAGTGCGCTCCGCGGCTTCCTTGTTAAATATTAGCAAGCTATGCCCCGCCCTCTCAACTTCTTTCACCTTTACGTCGTTTTTCAATAAGTAGTAAACGCAACCTGCCGCTTCCGCGGCAAAGTCGTAGTAATCCCGCAAAATATTCCTCATCGCGGCAAGGTATAGAGGCATCTGGAACGCTTTGCCCGACTCAATATCCTTGTTGTTTGCGATTGAAGAAGTCCCGGACTTATAATCCGCTATTATAAACTTCCCGGGGGCGTCGTTGTAAAATTCCACCCTATCGATCTTGCCGCGCAACTTAAATTTCTCGAATTGAACGGCCGGGACAGCTTTCCCGTTCGAGGCGTTAGTCGCGGTACCGAATCCAAATTCAAATATTGCGGGTGAAAATTCCCATCCCAGGGCTATGCGACGGATCTCGTTATTGAGCCATTTATTCAGTACGCCGGTGTTCTCGTCGTAGCCGATATATTCTTCTTTCTGGGCTTCGAAGAACGGATGATCGAAAGATACTTTTTCCAGCTCGTCGGTTGCGATCGCAATCAGCTTTTTCCTGTATTCCTTAATTCTATCGGGAACTAGCTTAATCGCGGTAACGGAGGGCTTGCCATTGTGCGAAATAATTGTATTCAAATCATGCGAGCCGTCTTTCTGGTAATAAGTATAAAAGCGGTAGAGTATCTTGTGGAGCAAGTTGCCTCGCTCTAATGCCGAAAATATCAGATCGCTCTCCTGCGGTAGCTCCAGCCGTAGCATCCTGGTTAAGAAGAATTTATAGGGGCATCTCCTGTACTCCTCAAATTCCGAAGCGGAGAAGGTCTTTCCGCAGAATTTTTTTAGAGCGTCTTTAGATGCCTGCGAAAGCGATTCGAAATTCAGCGCGTTCCGGATCTTAAGCTTATCGTAGCCGTCCTTTATCGTGTCTACAAATTTCAGGAGTTCCTCGTCGGGGGTAATAGTCGTTTTCTGCGAACTAAGTATCCTGGACCACTTTTCCCTATCCAAACGAACATAAATCTTCACCATTTCGCCTGTTGAAGTAATCGAGCCGAGCCACGGGATTTCTTTAAGCTGCTTCATCGCCAATTCGTCGGTTTTCTGCGCCGCAGCTTTACGCAACGCTATTAGGTCGTAAATCCTGCCTTCCTGCGCTATGTTCGTCACCCTAAGGAGGTCGTCGATAAAGGATGAACGAACCAATTCTTCGCTATTTTGGAATTGCGGGTAGAAGATGTATATCCTTTGATTCAACGAATCCAGGCTCTCGGGATTATTGGTCATGAACTGGTAGAACAGCATCTTCTCGGAATTATAGTGTCGTTCTTCGGTTTCGGTTAGTTCCTTGCCTAGGAATGATTCCGGGGAATAAGCCATAGGGAATTCCTTGTCGATGGCGCCGGCGAGGATCACTACGTCATAATCAATTCCGCGGGTCTGCTCTATCGCCGTAACGTTAACTCCGTAATTTTGCTTCTGGCGTATTTGGTAGCGAGCGGCCCGAACCGCCGTCTTAAGCTTACCGACCAGATCGGCGAAAGCGTACCGGCTGTCCTTCGGATTGCGCTCTAGCGTGATGTACTCCATCTCGGAAAGCAGCGAGTAAAAGGCCGAAAGAGCGCGGCTATCCTTCTCAATTTCGTCGTGAAGTTGCTGGCGTTCCGTGGCGTGCTGCCCGGCGCCGTTGTTCTTAAGCTGCCTTATAAATTTTAATATATTCTCTCTCACGCGCAGCTTCGCAATAATTTCCCTGCGAATGAGGTTGCAAAATTCCCCAATAGTCAATTCAGCGGGGACTTCGGGCAAGCGCGCGCGGAATTTATCGAAGTCGGCGTGAGCGCGCTTCATCTTCTCGATTTTTCTCGCCTGGTTCTGAAGGTCGTATTCGTCCTCGCCGGTCCGCTTTTCTTCATAATAAACATGCTCGCGGAACGATATCTCGTTTTTTATTCTCGACACCCATTGCCTATAGCCGCCTTTATTGGCGCCGCCCATTATGCGCAGGTCCGACGACACCTCCATGATATTCGGCGTATCGATCCCCTCCTCGGCGTCCGGGTTAAAGAACTCGAAATAGGGCATTTCCATCGCGCGGAACACGTCGTGCCTGCGGAAGCCGTATACGTATAGGTCTAAGATCGAGAAAATTCCGATTACGAGCGAGGATTGATTAAGCTTATACCTATCGAAGACATTTACCGGGATTTTATTAATAGCGAAAACCTCGCGGAATAAGTTGGAATAGTTCTGAGGTTGTCGCAGAGCGACGCATATTTTGGGCAGGCGTACCCCCTCTTCGGTCGCTAAATGCTTTATTAATTTTGCTATAGATCTTACTTCGTCGACCTGGTCGCGGGCGGCGATGATTTGCGTCATCCGGGTGATCTTCTCGTTGCGAACTTCTTTTTTGGTATTGAATAGCCATCGCCTTAGGAACAAGCTGGGGCTGGTATCGAGTTCCTGCTCGATGTCGCTTTGGTCGATGCCGGGATCCTCGACGCTTTCATGCTTTAATCCATTGGATTTCAACAGCTTCGCCATTTCCTTGAAATTTCCGAAGAGCGGGCCGTTGTTCCTGCTTAAGTCCAAATGGATAGCGAACTTGCATTGCGCGGTTGCGAAAAGGCTGAGAAACTTTATCTCGGGCAGTTTAAATTCTGAAAATCCATATAGCAATACTGTATGCTCGGATTCGAATGCTTCGTCGAGCAAATTATCCATCTTTTGCGTTTTATCGAGTCGCTCCTGAACTGTTTTGGTTAGTTTCTTAAGCGCCTCCGGAAAGTCCATATATGTATCGCCGAGGATTTCCTGGTATTGCTTATAGAGGGCGGCTATGTCGCTGAGCTTTTTGGGATCCGTAACCGTCTCGTAGTCGTAATTTTCGTCCAGAACAGCTTCGAGGTCTTTATCCAGATCTTCCGGCTCTATGCCGTCCTCTTTTAGTCCGTAAATAATATTATTGAGCCGTTGCAAGACATTTGGATTTACGTCCCCGCCCCTATTCTTAAAGAATATCAGATTGGCTTGCGATGCGGCCTCTTCCATTAAAGTCAATCTATATGCTTCGGAGATCAGGTGGTATCGCCGAGTCTGGAACACCTTTTCATAGCAATAGAGCGCGAAATTCTGGAGAGTGAATACCTTCGGTTTGACGACGGGTTTCCCGTGAACGTCGAAGTAACTGCAAATTATGTCGTTTACAACTTTCCTTACATACTTCCCGGTTGGAACAATGACGAATAGTTCGTCGATCCTGTCCTCTTCGACGGCTATTTCGATCGCTTCTCTTAAATTGTATAAGTCTGTATAAGTGTTAAAATTAGCATTGTGTAGAATTTGAGGCATAAGGTACCCGATTATTTGCCAAATTATAATATAAGCTTGAGATTTTCTATTATTTCGCTCGCAGTCAAGGTCGTTTCGCCCGATACGCAGGCGTAAGCGTCGCCGGCCGCTCCATGAACGTACGCGCCCAGTGCGACCGCTTCGAGGGGAGCGATCCCGCGCGCCGTCAACGCCGCGACTACTCCTGTCAGCACGTCGCCGCTGCCTGCAGTAGCCATGCCGGGATTGCCCGTGCGATTCAGGTATGTCTTTTCTCCGTCGGTCGTAATGGTTGTCGCGCCCTTCAAGCATACCACGCAGTTCTTTTCCCGCGCGTAGTCTTTAGCAAGCTCGTAGGCCTGCTCGGAGGATATATCGCGCCAATCCATATTTAATAGCGCTGCAAATTCTCCCAGGTGCGGGGTAAGGACTACGTTCTTCGTCAATTTCCCGGCGCCGGGAACAACTTTCAGACCGTCCGCGTCGACTATAACCGGCTTATGGCTGGAAAACGCCTTCAATATTTCCGCCATGAACTCCTTCGCGGATTCGCCCGCGCCGACGCCGCTGCCCATAGCAATAACGTCGCACTTTTTGGCCGGTTCGTAGAACTGCCGCCATGCAAGATCGATCAATGCGTTATCGGATTCAAGATTCAGTTTTGTAGGGATAATCTCCGGCTTTAAGGCGTTAGAGAGACCCGAAGAGAAAAGATAAACCAAGCCGGAACCAGCTTTTATAGCGGCGTTGGACACGAGGGCGCCCGCTCCGGGCATTTCGGCTGAGCCTGCGAAGGCGCAGACCCTACCGTAATCGAACTTGCTTGTCGAGCGCTTACGCGTTGGCAATATTCTAGCGACGTCCGTCAATTCCAGGTAGTAATCGTTGGTAAACCTCGTAGGCGCGGATTGCGGCGAGGTAAGAGTTTCAGTAAATATCCTTCCGCATACGTCGGGCCCCTCCCCGATAAGCATACCGCGCTTAATTGCGAACATGGTAACGGCGACGTCCGCGCGAACGCAATCGGCGTCCGCTTCGCCCGTGTCGCAATCCAGACCCGTAGGCGAATCAACCGCTATCTTAAGCGCGTCCGACCTGTTAATTAAACGCGTAAGCGCGCGCGTTTCATCGCGCAGCGCCCCGGATCCGCCGACCCCTATTAAAGCGTCGATTATAACGTCGGCTTCCTGGAAATTATAATTATAATTGAGATCCTGCGAGATATTTACTACCGGTATATTTAATTTAATTGCCGCGTCGTAGTTGATTTTAGCCGCTTCGCTCATTCTATCCGTCGAGCCGAGGAAGTAGACTGCGACGTCGCATAAAGCGTTTAAATGCCTCGCAATTGCGAACCCGTCGCCGCCGTTATTGCCCCCGCCGCAGAAAATGGCGATACGGCGCGAAAGTTTCAGCTTTTTAATATATTTTATTGCTATATTTGCCGTACGGATCGCTGCGTTTTCCATTAGGATGAGCGAAGGTATGCCGAGTTCGTCCGAACAGTATTGGTCCAGGAGGGCGGCGGATTCTTTTGTAATTACAGGCTTCATCGCTTAAGAATTCTGTTTTACATAATGTTTAATTTAAGTAACTTTTTTGAATTATTTGCGTAAATTTTCAGTCATGCGCAAGAATTTATTACGACAGCCATTTAACAGAATAAACTTTGCCGAGAGCGAAATTCCAAAATCCGCTTTTTTGGTCTCGTTTATAGTTATTACGGCGGTGAGGATTTTTGGCGACGTTATTTTTCTCGCGTTAAGCTATGGCGAATCCCCGATCATGTTCCTCTGGCGTACCGTCACGGGGTTCCTTGTGTCCGGTTCGGCGGCGTTTTACTTCTTTTACGAGAGCTTCGACGCCAAAGGTTATTTGATCTATAACGAGTTCAACATACCGCGCGGATTCAAATACATCGCCTTTACCGGCGGGGTTCTTTTCGCATTGAGCTGGTTTATCCCCGACGCGGAGGCCTCCGTGTCGTTTTTCAGCTTGATTTACTCGGGCGTATTCAATTCCCTCTGCGTGGGCTACGCGTTCTATATTTTTAAATTTATTACTTTCAGCTTGATGAACCGCAGGCACGAGCGAACGTTTTCCCTGCTGGAAACGGCCGCTTCGATAGTTATTGCCGCGTTTATAATAGAATACCTGATGGAGGCCCTGGATTGGAAAAGCGAGCTATGGGGCATAATCAAGATAGGCTTATATGCGATTGTATTCGGAATAATTTTCTTTACTGCAAGAAGGAACAACTGGATCGGCAATCTTGATCGCGACGGGAAGTGGAAGCTCTTTGGACTCTCCTTTTCCGGGATCGCGATTTCAATTTTTCTCCTTTCCGGCACGACGGAGGCCGGGTATGTTTCGCAAACCCTCGACATCTTTATGCCATCCTCAAACGTGCTGACCCGTGTCGCCGCCTTTATGCTTTTCGCTTATTCAATCAGGATATTTCTGCGTTCTCTATATTCGCTTCCCAATTCCGAAGCGGTTGAAAAGAAGAGCTTCGAGCTTAACAACCTGATATTCATAAACAGCTATATTGCTGATCCGCTCAACCGAAGCAAATCCCTGCTTTTGGATCTTATCACCGATTACGCTCTAAAAACCGGCAACGGAAGCTTCGCATGGACCGAGATTTACAACGGAGGCTCAACGGAGATCGCCGCTACCGCAAATTTAAATAAAACGGCGTTCGAGCAGCATTACATAAACGGGCAGGCCAATTCCACGATACGCGCATGCGAAAAGCCGACGCTAATTCAATCCCTGATGGAAAATTCGTCGCTCGAGGGGCTAAAGCTTAATTTTCCATATATTAACAGCTTAATTATTATACCCCTCTATTCGGATTCCCAGAAGACCGGTGCTCTAATAGTCGCGCATAGCGAACCCTATGGATTGGAGATCGAGGACGTAAACGTATTGGCTGCGTTCGGCGATAATATCTCGCTGGCTTTAGAGAACGCTCGCCTATTCCGCGCTTCTTTGGAAAAGGAGCGGATCCAGAATGAATTAAACATTGCCAGGGACATCCAACGAAAATTATTACCGGCGGAGCTCCCCAGTTTAAAAGGCTTCAGCGTCGGGGCATTCTCCCTTCCGGCGCACGAGGTCGGCGGCGATTACTACGACGTGATCAACCTGGCGGGCGGGGAGCGTTGCATCGTTATCGCGGACGTCTCGGGGAAAGGTATGAGCGCGGCGTTCTATATGGCGCAGCTAAAGGGTATGGTACAAACGTTAGCGGATACTTCCAGGACGCCCGCCGAACTGCTTCGGCTGATAAATAAGAAGCTCTACGGCAGTATGGATAAGAAGTCTTTTGTAACAATGAGCGCGCTAGCCTTGAACGAGAGCGCAGGCTCCGCCAGGTATGCGCGCGCCGGGCACACTCAATTGCTCCTTAAGTCCGGGGACGAAGCGCGAGCTTTCACTCCTCGAGGCATCGGCTTGGGACTTGCCCCCGAGGCAGTTTTCAACCAGTACCTGGAAGAGCTGGAATTTATCTTCGCTCCCGGGGACTGCTGCATATTATTTACCGACGGCATAACCGAACTAAAAGATTCTAACGGCGCCGAGATCGGCATCGAGCGATTACTGAGCCTTTTGGACCTAGGCGCGTGCGACGGCGAAAAGCTTTCTTCATTAATCGAAGAGCTGATCGAGAATAACTGCAAGCCCGAGGATGCGAGGGACGATATGTCCGCCGTAGCGCTTTGCTACGCGGGGCCCGTCGCCCAATAACGATGCTTTTCAAATGAATATTTGTAACTTTGCGTATGTTTTTTTCGTAATAAGCTAAGAAGGGAAAAATGAACGAACCAGTCAAATTTTACATAGAACAGAAGCAGATCGAGGATATCGATTGCTTAAACCTCTCCGGTTATCTTGACGCGCATACCGCGCCAGAACTTGAAAGCAAGCTCGAAGAACTTATTAACGAGGGCAATATTAAAATTGTCGTCAATTTTGAGAACCTTGATTATATATCCAGCGCAGGGTTAGGCGTGTTTATGGCCTTTATTGAAGACATCCGCGAGTCCGGCGGCGATATTAAGCTAGCCAAGATGAAGAGCAAAGTGTTTAACGTATTCGACCTCCTGGGTTTTCCTATGCTATTCGACATAGAGAAAGAAGAATCCGACGCCGTCAAAAAATTTAAAACTAAGAACTAAGTAATTACTCAATTTTATATAATGAATAGCATCAATAACATAAATTCTTTCAACTACAGCGTCAAAAGCGACACGGCTGAGCTCGGCAAAATACGCCAGTTTATTGCGGAGCGGGCGGCCGGTTTCGGTTTCGACGAAGAAACCGCGAATAAAATCGTACTGGCCGTTGATGAAGCTTGTTCCAACTTAATTCGCCATGCCTACGGATTCGATCCCGAGAAAGTGTTTATTATTGAAATAGAAACCCAGGAAAGAGTATTTACGGTTAGAATTATCGACAGCTCTAAGCCGTTTAACCCCAACGAAGTAAATCCTCCAAATATGTCGGAGTACTTTACTAAATTCAAGAAAGGAGGATTAGGCATTCACCTGATGCGTATGCTCATGGATGAAATCACCTATATGCCCGCTAACAATAATAACCCGTCCAACGTTTTGACTATGTCGAAGTCTCTCTGAATCTAATTCTATCGTCGCCCTCTCTACGTAACTTATTAACTTTTTTTGGATTTTATTCTTATATTGTATTATAAATATTCTTATATTACTTTCGTCAAATTTAAAAAATCAATTCTATAATAATGGAGATGTAATGTCCTACAAAAAGATTATCCTCACGATAATAGTGGCTTCGGGACTGCTTTGGGCAAATACCGCATGCACTAAGACCCGCGACGACTCGCCGCAGGACAATAAGTCGATGAGCTATAACGCGGCGGACGAGAAGAAGACCGATGATAAACGACCTACTCCGCTTTTAAGTCCATACCAGAAAGTGTTCAAAGTCGTCAGCGTGGATAAAAATGTCGCCGAAGGCAAATCCGTTAATTTCGTCTGGAACGAAGACGGGAAAGACATAAATTTCCGCGATTTCACTAAAGATAAAGTAGTTTTCCTCAATTTTTGGGGTACTTGGTGCCCGCCATGCCGGGGAGAAATTCCCGACATCGTAGAACTCTCGAAGGAACTGGAAAAGAACGGCCTCATAGTAATGGGGGTCGCGCTCGAGCAGGACAAGGTAAACGCGGCAAATCGCGTTAAATCCTTTAGCGAAAAGAATTCAATACCATACAGGAACTTTATCGGCGGCGAAGAGCTTACGATGGCTTACGGCGGTATAAACGCAGTTCCTACTACGTTTATAATCGACAGGGAAGGTAATATAGTTGAGAAATTAGTCGGAGGTATGACTAAGGATCAATTTATGGATAGATTGAAAGGTCTTATCCCGATTAAATAATAAACGGGTAATTTATTAGCGGGGCAGCCTTTTGGGGCAGCCCCGTTTTTTTATTTATGCTCTTTTAATTGATGGAAATACGTTGAAAGAGAATTGAAGAATTGCTCGGCGATGCCCTCGGGATGCAACCTAATAGCCGAGATTGGCTTAGCGTCGCCCTTATCGGTATGTATTGCAATAAGGGTTTTATGGAAAGCGAATATCTTTTTCAAAGTAGACCTCAATTCAGCCGCATTGACCGAGGCTTCTTCAAGCGAACTCGACATATTTTCGCTCACGCCGGAAATAAGCTTTTGGTAGGAGACTTCTTTCTCCTGCGCCAATCCTTCGCGCAGCGTCGCTAATTCGCGAAGCTTAGGCTCAAGCAGTTCCTCGAAAGCCTTTATATTGCTTTCAGTGATCAGGCGATGCCTTTCCAGTTCCTTGGTCTCGGCAGTCTTTGCTCCGCCGGCGACGGCCCGGGATTTTATCTCCTCGGTGATTCGTTCCATTAAATTTAGCTCGTGGTTAATTCTACCCCGAACAGATTCAATTTCAGTTTCAATTTGCCTGATTTTGCCATTAATTTTTTCCGCTTCCTTTTTATCCAAAGTGTATTCGAAAGGTATAACTTTCGACCAAAGCGAATTGATGGGTATTTCAGTTGTTTCTATATTCTCCATAGGTCAGGCTATTGTTTTTAATTGGTTGTTAAACTTCCTGGATATTCTTATAATATATAATCATAAGTATTTTCGTGCCGTTCTTAGTGGGCTTAAAGCAAACCTGGTCGACTAGCGAACGGATCAGGAAAATACCGCGCCCGCTGTCTTTTAAGATATTGTCGGGATGCAGGCAATCGGCAATATCCTCGGGATTGAATCCCTCGCCCTGGTCGCATACTTCAATTCGAACCTCGGTATCGTTTGCGCTTATAATAAGGTCGACGGATTTATCCCCCCTCATCCTATTGCCATGGACAATCGCATTGTTAACGGCTTCGGTAACGGCTACGAGTAAATTAAAGTACTGATCCTCCCGCAGTCCTACTGTCTCCCTCAGATCCTTTAAAAGCGGGATAATTATATTTATTGAGTCCTTCTCGCTTGGCAATCTATTAAGACTGCGGAACAAATATTCTTCCATTTTTAATCCGTTTATAAATATATAACGGTATTTATTAGTAATGTCGGATTGGTGGTCATGTTTCCCCTTACGTCGTAAATCATATCCAACCACCCATTTAGATATATTATTGTTTTTGACGTAAATAAAAGCGATATCATTGTTTCCGGGGATATCGTCCCGACTGAATGAGTCGTTTTCGTCTTCAATTTCGAATAGTCCGTGAAGGCGCCCTGCAGCAACTTAAAATACCGCGCGCCGACCCCGACGGAGCTTGACTCCCCAATTTTTTCCGACAGCATGCACCTGGTGAAGTACATCAATTCATTCGCTTGGGGCATTTCCGAATATTCGCTCCAGAATAGCCTTCCGCGCTCGGAGTACTGCAATGAATTACTTAAGTTAAAAGCAAAATCCTTGCCTAAATCTATTCTAAGCGAATCTCTCCAGCCGAGGAGCCTGTAACTGTCGCTGCGCGCTTGCTGCCCCGACGTTTCAAAGTCGTATGCCGTATAGTTTGCCATTACCTCGAACGTCGAATTATACGTCCATGTGCGGTACGATAAAGCGGCGGACGGCGCCAGCCTGAATATTCTTCGCCAATAATTTCCTGAGCTCCTGGAAGCCTTCAGGTACACCCTGTGGTTAGCGATAGCTTCCCCGGCTAAGAATACCGTTAGATATTCGCTATGCCTGCGCGATATGGTTACCCGCGCCGAACTCGAGAATTCGTCCCGATCGTCGGAATTTGCCTGGGAGGGAGTGTTATACCTAAGTATCCCTGCGGCGTACTGCAATTTAATCGCGTTGTTCGCTCCTAAAGCTATATCGGCCGAACCCAGCGCGTCCAATCGCGACGATGAGTTATCCTTTTGCCGTTCCAATTCATTTAGCTTATTGAACGTAACCGCGTCCAACTTGCGCGCGTTATGCAAAAAATTCCTCTCGTCCCGCGCGCCGTAATTAATCGTAAAATACAGCGCGGCCGGGCTAAAGCTTAACGTTCCGAGATAGGAAATCAGAAATTCGTCGCGCTTCAGCTCCCTATTTGCCGCGGTCAGCGTATTCAAGGGATCGGTACGATTGTATTCTTTATCTATTTGCTCGGAATTGTAACCGATGGATAGCTTGTTAGGGAATCCTTCAAAAAGTAGGAACTCGGCTTCAGCTCCGGCCCGGGCGTCCTCGGTAGCTCCCCGTTCGATCACGATCGAATCTTGGGGCCCGTTGGCGCCGCCTGCGATAAAATCTCGCCGCCTCTTAGTCTGCGAGTAAAAGAATGCCAACTTATTCGCTTCGTCCTCATAGCCTTCGATCCGGGCTCCGACAGCGGCGTCGAGATTCTTTCTATTTAGGCTCAGCTCCAGGTCCTCGTAGCTTGCTGTTCCGGAAACTTCAAAGCCGCCCATACGTATATTGTTTAAACTGGTTTCCCCTACGAGAATTTTTCCAAAAGAGCTAATATTCATCAGTTGATTTTGTTCGCCGCCCGCCATAAGCCTGGCAGCGATCAGCTCTTCTCCTGAATTGGCGCGTCGCAGCCTGAAGTCCGCCCCTATCGCACCGTTCAAACGCCTTAGGTCGCTCAGTCCGCCCGTACGGGAATCCGTTGAGTAATACATAGATTGAGCGGAAGCGGCTCCGATCGAATAATTATACGCTTCGTTCCCGAGAGCCCCCTCGAAGAGGTAATAGCTCATTTTAACGGCGGCGCGGGCCTCGTCGCGAAGGCTCGATTCCTGCTGCTTAAATATTACGCTTTCCGAGGAAGCCTGCAAATCTATGTTGAATCTACCGGTCGTCAAGGCGCCCCGCGCTTCATTGTTAAGTTGATAAACGCGAAATTGCTTTGCGAACCTTGTCGATATGAAATTGCCCCGATCCAGGGAACTGTCCGGCGGAGTCAAAAGCTGCGCGCTTCCGCTCGTAATAACGACCAAAAACGCGATAATGTAAACGAAGCGGGCTATGTGATTTCGTTTTCTATTCACAATTTAGTATTTTACATCGTTTTGACTTATACAACGTCTTTAAAGTGTTTTATTTTTGAAATCGTAACCGAAATGACAAAGATAGCGATGAAAATATTATTTTATGTTATAATTCTTTTTACGGCTTCCGCCGGCGCTTTCTCCCAGGGCGATCTTGACCAGAAGTATAAGCTCGGCGAATCGTATGAAAAATCCGGCGACCTGAATAACGCCGCCCGCATTTACGAAGAGCTCTCCGACCAGGCCCCGCTCGATGAAAAGTACTTCGAGGCGTACGCCCGAACGATGAAGTTGCAGAATAAGTTCGCCGAACTGCTTCCTAAGGTCGAAGGCAGGTATAAAGCGCGTCGTACGCTTAGCAATTCCGTTTTGTACGGCGAATTGCTATGGAGAACCGGCAAAGCCGACGAGGCGGGTAAAGCGTGGAACGAAGTAATAAAATATTACGGCAAATCCGACGAAGCCTACGTCTCCCTTGCGCAAACCCAGATAGCCCTTCGATTGTACGATAAAGCGATAGAAACGTATAAGGCCGCATATAAGGAGTTTGGGGAGTTGGAGGGAATAACCAACGAATTGCTCAGGTTATACGTAGCGACGGGAAATTACAAGGAAGGACTGGCGGCGACTCTAAAGGCCCTGAACCAGGACGACAACCTTTCGCTCGCCCAGGGCCGGCTCTACTCCTTTATGATAAACGATGAAGCGACAAAGTATTTCTATAATTATTTCAGAAATGAGTTCGATAAAAATAAAGATAATCCCTATTTTCTTGAGATGTACTCCTGGTTCATGCGTTCTGTCAGTAAATTTGACGATGCCTTAAACGCGGTAGTAATGCTCGACGCCTTACGGCAGGAACGCGGCAGGGCGATACTGGCATTTGCGGACGTAGCCAGGAAAGACGGGGATTACGATCCTGCCCTGAAAGCGTACTCACGGATATTGGACATGGGACGGGACCAGCCGTACGCCGCTTCCGCCATGTACGGTTACGCGAGAACTATGGAGGACATGCTTCGTTCGGGAGTAGAAGTGACCGCTAAGCAGGCCGAACAAATAATGGAGTATTACCGCAAAATTATTTCCTCCTATCCAAAGAGCTCGCAGGACGCTGAAGCGAGGCTGCGTATAGCCTATTTGCTAAAGGATCATTATAAAAAGCCTAAGGAGGCTAAGAACGAGCTCGAGGACCTGGTCAAGAACTTTCCAAATACATACTCCGCAACGGCGGCGCAATTAATTCTTGCCGAGCTTGATATGTCGGATGGAGACCTTGCAGGCGCTCAAAATATTTATGCTCAGATAAAGAGGAACGTAAGGACTGCAAGCCCGGCCGATAGGGATTTAGCCGCCTATAGATTGGGGGAGATATTATACTTTCAAGGCGCGATAGATTCTGCGAAGACGATTTTCGCCGAGCTATCTCAAAATTCCAATTCCGATGCAGCCAACGACGCATTGAATAAAATGCTGCTTATCGAATCTAATCAAAACTTCGTCGCGGCTATGAAATCCTTCGCCGCCGCAGAATACGCCCTGGTCAGAAAAGATACGGCCTCGGCGATCGATAAACTGAACGAGACAGTTAAGTACAATCCCGACGAAGAATTATTGGAATTGGCGAAGGTCAAGCTCGGCGGCATAAAAATTGGTAACGGAGAGTACGCCGCTGGTCGGGAAATCCTCCAGGGCGTGCTGCGCGATAACGAAGACTCCATTTACGGGGATTTGATATATTTCATGCTGGCTAACTCGTACCTGAAGGAAGGCAATAAAAGCGAAGCTCTTAATACTTTCGTTCAGGCACTGAATAAGTACCCTAAATCGATATATACGCAGGAAATACGCCGGTTAATTAAAGAAATCAGGGAGTCAGGCTCCTAAGCGTTATAAAAAAGAAGGCGTTGAATACTCAACGCCTTCTTTTTTCACTAATATTGCATAAGCTATTCCCAGGGCAAGTTCTCCTTGACCGGGATGGCCCTGGGGAGCTCCGTAATTATAGCCGGGTTGAGAGCCTGAACAAAGTAAAGTTCGACGCCCGGCCGCTTAATATTTGAAATTTCCGCCCAGGAAACCCTAATTCCCAAATGCTTAAACGCTTGCATAGCCAATTCCTTTTTAACGGCTTGCAATTCTTTTTGAATATTGCCCGAGCCTACTCTTAACACCCTACGACTAGGTGCGTCGCCAACCCAAAGAACATATATTCCAGAAAAGCCTTGTAGGTATTCATGCTCTAAATCCAGCTTGAACAGATCGCACCAGACTTGTCCCTTGCATTTAAACCACTGCAGCATATTAATCACCTCTATATTACTAAATTTTCCAAGTCCCTTTATCAGGGTAATGAAGCGTTAACTTATCGTCGCCAACCTCGACCGAAGCTGTGCGGGAAATATCCCCGCCCAGGTCCTCGGCTACAATTTTAATGCCTCGCTTTAGGAGTCCAGCTTTGACGGCGATCGTATTCTTTTGGCCGATGCCGAAGTAATCTCCCAATTCAACCCGCGTTTTTGATCCCCCGGCTATCTTGGCAATAATCCTATTCGGAGGACATCCAAACTCCGCCATCTGCTCCACCATCGCGGCAACTCCAGTATCGGCAAAATACCCGGGAAGTTTAACGGACTTTTCAGGATCGGTCTTCGAAGTGGGCAACGCTATGTGCGCCAGGCCCACTATGCCCTTTACCGGGCAAAACATAGAGAGGCCGATGCAAGATCCGAGGGCGAAAATCTTGAGTTTCTTTCCCGGCGTATTGGTTACCTCCATGGCTCCCATACCGAGAATGCTCTGATTAGAGCGTGCTGTGCGGTCCAGCGCGTTCGAGGGCAATTTATAGCTTTTCTCTCTCTTTAGATATTGAACGTTAGTCTGGCTAGCGATCTTTATCTTTACCCACAGCTGGGAGATTAATTCCTGCAGGCCCTTCGCGCCCGAGCCGGGCTTGGGAAGAAAGTCCACGGCCCCCGCTTCGAAAGCTTCCTGGGTTATTTTAGAATCCTTCGCAGTCAGCGCGCTGAGAACGATAACCGGAATGGGCGTAATCGGCATTAAGTTATGCAGGAACTGGATGCCGTTCATTCGCGGCATTTCCATATCCAGGACGATTACGTCCGGCCTGTTACGGCTTATAAAATTCAGAGCTAAATAGCCGTCCGTGGCGGTCCCAATTACTTCCACTTGCGGATCGGCTTGCAATCCGCGGGTCAACAGGTCCAGCACCAGCGCCTGATCGTCGACGATTAAAACCTTTATCTTATCCTGAGTCATTCAATTTCCAATTCGTGATATTATTTATTTCAAATTCATTGTAAATGAAAAAACGGGGCCGACAATTACTCCTTCAGCGAGCCAGCCGTAAGGCCTTTAATAATTTGTCGTTGAAAGAGAGAAAATATTATTAGCACAGGCAAAGCAGAAATAGAAGCTCCAGCCATCAAATGTCCCCAATCAATTGATTGCTTCCCTAAATAAAACGCTAAGCCTACCGGAAGCGTGCGATGGGCCTCATCGTTCGTAAACAAGAATGGGAACAAAAATGAATTCCACGAATTAAGGAACTGATATATTGCAAGCGCGGTCAATATTGGCTTCGCTAACGGCATAACTATTCGAAATAGTATATAGATTTCGCCTGCGCCGTCGATGCGAGCCGCGTATTCTATTTCCCGCGGCATTGACTTTACGTATTGCCAGACGAGGAACACCCCGAACGGGGTTACTATCCAGGGTAGAATTAGCGCCTGGTAGGTATTGATCCAGCCGAACTCTACGATTAACCTGTATAGCGGGATCATGATAATATGCGGCGGGATAATAAGCACGCCCAGAACGGTCGCAAGCAAAACGCCCTTGCCGAAGAATTCGCGGCGGGCCAATGCGTAACCGCTCATTAGGCAGAAAAGAACGTTGCCCGCCGTTATCGCCGCCGAGACCAGTATCGAATTAATAAAGTACGCGGAGAATTGATCCGTGGAAAGAGCGTCCGTATAGTTGCTGAAAGTAAACCTGGAATTAATTGTTTCCCATAGGGTTGAAAAGTTTTCCGGCGTATTCTTCAGGGAAAGCAGAAGCATCCAAAACAACGGGAAGAGCATAGTCGCCGCTACAGCGAATAAAGCCGCATGCAATATGTATTTCGGTATCTTTTTCATTCCTCTATCGAGGCGAGAAGAGCCCCCAAACGGTTTTCAATGTCCTTGTACGTTCCGACCGAGCCCCCGTTAAAGATAAACGAGAAAGCGAGAAGCTCGCCCGAACGGGTACGCACGTACCCGGCAAGCGCGCTAACGTTTCCATGCGTGCCGGTTTTGGCATGAAGATTACCCCGAGCGTAGGAGTTTATCATCCTGTTGCGCAAAGTGCCGTCAACTCCCGCTATCGAAAGGGAGGAGTCGAATAGCGAGTAAAACGATGATTTCTTCGCATGGATAAGCAACTCAATTTCCGAGTCGGAGGTTACCCTGTTCCTGCGCGATAGTCCTGAACCGTCGTTGATGTCGCAGCCCTGGAAAGGCGTTTTCAAGCTGTCGAGCATACGAGTCAGGTAATGTCTGGACGAGACCCAGTTTGATTTTTCATCGGAGCAGGTCGAGCCGACCAGCTTAAATATATTTTCAGCTATATAGTTGTCGCTGTTTTTATTCAGAGGCACGATAAGGTTCGCTATCGGTTTACCAATTTCCGCCATTAGGGCTTTTTTACCGCTCAGATCTTTCGTGGATTTTTTGCCGAAAGCCCCGTCGATATGAATGCCGCCTGCCCGAAGCCTTTCGCGGAATGCTCCAGCGGCCGCCAGGACAGGATCTTCTATATCGAAAACGAACGAACGCGTAACCCCGGCAGGAACCGAGCCTGAGATGTAAAAGTATTGCTTACCGTCCTCCCCTTTCCGGGAAGTTACGGAAAGCGCGCGTCCTGCGGACCTGCCGCGGCGCTTTTTCCTGGCCGCCAGGGTAAGTCCATTGCCGTCGCCCCACATTTGCTCGGTGGCAAGCGCGTAAGTTCCGTCTATTTCATATTCATAAACGTTATTCGCTATGCCTTTTCTATTTCTTTTACTAGTTTTTTTGGCCGGTTTTAATTTTGGCTGCGCTCTCTTAGTTTTCGCTTTTTTCGAGGGCGCGGCGGTTTCCTTCCGTGCCGCCCCCCCTGCGGTTACGTTATTAACTTTTTCAAACGCAGTGGAATTAGGTATAAACTGAACGTTTACAGGTCCGCCGCTTCTACCCGCGCTTACCAGCACGGTTACTTGATTCCTGTTTAAGCCGAGAGACGTAATATGCGGCAGGTGCTCGACTTCGTCTAAATCTCCGCTGTATTGATAACGACTCGATTCGCCGTCGAAGAAGCTGCCGTCGCCATAGATAGCGCCAGTGATGCGCTTAATTCCCAAATTTCGAATTTGGTCGGCCAGAACCTCGACGTCGTTTATATTCAAAAGACAATCGCCTTTGCCGACAATATATAAATTGCCGTCCAAGGTGGATTCGCGGATCTTCTTCGCATCGGTATAGACCTGGGTGCGAACCTGGTAATCCTTACCTAAAAGAGACAAAGCTGCAAAGGAGCTGAATAGTTTCGTAGTGGAAGCGGGTATCAGCGGGGCGCTCGAATTTCGTTGGAATATAAACTGATTTTTATCGATCGAGTATATCGATACGCCGAATTTCGAATTTTTGAGTCCGCTTGTATTTAGTATCTTTTCAATTTCTTGAAGGAGGTTCGCCCGCGTAATTCTCGCAGGCGGCTGCGCGGCAACCTTCGGCGCAGGCGCGCGCCTTCTGGGCGGTCTCGCGGCCTGGGATAATTCTCCGGAACACATAAGGAACAACAGTAGCCAAGCAAAGGCCTTATTTATATTTCTCATCTCAACTTCGAATCTACAGGAATAAAGGTGCAATTTAATAATATTTAAAACGATAAAAAATTTGTTTTATCGGTTTCATATTTTTGACGCCTGCCGTCGTTTAAAGGTTTAATTTTAGCGGGCTGCGTTAAGGGGCCGTATCAATCGTCAACCCTCAAATTTCTCTATTTTATTAAAGGAATTCTCCTTATTTTTAAAGCTATTATTTTTGCGAATACAGCATATTTCTAATGATTATAGACAATACAACGGACAAACCTAAAAAGCCCAGAACGCCGCGAAAGCCGAAAGAAGTCGCAACGACGCTTGAATTAAACGATCCTGCGTTGAACCTGATCGGCGAATTTGCCGATTCCCTCGGCGTCGAGATTTACGTCGTCGGCGGTTACGTAAGGGATTATTTCCTCGGCGGGGGTCGCAAGGACTACGACTTCACTGTAATCGGCGATCCGATTGAATTCGCAAAAAAGCTGGGGACAAGGCTGGGCGTTTTCCCCGTGCTGTTCGAGCGGTTCCGAACCGCTATGCTGCCGTGGGGCGAGGGGCAGCTTGAATTTGTCGGGGCGCGAAGGGAGGAATACGAACACGGCTCGCGTAAGCCAATAGTAGCCGAGGGCGGGCTTGCGGACGATCTGAAGCGCAGGGACTTCACGATCAACGCTATGGCGGCCTCTCTCAATAAAGGTGGCTTCGGCAGGCTCGTAGATATGTTCCAGGGGCAAAAAGATCTGCAGGAAAAGCTGTTGCGTACCCCGCTCGAACCCGGCGTCACATTCCGCGACGATCCGCTGAGAATGATGCGCGCGGCGCGTTTCGCCTCTACGTTAAACTTTCAAATTGAAGATAACGCATATAAAGCGCTCGCTGAAAACGCGGAAGAGCTGAAAAATATATCGCAGGAGCGCATTACCGACGAATTCCTCAAGATATTGCTCTCCCCGGCTCCATCGATCGGCTTGCGTATATTGCACGAAACGGGCATGCTTAAAATCTTTTTCCCTGAACTGCATGCGCTCGGCGGGGTTGACACAATAGAAACAGGTCGAGCCCAATATGGCCACAAGGACGTGCTTCAGCATTCGTTTAAAGTTGTCGACAATATTTCCAAAACGTCGGGTAATGTCTGGCTGCGTTTCGCCGCTTTGATACACGACATCGGCAAGCCGCGCACAAAATCCTTTATTCCCTCCACAGGCTGGTCCTTCCATGGGCATGAGGAAGTCGGCGCGCGCATGACGCGTTCGATTTTTAAGAAATTGAAATTGCCGTTCGATCATATCGAATACGTCGAGCGGCTGATCCGCCTGCATCAGCGCCCTATGGCTCTTGTCGACGACGAGATTACCGATTCCGCCGTTCGCAGGCTTGCGTTCCACGCCGGCTCCGATCTGGCCGATCTCTTTGCGCTCTGCCGCGCGGATATAACGACAAAAAATCCTAATCTCACACAGAAATACCTAAGCAACTACGACAAGGTATTCCAAAAAACGCAGGACGTTCAGGAAAAGGATAAGCTCCGCGAATTCCAATCGCCCGTTCGCGGCGAAGAAATCATGGAAGTCTGCGGCCTGGGCCCATGCCGGGCTGTCGGATACATTAAGAATAAAATCGAAGAAGCTATCTTAGACGGGTTAATTCCAAACGAATACGAAGCCGCAAAAGCTTACTTTTTACGCGCTAAAGAAGGCTGGCTCGATGAAATGCCGGCAAATTATATTCATCGCGGCAATTAAGTTAATGGCATGCTTTTTTCTTGAGTTTTTACCGTATGTTAAAACTCTTTGATTAAAAAGAATTTATATATGATGAAAATTAAGAAATTCGTTGCGAAATCGCTCAAAGAAGGCAAGGATAAGATACTGGAGGAACTGGGCGAGGAAGCGGTAATATTATCGTCGAGAACGGGGAAAAAGCCCGATACCGGCGAGGATTTCGTTGAAATAGTCGCGGCGATTGACGATAAACCTCTTCAAAAGTCGGTCCAGCAGGCGCGCCCGGCTCCCGCTCCCTTTAGCGCGGAGCCTAAACCGCGCGAGAACGAAATGGGCGACGTCAGGCGCGAGCTTGCCGAGATAAAGTCAATTCTTAAGTATAAATTTACCGAAACGCTCAACCCGGTATTCTCGCAAGTATATAAAGCCATGATAGACGCGGAGTTTTCTGAAGATTTTGCCAGGGAAACGCTTGGGAAATTGGCTGCATATAAACTCAACGCCGACTTTTCGGCTTCTATGAACTTCTGCAAGCGGGCCGCGCTTGAAAAAATAAAGTTTACCGAAAATTTCCTATCGACGGAGTCGCTGGGCGTAGTAGCTCTATTCGGGCCGACGGGCAGCGGCAAGACGACCAGCTTAATTAAGCTGGCGATTATCTCCGGGTTAATTGCAAAGCGAAACGTAGCGATAATTTCTACGGACACGCATAAGGTGGGCGGAGCCGAGCAATTGCAAACTCTCTCTTCGATAGCGGGCATTCCATTTAGCGTAGCTTATTCGGCGCAGGAGGCTACGGAAGCCCTGCGCAGGATAGCGCGCGGAACGATCGCGTTCGTCGACACGTCCGGCATCAGCTTCGCCTCCGAAAAATTTTCAGCGTTAAAGGAACTCTCCGACGAGCTTGTAACCGCCCATAAAATACTTACGCTACCGGGAACTTTCTCTTTCCATGCAGCGGATCTCGCGCTTGGCAAGTACGGCGCGTTCGGCATTAACTCCGTGGCGATAACTAAATTGGACGAATGCGACAACCTGGCTGGCGCGCTCTCCGCCATACGCAAACGCGACCTACCCGTTTCGTTCCTGGCTAACGGCGCGGTCATACCCGACGACATTGAGCCCGCGGGCTACGATAAACTAAGCGAATATGTCTTTAGGGATAGAGGAGCGGCCTATGCCTGATACCGGTAAAAATCCATTTGTAATGGCTATCACAAGCGGTAAAGGCGGCGTAGGTAAAAGCGTGCTCGCCGCAAACCTGGGGCGATGTCTCGCGGAGTCCGGGGTTAAAACTCTTGTATGGGACGCGGACAGGTTCTTCCCTAATCAGCATTTTATTTTCGGTTGCGAACCGCCCGTACGCTTGAACGACGTTTATAGCGGGAAGGTAACGGCAAACAGGGCTATCTTCAAGATAGAGGAGAATCTCTCGCTGCTCGCCGAAACGCCGCCAAACGAATACATCCGGCAGGACGCCGAGCTAAGCCTGCTGGATATTTACAGGCACGTAACAATGTTAACCGATTTCGACGTCATATTGCTCGACACGCCTGCGGGGCTCTCCGAGCAGGTGCTGGATTGCTGCCAGATAGCCGACGCTATCTCTCTCGTAGTAACCGACGAGCCGACTTCCCTGCTCGACGCTTATGGTTTAGTCAAAATTCTTTTGCAATTTACGGAAAGAGAAAATTTAAATATCATTGTAAATAACGTAATCGACTTCGAGGACGCTTCCGATATTTCAACAAAGCTTAATTTAGCGACGAAGAGATTTTTAAAGGTCGAGCTCGAAGGTTTAGGTTTTGTGCCGTATAACAGAGTAGTACGTCAATCGATACTTTTACAGGAATTATTCGTAAAGACCGACCCGGACAGCGACGTAAGCCGGGCCTTACGGCGACTATCCGCAAAAGTTTCGGAAAAGTATTTAATTACCGCTTAATCGAAGCGAGCTATCCATGGCGAAAAAAGAAAAAGAGCTAAGCCCGGACGCGGCGAAGCAAAAGGAAATCGAGGATAAGAAAAAATTACGCGAAAAGCTTGCTGCGGCTAAGAAAAAGCGTATGAAAGAGCTTGCTGCGAAAGAACGCAAGAGGATCCGCCAATTGATCAATCTTCCGTTCAAATTGCTGTTTTTAGCAAGTTCCGCGCTATTCTTATTAGGATTTATTTCAGCATATTTTTCTTTTGGGAAAGACTTAACAAGCTCGCTGCTCGTCGGTTTCTTTATATTCTCCGCAATTTATTTCGGAGGCGGCGTAATTATGGTCGGGGTATTCCTACTAATCTCCAAGGACAAGGAGTTACGCCTCGAAGAGCAAATCCGTATAGAGCGCGAATCAGCGATCGAAGAAGAAAAACGCAGGCAGGAGGAGGAAATGGCGGAGCTGGCGAACCTGGAGCAAGAAATCGCTAAAAAGAGGTTTGCTCAGCCGTACCCCATACCGCCGGTGGAGCAGGCGGAGGACCCGATGAAAGATTCGCTTGAGGCGACTGAAGAATTTAATATGGAATTGCCGGATATGTCGGGACCGGGCCTCGATCCCGATCCGGACGACGAGTACTTAAGAGAATTAATGGGCAAATAACATTGCGTCGCGCAATTTGCGCTACAGGAAGAGGGAATTAGGTTAACGTAGGGGTAAAGTGAGTACGCGGAAAACAAATATCGATATTGATAGCCTCTGGGAGGAGTACTTCTCCAACTCCTCGGAAGCTCCGAAGAGCCGGTTAATGTTGCATTATATCTGGCTAGTGAAGTATATTCTCGGGCAGATGAACCTGCCCGTCAACTCCCTATTGGATGAATCCGATTACTTAGGTTTTGGAATTTTAGGCTTAAGCGACGCTATCGACCGCTACCAGGTCGAGCGCGGGGTCAAATTCGAATCCTACGCTATACCCCGCATTCGCGGCTCTATCCAGGACGAATTACGTAAGCTGGATTGGCTGTCGCGCTCGGCGCGGAAAAAAGCCTCGGACTACCTCCACGCCGCCGAAGCCATCCGCAGCCGTACCGGTCAGGACGGCGACGCTGAGGAGATCCGAAAGCAATTGAACGTAACGCCTGAACAGTACAAAACTTACCTCAACGCGGCGGCTGCGGCGCGGGCTTCGCTCTCGCTCAATGAAGGGAATCAAACTATCTCGTACTCCGACGACGAAGAGATCGATTTCCTGGAATCGCTTCCCGATAGCGCTCAAACCGATCAGCTATCCAAAATGGCCGGCGAGGAAAGAATCAATTACCTGACGAAATACCTTTCCAGGCTGCCCGAGAAAAAGCGATTAGTTATGATGCTTTACTATTACGAAGAACTCAACTTTAAGGATATAGGCGTAGCCCTAAACGTTTCCGAAAGCCGCGTTTGCCAGATCCATACTGAAGTTATCAAAGACTTGAAAAATAAGCTTAGAGATTATTGATCATGATTAATTCCAGACTCCTGTATAAATTAGAATCTATCAGGGAGATACCGACTATCCCTACGGTTACCAACGAGATATTGGCCTCGCTTGATAATCCCAGTATTGGCGCAGGGGCCATAGCAAAGCTAATCGAGCATGACCAATCCCTTACCGTGCGCGTACTCCGCGTGGCGAACTCCCCTTTCTATGGGTTCTCGCGAACTATCAATACTGTTGAGCTCGCGATTATTATTATGGGGGTCAATACGATACGCGAGATCATATTAAGTTTGGTCATTCAAAAGTTCTTCCTTCGTATAAGGCTTTCGGTTTTCGATATTAAAAGTTTTTGGCAATACACGCTATTTTGCGGCGCATGCTCCAGGCTGCTCGCACGTAAGCTCGGATACAGGCTGGCGGGAGAAGCATTTATAGCGGGACTGATGCACGACGTGGGTATTCTTATCATCGTCGAGCACTTTACCCAGCAATACCTGCAAATAAAGGACATTGTGACAAGGAAGAACCTGACCTATACGCAAGCGGAGGAGATAGCCCTCGGCGCTACGCATTGCGAAATTGGCGCATGGCTGGCGGAGCGTTGGAACTTCCCCGAAAGGTTTTGCCAGGCGACCGCAAATCATCATACGCCGTACGTGAATTTGAATCCCCAGAACGATGGAGCCGTGGATTTCGACGAGATAGATCAGCCCGTGACTGCGATCGTCTCGATCGCCGAATGGCTTGCGGCCGATATGGGATTTAAAAGCTGGAGCGACGAGCGGGTTCCCCCGCCGCTTTACCTGGGCGACGAGATATTCCATGACGCCCAGAGCGATGATATTTACGAAGATAACACTGCGCTAGATTTGCTAAAAAAAGAAATCATGGAAGAATTTGAAAGGACATTTGTTTTCAACGAGTTTTTGAATAAATAGGCGCGTCGATGAGCGAACCAGATTATAATGATTTTTCGCAATATCTTAACTTTCTTGAAAAGAAGATCGAATCCCTGCAAAGCGAATTGGACGCGGCTTTAAGCGCCGCTCCGCAACCCGCCAAAGCTTTGGTCGTCGAGGACGTATTCGGCCCGGCCGAGACCGCGGCAAACGCGGTGCAAATACTACGTTCGCGGTGCGCGAGGGAGTACGGCCTTATCGATAATAATCTCTATATTGTGCGCGACCAGGGCAAATGCGAACCTGCGGCTCCCACGGAAATAGCCGCCGGCTTAGAGCAAATTGTTAATCATATTGAGGAGCACGGCATTAGCGATTGGGCGATCCAAACCGAAACCGCTAAAGTTATCCCCGACACTATCAGCGAGCGCCCGGATCGGAGCCTAATAATTATCCCTGTTAAGAAATCAACGCTAAACGGGCTTTTCGTCGCTCTCGTCAACCAATCTATCGAAGCCTTCTCCGATTCATATTTACAGGAAATTTCCCTGCTCGCTTCGGCCGCCCTGAATCGCGTCGAGTTTTTCATCCTGAAAGAAGAAAAAGAAAAGAATTCTATAAAGCTAGGCGTCTATAACCGCCAGATGCTCGATTCGCTTCGGAAAGCGTCGATCGGCGAGATAACGCTTTCAATCGCAAGCGAGCTTGAAACCCCGATTAAAATTATTGAAGCCAATATCAGCCTTATTGAAAACGGTTTGGGAGATCAATCCAGGAGGTTCGAGATCATACGCGAGAACCTGAAAAAGATCGGCGAAATAAATAAAAAGCTCTTCGAGTACTCGGGCGCGGGCGCCGACGAGAGCCTGCCGGCCCCGGTTAATATATGCGAGCTCATCTCCGACGTAATATTGCTTACCGAATCGCAGCTAAACCGCGAGGGCATTCAAATTGAAACCGAATTTGAAAAGCCAAGCTTCCCGGTGATGGGAATTAAATCCCAAATCGAGCATGCATTCATGAATTTGATCCTATTCGCGCAGAGCTGCATGAACGAAGGCGGCATGATACACATAGGCGTCTATGCCAAAAATCATAACAAAATACTCGTCACTTTTACCGATAATGGGATCGGGCTCGACGAGGACGAACTCGAAAGCATATTCGAACCCTTTGGAATAGCCGAAACGAGGCTGCCGCACAGGAGTTTCAGCCTTTATTTAGTTAAAAGCATAATCGCTCAGCACAAGGGCAAAATATCATCATATTCCGAGATCGGCAAGGGCACAACCTTCAAGATCTCTTTGCCGCTCTATGAGCAAAATTAATTATACATTTCGCTATCTCGAACGTTTTATATATTTTTACGTTCGTCAAGGCGTTATAATCATATAAAAGAAGTTCGAATGCGCAATCATTTAAAATACGTGCTGACGCTCGCGGCGCTATTGCCTCAAATAGCTTTCGCTGCGGCTTCGCTAGTCCGGGTCGATATCGCTCAACCCTCGCGCGCGTATTTTTACTTTAACCAGCAGATACCGAAGCATTCGACTAAATTAACCGAAGACAAGAAAAACGTTAAGCTAACGTTCCTGGCCGGCCAAATAGCAGATTCTGCCCGTAGCAAGCGCGGCGACGGCGTTATCTCGAACGTTTACGCTCAGTTGCTTAAAAAGAGAATCGAATGCGACGTCATACTGAAAGCTCCGATGGGATATTCCACGCTATCGTTGCCCTGGAGCCGGGCCGTTGTACTGGACGTATTTGAATGGAATAAGCTCAGCGAATCCGACGACGCATATAGAACCGCCCTGCTCGCTTTGGAGGAAGATCTGCCCGAAGCCGCAAAGCCCGACTTGCTAAAAGCCGCCTCGGGAGGTTCCGCGGAAGCGGCATTCGTTTTGGCGACTTTAGCCCTAATGGAAGGAAAGGCCAATTCGGCGCTCGAAGCATTGAAATATGCCGAACGAGGCGGGGTTTCTTTCCCTGATTTGGCCGCTGCGAAGGCGCAGGCCTACCAGTTGCTGGGGCAACCTGATTCCGCTTCGCGCTATAGCGGACTTTTTATTTCCATGTCCCGCGGGCTCCCCTTTCTACCGATAGCCACGGCGCCGCTCTCGGAGAGACCGGGTGAGATTTCCATACCCACGAACGCATGGGCGGCGATTTCCGCGCCAGCCGACAGCGCGACCGCAAAAAAGCCCGATACGTCCGCGGCGACGCAATTCCCCGGGCTGTTCGCAGATACGGCCGCCCCGGCGGTAGAGAGGTATGAGGCGCCAAGCCTTTTCGATAGGTTTCCGCTCTGGTTGCAAGCAACTTTGGCGCTCTCACTAACAACTTTCCTGTTAATACTCTGGCGGTACTTTAAGTGGCGCAACGCGCAGCTGGCTATCAAGATAGCAGAGAATAAAAAGCTAAACGACATACGGATTAAAGAAGAACGAGCCGGGGCCGCAGAGGGCAACCGCAAAGCCGTCGAGGCCTATAAGAATAAAGGCAAGATAATAGACAAGGCTATAAAGGAAGAAGCCGGGCTAAAGAAAACCGCGGCAAGCGCAGGCGCGATAGAGCGCAGCGAGCTCGAAAATTTAATCAGGCTTTACGGGGGCGGAGCCGGCCTGGCCGGCGGAGGGACAGCTCCGAAAAAACAAGTCGACGACGCCCCGCAAAAGGCTGGCGCCGGGATGCCATCCGCTACGCCGGAAAGAATAAATCCAAAGACGGAGCTCGCGCAAAGATTGGCATTGGAACAACAAAAGCTAAAAAATCGTAAATTAACGGAACTTGCAAAAAGCGATTTGCCGGGAGACGAGAACAAACGTCGAAATATGGCAAAAGAAATGGGTCTGGAGCTTAGCAGCGTTGAAATTAAAAACGCATTGGATAAAATTTCCGACGATAAAGACCGTTTGGCTAAATTAGCGCAAAAGTTCAAAAACAAATAAATATTATATGAAATTGAAATTCTACCTTTTAACGATAAACTTATTAATTCTTTTTTACGGGATGGTATATTCCGCCCCCGCTCCATACGCCGAAGGCGGCATGACGCTGGTCGGCAGCTTGCCTGGCGCGTCGCCCATTAAGGCGCAAAAAGCTAAAACTGGCGGTGGCATAAAAATTGCGGATAAATACGGCATAAAGGCAGGCGGAGTTATTTACAAACTTGCAGACACGAACGGACGAGAAAACCGGATTGACGTAATTGATCGCGATGGGGATTCCTACATTATCATGATTGAGCTAACTGATTGGAATTCCGATATTAAGCTTAATATCTACAATATGCTTGGCAAGGAAGTTTACCAAGTGCATAACGGACCCCCAAAAGGCCGCGGCTATCAATATCGAATCCCTTCAGGAGCCATTCAGAACGGAGTCTACATTTGCGTGTTGCAGGGTAAAAACTTCCGCGATGCGGAGAAGTTTATAATATCCCGGTAAAATCGATGAAAATATTCGCCAAACTGGCATTAGTTTTATTCCTAGCCGCCTCGCCCGTCGTTGCGCTAGCCCAAACGTCCGGCGGCGGGTACTCGCAGGCGTACCTAACCAGGAACGTAGGCGCGCGGGCCTCGGCGCTCGCAGGGGCCTACACCGCGGTCGCGAACGAACCATCTGCAATTTTTTACAATCCTGCGGGACTATCCTTTTTACCAGGCGCCCCAATCTTCTCCACAAACGTATCATATCTCGGGCTTGATCGCTATCAATCATCCCTGGCCTGGGGACAGCAAATAAACGAATTTTTTGGCCTTGGAGCCGGGATTAACGCTTTAACTACCGGCTCGTTTATGGGTACTGATCGCGCCGGCAGATCGATCGGGGAATTCAATTCTAACCAGTATACGCTTACTGTAGCCGGGTCCTACGCGCTCGAATTTGCCAGCCTGGGAGGCGCCGTAAAGTATTGCTCCGACAATTTGGTCGGGGCAGGCGTCGACGCCGACGGATTCGCAGTTGATCTCGGGGCTAAATTCAATATGATGGACATTCTGTCCATGGGCGTCGCCGTGCAGAATTTAGGCGGAGCTATGTATTGGAACGACGCTTCCGGGTCGGTGGAGAACCTCCCCTTCTCCCTGCGGCTGGGGCTGGCGATGGAATTAGCGCTTTCATCCGATAACGCTTCGGAAGTGACGCCGACCGGCGAGAACGTTGAAGCGTACGAGCCGGCGACGAGATACGCGTTATTTTCCTTAGACGTCATTAAAAGACAATATTCGGTCGCGCCTTCTATTGTTTTAGGCTCGGAAATAGTTCTGCACGAAGCAATAGCTCTGCGCGGGGGGATTTCCCTGTACGGAGACGTAAATGGCTCCCCCAGGCCGCTGCCGGGCAACGAATGGGGCGCCGGAGTCTCCGTTAGACCAACCGTCGATGGATTCTTCGACGCCATACCCGTCAACCTGCATATTGATTATTCAGCCTCGCAGGAATACCTCTCGCCGAGCGGCGTTACGCATTCCATTTCAATTATTCTTGGGTTCTAGATCCCCTCGAGGCTTTTTCGCATATTTTTCATATTCGCATTAAAATCGCCATGGAACAGCCCCGAGCCGCATACGAGCCAATCGGCCCCGGCTAAGGCTATCTCGCGGGCGTTTTCCGGCTTCACCCCGCCGTCTATTTCAATGGCGACGCCTTGAACTCCATTCTTTATAAAGTGCTCCTTCAATCTCTCGGCGCGCCTGTAGTACGAAGGGATAAACGATTGCCCGCCAAAGCCCGGGTTTACGGACATGAGCAATACAAAGTCCAGGTATTCGGCCGCTTCGAAGGCATACTCGATCGGCGTCGCAGGATTCAATGCCAGGCCGCTTTTGGCCCCGCTTTCCCGTATTAGCGAAAGAGTTCTATGGAGGTGGGGACAGGTCTCCGCATGCACCGAAATGAAATCCGCGCCCGCTTTTGCAAATTCCCCGATGTACTTATCCGGCTCGGCTATCATTAAATGGCAGTCCAAGGGCAGGCCGCTAACGCGCTTTACGGCGGCGGTTACGGCCGGCCCGAAGGTGATGTTCGGCACGAAATGCCCGTCCATTATGTCTAAATGCAATATGTCCGCGCCAGCCGATTCGCACTTTTCAACTTCAGTTTGCAAGTTCGCAAAGTCCGCCGACAGCAGCGACGGTAGTATTTTAACTCTACTCATTATTCTTCTTTTTGATTGTTAATCCAATTCCTAATAAATTCTTCAGTTTTTTCGTCCGAGTCGGGTAAGTCGGATTTTACGTTGACCTTTTGCGTCATTTTTTCTACAATTTTCTCGTCCTTCGAAAGCTGGTAAAACTGCTCGAGCTTCTCGACGACGAGCCCGTAGAGAGTTCCTTCCGGGTAGGCCCCTTTCGCGTCGACTTGCCCTGCGGGCATACCCATAAGCAAATTGACGGCTTCGTCTATGTTGGAAATTGCATAAATATGGAAATTTCCCTCTTCCACGCTCTGAATTATTTCCTTACAAAGCATCAGGTCCTTAACGTTTTGCTTGGGAATGATTACGCCCTGTATACCGGTAAATCCGCGGTCCTGGCATACCTCCCAGAATCCTCTTATCTTATCGTTTACGCCCCCGATGGGCTGAACATCTCCCTTTTGGTTGACGGAGCCGGTTATCGCAAAGTTCTGCTTGATAGGAACGTTAGTAATAGCCGAGAGTATAACGGCTATTTCCGCGCAGGAAGCGCTATCGCCGTCAACGCCGCCATAGGACTGCTCGAAGGCAAGCGAAGCCGTAAGCGTGAGCGGTTTTTTCTTGGCAAATTTATCGCGCAGGAAGCCTGATATTATCAGCACGCCTTTATTATGAATGCTGCCGCTTAGGTCCGCTTCCCGTTCAATATTGATTATCCCGGTATTGCCCGCGCTAACCGTAGCGGTTATCCGCGCAGGCTTGCCGAAGGAAATTAGACCGTTGCTGTAAATTGTCAATCCGTTTATTTGCCCTATTCGTTCGCCCTCGGTCGCTATCAGCATATTTCCTTCGATGATCTGCCGCTTTATCTTCTCGTCCGTTAGATTGGAGCGGTATCTTCTGCGGTCGAGCGCCATTTCGACTATCTCCCGGTCGATATAGTTCTTGTGACTTTCCCTGCCGTAGTGTGCAGCCTCGCGCAAAACGTCCGCTACGTCGGAAAACTTTAGCGATATCCTGCTCTTGGAGCCGGCATATTCGACGGCCCATTCGACCAGCGCGGCTATCCCGTCGGGAGTGCAATGCGGCAAGCCCTCATCGTAGCTGATTTTAGCGGCGAAATGCGCATAGTTCATGATTAATTCTTCTGAAATTTCCGTTTCATAGTCAAATTGCGCGTTTACTTTAAATATTTTCTTAAAGCCTTTCTCGTAATGATAAAGAGTCGTATAGAGCGAATGCCCGCCTATTATTATCACTTTTACGTTGACTTTAATCGGCTCCGGCTTTAAGTGCGACTGCGAAATTTGGAATACAGTGTCCAGCGGCTGGATTTCCAACTTTTCGTTGAGAAGCACGCGCTTGAGATAGTTCCATACGCCGGGCTCAATGAACAGGTCGTTCGCGTTTACGATTAAAAATCCCTGGTCCGCCTTCAGGAGCGAACCGGCCTTAATCTTTGTGAAATCCGTTCGCCAGAACCCGCGCTGATCGAAAAGTTTTTCGACCGTGCCGAATAAGTTCGTAAAGTTAGGATTTGTTTCAATTATTACGGGAGCGGAAACCGTGTCGGAATTGTCGAGAATTACGTTAACCCTGAAGACGTTAAATTTATCCGAGCCCACCATGTCTTCGGGTTCGGTTGGGAGCTGAAGAGGATCGACCTGCCTTTGAATGAATATGCCGAGATTCTCCAGTATGTAGCTTCGGACGTCGTGAATGTACGTAACGAACTTTTCATCGGCGTTAAGCGATTTTACTTCTTCCAGCGCCGAGGTAACGACTATTTGAGCGTTCGCTTTATCGTTTTCGTAGAGCGCTTTACGGAACTCCTGCATGATCTTCATACCGGCGCGGGCAAGCTCTAATAATTCCCCGTGATAATCTTCCCACTTTTCCCTTATATCGTTCGCCTTCTCGAGCGGCAGCTTTCCCTGCTCGACTAATTCGTCTACGGCGTCGATTTGCATTGGCTTTCCTTCGACGACCGGGAAGACTTCCGGTTGGGCTATGCCCTGCTCGTTTTGCAATTGACCGCGGATAAATCCCTGCGGCTTGATCTTTTCATCGAAGCCCTTTAGCAAATCGCGCTCTTTTTGCTGGTACTCGTCAACGATCTTCTTTTTTGACTCCAGGTAGGCTTCTTCCTCGAAGAGCTTTGGCAGTCTTCTGAGCAAAAATGCGATTGTGTCGTTCATACCGGCGGCGAACTTTTTCCCAAGCCCGCGGGGAAGTATTATCAGCAACGGCGCGTCGGGGTCGTTAAAGTTATTAACGTAGCAGTAATCAAACGTGATTGGGCATTCGGTCGTGATGTCCTCGAGTATTCTCTTGACCGTAGTCAAGCGTCCAGTTCCGCTAAGGCCGGTTACGAACATATTATAGCCTTTTGCCTGCAGCTCGCTGCCGAGCTTAAGAGCTTCAATAGCCCGCGGCTGGCCAATTATCCTATCTAAGGGCTCTATATTTTTTGTCGTTTCAAAATGAAAAAAATTCGTCGGGCACTCCCAACGAAGTTCATAAGGAGCTAATTTCAATTTGTCATGATTTAATGCAGTTTCGGATTTTGTGATCATAATAACCCTCCCTTTGACATATTTCTCTAATTTCAATTGATTTAATGTAAATTAATAAATCTTTGGGACATATTGCTTGAATTCCACGCATTGCGCGCGTATTTAATTAAAGAGGCCCGCCGTATTAAAGCGAGCCTTCTGCATATTTCTTCCTGCTATGGCGGATTAATCAAAAATATCCGGGCTTGAAACGGGTTGATCCGATTCCTGCGTCTTACGCCTGTCCCTGGGCGTACGGTTCTCCGCGTTTATCTTCCAGGTTAAGCCGAAAAATATGTTCCTTGAGCGGGGCTTCATTTCAGTGATGGTATAGAATCTCTGATTTATGATTGCGGAATTTCGCGTATCGCTTTCGAACTTATGACGGCGCGAGTCAAGCAAATCGTCAACCCGAATGCTGGCCGTTAAGAGTCCGTCGAAGAAGTCCTTACGAATGCCCAGGCTTGAACCGACGTCGCCGTAGTATTTCCCCTGGGGCTGGATATTAGGCGAATCGTAATCCGCGCTCAGCTGCACCGAGAAATCCTTGGTAAAGTTCATAATTAGCATACCGCGAGTCGACCAGCCGTAATTGTTAGCGCTTACGTTCGTTTCCTGGGGGGCCCCGTTCAGTTCGCTTCTATAGAATGAAAAGTCGGCGTTGAACTTAATCGCTTTCGTAAAGTCGTTAGTAAAGGCGGCTTCGAAGCCGTAGGAGTCCATTTCGGCAATATTTTCAAAAGTATTTTCAATAATTCCGACTTGCTCTACCGGCTTGCGGTACCGCATTATTACGTCCGTATTCCTGCGGTAAAAGAGCGACGTCGTGAAGGTAGTGATCTTCCAATTGTTCTCCAGTCCCAATTCAAACGAATTGATAAACTCCGGGTTGAGTTCCGGGTTGCCATATTGTATATTATTCGGATCGGAATAATCTTTAAACGGGTTAACTACGCGTTGGTCAGGGCGGCGAATCCGGCGGGTGTAGCTAAGCATTAGCTGCCTGAATTCATCGATTTTTGCCGATAGATGCAGAGTCGGGAATAAGCTTAAATAACTCTTTTTATTATTTTGATTATCCTGTTTTTGCGACGTCTCCCTGTCGGTATATTCAGCTCGGAGGCCGACCTGGTAGGATAAGAAATCTAACTTGTCGCCGTAATTTACGTAAGCTGCGTAAACCCATTCCTTAAAATCGAAATTATTTACCGAAAGCGGGTCGCGCAACCAGTTCGAGCTTGTGTCCTGCCAGAAATCGCCGCGGAAATAACTGTTCATGTCGTTCAGAACAGCTCTCGCGCCGGTTTCGAATCTGTTGTCGGGCCCGATGGGCAGCGCGTAGTCAGTCTGGAAATTCAAAATATTGTGCTTCGCCGAACCGCGGGTTTTTTGAAACGGGTCCATAGCGCCGGCGTCGAAGTAATCTACGTTATTCAACAGCATATCGCTTGCCCCGTGATTCTGCGACGCCGTAGCGTCGAACGTTAACTCTTCCCCGGGAGTTTTAAAGCTCTTTCGGTAGGAGAAATTAAAATCATTATTGTAATTGGCGCTTTCAGTTTTGGCAAAGGCGCTGCTGAATGAAGTGTCCGACCTAATTGCCGTCGACTCCCTATAGCCGAAGTAATCGTTCTTCTCACGGCGATTAAACTCCCATATCCTGCCGTTATACGAAAGAGTAATCCTATCCTTCGGCGACAGCATTAAATCGAAACCAAAGGAATAGTTCTGCATATTAAATTGCATGCGGCGCGAAGTTTCCTGGTCGAGGAAATCAGTAATTATTGAAGAGGAACTCGGATCGTACCTGTACATTTCGCGGTAGGAGTCGCCGGTCGCCTGGCGCCCGTTAATGCGATAGTCCGCGTTCGTAAAGAAGTTGAATATCCCGATTCGATAATTCAAATTTGCGGTGGCGTTGTACTTATCGTTGGTGCCGGCGTTAACGGATACCATGCCGTTTAAGCCCGACGCACGATTTCTCTTCGTGATCACATTGATTATTGCCGTGGTTCCCGAAGCTTCGTATTTCGACGAGGGGTTTGTTATTATTTCGATATTTTCGATAATGCTTGCCGGCAATTGCTCGAGTATATTCGTCCCGCCGCTAGCCGAGGGCTTCCCGTCTATTAGCACCGTGGGATTCTGCTGACCGCGGATCGTAATATTGTTATCGATATCAACCGTCACAGTCGGCGTCGTGCGGAGCACGTCTATTGCCGTTCCGCCCGAGGCTACGATATTTTTATCGACGTTGACAATTTTCTTGTCAAGCTTGTATTCGATCGTAGGGCGCTCTGCGGTAACGTTGACTTCGCCGGTTTTGACGTCGCTTGCGGAAAGATTTATAACGCCAAGATCTTTCTTCTTCGCGTCGCCGGCCAATTCAATTATGCTTGAAACATAAGGCTTATAGCCCAAAAAGGTAACTTTAACTAAATAATTTCCTTTTCTTAAATTCTT
Source organism: Chloroflexota bacterium (assembly GCA_050260015.1). Lineage (GTDB taxonomy): Bacteria > Bacteroidota > Ignavibacteria > Kapaibacteriales > UBA2268 > JBLNBN01. Next base: position 1,121 of record JBLNBN010000030.1, on the reverse strand, counting down.
AACTGAAAATTTACCCTGAGCGTCGGTTAACTCACCCCCAACGAGCGAGGAATCGTTTCTCAAAATTTGCACGCTCGCCGATTTAAGCGGCGTTCGATTCTCGCCGTCCTTTACCGTTCCCGTAACTTCATACAATTCCTGACTATAAACTATTCCGGCCCCGAATAATAAAATGGCCGCTAACAAATAACGCATTATTTCTCCGATTGTATTTTGTAAACTCACTATTAGACGTAATTTTAGATTAAAAGGTTTCGAAGTTTTTGGCATTCATTTTGTTTCCTTTATTCGGAATAATTAATTAAGTTTGTAGGATTCAACTACTTATTGTACGGTCGATGATTTTGGTAAATTTTCTTAAACGCACTATAAAAGGAATGTTTTCCTTTATTATACCGCTTTTGGCGCTTATCGTATTATATATTCCCGGCGCTAACGCAAGCGCGGTCGAGCGCAAGGAATTGAAAGTCTTAACGCCGGAGTGCGAAGATAAAATTCCGAGCGGCTCCCAAAAGCTTATTACCTGGAGCGGGGTCGCCGCGGCCGATTCCGTCAATATACTTCTCTCGGTCGACGGCGGCAGGACTTGGGACACATTAGCGAAATCGGCGACCGGCTTTACGTACCTGGCGCAAATGCCGGACGTGGAATCCGATAGTTGTTACGTGCGCATATCCTCGACTAAAACAGTTTCCGGGAGCTTTAAGCTCCGGCATAACGGCGAGATTAACGCCGCAGCGTTTAGCGGCAACGGCGCTTATATTGCAACCTTCGGATCCGACAGCGTCGCCTCGGTCTGGGACGCCGCAACGGGCGATCTCTTAAAGCAAATCCCCAGGCAAAAGGGTAAGTTAATCGCCGGGGCGATCGATTTCTCGGGGAGCTATATCGCGACCGTAAGCTCGGACTCGAGCGTCGTTATATGGAACGCGAAGTCGGGCAAAGAGCAAATGACGCCAAAATTGAATTTTAGACCTCTCTGCGTTAATTTTAGTTCCGATGGCAGGTATTTGCTTGTAGGGGGAATAAACGGTATCATAAATATTTATGTCGCGCCGTTTTTAGCATTCTTAATACAGCTTAGCCCTAATACTGAAATACCCGTTTGGGAAGACCGCTTT
>JBLNBN010000029.1:0-146031 GCA_050260015.1 Chloroflexota bacterium | reverse complement strand
CGCGAGGATGACTAAAGCCTGCAGATAAAAGCGCTTGCGCGCATTTTCGTAATTCTTAAATCATAATAATCATATATATCAGCTTAATCAAAGGTTCAGACAATTTGGATTCCCGATCGGGTCGGGAATGACGGGTTCCGTGGTTTCCCAAGAACTTGCGCGTCAATTCCCTGTAAAATCCCGGCGACGCGCCCGTTAAATGATCAATGATAAATGTTAAATGAAGAGGGCGGACACATCGGCCCGCCCCTCGCAGTAATCATTATTTCGCAATTCTTTACTTCCTCAGTATTTCCAGCATATCGGCTTCCCAGCTGACGGAGGGATTCTCGACTATTCGGCCGACCTCTGTCTGGCCCTTCAGTATAACGAGCGTGGGCACGCGGACGATGCTATATTGAGCGTAAGTATTCGAGGGTTCTTTCTTTTGGCGATCGAGGCCGTAGAGGTCCATTCTCGTTACGTCGTAATTGGCGGCGGTCAGTATCTTGTAAATCTTCGGAACGCCGCGCTCGCAGTCGGAGCACCAGGTGGAGGCGAAGAGTAGCAGCTTATGGGAATTATCATGCAGTATCTGGCTAATTTCAACTACGGTCTCCGCGTCCGGCGAATAATTGGCCGCGGCGTAATCGGCCCAGCCGGCGTCGCGCTGCCAGGTAGTCCAGGTCGTCTTTCCCACTATGTCGTTGTTATTATTCGAAGGCGAGTCGTCGTCGCAATTGCAGCATGCAAGTATCAAGAAGGGTACGATCGTCAGCAATAACAGCGATTTCCTAATATTCATATTTCTCTCCGACTATTTTTAATAATTTCATTTTTACAAGATAATTATATTATTTATATCAAACAAGTATTATTCTGTCGCTCAACAATATTTTGTAAGTTTGTAAGTAATACAAATAACGGCTCTAACGAGCCGTTGCCTTTTGATAGTTATATAATAGACAAGACGGGTTCCTAATATGGAATTAATGTACGAATTTTCTTTAGAATACGACAGCGAGAGCAGGTTTGGAAAGGATCCTGAGAGCGATTGGCAATACTTGCTTGGGGAACTTACAAAAACAGGCGAAAAGCACGACATAGATCTAATTGCACGGGCATATCGATATTGCGTGGCAAAGCATGAAAGCGCGCCGCGCAAGTCCGGCATCCCCTACTATACTCATCCTTTAAGCGTATCGTTGATATTAATCAAGGAATTTCCGCTTCACGACTCCGCGACCCTCGCGGCCTCGCTATTGCACGACGTGATAGAGGACGTGGCCGACGTGGAGCGCAGCGACATAGCGGAACTCTTCGGCGAGGACGTGGCGGAAATCGTCGACGGAGTTACTAAGATCACCCACGAGGGGGAAGAATCGCACAACGGGATGACGATCAACTCCAAGGCCGCCACCTACCGCAAGCTGTTCCTCGCGCTCGTTAAGGACGCGCGCGTCATTTTGATAAAGCTTGCGGACAGGCTTCATAACCTGCGTACGCTTCACTACCTGAAGCCTGAAAAGCAACGCGCCATAGCCCTCGAGACGTTAAATTTCTATATTCCGCTCGCCCACAGGCTTGGCCTTTATAAAGTTAAGATGGAACTGGAGAACCTTTCCTTCTACTACTCCGACCGTTCGGCATACGAAGCTATCCGCTCGGCATTAAACGAGAAACGGCGGGACTTTATCGATTACATCCGCGTATTTTCCGACCACATCCAAAACAGCTTAAACGCGAACAATTTACCCCACCAGCTATCAATAGTTCATAAGCACGAATACGAAATCTACAAGATGATACAGGAGGGAAAATCCATTTCCGACATCGATAATTTCTATTCGATGGTGATAATCCTGCGCTCGAACGACGCCCACGACTGCTACCGGGCGCACGGCGCGCTGGCGGCGGCCTTCAATACGGTTAGCTACGTGGACTACATAGCCAACCCGAAGCTCGACTGGTATCAATCGCTCAATACCGAGCTCTACGGCCCGGACGGCAAGCGAGTGGAAATACTTATCCGCACGCAGGAGATGGAGCGGCTCGCCGAGGAGGGCTTCGCCTCGCAGCTATCCACGCGGGGCGGCATAGTGCAGGCGCTCGCCTACAACGACGCGGACATCGAGGAATGGGGCGCCTGGATGGAGGAAATAATCCAGGAGCGCGGCGAGGAAGCCTCGCAAATAATTTGGGATTCTATAAAAGTAAACCTCTTCGATAGCGAATTGATAGTTTACACGAAGGCCGGTTCGCCGATCAAGCTGCCCAAGGGCGCCTGCCTGATTGATTTCGCCTTCGCGCTCGGCGAGGATACGGGCTTGCATTTCGTGGCGGGGAAGGTCAACGGGGTAATGCACGAAGCCTCGTACAAGCTAGAGAACGCGGACCAGGTCGAGATAATAAAGTCGCCGAAAGCGCAGCCGCAGTACGAGTGGCTGAAATCAGTAGTTTCCTACAAAGCGGTCGTTAAGCTCTACAATCACTTTAAGACAATGGCCCCTCCGCAGGAGGAAAAGCGCGAGAAGGCGCAGGCCGAAACGAGGATACGCATCCGCGGCGAGGATCGCGACGGGATGCTGCACGACATCTCGGAGGCGATCGGGGCGAACCTGATCAAGCGGATAAACCTCGATACGAGCGGCGCAGCGTTCGAAGGCGCTATTTCTATAACTATTCGCAACTTCAACGAATTGAACGAGATTTTCGCGCGTTTGCTAAACGTCCGCGGAATAAAGCTCGTTGAACGAGTTGACGAATTGCAATAAGCGACGGGACATGAGAACCAGGTATAAAGCCGCTTTATGGTCGCTTGGCGTTATAGCGCTAATTCTAGCGGCGGCAGGCGGTTACCTCTACTTCGCATGGCATCGCGCCGTCGAAGCGGCGGAAAAATCACAACCGACTGAAGCGTCGGGCGGATTGGAGCTCGATCCGAATTTAGCCGCCATCCCACCCAAGGAAGCTAAAAAACAGGCAGAAATACGCCGCGAGGCCGAACGCAAGGGCGACACGGCCACTCTCGCCGAGCTCGACAGGCAGGCCGCAGTGCGGGACAGCGCGGCTCTCCGCGCCATCGACTCCCTTTCCAAGGCCCCGGCGCCGCAGCCGCAAAAGCTCGCCGGCGCGAAAGTAATAATAGCCGTCACTGGCGTCGACAGCCGGCTTGGAACCGCCTCGCCGCACGCGGACGCGAACCACGTCCTAAAGATATGGCTCGATTCGGGCGTAGTCGAGATAATTTCCGTGCCGCGCGGCGCGAACGCTAACGCGGGCTACCCCGCCGAATCAGGATTGAACTACCTTGCCAACGTCCTTGCAAACCGAGGACGATCTCGCTACCTCTCCGAATTGGCCCGTCTCTCGGGCGTCGGCAAAATTGATTATTACGTCGAATTCGGCTTCTCGCAGGCCATCGCGCTGCTTCAGCTTATGGGATTTAAGAACGACGCGGTGCAAACGCTTAGGATGCTTCGCTCCAGGAAATCTTTCCAAACGGGCGACTACCAGCGCAGCTTTAATCAAGGGCAATTCATTAGCCGGATGCTTACGACGAAATTCCGCCTGCTCGACGGATTGCTGGGGGAAGCAATTCTCCGCGGCGCCCTGCTCGCCACGGAGACGAATTTGACTTACCCCGTCGCGAAGGATATATATAACCGGCTTAAAGCGTCCGGATTCCCCAGGGCGAAGAATTCAGCGTTCGTCCGGCTCAAGCCCAAGCTCGGCAGGGCGCAGGAGTTCGATATGGCGAACGAGCAAACGCGAGACTCGCTTTACAAGCGCGTGGTCGGTCGCTCCGCTAAAGCCCAGCCCGACATACGCGACGGCGCGGCGAACAATAGCGATATGATTTCCAATAGGGTCAGCAAGACTTTGAAGCAAGCCGTCGCCCAAGCCAATAAAGAGATAAAAAGGAATCCCAAATCGGCCGCGCGCCGGCTCGAGGCCTACTTCAACCAGCGCGCCTGGTGGCAGGTATCCTCGGAAAGCGAGCGCGAATCAATCCGCAAATCGCTCTGCGAGACGCTCGCCGAGGCCTATTACCTCTCGGGCTCGAAGGAGCGCGCCGCCTACGTACGGCAGGCTCTCGACTCCGAGGAAAAGCTCCGCGGGGAGCCGGAAGCGGACACGCTTAAGCAATAATAGAAAATTATATCCTTCTTTAAATCGAGTTTAATTAAGCAACCGATTAAGGATTTTTCCATGAGTTTGCAGGTTTTACTTTTTATCATCATATCCGCGCTGGCCGTCGCTTCGGCTCTTGTCACAATATCGACCCGGCATCCGGTTAAATCGGCGATGTCCCTCATTTTTCACTTCTTTATGCTCGCGGGGCTATACTTGACGCTCAACGCGCAGTTTCTCGCCGTCGTGCAGGTATTGGTTTATGCCGGCGCAATTATGGTGCTGGTTATATTTGTAATAATGCTGCTAAACCTGGGAGCTGAGGGCGAAGGCGTTCCCCGCATAGAAGCGCGCGCCGGCAAGCAGGCGTTGGCGGGAATACTCGCCGCGGGAGTCGTTACGGCTTTTATGACGCTCTTTTTCTCCTCGCCCAACGGCGCGGATAATCTCTCGGCGGCTTCGGCGGAAATCGGCACGGCGGCCTCCATCGGCAGGGAACTATATACGAATCATATCGCCGCGTTCGAAGCCGTGGGCATACTGCTCACTTCGGCTATAATAGGCGCGGTCGTATTAGCTAAAAAACATTTAAAGTATTGAGGCGGATAAATGCAAAACGTACCATTAGAATACTACCTCGCGGTTTCGGCTATACTCTTTACGATAGGCGCATTGGGCGTCGTAACCCGCCGCAACGCGATAATTATATTCATGTCCATAGAGTTGATGCTCAATTCGGTCAACCTGACGCTCGTCTCCTTCTCGTCGTTTCTCGGCGAGCAAGCCGGGCAGATCTTCGTGCTGTTCGTCATGAGCGTGGCGGCCGCCGAAGCGGCCGTCGGGCTGGCGATCGTTCTCGCGCTCTTCAGGATAAAGCAAACCGTCTACGTGGACGAAGCGCGGATGCTGAAACTTTAAGCGCAACGCTCGCTAAGTCGCCGCGCTTAAAGTAATATTTCAAAGTCAAATAGTACCGTTGCGCTCTATAAAGGCTCCGTTTTCTTTGATGTAATTAATCAGGTTGCCGTAAACCGGCGATTTAGAAAGCGTCTCCTCGCAGCCGAGCACGATAAGCCTCTTGCGCGCGCGCGTAATAGCGACGTTCAGCTTTCGGTCGACGAGCGAACCGTCGATTTCCACCGGGGCGCAAAGCTTTGAAAGCATGCGTTCGTGGTTGACCGAGAGTGAAATAATTATCGTGTCGCGTTCCGAACCCTGGAAGCGTTCCACGGTATCAACTAAAGCTTTGCCGCGTAAATCCTCCGGCAGGGCTTTTATTATTTCGGAGCACTGCGCGCGGTACGGAGCTATTATTCCAAGGCTGCGATCGTTAAACTCGTGCCCAAGCTTCCGGGCGAGCAGCGAGGCGATATCCGCTACGAGGCGGGCCTGCGCGCGGTTTACCTTCGATGCGCGCTCCTGCGGCACGGAGTAAAATACGATCCGGGATCTCGACAGTTCCCCGTCGAGCGTCCCCTCGGAACCGTTAAACGTCGCGTCGAGCTCGCGCTGCCATTCGCGCATCGGTTCAAGGCTTGAACCGTAGAAGAACTTATTGCTGATTTCCTGGATGTCCACATGCATCCGCGCTTGCTTGCTGAGCATACCGTAGCATGAGTTCCATCCGCGGCGCTTCGCGTTGCGCAGCAGCCGTTCGAACAGGGAGCATGCGAAGGAAGTTACTCCTATCGTCGAAAGCGTGGGCGACAGAGCTTCGCCGTTTTCGGTTAAGTCCTGCGAAACTACTGCCGGCAGCTGCTTTTCGTCGCCTATCAGGATAAATTTCCGCGCTTGCGAAAGGATTGGAAGCAGTTGCGGTTCCAGCACCTGCGAAGCCTCGTCTATGATAGCGGTGGTAAATTTCTTAAGAACGAATATTTCCGGGTTCGCTAATAACGAGCTAACGGTCGAAACAATTATCTTGGACGTATATATCTCTGTGCGGATCTCCGTCAGCGAGAGCTTTTCGGCCAATTCAGGCAATAGGCGTTCGCGGGCGTCCGTGCATTCCTTCGATCCAAGACGAAGGTACTTCGGCTTTGAAGGGATTAAATCGAGCTTCTCGCAAATTTCGTCTACGGCGCGGTTAGTGAACGCGGCAACGAGAATTATTTCCTCCGGGTCCTCGCTGTAACGTCGAACGAGGTTCTTCAGCATAAGGGAAGTCTTACCCGTTCCGGGAGGCCCCTGCAGCAAGAAATAGGGCTGGCAGGCAATCGCGCGGTTTAATAGTTCATTCTGCCCGGCGTCGAGCTCCATATCGTAGGCGGGATCGAAACTTTCGTCAAGCCTGGGCTCTTTTTGCCCGAGGAGGTATTCCTTCATGGGCGATTTGCCCGTAAGGAAGCTGAACATTGAACCGACTAACCTGCGGTCTCCGCCGTCGATCATATCCGGCTCGAGCCGCCATTTGCGATCTATGAAGAAGTAAGAGCTTGGCAAGTACTTATTTCTTAAGCTGACCAGTACGCTTTCCGCATCGATATGCTTGATGGAACCGCGAAGGATTTGCTGCTCGAATCGCCCTGCGCCGTCCTCGAAGCCCTCGTGGTAAAGCGCTACGATGTCGCCTCTTCGGAGCGAGGTTATTCGCGGCTCCGGGCGGATCAACTTGATATAATTCCTGGAGAAATCGCTCGCGCTATAATCGATCTTCAACGCGTCGAGCGCGCTGAAGGAATCGACCTTGGACTCAATCGGCTCGCGCCAGAGCGAGCTGTAGGCGTACCCGTCGGAGTCGGAGCCGACGCGCTGGGAAAAGCGCTCGCGGTAGAGGCGCTTTGCGAAGAAATGGAAATAGTCCCGCTCGAGATCCGAGAGCCTGCGGTAGCCGTTCTCGAAGTTTATCAGGTCGGGCATATTGTACGGCGGGAGCTTTTCGCGGAGCTTGTCGCGGCGTATATTTTGGAATAGCCGCGTGCGGCCCGCGCCAAGGCTCTTTTCGGCGGCGACGATAAAGTTGCGCACTTCCATCGTCTGCAGCTTCATTATCTGCGCGTCGGGCACGTCCCTTAGCGGCGGTGCGCCCTTCGAATAAAGCGCCATGGAAACGCCGGTTCGGTTCTTGAACGATCCGTCGAGCAGGAGGTTATAGAGCGTTATCTGGGCAAAGTGATTCTTCCAGACGCCCGTCTTGATCGGCGTTTGCGAACCGACCCGGAATTGATAATCCGGATTCGGAGCCGTGCCGCTCTTTAATTCTATTATATTTTTCTGATCCGGGAATTCCGCGGACTCGAACATCGCGTCGAGCCGTCCCGTAAGCCCGTAGAGGGGTACGATAAAGCTGGGCTCGAGGCATGCCGAGTCAAATTTAAAGTATTCCTTAAGCTTTTCTAACGCGTTAGCGATCAGCGCGTAGTGCCATTTAACTTCTTTCTTGATTTCCGTCTCGCAGTTTGGATTGCGCGCGAAAATCGCCAAAGTTTGCAATGGATGCAGCTTCAGCGCGCGTTCATATTCCTCGTCGAACGTAGCCTTTTCCGTCATGATCAATTCGTCGAAGAAGTGATTCACAAGGTTGCCGATGAGCATCTTCTCCGTGGAGATGCGCGGGGTGAACTGCTTTATAAAGTAGACGAACGGCTCGTAGGAGTTTGTCTGGAAGCACTCGGCGACGTCCGTCACGTCGACCAATATATCCGGTTCCAGCACGAGCAGCGAGTAATAGTCGGCAACGAAGGAACCATCGGCTTCAACTTTCAGATTAAAAGCGTTAAAAGTAGCGGAGGGCCAGCAATAGTTATAGAATTGGAACAGCGCAGGGTGGGAGATCGTGATTGTAATTTCGCCGAATTCGTCGCTTTCGCATACTATTTCGCGGGGAGCGGCCGTTCCTATAATGGGAACTTTGCTCTTAACGACGAGCGAGAGCGCGGCGTCCAATCGTTCCTGCGGGGCTCGTTTCTTAACCGGTATCGCCGCGCCTCTGTCAAGGTTGACGAGGGCGGCAAATTCCGCCGGAGCGGCGGCCGTATAGAAGTGCTCGACGGCTCGTAGGAAAGTCGCCGAGGCGAACTCCACGGCCTTTTCAAAATCTATTACTTCATCGAAAACCATTCGGTTGAGCGCGACTAAATCTTTTTTTAACTCTTCCGGCGCGCCGCTCATTTCGCAAGCAAATATAATCCGGGCGTAGGTGGTCGTTAACGATACAGGGGCGCCGCCGGTCAAATCGGCGAATAATTTCCGATTGAGGGCGCTAACTTTGCGGAGCTTAATCTTGTAGTCCGAATCTTCTTTTAGAAGCTCGATAAGTTCATAGATAAAGGAGTCGGCAAAGCTCGTCTGGGAATTAGTCTGTGTAATTTCCATGCTTTAATCATCCGGCTTAATGTCTTTAATATTTATCTGAGGGGACTTTTGCCCGGCAGAGTTTGTAAATTCAAGATTATAGACCACGGAAAATCGCTTGCCGTAATTGCATAGCTCGACTTTATGAGCCAGGTTATGCCCTACGGCGTCGATCACGAAGTTATTCTGATAGGCGCGGAACTTAATCGTATTGCCTCCCAGAATCTTTATGCCGTTTAGGGACTTAACGCCTCGCGAGAAGAAGACGGGCTTATTGTTCGAAAAGCCGAACGGCGCGAATCTTCCGAGGGATTTAAAAAACAAGGGCGATAGTTCGTTTAATTTCAGCTCGCTGTCTATCACTATCTCCGGCACGAGCATATCGCGCGAGATATGGCTGTTGGCTATCGCGTTAAACGCCTCGCGAAACGCCGGAATATTCTTTTCCGGGAGCGAGAGCCCGGCGGCATGTTTATGCCCGCCGAATTCAGTCAGGAAGCGCTCGCATTTCTTAAGCGCGGCATGAATATCAAAGTTGCTAATGGAGCGAGCCGAGCCCTTCGCAACGCCGTCGATAGTCGTGAGCAGAACTGTCGGCACGTGGAACCTATCGACTAAGCGCGAGGCGACTATGCCTATCACGCCTGCGTGCCAGTGCGGCGCGTGCAGCACGAGCGCGCGTTCCGAACCGTCCTCGAGGAATCGCTCCGCCATCGGTATGCTTTCCTCGAACGTTTGTTGGTCGAATATCCTTCTCTTCCTATTTTCTTCCTCCAATTCCTGCGCAATTCGGAAGGAGGCAATTTCATCGCTTTGAAGCATCATTTCAACTGAACGACGAGCGTCGCCTAAACGGCCGGCCGCGTTAATCAGCGGCGCGAGCGCGTAAATGATGTTCATAGCGGTAATCGAGCCGGACTTAAGCCCGGTGCAATAGATCAAGCCTTTAAGGCCCGGGCGGGGAGCGCTATTGAGCAATTCTAGCCCGTAGTGCACCAATATACGATTCTCGTCGAGCAGGGGCACCATGTCCGCGGCCGAGGCTAACGCGACGTAATCCAGGTACGACAGCGCGCGATCGAGTATGCCAAGCTTCATTGCTATGGCTTGTATGAACTTAAACGTAACGCCGCAAGCGGCGAGAAATTTAAACGGATAAGGACAATCCGGCAAAACGGGGTCCAAAATTGCGAACGCCCGCGGGATCTCGTCCCCAGGCTCGTGATGATCGCAGATAATCGTGTCCATGCCCAGCCCAAGCGCGAACTCAAGCTGATCGTATGCCGTAATTCCGACATCAACTGTCAAGAGCACCTTAGCGCCGCGATCGTATCCGGTTTGAATACTAACGCGTGAGAGACCGTAACCCTCCTGAAATCTATCGGGTATATAGTACTCCACGCGCGCGCCGATTTCCCGAAGGAATTGGCAGACCATCGCCGTGCTTGCCGTGCCGTCTACGTCGTAATCTCCGTGAACCCATATTAATTCGCCCCTCTTTATTGCTTCAAGCGTACGGTCGGCGGCTTTATCCATGTCCCGCATTAAAAACGGGTCATGGATGTCATCCAATGAAGGCTTGAAGAACTTTTCGGCGTCCTCTATGGTCTCAAGATTCCTCGCGGCTAAGACGTTTGCCAGGCTCTTCGGTATCTTTAAATTTTTCGCTAATTTGTGGACAGTTGATTCATCATTATTCTTAAATATCCAACGATAATTCAATTTGAACCTAATGTTACTTAAATATTTGCCACAAATTTACAAAATAAAATCAAACAAACAAGAAAAATCGACAAAAAAGTGTGCAATTTTTTCCACACTTTTATTATTTTAATTTTTAAGTTAATTTTGAAGTCTATTATGAAGAATTACGACGATAAATACGGCAAGCGATCGCCAATCAGGCAGACAAAAACGCTTAAAAGGAAGCTTCTGAAAAAGTCTCCCGATAGCGATTTCGAGGCGCGCCGCGGAAGGGTAGTCAGCTTAATTGGCAAGACGGCCATCGTGCTGGAATTTTCCGAAGCGAATGCAGCCGCGCCCGGGGAGATCGTCGAAAAATACTACGAATGCGTAATCGCGGGCGCGCTACGAACGGGCAACGAGGACGCAACTCTTGTGGCCGTCGGCGACGAGGTTGGATTCATTACTTCGGTTAACAACGCAACCGCTTCCGGGCTCCCCGCCGGGATGGTGGTTTCGGTCGCCGAAAGGCGCAGCTTTCTTTCAAGAACGGCGAATCTTTACTCCCATATGCAGCACGTGATCGCCGCCAACGTCGACTCGCTCTTAATAATTATGTCGGCCGCGATGCCGTTCTATAATCGGCGATTAATTGATCGCTACCTGATAGCTTCGCAAATCGGGGTTATCGAGCCCGCTCTTTGCATAAATAAAATGGACCTGATAGAAGAGCCGGAGATTATACTGGAAGACTTGGAAATTTATACTTCCTTAGGAGTTAAGGTGTTTTATGTCTCAGTTTTGGAAAACCGGGGCATGGTGGAGCTGCGCGATTACGTTCGGGATAGAACAACCGTGCTTTCGGGGCCATCGGGCTCGGGTAAATCCAGCATACTCAACGCATTAATCGGCGACGAGGTGCAGGCCGTCAGCGAGATAAGCGAGCGCACTACGAAGGGGCGGCACACGACGAGCTCCGCGAGGCTATTCGAACTGCCGGACGGCGGAGAAGTAATCGATTCGCCCGGAATTCGCGAATTCGGGCTCTGGGGAGCCGATCGCGAGAACCTGCCGCTAATGTTCCCGGACTTCTACCCCTACCAGCTCGATTGCAAATACAAACCCTGCACTCATACCCACGAGCCGGAATGCAAAGTGCTCGACGCGCTCGAGCAGGGTAAGATCGACGTCCAGAGATACGAGAGCTATTTAAACATAATCGACACGCTCCCCGAACCCTCCGCATTTAAATAAAAATCCCCTTCCGCGTTCGCGGAAAGGGACTTAAAGCTTCAAAGTCTCGTTACGTCTATTTCTTTCTAACTACACGGAAGCCGATAAAGTTTTGGCTGGACTCAGGCGCATATCCAGTTCGTTTAAAAACGCCCATTTCCTCCGCAGAGGATGAGAAGTACCCGCCGCGGTAGCCCTTTTCAGGGTAAGCGCCGTCGTAGTCCGGGCCCTTGGGGTCGGTTGTCGGCATCGAGGAATAATAAGAAAGGAGGAACCAATCGTTGACCCATTCCGCAACGTTGCCGAGCATATCGTAAAGACCGAATGCGTTAGGCTGTTTTAAACGTACTTCCTGGGGCTTTTTATTTGAACTTGTTGTGCCGCCGTACCAAGCAATATCGTTTAACGCGCCATACTGCGCCCCGGTCGTGCCGGCGCGAGCGGCGTACTCCCATTCCGCTTCGGTCGGCAAGCGATAGCCGGAGGCGTCGAAGTCGCATACCCATATCATTTTACCGCTGACTTGCTTCTTCGTATAGCAGGGGGTGTAGCTTTCCCTCTCGGATAATTTGTTGCAAAACTCGATTGCGCGCTCCCAGGTCAGGCTTTCAACGGGATATTTATCCCCGCTTTTGAAATCGCTCGGGTTGGACTGATCCATCGTCTTCTTAAATTCGCCCTGGGTTATTTCGGTTTTGGACATATAGAAGGGCTTAGTGATCTTAATCTTATTGGTTGGAGCGTCGCCTTCGAATCCGTTAGGATTGCCGTTAGGATTGCCCATAGTAAACTCGCCGGCAGGGATGAGAGCCATATCCAGCAGAACTACGCCATGCTGAACGGTAAAGTTAACCCCGTTGGTAACCTTACTGCCTACTTTTACTGTTATCTCTCCGTCGCTTGCGTTTTGCGGAACGATTACTTCAATTGATTTATCGCTCCAGGAAGAGTACTGCGTCGCCTCCGCCCCGGTGAATAGTACGACGCTGGAGCCTCTCGCGGCGCCGAATCCTTTGCCGCTGAGCGTTACTTTGTCCCCGACGGAAGCGGAGCTTGGTAGTACCGAATTGAGCTTAAATTCGTTCGGCACGTAGATCGTATAGCTTACTTTATTGCTTTGCTTTCCGTCTGCCTCCACGTAGAGCTGACCGTCGGTAATGTTCTTAGGAACTACGACGGTAATTTTATTATTAGTCCATGAAGAGAACAATTCGGCTTTTACGGTTCCGAAGTAAACGAAGCATTTTTTATCGTCGTAATTATCGCCGAAGTAATTGCCGTTAATCACGAGATCGTCGTTTATGATTATCTCAGTCTTGTCAAGAGAGGTTATTTGAGGAGGATTAGGGGCGGATTTTATTTCGAGGTAATAACCTTTGCTCTTTTGATTTCCGACGGCGACGGTAACATTGCCCGAGCTTGCGCCGACGGGGACTTTGCATTTAATTTCCGTATCGGTCCAGGAGGCGTAATCAGTGGCTTTAACTCCGTTGAACTCGGCGTAATTAGCCGCCTGCGAAGCGCCGAAGTATTGACCTTTAATCGTGACGAGGGTTCCAACTTTTATTTCCTCGTTCTTCGGTTCAATCGAGCTTATCGCCGGATCCGTATAAACGGAAACTGTGAACTGAAACGCGTTACTTGTGTCGTTAGCGGAGGTAATCACTAATACCGGGCCGGTAGATGAGCCTTCGGGAACTTTCAAAGCGATCGTCGAATCAGACCATTTGGAAATTTCCGTGGCCGCAGTCCCGTTGAACGTGACCGTTCCCTTTTGAGCGCCGAAATTCCTACCGTAGATATTTGCAACTTCGCCGGGGAATGCCGCGCCGGGGCCCGCGCTCTCGATGTACGGGTCGCGATTCAGCTTGTAATCGAACCCGGCGCTGCTTCTTCCGCCTTTTGTAACGACTACTTTACCGTCCCCGGTAATTTTGGGGACCTTAACTTTTAGTTCCGTAGCGCTCCAAGTAATGTATGCATCGGCTCGAAGCCCGGAGAATTCGACGTAAGAGTCGCCTTGCTCCGCGCCGAAACCCGAGCCTTTGATGATAATCTCCTGCGCAGGCAGTATCTTTGTCGAGGATAGGGAAGAAATGATGATGTCTTCCGGTTTGTCTTCAGGTTTCGACGGCGGATCGTCGCTGCAGGAAAGCGCGAGAATCATTAGACTTAATAAAGCTACATAATGGAAAAGACGCTTCATACCACTATCCTCCAAACTAAATAACATTAAAAAATAATGCAAATTGATAATATCATAATGTAATTTTTACAATAAAAGTTACAAATATTAACGTTTAAAAAATTTTACTTAATCAAAACTTAAAAACCTCCTCCGGCAAACCGGAGGAGGTTTTTATGAAGATAATCTTCCGAGCTGGATTATTATTTATTCCTTACCACCCTGAAACCGAGGTAATATTGCCCCTCGTTCGGGTTTGCGGAAAATCTTCTGAATGCCGCCAGGTCGTCCGCGCCGTCGGTATAGGAACCGCCGCGATATACTTTGTCGGGATAGTCCTTGTCGTAGGCTGGGCCGCGCGGGTCCGTCTTAGGCATAGAGGAGTAGTATCCCGAGTTGTACCAATCATTTACCCATTCGGAAACGTTACCGAGCATGTCGAATAGCCCAAATGCGTTAGCCTGCTTCTTGCCGCCTTCCTGGGGCGAGGTGACCTTCGAAACGTCGTACCATGCTATCGCGTTCAGCGCGCCATAGTATTTATCGGTAGAGCCTGCGCGGGCGGCGTATTCCCATTCCGCTTCCGTAGGCAGGCGGTAGCCGTTGGCGTTATAGTTGCAAACCCAGATCGAATCGCCGGCGCCAACTTTTTGCTTAACGTAGCTTTGCTCGTAGCCTTCCTGCTTGGAGAGCCTGTTGCAGAATTCCACAGCGCGATTCCAGGTTACGCCGTCGACCGGGGCTTTATCGCTCTTGACGCGGCTTGGGTTCGAGCCGTTCATTATCTTCTTGTACTCTTCCTGGGTAACTTCAAACTTCGACATATAAAACGACCTGGAGATAGTTACCTGGTTCGTCGGGTAGTCGTCGAAGCCGCCCTCGTCGGGATTGCCCATTGTGAAGGAGCCGGCGGGAATTGTTACGAGCGTAAGCAGCTTGAACGTTTCCTGCACGGTAAACATAACGCCCGCGCTGGTCGCCGAGCCGACCTTAACTTTTACTTCGCCGGTTTTAGCGCCTTCGGGAACTTCTACTTCGATGGAATTTTCGCTCCAGGAGACGTAATTCGCAGCGTCTGCGCCGTTGAACATAACGACGCTCGAACCGCGCGTCGAGCCGAAGCCCGAACCTGTCAATGTAATAGCGCTTCCAACCGTGCCGATCGACGGATTGATCAATTTAAGCTCTAAGGCGCCGGAACCGCTGATCCAATAATCTACTTTATTGCTGATCTTGCCTTTTACCTTGACGTAGATTTGTCCGGTAGCTGCCCCGGCAGGAGCTATAGCGACGATTTTCTTGTTTTCCCACATAGCGTAGTTTTCAGCCTTTTTATCGCCAAAATAAACGAAGTGGGTAGTTTCGTCGTAATCGTCGCCGAAGTAATCGCCGATTATCGTAATTTCAGCTCCGGCTTTGAACGTAGTCGGATCGACGTTTTCAATCAAGGGGGGGCTGCCGGCCGCTTTAATTTCCTGGCGCAAGCCTTTGCTCTTTTGAGTTCCGACGGCGACCCTTACTAAGCCGGAGCTTGCGCCGACGGGCACTTTGCAGACGATAAGCTTATCGGCCCAGGAAACGTATTCAGTCGCCTTGACGCCGTTAAACTCGACGTAGCTCGAGCCGCGCTCCGCGCCGAAATTGCTGCCTTTAATAGAAACCTGGGAGCCGACTTCGGTAGGATCGGGAGCGTTAATCATAGATATATACGGGTCGGTCGCCGTAGAAACGTAAAAATCGAAAGCGTTGCTCTCGACGCCCGCGGCGCTTTTAACTACGAGCGGGCCTGAAACGGCGTCGTTAGGAATAGTAATTTCTATTTCGTTTTCCGTCCACTTGGAAACGTCGGTCGCCGGGGTTCCTTTTATCGTAACGGAGCCCTTTGCCGAGCCGAAATTTCTCCCGGTTATGCTGATCTTTTCGTTCGGGTAGGCCGCGCCTCCGCCGGCGTTCTCAATGTAAGGATCGCGATTGTACGTAAAAGCGAAATCGTTGCTGGCCTTTCCGCCTTTGTAAACGATTACCTTGCCGTCGCCGGTTATCGCGGGAACTTTAACCTTTAGTTCGGTCGCCGTCCACTTTAAGTATTCTTCGACGCGAATCCCGGCAAATTCCACGTAGCCGTCGCCCTGCTCGGCGCCGAAACCGCTTCCCTTGATCAGGATTTCCTGGACTGGTAGTATCTTCGAAGGCGCAAGAGAGGCGATCTTAAGCCCGTCGGTATCCGCCGGGCCCGAAGGATCGTCCCCGCACGACGGGGCGAAAAGCCCTAGAGCGGCGAACGCCAGCAGCGCCCATAGCTTGTTCAAATGCTTCATTCTTTATATACTCCTATTACTCTATTTTTTATAAATATAAACTCAATTGCTTATTTAATTTCATCGGCAGGTTCCCCGCCATCCTTTTTCCTGTTCCTTAGCTCGAAGAATGCGCCCAAGCCGAGCAACGCGAGAACTAATACGTTCGAAGCGAGCGAAAGAGTTTTGCCCGTCTCGAACTTTTCGGATACGTAGCGCATTTCAATCGTATGCTCGCCCGCCGGAACGACGATCGAACGCAAGATATAATCCGTTTTTAGGATGGGAACTTCCTTGCCGTCTATGTAAGCTTTCCACGAGGGATAGTAAATTTCGCTGACAACGAGCAAGCCCGTGGCGGACGAACGCGTCTTCATCTTCATCTCGTGGAACGTTTTGCCGGTAATTTGCACCGTAGCGTTTTCGGCGGCGGCGGAGTCAATCCCGGCCGGCGGAGTCGTCTCGAGGTAAGCTACCTGGCGAGGGTTGAAGTCCGCGGCTTTTAGCTTTCCGACTATTGTTTTCGCGTCCGCGCGCTCGGCGCGGGCTACGAAGTAGGCTCTCGGCGTGCGCTGCTCGTTGACGTAAACGAGGGCGTTCTCCTCCTGCGAACGGAACGCCGGCGGCGGGCCCAATTCCTTGGGAGTTATAATATACTTGACGTTTAGCAGGCTCCACATAAACGGGCTGGTAACGCCGCTCGTCGAGCCCTGGCTCGTCGCGTCGAGCATGTCCTGGTAGATCCTGAGCTTCGCGGAGTGGTAGCCGTTGACGCTTTCCAGGCCGAAGTGCGCCGCAACGTTCGGCGAAGGCCATACGAAGTCCGCGATGCGGAATACGCCTTTGTCCTGCTTAATAAAATTAACCCAATCCGACTCGCGGAAAACTTCCTTCTCGATCTTCTTCTTGGAAATTTCCATTGGGCGCCAGCCGACGCGCCAGAGGTCTATGCCCAACAAAACAATTAAAGCTATGCTAAAGCCGGAGACTCCGAGCTTTCTCTTAATAAAGAAAAAGAACAGCGCCGCGGCTACTAAAGCGATGAGGGCCGTTACGTACCAGTCGCTGATCATCGAGCTCCAAACGAAATCGAGGAACTCGGGGCCCATGCGGTAGGATTTGCTCGTTGAAACGGCTTCGAGATAGCTCTCCTTGAAGGCCGCGCCAAACAGGAATCCGAATACGAGGAAAGCTCCTGCTGCGAATATTAGGTAAAGCGAATGGCGCTCGTAACGCTTTTCGGGATTATTCCGCTGGCGAAACGCCTCGGCAAGCCCGTAGCCGGCCAGGATCGGAACGGCGAACTGCAGCAGCGCGAGGGCCATCGAGGGCGCGCGGAACTTGTTAAACATCGGGACGTTGTAGTAAAATATATCGAAGAGCAGCGGGAAATTGTTTCCGAAGCTAAGCAGCAGCGCGAAGGCCGAGAGCGCCATAAGGAATTGCACGAAGACGTCCCGCCGCGCGTACCAAGCGCCGCAGACGGCCATCATAAGCACGAATATGCCCATGTACGGAGCGGCGTCCTCGAAGACCTTCTGCCCCCAGTAAGTCTGTACCTTAACTTCCTGCCCGCCAGTATAGTTGCCTTTATAGGTCAGCTTGCCGAAGCCGTAGTAGTTCGGCACGAAGAAGGTGACGATTTCCTGCGGGCTAAAGCTCCACATGGTCGCGTAGCCGTAATCGTTGCCCCCCGTGGCGTCCTGCTTGTTCTGCTGGGATTGGACGAGCGGCGCGGAGCCGCGCGTCGAGTATTTTGTATATTCCTGGATGCTCATGTATCTGTCGGAAGCCATTAAGTAGGCAAGTCCGAAGGCGACGGCAAGGACCGCGGCGGCGCGAAGCACGCTGAGCGGCTGATTTTTCTTGAACAAGCGCGAGACCAATTCAAATACCAAATAGAGCCCGAGCGCGGAGCCGACGTAAAAGATCATTTGCACGTGCGTGCCTTCCATCATGATATGCACGACGACTACGAGCAGCGCGGCGTAAAGCAGGGAAAATTTAACTCTTAATTTTTCAAGGAATAAAAAGATCCATGGCATCATCGCGAAAACGACGGGCTTCGTGTTGTGCCCGATCATTACCCATAGGACTATGCCGGTGGAGAAGACCGCGGCGAATGACGTAAAGAAGGAGACGAACGCGTCGAACTTCTTGGAGCGCATTAGCCAGTAAACGCCTGCGCCGTAGAAGAAGTAATACATTGCGACGCGCGCGGCGTCGTTGGCGAATATCTTGCCGAAAATATTAACAAATCCGAAGAAAATTTCCGGGAAGAAATCCCAGAGCCTGTCGCCGGTCGTAAGCAGCGCCCCGAAGCTCGGCATGCCGCCGAAGATATATGGGATCCATTGCGGGAAGACGCCCTGGGCTTTCGCCTGCTCGACGTACTTTGCGAAGCTCTCCGAGGCGATGATGTCCTGCGCGGAGAAGCCCGAGCCGAAAATTCCCGCGCTGAAGAAGATAAAAACTGCGACGAGAATCGCTCCGGTGTAAATCCAATCTTGGTACTTTACCGGCAGGAGAGGCTTGCTCTCTTTTGGTTTTACCGCCGGACGAACCGGTTGAGATTTTGCCATTGAATATCCTATTTATTACTTTAAAATATTGAATTTCGCAATAGAATAGAAGGATTTTTCGAATGCTCAAAAAATCCTTTCCCAAAATATGAAAAAAGCGGGAAATTACCGATTGAAAAGAGCGAGGAACAACGCTATTTAGGGTCGTTCCTCCTCGAGAGCGCGCCTCGCCGGCGGGCGTCCCAATCGATAGAACGACAACGCTTCGGCGAGCGCATATTCCCTGCAGGCTTCGGCGACTATATTCGGCTTTGCGCCGTGCTCGCGTAAGTACTCGAGCATGCCCTGCTGCTGCCATAAATAATTTTGCGGGATCGCGGGGAACCTCCTGCTCAGCAGCCCGTACTGGCAGAGCGCGGAGGTGGACCAATACCATAGGAATAGGCTAATGCGTTGCTCCTCGGAAGCGAGGCAGAGCGCGAGCGGAAGCGCGGCGTTCAGCACGAGCTCGCGGCGGAAATGCGCCCCTTCCCCCAGGATCTGCCGCTTCATCAATGCGAACATGCAATCGCAGACCTCCGCTGCGAGCGTTCCGTTCTCCAATCGCTCAAGAAATCGCGCTATCTCCGAATCCTTCAGCGCGAGCGCGAGAGCCTCGAGTTGGTTTTCGTTGTAGACGGGTCTTTTTCTCTTGGAGTTGTATCGGAGCATATATTCCTCGGCAAGCTCGTAAAGCGCCTCTTTGAGCGGCGCGCGGTTTAAGGCCCTGCGAGCTTCCGCGGTCTTTCGCAGAAGGCGCACGAGGGCGTAGTCCTGGAGGTCCTCGACGGAATGGATGTCCGGGGGCGGGGGCGCCTCTTCCGGAACTGCGGCGAGTTCCCGTTCGTCGACGACCAACGTTTCGGAGACTTCGCATTCAGGGTAGTCGGCGACGAGCGCGATATGCAGTATAACGTTGTCGTAGCGCGGGTCGCCCGAGTGGCCGTGCCTGGCCCAATCGGAGGCTCTTAGGTGGAATTCGGCGTCGCCGCAATATATTGCGCCGCCGAGCAATATCGCGACGTCCCGGAAATCGGGTCCTTCGGCGGGATTAAGCCTTCCGGGCGAGAGTATTTGCAATCTCGCGCCGCTTTCCGCGCGCCAAATGCGCGCCGGGTCCGATAGCAGCGCGTGCAAGGCGCGCTGCAACTGCTTTTCGCGCGGTATCATATTTAACGCTCAATATATATTGAGAAAAACTACTTATTCGCTTCTCTATTGAACTTTTCGCACTCCTCTCGCGCCCTTTCGGCGAAGTCGCTTCCGGACGAGGCGTAGATAATCGCGCGGGAGGAATTTATTACCGCCGGGGAGCCCGCGTTCGCCTCCAAAGTTTTAGCGAGGTCGCCGCCCTGCGCTCCAATTCCGGGGATCAGCAGCGCTCGCTCGGGGGCAATTTCGCGCGCCTGCGCAAGCTCCTCCGGGTGCGTCGCGCCTACTACGTAGCCAAGCTGCGAGGGCGGAGCCCAACGCTTCGTTTTGTGTATCAGTATCTTCCACATCGGCTCCTCGCGGCTCTCGACCCGCTGGAAGTCCGCCGAGCCGGGATTGGACGTCAGCGCGAGCGCGAAGACCAGTTTATTTTTATATTCCAAAAAAGGGGAAACGGAATCGGTTCCCATCCATGCGTGGACAGTGATCGAATCCGCCCCGAAGTATTCGAAGCAGGAAGCGGCGTAGGCGCGGGAAGTATTTCCAATATCGCCCCGCTTTGCGTCGGCTATCGAGAAGTTTCTCCTGGGTATTGCCTCGAATGTTCTCTTAAGAATCTCGAAACCCTCTACGCCATAGCGTTCGTAGAACGCGAAATTGAGCTTATAGGCGCAGCAGACGTCGCTCGTCGCCTCTATCAATCGTTTATTAAATTCTAAAATTCCCCTTGGCGATTTTTCAATTCCCTCGGGCAATTTTCCTGTTTCAGGGTCGAGCCCGACGCAGAGTATAGAGTTCTTGTCGTCCTGCGCCTGCAGTAATTTTTCTAAAGCGGCCATTTATAGTCGTAAGTAATTTATAATATTCTAATTATTTGCTCTCCACGAGGATCGTGACCGGCCCGTCGCCTATTATCTCGAGCCTCATCATTGCGCCGAAGACGCCCGTTTCAATTTTAAGCCCAGTTTTACGCATCCTTTCCACGAATTTATCATAGATCGGCTCGGCTAGCTCCGGCGCGGCGGCCTGGGTAAACGAAGGTCTAAATCCTCTCTGGACGTCCCCATAGAGCGTAAAGTTCGATACGACGAGCAATTCGCCGCCGACGTCGACCGAGGAGAGATTCATCTTCCCCTCGGCGTCTTCGAAAATTCTTAAATTCGCCAATTTATTGGCGATCCATTCGATTTCCTTTTCGCCGTCGGTCGCTGCGACTCCCAAGAGCGCCGCCGCGCCGCGGGATATTTCCCCGACGACTTTCCCGTCGACTAGTACGCGCGCGCTTGAAACGCGCTGAACGACTAACCTCAAGCTCCCTCGCCGACTAATTTCCACATGAGGAATTTAATCTTTTCAACGCTTTCCCCGGTGACGGAGGAGAGCGCGATAGGCTCTTGCCCGGCTATTCTCATCGCGAGAAGCTCTTCGCGCCTTTCGGGGGGAACTGCGTCGATCCTCGAGAGGCAAATTATTTTGCGTTTCTCGTCCATAGCGGGATTGTATTTTATCAATTCGTTGCGGAGCGTTTCATAATCCGCCGCCGGGTCCTCCGAGAGCGAATCGAGCAAAAACACGAGAGCGCGGGAACGCTCGACGTGCCGCAGGAATTGCAATCCCAGCCCCTTGCCTTCGGAAGCGCCTTCTATTAAGCCCGGGATATCCGCCACGGTGAAGTTCTTCCCTTCCTCGATCTTGACTATGCCCAGATTCGGCACGAGCGTAGTAAACTCGTAGTCGGCAATTTTAGGCTTAGCCTGGCTTATCACGGAGATAAGCGTGGACTTGCCGACGTTGGGCAGGCCGACTATGCCGATGTCGGCGATGAGCTTAAGCTCTAAAACAATATCCAACTCGTCGCCGGGAAGCCCGGGATTGGCGCGGCGCGGCGCGCGGTTTGTCGCCGTGGCGAACTCCGCGTTACCGAACCCGCCGTTGCCGCCGCGGGCGACGACAAACTCCTGGTAATGCTCGGTCAGGTCGCAGATCAGGTCCCCGGTTTCGGCGTTTTTAACTTCCGTGCCTACCGGTACCTTGATTATTAAATTCTCTCCGTATCTCCCCGTCTTATTAGACTTCCCGCCTTCGCGACCCGCTTCGGCCTCGTAGGAATTCTTAAATTTAAAATCGAGTAGGGTGTTCAAATGCGGATCGGCCAGCAATATTACATTGCCCCCGCGCCCGCCGTTGCCGCCGTCCGGGCCGCCCTTAGGAACGAATTTTTCCTTTCTGAACGAGGAGTGGCCGTCGCCGCCGTCCCCTGCTTTAACTTTTATCTTTGCGATGTCTATAAACTTCATTCCTGGTCTTTCCTTTCGTCAGTTTCTTCGCCGCGTTCGCCGCCTATATCAAGCTTTTTCGAACCGGCTTCTTTTAAATAATCCGAATAATCCGGTTCAGCTTCGTCATCCGAGAGCAAACTTCGCAATTCGTTTTTAATATCTTCTATTTTCGCGCTCTTATGCTCGAGCTCCTCTTCCGAGGAGGCGTGGGCCGGCGGTTTTATCCTTCCCTCAATATTTTTAATCAGGTCGTCGAAGCTCGCGTCCTTGCTCTGCCCGGCGTCGTTACGCTCGTACTCGAACTCGGCGCGGCCTAAAAAGTCTTCCGAGCTTTCGAACCTGGTAATGAACGGTTTTTCTCCAATATCGCCGCCTTCGGGCTCAAGCGGGGCTTCGCCCAGTTCCTCGTCGGTCAGCTCGTCGTCGATTTTCTGGTCCTTGTCCGCGTCGGGCGTAGTTTCCTTTTCTACCGGGTTCGCCGCGATCGGCGCGTCGAACTCCAGGTAGACGGGCTTACCCCCCGGGCGGGGAGGGGCGAACTCGGGCATGGCGCCTTCGAAGAACGTCTCCTCCAATTCGTCCTCGGTTAGGATGTCGCCTGCAAGCTTTCGCAATTGATTGGCATGCGCGCGCCAGCCGACGTCCTCGAAGAATATTACCGCGGCCTCCGAAGGGATGGCGCGCGCGCCGTCCTTGTCCAGGTCGAAGAATTCGAACGCGGGAGCGAGCATCCGGACGTAGTCTTCGCCTTTAAACTTAACGGCCATATCGCGGAAAATTGATTCTATGAAGTAATTCAATTCCGCGTAGGTGATAAATCCAGTACTAGCGGGTTCTTTTTCCAGCGAATTAAACTTTTCGCGGAGCGCTTTAAGAATATCGGCGTAGTCGTCCAGGTAGGCGAGCTTCAGGCGGCATTCCTCGACAAGCCTCCCGGATTCGCCGCCGGCAAGCGCTTGACGGAGCGTGAACGTCGGGCGCAGCAGGAAGTTCAACCGGATCTTCACGGCGCTTTCGAGCAGCTTTTCGGCGTCCTCGCGGCTAAACTTCGCATTGTCCTTTAGCTTTCTTGCCAGCAGAGCAAGAGCTTCCGAACTATCCTCGCCTTCGAGCTTAAAATACGGGTTGGAGACGATAAAGGCCAGCGAGCGATAGGCCTGCCAACCGATCTCGGCGGAAAAAAACGCCTTGTAGGGCTTCGCCCATCCGCTCATGGAATTTATTTCGTTTAAATGTATTTGCGCCGAGGCTCCGGCGAGCTCGCGTCTTAATTTTCTGACTTCTTCCTGTATAAATGTTTCAAACATTTCGCCGCCCGTTAGATTTTTTTTTGTTAATATACTATGGCGATTTTAGAAATAAAAATTTTTATTTCCGCTAAATTATTTGAGCGAGAGCGACGGAAATTCTATCGACTGGCGTTACGTTCAAGTCGTATTTGCGCGGGAGCTTGCCCATAGAGCTTTTAGGGGCAATCGCGCGGGAGAATCCCAATTTTTCCGCTTCGGAAAGGCGTTGCGCGAGCGCGCTCGCGTGTCGCACCTCTCCCGTTAGACCGATCTCGCCGATTATTACCGTTTTTGCGTCGATAGGAGCGTCCCGCAGCGAACTAACGAGCGCGGCGGCGATCCCAAGATCGACCGAAGGATCGTTTAGGTAGACTCCCCCGGCGACGTTAACGAATACGTCGCTATGGCGAAGGACTACGCCGAGCCGCTTTTCAAGCACGGCGATGATCATCTGCAGGCGGCGCATGTCGAACCCGTTCGCCGTGCGTTGGGGCATGCCGTAGCTGGTCGGGGTGACGAGCGCCTGCACCTCGAGCAGTATCGGCCGGCTGCCCTCGATCGAGGCGACGATCGCCACGCCGGATTCATCCTGCTCGCGTCCTCCAAGAAATATTGCCGAGGGATTCGCCACTTCCTGCAAGCCGTCCTCGCCCATCTCGAAAATTCCTATTTCGTTCGTCGAGCCGAACCTGTTCTTTATAGCGCGCATTATTCTATAGGAATACGTTCGCTCGCCCTCGAACTGCAGGACTGTGTCGACCATGTGCTCGAGCATTTTAGGCCCCGCTATGGCGCCCTCTTTCGTTACGTGGCCGACAATAAATATCGGTTTATTGGTTTGCTTGGCGATCTGCATAAAACGCGTAGTGCACTCGCGCACCTGCGAAACGCTGCCGGGCGTGGAGTCGACGTAGGAGGAGTAAACCGATTGAATGGAGTCGATAATTACGAGCCCGCAGTCCGTGCCGCGGATAACCGCCTCGATTTGCTCGATCTCGGTTTCCGCCAGCAATTGCATGGAATCGGATATGCCGGTCATGCGCGAGGACCGATAGCGTATCTGCTGAAGCGATTCCTCGCCGGAAACGTAGAGCGGATTCTCGCTTTCAAGCCTACCGCACATTTGAAGCAAGAGGGTCGATTTCCCTATGCCCGGGTCCCCGCCGATTAGCACGAGCGAACCGGGAATGATCCCGCCTCCGAGAGCGCGGTCCAGTTCCTTTATACCGGTAATTATACGATAGTTCGCCTCCGCGTCTATCTCGCCCAACCGAAACACTTTGCTCCGCGGACGGGTCGCCGCGTGGGGCTTTTGCGTTTTAGGGCCGCTTGCGGCGACAGTCGTTTCGACGAGCGAATTCCATGCGCCGCAATTCTGGCAGCGCCCCAGCCAGCGAGTCGAGCGCGCTCCGCATTCCGTGCATTCGTAAACGGTTTTTTCTTTCATGGGTCTTTATAGAATTTATTATCTTTGTTATTAACTTACACTGATTTATAGATTTTTTATTTGATTTTAATCAATTAGTTTTATACGATCATACCGGGGAAGCAATGTATAGAAAAGTTGAAGATTTTCTAATTGATTGGGAGCGCGACGCCAGGTCCACCCACTCCCTGCTTAATTTAATTACTGACGAAAAGCTGGACGCGACCGCGTTCGAAGGCGGCTATTCGATATCGGGTTTGGCGTGGCACATCGTTTGGAACGCCGCCGAGATAGCGAAAGCCTGCGGAGCCGAGCTGCCCGCAGAATTTGAAATAGGAAACGTTCCCAAAACCGCTAAAGAGATCGCCGACGCCTATAGAGGATACTCCTACGCG
Source organism: Chloroflexota bacterium (assembly GCA_050260015.1). Classification (GTDB taxonomy): domain Bacteria; phylum Bacteroidota; class Ignavibacteria; order Kapaibacteriales; family UBA2268; genus JBLNBN01. The sequence continues at coordinate 121,125 of JBLNBN010000029.1, read as the reverse complement.
GCGCTTAAAGGCGTTTCCGCGTATTGGAACGACGACGCGTTAGAAGGCGAAGCGGTCGTTTGGGGCAGGCCCCAGAAGCGGGGCAAATACTTATCCGAGTCTTTATTGCACCAGGCTCACCACCGCGGTCAGCTCTCGGCCCTAATGCGCTTCGCAGGCCTGCCCGTCGTAGGGGTTTACGGGCCGTCTCGGGAAGAATGGGCCCAGTATGGCATCCCCTCGCCGGGGCTTTAATCCTTCCGCGGCGGGAGAGCTTCCCTTTGCTTTTTTGTTAAGCTGTTAAATATCAGTTGATATGACAGCTCGACGAGCTCGTCGATCAGCTTTCGCGGCATCGAGCCGTCCAGCTCTATTGTATTCCAATGCTTTTTGTTGAGATGCCAGCCGGGCTGGACGGCTTCGTAGCGTTCGCGAAGCTCCACGGCGTATTCGGGATCGCATTTCAGGGCGATTTTTGCAGGCGAGTCGTTTAGATCCGTCAGCGCGAATATCTTTCCCTTAACTCCTATCCGAAAGACGAGCGTAGTCTCGTCGAACGGGAAATCCTCCGTGGCGTAAGGCTTCGCGAGGCACGTAGTCCTAATGTCGTCGATATTCATCGAATCTTTCCCTTAAGTTTTCTATTTACAATATCCTGTAGCGCCGGCTCGACAATTTCGTATTTAAACTTAAATCCGTTAGCCAAAGCTATTTCGGGAACTACCCGTTGACTCTGCAAAACGTATTCAGCCAGCTCTCCCAAAGCAAGTTTTAGAGCGAACTTCGGAACGGGCAGGAGCGCGGGTATGCCGCAGGCCCTTGCTAAAGCTCCCGTAAAGCGTTCGTTCCGAACGGGTTCGGGCGAGGTCGCGTTTACGGCCCCGGATAATTTTTTCTCCACGCAAGTCTTGAAAAGCTCTACGACGTCGTCGATATGTATCCAGGGCGTCCACTGCGCGCCGCTTGCGAGGACGCCTCCCAAGCCCAATCTAAACAGCTTTAATTGCTTCGGAAGCGAGCCTTCCTCCGCGTCTAATACTATTCCTAAGCGCGGATTGCATACGGCGGTTGAGCGAACGGCGATTCGGGACGCGAATTCCCAATCCCGGCAGAGGTCTTCCAGGAACCCGCTTCCGGGTTCTGATTTTTCAGTCAGTATTTCGTCGCCGCGCTCACCGTATATTCCCACGGCGGAGGCGGAAACGAATATTCCCGGCGGACGCTCCATCGAATTGATTAAATCGGAAAGCGCCGCGGTATAGTCCACGCGGCTGGCGCGAACGATTTTTTTGTATTCGTCCGTCAATCGCTTCCCGGCTATCGAAGCCCCGGCCAAATTGACGATCGCGAGGCAGCCTTCCAGTTCGCGTTCGGCCTCCTGCGAAGGCGATTTCGAGTCGAAGGCGACGACTTTCGCATTAAACGGCAGCTCCGCCGAGGCGCTACGGGAAATGATTAAGATCTCGTATCCCTCTTCGAGAAATCTTTCGGCTAAACGGCGCCCGATAAAGCCCGTTCCGCCCGCTATCGCTATTTTTCCTTTTGTCATAAGTAATGATTAAGACGCTCTAAAATTAAGCTTTAGTCTTAAATATCCAAAAAGTTATATTATTTTTGCAATTAAACCGTCGCACAATTAAATTAATTAGCGATAATTACGGCCATTGCCTTACGGGCGCGGCTTATATTTAATTTGATAAATTATATTAAGACTAAAATGGAAACGACTGTAGAAAAAATAAATAGATTGCGGAAAGAGCGCAACGCGATAATTCTTGCGCATTACTATCAAAACCCGGAGATCCAGGACATAGCGGACTTTATGGGGGATTCGCTCGCGCTCGCCCAACAGGCGAAAAAGGCGACGAGCGACGTTATCCTATTCTGCGGCGTGCACTTTATGGCCGAAACGGCGAAGATACTGAACCCGACGAAAACGGTGCTTGTGCCGGACATGGACGCCGGCTGCTCGCTCGCCGACAGCTGCCCCGCCGACGAATTTAAGAAATGGATCGACGCCAATCCCGGCCATGTCGTCGTCAGCTACATTAATTGCACGGCCGAGACGAAGGCCCTTTCGGACGTAATCGTAACGAGCTCGAACGCGGAAAAGATCATCCGCTCGATCCCGCAGGATCGACCCATTCTCTTCGCGCCGGATAAATACCTAGGCAGTTGGCTAATGAGAAAGACCGGTCGGCAGATGAAGCTTTGGAACGGCTCCTGCCGGGTGCATGATTATTTTTCAGAGCAGGCGATAATTTCGCTAACGAGCGAGCGCCCGAACGCCGAAATCCTTGCGCATCCCGAATGCCCGCCGAATATACTGGACTATGCGGACTTTGTCGGCTCGACGAACGCGATAATAAAACGCGCTCTCGAGAGCGAGCATAAGGAATTTATAATCCTAACCGAGCCCGGGATAATCCACGAACTTGAGAAGAAAGCGCCGGGAAAGAAATTTTATTCGGCTCCGAACATGGGCGGCTGCAGTTGCAACGAATGCCCGTACATGCGCTTGAACACGCTGCAGAAAATGGCCGACGCGCTGGAAAGTCTCAAGCCGGAGTTAAATATGACCGAGGACTTAAGGCTACGCGCGCTTAAGCCGCTCGAAAGAATGCTGGAGCTATCGTAAAATATGATTCAATACGCTCAATACCGCTCGCTCCCCGCGGAATACGTCCGCGCAAAAGTTAAGGAATTCCTGGCGGAGGACATCCCCGCATGCGACGTCACTTCGCTCGCGACGGTTCCCGCCTCCGCCGTCGCCGCGGCCGAGATCACGGCGCAGGCGCCCGTAGTCTTTGCCGGCGCAAGCGCGTTGAGGGAAATCTTTTCCGCGTTCGGGGAAATCGAATTCATTGCCGAGGACGGCGCTCGTCTCGAGAACGGCGGGCTAATAGCGCGTTTCCGCGGAAGCGCGAGAGTTCTGCTTGCCCGCGAACGCGTCGCGCTAAACTTAATACAGCGCCTGAGCGGCATCGCGACGCATACTTCTAAATACGTCGAAATAGCGAAGCCCTACGGCGTGCGCATATTGGACACGAGGAAAACCGTTCCCGGTCTTCGACTCTTCGATAAGTACGCCGTCACGGTCGGAGGCGGTTACAATCATAGGTTGGACCTCTCGAGCGGCTTCCTGATAAAGGATAATCACATCAAAGCAGCCGGCGGAATCCGGCAAGCGATAGAGAACGCGAGACAATTAAAGATAGAGATCGCCGGGCGAGGCGACGCAGCCGACGCAATGGCTTACGAAAGCCCGCTCGTAATGTCAGGCGATATAACTCCCGGCGCGTTCGAAGCGGCCATAGTAGCGAACCGTTCGATTACTACGCTGCTCGACGACGCCTGCCTTGAGAACGCGGACTTTTCCGCTATAGGAGAACTTCCAGTACAGGTGGAAGTCGACAACTTCGAGCAGCTCCGCGAAGCTCTCGACTGCGGAGTCGACGGTATATTAATAGACAACTTTACGCCGGAGGACACCCGCCGCGTCGTCGAAATCGTTCGCGCGCGTAAGGGCGGCGAAAACATATTTCTTGAAACGAGCGGCGGGGTCACCCTCGAAACAGTAGCATTATACGTTCCCACGGGGATAGACGCGATTAGCGTTGGCGCTCTAACGCACAGCGTAAAGGCCGCCGAGATCCACATGGAATTTCTCTAATCAAACGAGTCCGCAGTTCACCCCTTCGAGGGCAAATACCTCGAGAGGATGCTAGCGAAGGCCGGCAGGTTGCGCGTCTGCATCCAGATCCTGCCAGGGCCGGAAAATTCAATTACCAACCCCTCGCCGGAGGCCATCGTGGCGAAAATGCCTTTCGAGGCGCGCCTGATGTTATACTCGATCCCGCCTTCGAAGGCGACCATATGCCCGGTGTCGACTATGTAGCGTTCGCCGGCCGTAAGCCGCCTCTCAATTATCGCTCCGTAAGAGCTTAAGAAAAGCGGGCCGGCGCCCGTGATCTTTTGCAAGAACAGGCCTTCGCCGCCAATAAAGGAGCGAAGCGATCCCTTCGTCGAAATTTCCAATCCAACATCGCCTGCAAGGAAGGAGCCGCCCTGGGCGAATACCTCTCCCCCGCCGAGATCGATGCGGATTATGTCGCCAAGCGTAACGGGGGCCAGCAGGACTTCGCCCGGCTGCCTGGCCGTAAAAAGCGATGAAAAGAAGGATTCCCCGCCGGCGACGACTTTAAGCGCGCCCCATATCCCGGCGCCAGTTTTCTTTGCCTCCAGATCTATCGTGGGCGACATGGAAAGCATCGCCCCGGCCTCGCCGCGGAAGCGGTCGCCGGAGTCCAGGTCGGCTCGTAAATACGTAAAAACGGGGGAATTTTCGATAGTGAACTTCATAAAGCCTCCTTATTGTAACTACGCGATACATTAATTTCAACAGGTTATAACTTGAATATAATTTAGTATAATTCCGCCAAATCTCAAAGAGAAATCTAACAAATATTCATAAATCGCCGATATAAAAAAAAATTTTGTTAAACGGACAAAAGTTCGTAGTTTTGTATCGAACGTAATTTACCGATATAATTATATTGATAATTTATCTCAGGTGATTACCCATCCTATACTTTCAAGATACACGCATCATGAAAACACTAAAGAAAACAGAGTTAAAGGCCATTCCCGAGCCGACGCTCAGGCGAATGACTCACTATTTGCATTTATTAGTTAAGCTTCAGGAAAGAGGCGACATCGAAGTGGCGTCAACTTATATCGCCCAGGAGTTGATGCTGGATTCGACCCAGGTCCGCAAGGACATTCAATTTACAGGGATAGTAGGCAAGCCGAAAACGGGATTCAACATTCCGCGGCTCATCGAGGCTATTAAATCCAGCCTAAGCTGGCATACTTGCGAGGACGCTTTCCTCGTTGGCGCCGGCAATCTGGGAGCCGCAATGCTCGGGTACGACTTCTCGCAATTCGGCATTAATTTCGTCGCGGCGTTCGACAATTCGCCTGAAAAGATCGGCTCTCGCATTCACGGCGTCGAGGTGCTCGACATCAATCGATTGATTGTGCTCGGCAAGTTAATGAAGGTCAAAGTCGGCGTGCTCACAGTCCCCGGTCCTATCGCTCAGCAAACGGCGGACTTAATGATCGAAGCCGGCATAAAGGCTATTTGGAACTTCTCGGCCCAAAGATTGAAAGTCCCCAAGGACGTTATCGTAGAAAACGCGCAATTCTCGCAATCGCTCGCAGTGCTGACGCGCAAGCTTGCTATGATGAAGAAGAGCATGGAAGCCTATTAAGACTAAAGCTTAAAGCGCCCAAGCGGGCAACCTAATCCTAAAAAAAGGGAAGCGTCTGCGGAGTCGCTTCCCTTTTTTTATTTCTATATTACGCGGAATTATATCAGGAACTTTCCGGCGCGCATTATTTCCTTGCCGTCTATGAGCACCGTCGGTTCTTTTACTATGCCGTCGATATGCAGCGGCACGTCGATTTTCCCGCCCATGCCGATATTGTTTCCAAAGGCGATATGAATCGTTCCCATTACTTTCTCGTCCTCGAGTATGTCGCCGCAAATTTTTGCTTTATAGTTTGTCCCTATGCCGAACTCGGCGACTGCTTTGGCCTGCTCGTACTTTAGGAACAGCTTGGCGAATTGCTTGGCTTCCGGGCCGGAGCCGGCGATATCGACTATCATGCCTTCTTTAACCGTAACCGTAACGGGGGAGGAAAGTATACCGATGCCGGCGATGGAGCCGTCGAAGACTACGACGCCTTCGCTGGAGCCTTCGAGCGGGGCGAGATAGACCTCGCCGCTCGGCAGGTTCCCGCTTTCGCCAATGCGGCGGAGCACGCCGGTGGAGGAGAGGGCGCGCCTGCCCTTGACTCCCATCGCTATGTCCGTTCCAAGAGCGGTAGTTACGCGTACCGCAGTCGAGCCTTCCATAACGGAGGCGACCCGCTCGGTGTCCTCGACTATCTGCTTCGGATCGGCGCTGAGGCAGCGCGAGAGCGTATCCTCCGTGATGCCGGGCATAGTGCCGATACGAACTCCCAGCTTGGAAGCTTCGCGGCGCGCGCGCGTATGCGTAAGCGATTTAGCCGTCGGGCAGACGACTACGTCGACCTCGCGCATGAGCCGCGCAATCTGCTCGGGGGGCTCTTCTCCGTTGCGGCCTCGCGAGCGCATTTCAACGTAAAACGCCTCCGCGCAAAGCTTCTTCCCGGCTTCGTAAAGGGCCGAACCGACTTCCGCCCCGTATTCGTCCGTTATGACGAGGAGCGTTTCGCCTTCGTCCAAACCCATAAAATCCCGAAGAGCGGAGGTTGCCGCTCTTTTTAATTTGATTGATGCCATTTTTAATTCGTTAATAAAATACTTTATAAATAGTTAACAATTACATTTTTTTTCTTTTGGTTAAATACTCTATTAGCGCCCTATCGAACGACATAGACGTGTCGATTAAGAAATAATCGATGTTATGATTCAGACAGCCCTTTTTGATGGTTTCGATAAACTCGGAGACGGCGCGGCTATAAGAGCGGCTGATCTGGAAAGGCTGAGTGATCATTTCTTCGCCGGTTTCCATATCGACGAAGTTAGCGGAGGAGCCGAATTTAAAATCAATTTCCCGGGGGTCGAGCGTATGGAACGCAATAACTTCATGATCGCTGTGACGAAATCTTTTTAGCGCGGTGAGCACGGAGTCGGGGTCGTCGAAGAAGTCGCTGATCACGATAACGAGCCCGCGACGTTTAATGCGGTCGGCCAGCGCGTTAAGCGAGCTGGCGGAACCGGTGGAGCCGCTTGGAGCGGCGGTTTCCAGCGTTTTAAGTATTTCGCGCACGTAGCTGGGTTTGGAGTTCGGCGGCAAGTACTTTCGCAATTCCGTATCGTAGAGCGCGAGCCCGCAGGCGTCGCGTTGCTTTAGCATCAGGAAGGAGAGCGAGGCGGCGAGATAAGCCCCGTAATCGAACTTACGGATATTGCCTTTGGAAGCGAAGTCCATCGACTTGCTGGCGTCGAGCGCGATGACGGCGCGGAGATTGGTCTCCTCCTCGAATTGCTTTATATAATATTTTCCGCTGCGCGCGTAGACTTTCCAATCGAGATAGCGAATTTCGTCGCCCGGGCGGTAGTGGCGGTGCTCGGCGAATTCGACGCTAAAGCCGTGGTAAGGGGATTTATGCAAGCCGGTTATAAAGCCTTCGACGACGAGTCGGGCCCGTAATTCAATGTTTTGAATTTGCGCAATTACCTGCGGCTGTAAGTATTTCCGGTAATCTTTCATTAATTCGCTAGTCGTCGGCGCCAACTATATCGAAGATCGAGGTTTGAATCTCCGTTTCGAGTTTGTGCAGCTGATGCAGTATTGAAGAAATCGTCAATAAATTATTACGATTCAGACCCTGGTATATTTGAAGCAGGAGTTCGCAAACTTCGTCCCAGAGCGAAGCGGCTTCGGCGTAGCGCTTACCGCAGCATTTAAGTTCGCGGCTGCCGAGCATATCCGCCGCAATAGTAAGGAACTCGCCGTATTTAGCCCGGAAGCATCCGCCGCCCGAGCAGTCGGGCGTATTTATCATTAATCGGGTCATAAACGCAACCTCGCGCAGGGTCTCGTCGCTAAAGGAGCCCCACGCCGCTAACTTCGAGGCGAACGCCTTTATCGCGGACAATCCTACGCGCTGGTTAGGCGGCGCGAGCATAGCCCGGGAATTTTTCTTAATAGCCTTTTGCACGCTTCCCGCCGCAATGCCGGAATAGCGCCCCGGGGAAAACTTAACCAGCCTGTTTGACGGGGGGAAGGGCAAGGATTTGGCCGCGCGGGCGTCGGCAAGTATGCCCAGCGGCAGCGCGTTTATGGGTTCGCGAGTCTCGTCGTTCCAAATCCCGTCGGTAACGTAAGCTACCCCTCGTTCCTCGTCGAGACCGTAAACGACGATAGCATGGCCGCCGAAATGCGCCATTTCAGGAAGCCTCGCGTAGGGCAGCAGCCCTACGTCGACATAGACAAGGCACGGATCGCCCCGGTATATCCCGTCGTAGAGCGCGGAGTATGCTCTTTTACGGCTCGCCGTCTCGATCGAGTCGATCGCGACGCCGGAGGCAAGCATAAAGTTATCTTCGAATTCGGCGCGACGCACCCTACCGCCTATCAACGGATAGGAATAACGTTCGCTGTCGAAATAGAAGAAATATAGCGCCGAAGCGAGCCCAAAGATCATTAATTCCGAAATATCGATGTCGTAATAGCTCAGCGCCCGGCGTATGGAGCAACTAACGCTATGAAACCCGCTTTCGGATGTAAAATTATTAATTAATATCATTGCTCGAATTGATATTTTAACGCAGTTAGTACAAAAATATAAAATTATATTAAACAAATAACTTTTTTTTATTCAATCCAAAAATTATTATTAACTAATCGAAAAATTCAACGCGCGGCGCTATTTTTGCATCCGGCCAAGCTATACTTTTAAAATAAAATGAACTAATACCAGGCGGATACAGGAATGCCCGAACCCAAGAACCAGGCTATAAGAATAATTAAATACTTTTTGTTCAGCGCGTCGATTATGGCGGCCCTCCTGGGCGGAGCCATGGCATACGGGGCCGGCGCGTTCGACCCGACGCGATTCATTCTCGCACTGCTCGGACTTTTCATAGGGCAGGCCGGGGGAGATTACCTCTACTATTGGGGGACGCATTTCCGCGGCGAGAGCCGGGACTCCCACACTAAAATTTTCGCGGGCTGGAAGCCTCTCTTTACAGGGACGTTGCTTGAGCCAAAGAATACGCTCTACGCCGGCATAGCCTGCCTTGCGATAGATATCCTGATCGCCGGGTATTTCGTAATGCAATTGGGAAGCGCCGTTATCCCGCTCGCGCTCGCAGGCGGCCTGGTGGCGATCTTCTTCACCCCGCTAATGCTTGCCGGCTATAAAGAACCCGTGATTTTCGTCACGTTCGGGCCGCTGGCCGTAGAATCTGTTTACTTCGCGATAACCGGAGATTTTGAAATTTCCCCGCTCATCGCGTCGCTCCCGATAGCGTTCTTCGTTACCGTCGTGGCCTACCTGAAGGGCGCGCATTTCGAAGTTTCAGGTTCCGGGGACGATTCCGTCGTATTAAAGCTCGATCGAACGCGGATCACTTGGCTCTACTTAGCTGGCTTCGCCGCGCTGGCGGCGGTTATACTTCTTGGGCACGCGCCCGCGTGGAGCGCGCTTGGGTTCGTCCCGGCGCCGGTCGCGCTAAAGGTTTTGACTTCTATTCGCAAGGAAACGAATAAGGTCTCGGATTATCTCTGGGCCGTCGTCTCAAGCCTCGTCTTTTTCATCTTAAGCGGAATTTTAATTTGTTTAGGATTCATTATTTAAGGAAAATCTATGTCCATTAAAAGATGGCTCGTCGTCTGGTCTAAGGCGGCGCGCGCCCCGTTTCTTGTAGTAAGCTTTATTCCGGCCTGCATTGGCGGGGCGATCGCGGCTTACCACGGATATTTCGACTGGACTCTTTTTATCGTCGCCACGATTGGCGTCGTGATGGCTCACTCCGCCGCGGACTTCGTCGACGATTACTTCGACTTTAAGAACGGCAATCTCGGCAACAAGGAGAAGCAATTCCACGACAGCCCGCTCATCAACGGCGAGGTAACTCTCAGGCAGGTCTTCGTCGCCACCGCTCTATGCTTCATTATAGCCGTTATAGCCGGCGTTTACGTCGTCGCCCGGGTAGGAATGCCCGTAGTATACATCGCCCTTGCCGGCACGTTTATAGTGTATTTTTACACTGCCCCGCCCGTGCGGTTAAACTATCGCGGCCTGGGCGAGACCATGCTGTTCTTCGCGTTCGGCCCGCTAATTGTTATGGGCGTTTACGTCGCGCTTACGGGTCAATTCCACCTTGAGCCCCTGCTCGTTTCGCTCGTTCCAGGAATATTCACAATGAACGTCGGGCTCGTCAGCAATACGTTCGATTACCTCGACGACGTCGAGTCCGGCAAGAAGTGCTTTCCTGTTAGGTTCGGCCAGCCGGCGGCGGTTAAGTTTATGATTATCATGACAGTCGCGGCTTACGCAATCACTGTGATCGCAGCGCTTTTGGGGTATATCAATATAGGAAATTTGGCGGTTCTCGTAACTATCCCTATGGCTTGGGGAGCCGTTTCCCGCACGCGCAATTTCCACGATCCCGCAGGGAACTATTCCATAGCTATGACAAAAGCCATCGGGCTTTCAACGCTTGCGGGCTTAATTATGCTCGTCGCCTACCTGGCGCCGCTTTTTATGGGTTCGTGCCCCTTCAGGCATTAATTCCCCGCATTCAATAAGACGCCTTTTGAATTGAAAAAGCCCGCGGTAGCGTTTAATCGCCGAACCCGCGGGCTTTTTAATTTACTTTAAATCCTAGCTTCTTAGCCGACGTAATCGAATTTCGCGGTGAAGTGGCGCAGGAACGGCGGTTCCCAGGTTATCTTCATCGGGCGAAGATTCTCGCGGTTCAGGTACGTTTCGATGATCGCTTCGGCGACGTATTCCATGTGGCTCTTAGTATAGACGCGGCGCGGGATGGCCATGCGAACGAGGTCCATGTTCGGGGCGATAAATTTCCCGTCTTCGCCGTACTTGCCGAACATAACCGAGCCGATCTCGACTGAGCGAACGCCGGAGAGGCGATATATTTCGCAGGAGACGGCTTGACCGGGGAAGAATTCCGGGGCTATGTGCGGGGCGAATCTCTTTGCGTCGATATATACGCCGTGGCCGCCGGTGGGAACTAAGAGCGGCACGCCCGCTTCGAGAAGCATAGCGCCGAGCGAGCGCACCTGGCCGATGCGGTAGCGCAAGTAGTTTTCGTCCAATACTTCCTCGAAACCGCGCGCGAGCGCTTCGAGGTCGCGACGGGCCAAGCCGCCGTACGTCACGAAGCCTTCGGTGACGATAAGCACGGTGCGGCAACGCTCGGCGACGGAGTCGTCGTTAGTCGCGATAAAGCCGCCCGTGTTGGAAAGGCCGTCCTTCTTCGCGCTCATAGTCGCGCCGTCCGCGTAGCTGAACATTTCGTTGCAGATCTCTTCGATCGACTTGTTTTCATAGCCGGGTTCGCGCTCTTTAATGAAGTAAGCGTTCTCGGCGAAACGGCAGCAATCGAGGTAGAGCGGGATGCCGTATTTGCTTAAGAGAGCTTTGGTTTCGCGAATATTTTGCATGGAGACGGGTTGGCCGCCGCCGCTGTTGTTCGTTACCGTCAGCATGCAGACGGGGATATTTTCCACGCCTACGCGCTCGATAAGCTCGCGAAGAGCTTCGACGTCCATATTGCCCTTAAAGTCGGCTATCGCGTCGGGCTGAATGCCGATCGCGGTCGGGAGATCGATCGCATTTGCTTCGGAGTACTCTATGTTTCCGCGAGTAGTGTCGAAGTGCGTATTGTTCGGGATGGTTTTTCCCTTTCCGCCGACAACGCCGAATAGGATGCGCTCGGCGGCGCGTCCCTGGTGCGTCGGGATAATATGCTTAAAGCCGGTAATTCTCTTTACTACATTTTCAAATTTATAGTAGCTGCGCGAGCCGGCGTAGGCTTCGTCGGCGTCCATGATTTGTCCCCATTGCTTGGAGCTCATCGCGGTCGTGCCGCTGTCCGTCAAGAGGTCTATCGTGACGTGCTCGCTGTGCAGCGAAAATAAGTTATAGTGCGCATCTTTTAAGTATTGTTCTCTCTGTGCAACCGTTGTTATAGGAATTTCTTCCACGGATTTAATTTTGAAAGGTTCGATTTGTGTCTTCATATTTACCGTATTTATTCAAATTGTTATATTAATATTTGCAACTTAAGAAAAATTTGCAAATTTTTCCCCCTCAACTCCTTTTTGAAATCCATGAAAGAGCTATTCCGACACTTGGACGAGGGAAACTCCCTTTTGAACGCCGTTGACCAGGATCCTTGCAATATAGGCCCCGGGGGCCAAGCCGCGAGTCGAGATAACTTCTTTAAAGGCGCCCGGCGAGCATGCTCTCTCCGCGCTCCAAACGATCGAGCCGCGAGGCTCGACGAGCTCGATGCGCGCCACCCCGAAGCCGGTTAGCTCGCATTCGAACGTAAATTCGCCGCGGGAAGCCGGGTTGGGATAAATCCTGCTATTACCATTGGCGCCATAGAGGTCGAAAACTGAGTTAACAGGTTTGGTCCTAAATGAATAATTCGCCGAGAAAGCGCTCTCCGAAACGTTGTCCGAAGCCGCGACCGCCCACATATATCGCGTCTTGCCCTTTAAGTTGGGCAGCCGCAACTCGGTTCCGATTATACCGGCCGTATCGAGGATCGTATTAGCGGCGGAAAGTCCTTCGGCGACCTTTACTCGGTAACTTGTCGCGCCCGGCCGCGGCTCCCAGCGAAGCGTAATGTCGGTTTCGGCGTCGACGGCCGCGTTAGCCGGGGAGATTAGCTCCGGCGAGGAGAGAGTAGTGGTAAATTCCCTGATTTCGGAGGACTCGGAAACGCCGCCCGAGTTGATCGCGACTACGCGCCAATAGTACTTTATATAGCCGGGGATCAAATGCTCGGCGAGCGCGCTGTTCGTCCGGGCGCCTTTAATAGTATTAATTATTTTAGTAAATTCCTGATCCAGGGCCAACTCGACGTTATAAAATATGGCGCCTTCGGAGGGTTTCCAGCGGAGCGTTACCGTGTCGGCTATTCCCCGCGCGGCGTTCGCCGGGTACTCAAGCGTCGTCGGCTGCGGCTTCGAATGCACGTCGCGCACGTACCCTTCGAACATTCCCGCGCCGTGGGTAGCTATCGCCGTAAAGCCGTCGGCGTCGCGGGAGTCGATCATATCGATTACCATATTGCCGATACCAAGCGGGCTCTCCTGCGTCCAGGCGGTTTGCTCGCCGTTAAGAGAAGAATTGGAGAAAAGGCCCGCGCTCGTCCCGCAGAGATAAACTTTTCCATTGGGAACCTTGACGGTCTCGACCCAAAGCGTAGCCGGCCCGGCGCCTATACCGCTGTCGTATTCTTCCAGGTTGCCCGAAATGTTCGTCCAGTTGGCTCCGCCGTCGGTCGTCAGGAAAAGGCTTTTAACGTTATAGTTCGTGAAGGCTACTACGACTTTCATCGCGTCGTCCGGATCAATTGAAATTGAGCCGACGTTTCCGCCCTGCATATAGGCGCTCGTTACATTTACGGCAGTCGGCGAGCCCGTATTAGCGTTGTCGACGCGGTAGATCCTGCCGCTCTGCGTGCCGTAGTAAACCACGTTCGCGGGCGATTTGGAAACTGATACCGCGGAGATCTTCGTGCCAGGCGTTCGCGTCCCCGGGAGGCTGTCCCAGCCAATCGAAGTCGAATCGAGCGACTTAACGTTGGGAATGCTTGAGAGCACGCTGTTGCGCCAGAGAATTTCGCCGCCGGCCAGGTACATTATGTCCGGGTTATTCGGATCGAGCGTAAAGGGAGTGTTCCAAATGAAGTCCCGCCCGCCGATGGGATCGATGCGCGTTTGTGTGACGACCTTCCCAAGGGCGTCCTTATAAACTCTAAATATCTTAATTTTGGGCTGCCAGGTGGAATTCTGCGAGATGTAATAATAACCGCCGCCGTTAGGGATCTGGCAGTAGAAGCCGTCTCCGCGGCCGGGCTCGTGCCAATCGCTGACGGGCGCCTCGGAGCTGGTCGAAAGCGTCCCGTTGTCCTGCAAACCGCCGATTATTTCTTTATTATCGACTCTCGTGTGATCTATGGCGCAGGTATAGAACTGCGTCGTGTGGTAACCGTTGTTGAGCGAGATCCAAACGATTCGTTCGGCTTCGCAATCGAGCGTCTTATGAACGCCGCCGTCGCTGCCTGTGAAAAGTATATCCGGGTTGGAGGGCAGGAATGTAATAGCGTGTAGATCGGCGTGATGGTTCGGGTAACGCCAGTCGTAAACGCAATCGCTATCGGGACAGGTTCCGCCTATCCATGCAAATTTATCCGTAGCGAAGCCGTCGTCGGAGCGGTACATCGAGGTCGCGCCAATAAATACGACATTGGGATTGTCGGGCTTTACCTTTAGAACTAAGTCGTAAGAGCCCTGGGAGTTCATCTGCCCGCGGAGCTTCGAAGGATTCGGCAAGTTCATCGAGCGATTCTCCCAGGAGCCGCCCGCTCCCGCGCCGTCGCCGGAGAGGTAGGTATACTTCCAGAAGGAATGCCAGAGTTCGTCGCCCATAGAATTATGCGTTAGAAGGCCCGAGCCGGGAGTTTCCGCAACAAAGTATACGACGTCCTCGTTCGAGGGAGCGATGCCGATTACAATGCGCTTGTATTTCGCCGGCATATCCTTCGGGGTAATATCGGTCCATTTAGTACCGTTGACGGAGCGGAAAATACCTTTAATCTGAGAGTTCGCGCCGTTCGGAGCCATTTGGCTGATAGTGGCGTAGAGGACTCCTTTCGAGGTAACGGCGACGTCGGTAAAGTAGCCGTAGGAGTTGCCGTATCCGGCGAGAACGGGCTTCCAGCTCGCGCCGCCGTCGGTCGAGCGGTAAACGCCGCCGAGCGTTATCGCCGCGTAAACCTCGCCTTCGGGGTTGGTCGCTGCCGGGTTTGTTACGATGTTCCAAATATAGTCGAACGGATTGTCCCACGAATTGGGTTTATTCGTGATGGTCGAGGGAAGCAGCGTCCAGTTCGCCCCGCCGTCGGAAGTCTTATAAACGCCGTCGCCGGAAATATCCGCGGAATTGCCCCAAAACTCGCCGGTACCGGCGTACCACGTCGAGGTATGGCCCGGACGAGCGTCCTGGGCGAGGCATGAAACTGAATGCACCTGATCGGGCGTAGTGGATTTAGTCCAGCTCGCCCCGCCGTCGGCGCTTAGCCAGAGGCCGCCGGAGACTCCGCCCGCTAGTATCCTACTTTCGTTGGCAACGTCAATTCCAAGCGCGCGGGTTCTGCCGCCTACAAAGAACGGCCCTCTTCTCTGCCAATCGGCCGAGAGCATGGATTCGACGAGCGCGCCCTTTCCGCGGGGAGCGAGCGAGCGGACATATTGGAGCTCAGCGTTGCGGATTCCCCCGGGGATCTTTCCCGTAGCCGGGTCGCGGAAGCGCATTATTTCCCACTCCAACCGCTCCTTAGTAATTAATTCGCCGTCTCCGCCTGCGGGAACGTCCCTGACTCCAGAAAGGATCAGCGAAGCAATTGCGGCCGCCAGGCCTACTATCGATAAACAGGTATAAATTTTCGCGCTTTTCATTTTCTAAACCTTTTCAAAAAACAGTAGGGAATATCAATGAAAAATATGAGATTTATACTTAATTAGCAAGAATTATTTTCAGCGGCGTCGCATAATTTATTCATAATAAAGTAATAAATTAAAGCGACATGTAACAATTCAATGCAATGAACGTCAAAATCAATATATTTTTAAGTATTTTAAATATTTCCCCTTATAAACTGTTCATCAATCAAGTAAATGCAGCGACAAGTACACAAATGGCATAGCGAAAATCTAAAGCAGGAGATGACTATATGCTCGCTCGGGCACTACGGCATACCCCTATTATTTTTCCCGACGACGGGCGATTCCCCGATGGAAATTGAGGAGAGCGGGCTCTTCGACGCGGTCGGCGAGTTTGTCCGCAGCGGCAAGTGCCGCGTTTATTGCATTGGATCGGTGCATTCCCAGAGTTGGGGTTCGGGCGAGATCACATTTGAAGCGAAGTCGCGCAGGCATTTCGAGTATAATAATTACCTAATGAACGAGGCCATGCCTTTCATTTACGACGACAACGGCGGGGCCATGCCTATTCTTACCGTCGGAGCTTCGCTCGGCGCTTACTATGCCGCCAACGCATACTTCCGCCGCCCGGACGTCTTTATCGGCGCGCTGGCCCTTAGCGGCGACTACAACATCGAGCGCTTCACGGAAGGCCATTTCGACGAAAACTGCTATTTTAATTCTCCCACGCACTATCTGCCAAATTTAAATGACAACTATTGGCTTTCCTTCTTGCGCAGCCGCAGGCATATTTATATCGCTACCGGCAGCGGCGAGGGCGAACGCCCCGAAAAGTCCGCGGAACTTAGCAACCTGCTCGAGCTAAAATCCATACCGCATCTGCTCGACGTTTGGGGCGGGGAGTGGAGGCACGGCGTGGAAACCTGGAGCGCGATGCTCCAGCATTACATCGGCACTAAGCTTTGATTTAAACAAGGCTTAGCTTGCTTAATCACCCGACCGCGCTTAACTTTTCTTTGACGTTATAATCAATTTCGTTAGTTTTGTTTTTTAATTTTTCGTCCAATAATTAAAAAACAAAATGATATATTTCCTGACCCGTTGGCTTCAGCTCGCTTTCGACCCCCCGGGGGTCGGCGTTTTCCGATACATTACTTTTCGCTCCGCAGGCGCCGCTATTACGGCGCTGCTCATCAGCGTTTTTATTGGCCCGATGATCATCCGTTTCCTAAAGAAAAGACTCATCGGCGAGCAGAGCAAAAGAGAGCTACAGGGAGTCGGCAACCACTGCACTAAGGCGGGCACGCCGACCATGGGCGGGCTAATTGTGCTCGCCTCCGTTCTACTGCCAACCCTGCTCTGGGCGAATATATCCAATATTTACGTCATATTAATCATGCTTACTACGGCCTGGCTTGGCGCGGTGGGCTTCCTGGACGATTACTTGAAGGTCGTCAGGAAATTACCTAACGGGCTGATAGGCAGGTATAAGATAGTCGGGCAGGTTTCAATAGGCTTAATCCTGGGCTGTACGATTTATTTCTTCCCCGAGTTCTTCGGTAAGAACTTCGAACCCATCCGCACCCTAACGACCGTTCCCTTTGCAAAGCATATATATTTCGACTTTGGATTGCTTTATATACCCGCCGTCGTGTTCGTATTAACGGCTACCTCGAACGCGGTAAATCTTACGGACGGCCTTGACGGGCTCTCCATAGGCACGGTTGGGATCGCGGCGCTCGCGCTCGCGCTGATAAGCTACTTCTCCGGCAACTTTGAATTTTCCAAATACTTAAATATAGTCTTCCTGCCCGGTTCGGGCGAGCTAACGATCTTCGCCGCTGCAATGATCGGGGCGGCTCTCGGATTTCTTTGGTTTAATTCCTACCCGGCGCAGGTGTTTATGGGCGATACGGGGTCTTTGGCGCTTGGGGGCGCTATCGGCGGGTTGTGCATTTTAATCAAAAAAGAATTCCTTCTGCCCATCGTGGGGGGCGTGTTCTTCGCGGAAACTATATCGGTAATTCTCCAGGTGTCCTACTTTAAATGGACGAAAAAACGCTACGGCGAAGGCAAGCGTCTCTTCAGGATGGCTCCGCTGCATCATCATTTTGAAAAAGCGGGCTTACACGAATCGAAGATCGTCACCCGCTTTTACATTGTCGCCGTCATTCTCGCCATTATTACGATGGCTACGTTTAAGTTCCGTTAAGCCGCGCGGTTTAATAATTGTTTAAAGCGTAATCGAGCCAATTTTTTATGATCATCTCTCCGTCCGGGGCGCTTGCGGATTCGGGGTGGAACTGCACGCTTTTTATCCTGTAAAGCGCATGGGAGAATCCCATGACGTAGTTTATTCCATTCTCGCTGCGGTATTCCGCGGTAATTTTGAGCTCCGGCGGGACCGAGGCCCTATCGACGCACCAGGAGTTATAGAGCACGGCGGGAAAATTATCCGGTATTCCCTTGTATAATTCGTCGCCCGCGTCCAGTATTTTAATGCTCTTTTTAACTCCCTGGAAGGAGTCTCCGCAATGAATCAGCCTGGCGCCGAAGTATTCGCCGATTAGTTGATGGCCTAAGCAAATTCCTAAGATCGGCTTGCGATCGCGCACGCGGTCCAGTATCTGCGACATTAACGGGTACTCCGAGGGCATACCGGGGCCCGGCGAAAATATAATCCCGTCATAATTATCCGCGACGGTCGCGTCGGCTTCGTCCGTTTTTACGACGGTTATTTCAGCTCCGCTTAATTTTTCCAGCAGGGAGAGTAGATTATGCGCAAACTTATCGTAATTGTCGACAACCAGGATTTTCATATTTGCCTCAATAAATCAATGGTGATAAGACCAATTAATTCATGAGACGTTTAAGCTGGATTAATTAATATAGAAATTCAATGGCGACCCGTTTTTTCCATTATATTTTTTAAATATTACCGCCCTAATGGGGCGCTTGCCTGCCGAAAGTAATTTTCAATCATTCGAAGCGTATTGTGCACGCTGCCCTCCAAATCCCCCACAAAGCCCTTTACAAATTCCTCGTTCCCCTGGAAGCCTTCGCTTTTAATGACCTTGCTAAGGCGTTGCGAGCGCGTGAACAGGTCGATTAATTCCCTAGAAACGAGCGAGAAGAATTCGTCCTTGCGGGCGTGAAGCTCGCGCAAATTGCGTTGCGAGAACTGAAGCTTGTAACGGGTTTCGTTCAACTCGACCATATTGGAAGAAATAATCTCGTTGGAGCGGCGCAGTTCGTCCACGAGCGTTAGCAAGCGCTCTTCGTTTTCCTTGCGCTCGCTTATGTCGCGCACGCTCATACGAATGCCGTTCGGCGAGCCGTCCTGGGCGCAAATAGGTTGCCAGCAAGCGGAGACCCAAAGAACGTAGCCGTTTTTGCGACGAATTCTAAATTCGAAATCGTGCGTTCCAATGTTTTGCTCGATTGACTTTTTAAAGTTTTCCCGAAAAGCTTCGACGTCCTCCTCGTGAATAATCGTAGCGGGGAAATCGCTCATCAACGCGCATTCGCCCGGATTGTAGCCCGTCATGCGTTCAACGGAAGGATTGACCCACAGCAACTTACCGTCGAGCCCTATCCAGCTCTCCCAGTCATAGGTGTAATTGGCGATCGCCCGGAACCGTTCGTCGCTTTCGCGGAGCCTATCCTCGTAGAGCCTGCTCTCGGTTACGTCGCGGCAAATGCCCTCGATGGAGATCATCGTCCCGTTCTCGTCGTTCACGATTGAATTGGACTGCCGTATCCATTTTTCCTGCCCCCTGGGCGTTATTATTTTGTATTCGAAAATATGCTCGATCTTACCTTGCAGAGCGGACTGCCATACGTCGCGCAAGCACTTTCTCGAGTCGGGGTGGATAATGCGCTCCAGCGCGTTCGGCATAAAGAAGAACTGCTCCAAAGGCAGTTCGAAAAGCCGCGCCGCCGACGGGCTTATATATTCGACGCGTCCGCTCGGCATTGCTATCCTAAAGAGCGTCTCGTCAAGGTTTTCAATTAATGAGCGGTACTTTTTCTCGCTCTGCCTTAAGTTGTTCTCCAGCAATTTGGAGACAGTATTGTCGACTATAACTATCTTAAAGAGCGACTTTCCGTTGGCGTTAACGTCCGCCCGGCCCTCGAGCTTGGCGTGTATCAGCTTTCCGTCGCAGCGCGTCAGCCTAAGCTCGCAGTTGTGTCGCGTCTTAGTTGAAATCAATTTTCTCTTGAAAAGAAAGTGCGCGTCGTGGTCCTCGGGAACTATGTAAGAGTAAAACGATTCGCCGATAAATTCATGTCTCTCGACCCTGAGCATCTCGCTGATAGTTAAGTTGGCTTCGATTACGGCGTCTTCTTCGTTTAATGTGATGTATCCTATGGGAGCGTTGTCATAAAGGTCGGCGTATTTATTCATAGTGAATTCTAATTCCATCTGGGTCAGTTTTAATTCCTGATTCTGAGTTTCCAAACCCTTTTGGTAAAGTTTGCTTTCTCTTTCTTTCGTGGCGGCATTTTTCCCGACTCTTTCCTCAAGATAGGTATCCTTCATTTCTTCCCCCCTTTTTCTTTTTCCAATTTCGACCAAAATATGATTACAATAATAATGAAATTTTTTTAAACTATGAAATGATTTTAACGGCGCGTTTAACTTCACCACATAATAAGCGGAGCTGCGAGCCCATCTAACAACGTTTTAGTTAATATATATCGCAGCATTTATTCATATTCCTAAAGATTTTCGCATTGTATTTACCGATTCTTAATTATAAATTAATTTTTTCAAGCGATTTTTTTTAGCAGGTTTTTTCCCGATAACTATTTGCAGGCGCTACTAATTCGTTTTTCCGGGCTGACCTCGGAGAAAATTTTTTGCTTTAATTATAATACTTTTTTAATTTTAGCAAAAAGAATGCGCTAAATGATATGAAACAGTTATTACTCTTTATAATACTGTCTTTTGTCGTAGAAGCCCGAAGCCAGGACTTTCCGCCGCTCATGCCCGAGACTGAAGCGGAGGCGGAATTTCATGGTTATTCCGATTACGTTGAAACTCTCGAGAGGCTTCGATTGAACCCATTACGGCTAAAGCGCGTTAAGCCCTCGGAACTCCTTGCCCTGCCTGGAATTTCGCCGAGAATTGCGGCGGCGATCGTCGACTACGCGCGCAATCGCGATCCGTATTCTATTAAAGAAATAGCCGATTCGCTTGGCTTGAGCCCTGACCTGGAGCTGGTTCTCACTTACTGCGCGACTATTTCGGGCGAGCCCTTAAACGGGGGCAGGATCGATTTTCGCTCCCGGCAAAGCCAAAGCCTGACGCCTTCCCGCGGTTTCAGAGAAGCCGTTTACCAGGGTTCGCCC
Source organism: Chloroflexota bacterium (assembly GCA_050260015.1). Classification (GTDB taxonomy): domain Bacteria; phylum Bacteroidota; class Ignavibacteria; order Kapaibacteriales; family UBA2268; genus JBLNBN01. The sequence goes on along the minus strand of JBLNBN010000029.1, from coordinate 100,585 downwards.
CTGGAAAGCTACCAGCGCCTCAACGCCGCTTACGAAGGCTTCGAGCTAACCGCGTGCTGGGAGAAGGACGCAGGCGAACGGCCGGAGCAAGCGTCGGCTTCGGGAGCTTTATTCTGGCGCGCGGAGAGCTTCTCGGCGGCCGCAGGCGATTATTCGCTGGCGTTCGGGCTTGGCGCCCTGCTCGGAAGAGCGTTCCCGGCGGTAAAGAGCGCGGAAGTGATCGCGCCCGCCGCCGCATATTACTCCGAAACCAAGCCAAATTCCTCCTCATATTTTTCCAAGAAACTCCGCGGCGTCGTAGCCGAGCTCTTCTTTTCGGGCGGAGAAAGGTCGGTAAAGGCATTCTATTCGGACCAGAAGCGAGCCGGGGCGCTCGACGCGAAAACCGGAGCTATTACCTCGCTTTATTCCTCGGGATTGTACCGGACGGAGGGAGAAATCGCCAAAGTAGGAGCCGCGCGAGAACGCATTGCGGGAGCCCAGGTAGAAACAGCGCTTGGAGCGGTATCATTAGGCGCCGCGGGATATTTTATCGAGTATGATAAACGCATAAACACTGAATCCAAGGCAAACTTTAAAGGGCGCCGCGGCGCGCTTGCAGAGGTATTCGCCGCGATGACGTTGGAGAAATATTCGCTCGCCGCGGAAGTCGCGCGCGACGCGGGCAACAGCTTCGCTTGCGTCGCGGCTGCGGAAGGCGCGTTTGGAGCATGGGAGCTTGCCGGGAGGGCGAGGTTTTACCCCGCCGAATTTCGTTCCCCGCTCGGCTCGGGCTTCGGCGAGAGCTCAACTCCTTCCAACGAGGCGGGATTATACGTCGCGGCGAGGCGTAAGCTAACGGATTCCGCCAGGCTTTCCCTCTACGCGGATTTATTTGCCGCGCCGGGCAGAACTTACAACGTTTCGAAGCCCGTTACCGGCGTAGATCTATTCGCTCAATTAGATATTAAGCTGAGGAATTTGACCTTCTTTTCGCTTCGCACGAGATTCGAAACGAAAAACGACGACATGGAAAAGGATAACAAGTTGATTGACTTCAGGCGTAGCAAGCTCTCGTTACGTTTCGACGTAAAGAAATCGCTTCGCTCGATCGGCGATGCGAGAATAGTTGCGGACTTCAGGCAGGTCGATCTCGGGAGGGCGGCGCCCGCTGAATTTGGCGCGGCGGCGTTTATAGAATTGTCCCGAAAAGCAGGGAATTGGCTGGAGGCGAGCGCCCGCGCGACCGCGTTTTCCACCGACGGTTACGATAGCGCAGTCTGGCAATACGAACAGCTCCTGCCGGGGCGCTTCAGCGTCCCGCCTCTCTACGAGCGCGGCTCGAGGTTTAGCGCGAGGCTTAGGCTAACGCCGCTGGCCGGGCTTAATATTACCGCCGTTTACGCGAGCATGAGTAAAAATTACAGGGAGTCGATGGGTTCGGGTTGGGACGAAATTCCTTTAAATCATTCGGGGACGTTTTACCTTCAGATAGACGCAAGATATTGAACGCCCTAAGATCAATCCGGAAGACGCTTGCGGACTGCGCCGACAACGCGCTCCACGTATTCCTCCTCGCCGAGCGTCAGCTTTATCTCGAGCGGAACCGCGGTTAAGGCTATCCCCTCCCTTTCAAATAACGGGAGAAAGCGCCGGAGCTTCACGAAATCCTTTTCAGTCGTAAGCGCTCGCGAGGCGCGGGATTTCTTTACCGATTGGACTATCTTATTAACGGAATCGGGATCGAAGCGGAAGTGATCCGCTAATCCGTGCGTTTCGCCGACTGGAACTCCCGCTCCGCGGAGCATATTGAAAAACCGCTCCGGTCGGGCGATGCCAGCGAAGGCGAAATTATTGTCGGGTTCGAAATTAAATGCTCCAAATTCGCGCTTAAACCTAACGAGCAGAGCTTCGCGTTGAAGAAATTCGGGCAATTCATAAATTTCTTCGACGCCTTCCGGGATAGCTATTACGTGGGCGCGGTTCACGGAGTAGAGCGGCTCGCGGAGCCTGCCCTGGGGCATTAGGAAAGGCCTTTTCAAATCTGATTCGGCGATTAGTACGACGTCGAGATCGCGCTTCAGCCGGCGGTGCTGGAACCCGTCGTCGACTACTATGGCGTCGGGCTTGAATAGCCCGGCGGCGTAAACCGCCCCGTCGGACTTACTGTCTGCTGCAAGCGTCGCGCATCCAGTTCTCTCGGCGAGCCAGAGCATTTCGTCGCCCGCCTCCTCGGCGGTCGCGCGCACCCCCGTTATGTCGCGCACAATTATATTCCCCTTGGAAGCGCGTTTATAGCCGCGCCCGACGATCGCCGGGCGCAAGCCATATTTCTTTAGTAAGTCGCAGGTTAATTTCACGAAAGGGGTTTTGCCGGAGCCGCCGGCGGACAAATTGCCAATACTGACAACCGGCGCGTCGGCGGCTATGCTTTTCAGCCATCCGCGATCGTAGAATGTGTTGCGGAATTTTACGATCGTCTCGAATATTTCAGCGGCAAAGGAAAGCACTATTTAGTTTCCGGGAACAGTTTAACCAGGGTTTCGCGAGTGGGAGCCGGGGTGGCGAGGCTCACGAAGACGAGGGCCGCGACGGACGCCAGGAGCGCCGGGTAAATGCTCGGGATGCCCCAGGGGTCTTCGCCGATCATTACGCCGGGAGCGGCCATCGGCAGAATAATATCCAGAATAATCACCATAATCACGCCCGTAAAGATGCTGGCCAGGCCGCCCTGCTTCGTTGCGCGCTTCCAGGCCAACGCCGCGATGAGCGAAGGCGTGATAGCAACGCCATAGATCGTATAAGCGAAGTAAGCGTAGCTTAGAACGGATATCTCCAGCTTAAAGTACGTCGGTATAAATATCATTAAGAAAGCCACGAAGCCGAGAACGACGATGAATATCTTTTGAAGGGCGACCATCTTCTCCGCGCTTGCGTCAGGATTAATGAAGCGTTGGTAAATGTCGCGAATAACATTCGTCGACGGGCTGAGCAGGTAGTTCATACCCGTAGAAATAACGACTACGACCGCGGCCGCCAGGAGAAGAAGACCGACCGGAGCCGGGGTTAAATTCCTTGCCGCGTAGAGAACTATCGCGTCCGGCTTAACGGCGGGATTGCCCCAGACGACGGAAGTTGCGTAGACGGCGATAATAATAACGACGCTTTCGACGATAACCGTGCCGACGATCCACCAAATAACGGCTTTTTTAGCGTCGGCGGGGGTCTTAGCGCTGTAAAATTTCTGGTACATGCTCTGAACGCCGAGCAGTAAAAGCATCGTCGCGAGGAAATAGGAAAATCCTTTCAGAGCCGGATAGTGGCCGAAGTCCGAGGAGAAGAGCTCGAAGTGTCCCGCGGGCAACGTGGCAGCGGGGGCGCCCCAACCGCCGGAAGCGGCGACTACGAACGGCGTGGCAAGCAAGCACGCAAGCACGATGATAATACCGTTTGGGAGGTCCGTATGCGCGACTGCGATCATGCCGCCGAGAGCGGTGAAAAGGATCACGAAGCCGGCGGCGACGGCCTGCCCGGTTTCGACGCTCATCGCGCCGTTAGTAATAATATTTAAGATATAGCCGCCTGCGCGGAACTGGTAGGAGACGATCGTCGTGAAGGCGATTACGAGCGTTATCGCGCCGATCAATCGCGCGAGCTTGCCGTAACGAACTTCCAGGATGTCGCCGATCGTGTACTGGCCGAAGGTGCGTATCTTACCGGCTAAGAAGTAAATTAAGCCGATACCGACCCAGGCGCCCGCAGGCATCCAGAGCGAGCTCCAACCGGCTTTGTAAGCGAAGGCCGCGCCCGCGATAAACGTGCCCGAGCCGATCCACGTGCAAACCAGCGTGAAAACCATCTTCGTCACGCTCAGGCTGCGACCGGCGACCATCATGTCGTCCTGCGTCTGAACCTTTCGCGATTGAAGGAAATTATAAAAAGTCAAAACGCCCAAGTAGAGCAGAATTATAATTAGAGGCATAAAACCGTCCATAGTGGGTCCTGGTATTTATGTTAAAAACTGTGCGTATCGTTATTGAATTTAATGAAACCTTAAATTACGGAAAAATTCAGAAAGATGAAGGCGCAAACGTAAATATAGTAAACGTTTACTCTTTATTCCGAGCAATTTTTTCAAAAGTTAAGAGCGCCACCCCGATTATCTGGTCCATATTGTAGTATCGGTACTCGGCGAGCCTGCCTATAAAGCGAACCCCGGGGGAAAGCAGTTCGGCGTCCTTGCGGTAGAGCTCCGCCAGCCGCGCGCTCTCCTCGAAGGGAATTGGGTAGTAGGGCTCCGTCTCGCCGCGGACATGCCCGGTAGGGTACTCGAACGTCACCTGCGTCGAGGCGCACTTTTGATTAAGAAAATGTTTGAACTCGGTCGTGCGAGTGTAGGCGTGAGCGTTCGGATAGTTCAATTGCGCGACTTCCTGGTAACGCTCAGTTTCAAATTTATTTATCACAAAATTGAGGCTCCGGTAGGGCAGGGCCCCGCGCTTGTAGCCGAAGTATTCGTCGAGCGCGCCGGTAAAGATCAATTTGTCCGCCGAGGGCATCGGGTCCCGGAAGAAGTCGGTCGAGAGCCGAAGCTCGATATTCGGATGATTTATTAATCTTTCGAATAGCTTCGCGTAGCCCTCCGAAGGCATCGCCTGGAAGGAATCCTGGAAATACCTGTCGTCGCGGCCTATGAGCACGGGCACGCGCGACGTTACGGAGCTGTCCAATTCCTCGGGGGACATCCCCCACTGCTTTAACGTATACCCAAGAAACACTTTCTCATAGACGTACTCGGCGAGCTCGCGCACCGCCCCGCTATCGGACGCCCGTAGCTTCAGGATAGGAACTTTCAGTCCTTCGCCGTAGAGCCCAAGCAATTCGCGCTCGAGTTCCTTCGCCCGCGCCTCCGGGAAAAGCGCTTCCAGCGAATTGAAATTAAATGGCACGGGTACGCGCATGCCGTCGATTTCGGCCAGGACCCTATGCTCGTACGCCGTCCAATCGGTAAATCGACTCAGGTAGAGCCGCGTCTTTTCTGAATTGGTATGGAAGACGTGAGGCCCGTACTTGTGTATCAGTATGCCTTCCTCGGAGGGGTAGTCGTAGCAATTGCCGCCGACGTGGTCCCGCTTATCGACGATTATTACTTTTTTCCCAAGTTCGGAAGCAAGCCTTTCCGCCAGGATGCAGCCGGCGAACCCGGCCCCTACTATTAAATAGTCTGCGCTCATTTCTTCAGATACCTTTTAACGTCGTTCAAGTCGACAACTTTTGAAATTAATACAATCCCAACAAAAAGCCCTGCGGAGAGCGGCATAACGGCGAACGACCACGGGCTGCCTTCAAAGTAAAGACCCGGCAGGCAGGCTACTATAGCGATCGCCAGCGGCAATAACGTTTCCTTTAAATAGAGCTTCCCGGCGACCTTGTAAAATATTACGCTGAAGTACGCCAGCACAGCCAGCTCGCTGAAAATCGTCGAATAAGCGGCGCCATAGGCTCCGTACCGGGGGATGAAATATATATTCAAGCAAATATTCATTATTAACCCGGCGACGTTCCCGGGAAGTATTTTCTTCTCGTGCCCCCAGGCGACAAGCGGGCAATAATACGTTATCGTGAGATATACGAAAAATATAGTTGCGGATAATATTCGCAGCGCATACGCCGAATTAGCGTACTTCGAGCCAAGAGCAAACGTAATCGACGGGGCGTACACGAACATAAACGCCGCAAGAAAGGCCCCGACGAGCTGGGTTAAAAGAGAGTACTTACTCATCGTTAGGTCGCGTTCGCTCTTCTCCACCCGGGAAAACACTGGGAAAAACGCCCCTTGAAGTATGCTCGAGAAGAGTAGCGTCATAGTCATAATGCTATGAGCCGCCGAGTAAATCCCCGTATCGGCGTCGCTGCGTAGCATACCGAGCATGAACACGTCGATGGTGTTGTAAAACGTAATAATTAAGAATCCAATACCGAGCGGGGCGGAACTGATCAACGTCTTTTTCCAAAACGCTTTATCGAACTCCAGCTTTATGGGGTGAAATTTCTTGATATAGTAATATGCCACCCAAACGTTATTAATTAACAAAGACAGGGCGATGATCACCATCGCAGCGAGCGCGTCTTCGGGCGACCGCACAAAAATGGCGACCCCGGCGAGATTTCCCCCGGCCGTAATTACGCTTCGAAGCGCAAGAAGCTCCATCCGTTCGATCCCCTGGAAGACCCAAATGATCTGGGAGCCGACGGTAAAGATTTGGCTCCCGGCCACCAACGCGATAATAATCGTTCGCCAGGTGGCGGGTTCGTTCCTGATCGCGTCGAGGAAGAATAAAACGATCGCCGCGTAAACGATAAAAAGCCCCGTTCCTATAGCTAATTTAATTGCAGTTATATTATTAACGTACTTTTCCATCTTGGACTTATCGCGAGAGATCTCCCGAATTGAAAACACTTCAAGCCCGATAACGGTAAAAAGCACGAAATAACCGGAAAAGACCATAGACCATTTAAAAATGCCGTACCCCTCCGGGCCGAGCGAGCGAGCGAGCCAGATTGTGTAGATCATCGCAAGGCCTTTGCCCGCCAGTTCGGAAACGGCAAGCGAGGCAATATTTTTCAGGAGGCGCCCTCCCCTGTTCGCTTCAAGCTCGGAAGCTATAGGATCCATTTAACAGCAGTAATAATGCAAAAAAATAAAATAAGAATACGCAAATTACAATTTTTAGTTTAAATCGGTTTAAAATTTCAATGCCGCAGGCAACGTCCTTAATCTTTATCTATTGGCAAACAACTATAACCAAATACCGACTAGCAGGCGGCGACGCGTTTTTCATCAATAAAATTGATTATTAATTAAGATCAAAATCAATGGAGTAGAAAAATGATTCCTATAACTTTTACCGAGGTCGTCCAATTTGCGATTACGCGCGAGCTCGAAGCCGCCGCACTCTACGGCGCGCTAAAAGAAAGAGCCGTTCAGCCGGCCAGCAGAGTTTTTTTAGCGGAGCTCGAGGAAATGGAACTGGAGCACGCCGAAACTCTAAGAGGCTTTACCCCCGATGCCGTTAAGGAATTCGCTCCCGAGGCGCTCGACTTAAAGCTTTCGGACTACATGGAGCCGCCCGAGCTTACGGCCGACTCCGGCTACCAGGACGTCGTCGTTACGGCTATGAAGAACGAAGAAGCCTCGCACAAGCTATATAAAGCGCTCGCGGCGGAAGTTCCCGACGGCTATGCAAAGGAAGTTTTTGAGCGGTTAGCGCGCGAGGAAGCGCGCCATAAGGAAATGTTGGAAGAAATGTACGAAAAGGAAGCTTTTCGCGAGAATTAACAATCATGAAAATCGCAATTCTTTCTACCTTTTACCCCTATCGCGGCGGGATCGCGCAGTTTAACGCGGCTCTCTACCGCGAATTCGAACTCGCGCACGACGTTCGCGCCTTTACGTTTACAAGGCAGTACCCCGACGCGCTCTTCCCAGGCAAAAGCCAGTATGTCGGCGACGACGATACGGCTACCGATCGGATCCCGGCCGAGCGAACGCTCGACACGGTAAATCCGCTAAGCTATTATAGAACTGCCGCAAAGATCAACAAATTCGCTCCGGACCTCCTGCTGACAAAATTCTGGATGCCGTTTTTCGCGCCGTCGCTCGGCAAGGTCGCGCGGCTTGTCCGCAAGCGCGGCGCTAAGCATATATCCATACTGGACAACGTGATACCCCACGAGCGTCGCCCGGGCGACCTGGCTTTAACGCGCTATTTCCTGCGTTCCTGCGACGCTTCGATCGTAATGAGCGACGCCGTGGAGCGCGATCTGCTTTCGCTCGCCCCCGGCGCCCGGTTCGAGCGGCATATCCACCCGCTTTACAGCCACTTCGGTCAAAAAATGTCCCGCGAGGAAGCGCGTAAAAATTTAAATATTCCTATCGTTAAAAAGGTTTTACTTTTCTTTGGATTTATCCGCGGCTACAAGGGATTGGACGTTCTGCTGGACGCGCTCGCCCTCCTGCCCGAGGAATATTACGTTATTGTCGCCGGGGAGAACTACGGAAGCTTCGACGAATACGATAAGCAAATAGACCGGTTAAATCTACGGGATCGGATTTGCCTGAAAGTTGGCTACGTGCCGGACGCCGACGCCGCGCTTTACTTTTCCGCGGCGGACGTCTGCGCGCTCCCGTACAAAAGCGCGACGCAGAGCGGCATAGTGGGCATTTCCTATCAATTCGACCTGCCCGTTATCGCGACGGACGTCGGGGGCTTGAGGGAAATGATAGAACCCTACGGTTCCGGGCTGCTCGCCGCCAAGGCCGACCCGGCCGTCTACGCCGCCGCCGTAAAGAAATACTTCGATGAAAACCTTGCCGCAAAGCTCTCGGAAAACGTGGCGAATTACAAACGGCTGGCCAGTTGGGAGAGCCTGGCGAAAACAATTGAAAAGCTTTATTCAACAATAAAAGCCCGATGACAGGACTTTCTTTGTTGATTAATTCTCCGGCATAACGAGCTAAGCGCTTGAAAATAGAAAGCGTTGTCACTCAGACGAGCGAAGCGAGGAAGAGTCCAAAGAATTTTTGTAGATTAGCCGATATGAAAGATTATTACGTCTACATAATGGCTTCAAAAAAGCGAGGAACGCTTTATACAGGCGTAACTTCTAATCTTTTAAAAAGAGTATATCAACACAAGCATCATACGTTCTTGGGTTTTACAGCTCGATATTCTATCCGTTTATTAGTTTATTTCGAAGTTACTAACGACATCTGCAACGCAATAGAAAGAGAAAAGCGGATTAAGGGATGGAGCAGGAATAAAAAAAATTGAATTAATCGAGTCGCTTAATCCCGAATGGAAGGACTTAAGCGAAGAATGGTTTATGGACTCTTCGCTTCGCTCTGAGCAGCAAACCCTTCTATTTACAAGAGCTTACGCATCAAATTTCATATTTCCCATTCAAAGGTAGTTAACACGGAGCGATAATTTGATAGAGATAAACAACTTATATAAATCCTTCGGTTCGAAGAAAGTGCTCGACGGGGTTTCCGTGGATATACCCGACGGGAAAACGATTTGCATAATCGGCAAGAGCGGCAGCGGCAAGAGCGTGCTCCTAAAGCATATAGTTGGATTGCTCGAGCCGGACGCCGGATCGGTTTTCGTCGACGGCGTCGAGGTTAGCTCTATGGAGCGGGCGCAACTTTTCGAATTTCGTCGTAAGATCGGGTTCGTATTCCAGGGAGCGGCGCTGTTCGACTCCTTAACGGTCTATGAAAACGTCGTACTCGGCCTTTTCGAGCACGGGGAGCACGACGAGGAAGCTCTCGAGAAGGAAGCAATTTACGTCCTTAGCGCGGTCGGGCTTTTGCCCGTGCCGAAGCGCGGCGACGAAAGGTTCGAGCGCGAATGGGAAATACTCCGGGACAAGAAGCCGGCCGACCTTTCGGGAGGCATGAAAAAGCGCGTAGGCGTCGCCCGCGCGCTCGTCGGCAGCCCTAAGTACATACTCTACGACGAGCCGACGACGGGGCTGGACCCGGTGACCAGCGAGCAAATAGACAACCTAATCGGCGATCTCGCCGAGAGGTTAAACGTGACATCGATAGTAATCACCCACGATATGTTCTCCGTCTTCCGAATAGCGCACAACGTAGCGATGCTCCACGACGGGAAAGTGACGTTCCAGGGGACGGCGGAGGCGCTCCGCGCGAGCGACAATCCCCACGTAAAGGAATTCCTCGAGCGCTATGAGAAAGATTAAAACGTCGCCGCGCCAGAAACGTTTTTATATTTCCTCTAAGTAATCGTTATTTATAACGTCGCGGGCGATAACGAGCTGCTGTATCTCGCTCGTGCCTTCATAAATTTCCGTGACCTTAGAGTCGCGCAATAGCTTCTCCACCCCGTACTCGCGCACGTAGCCGTATCCGCCGTGAATCTGGATCGCTTCGCGCGCGCAATCGAACGCGGTAGCCGAGGCGAAGAGCTTGGCGTGCGAAGCTTCCCTGATGTGCTTTTGCTTCCTATCGCGGAGCCAGGCGGCTTTTAGAGTAAGCAAGCGAGCGGCGTCAATTCTCATAGACATCTGCGCGATTTTGGCTTGAATTAGCTGATGCTCGGAAATCGGCTTGCCCATAGCCACGCGTTTGCGCGCATAGCGCACGGACGCTTCGAGCGCCGCCTGCGCTATGCCTAAAGATTGCGAAGCGATGCCGATCCTGCCGCCGTTCAAGGCCTTCATTGCGATATAGAACCCGCCTCCGCGCTCGCCTATTAAGTTTTCCTCGGGAACGAAGACGTCCGAAAGCGAGAGCGCGCACGTGTCCGAGGAGCGCATTCCCAATTTATCCTCCGGGGGACCCGGCTCCAGGCCTTCGGAGCCCCGCTCGACGACGAAGCAGCAGATGCCTCGGTGCTCGAGCGACGGATCGCTTTGCGCGAATATGATGTAAGTATCCGCGTTATTCCCGCTGGAGACCCAATTCTTCATCCCGTTCAATAGCCAACCGCCGTCTACCTTTTTCGCCTCCGTGCGGAGCTTGCGGGCGTCCGAACCGGCGTCGGGCTCGCTCAGGCAGTAGGCGCCCAATTTTCTCCCCTCGGCGAGCGGTCGCAAGTACTTTTCGCGCTGCTCGTCGGAGCCGTACGATTCGAGTATCCAATCGACGAGCGAATTCTGAACGGAGAGGATAATTCCCAGCGCGGAGTCCGCCTTGGAAATTTCCTCCATTGCGCCCACGTAGGAGACGTAATCCATCCCGACGCCGCCCCAATCGGGGGAGACCGTCATCCCAAGAAAGCCCAATTCACCCATCTTACGTAAGATCTCGCCCGGGAATTCACTGTTCTTATCGCGCATAAGCGCAGTAGGGGCAATCTCCTCCCTCGAAAACTTTGCAGCCAAATCCACAAAAGCGCGCTGTTCCTCGCTAAACTCGAAATCGTACATACGGAAGGCTCCAATTGTAACTTATGGTAGTTTAATTTGTTATTATAACATACATAAGTTCAAATTATTTTAGCGCGGGTTAAATTTTATTTTAGGCGTTAACATTTTTTGTATTTCATACGTATACTAAATTAAATTGGGAAATTTCATGCAAAAGCTTAATTTTGCACAAATAATTTTATATTATAGGAGAGTTCGATGAAACGGATACTTTTAATCGTAGCTTTTATGTTTTCAATTTACGCGCTTCCGGCAGCGCCCCAGGCGAGCGCGCCCGCGCCGAAGAACGCGGATCCCGCGCTGCAGATAGATGCGGGGCAAAGCATGCAGAAAATACAAATTGAAGGCAACGGCATATACGATTGGGGAAAGGTTAAAGCCGAGCAATCGCCTTTAAAAGCAAACATCAAGATATTCAATAAAGGCGGCCGACCGCTTCATATCACTAAAGTTCAACCTGGCTGCGGGTGCACTACGGCTCCGCTCGATAAGGAAAACATCGAGCCGGGAGGCTTCGCTACTTTGAACGTTTCCCTCGACATTCGCAATTACACGGGCGAGGTCACGAAGTCCATTTCTATATCTTCCGACGACCCGATGAAACGCGACGAAACCCTATTCATTAAAGCGAACATTATTCGCCCCCTGACCGTATTCCCGAGGTATTTCCAATTCAACGAATTGATCATCGGGAAGGAAGGCGTCGCGAAGGTAGTCGTTTCGAATACTTTGGATAAGGCCATAACGATCAAGGAAGTTATTTCCACGCCCGACGACATCAAGGTAAGCGTGCGCCCCGGCGACGTAATTCCAGCGGGCGGCGACCTCACGATTACTGCGAAAGTAACCCCCAAAGCTTCCGAACGGCTGCAGAGCAAGCTCGTGCTCCGCACCGATTCCTCGGACGCGCCCGAGCTCACTATTTCCGGTTGGGGCAACGCGATCGACCCCACGGAAAAATAAAGGCCCCAATTTATAATTATTTTAAATTTAAATAAACTATAAATTAAAATAACGAAGGCGATCCGCTCTAAACGGGTCGCCTTTTTTTTTACCGGTACTTGGATTAATGGCTCGCTTTATTAGCAAGCCGCTTTTATTCGATTGCGCCAGAACTCGAGCATATTCCCGATGTGCCTACGCTTAATGGATATCTGCCTGTCCAGGAAAAAGAGCCTGTCCCGCAGCGAGCGCATATGGCGCGCGCGCCAGGTCGGGTCCTTCAATCTCCCCTCGAAGCAAAAGGGTTTCGAGTAGCGCAGATTCTCCAGCTTTTCGCGCTCGCGGCGGATGTCGCATTCCGCCTGCGATAATTGCGTTTGAAGCGAGATTTCCTCGTCGCGCTTATTGGCGAATTTGCGTTCGGGCGGGAGTAAATTTTCGCAATAGAGCCTGAGCGATCTTGCGTCGCGGGCTTTGTAGGCGTTTTGAACGAGTTGCCAGTAATTCCTGAAAAGTTCAGTTTCGCCGCCGGCGTCCGGGTGAAGAGCCTTTACGAGCGCGCGGTAATTTTGCTGGAGCTCGTACTCGCGGCTGACTTCGCACACGGGAAAGGCGCGCTCATCGGGATTATTAACGGATTTGCCGAAAGACGAGCTACCCGATTTTGCTATTTCGTCGCGATCGAATGAAAATAAATTAGCCCCGGCCCAATTCTCCGCCTCCGTTTTCAAGCTTTCCCGGAGCGCCTCCACCTCCATACGCGAGAGAGAGCTTCCTGAGCGGACGTGCGCGGCTATGATTTCCGATTCCTTGTCGAGCGCCCAGCTGATCTTGCATTTCTGATCGAGTTCGGACTCGATATCGCCGAAGTAGCTTTCGTAACCGGTCAATATTTCCTGCCGGCGGACGCGCATGGAATAGTCCCGCTGCGCGAGCAGCCCGAGCAGTTCGCGGCGAGCCGCCTCCAATTTATCTTTTAATACGCTTATGCGCGGATCTTCCGCATCGTGAATTCGCATACCTTTTCCCTGTTTAATATTCCGCAGAAACGGGGTACGTTTTTGGCGAAATTTGTTTCATGCTCTCGAAATTTCACGTAAATGCTTGTAAAATTAAGAGACGAAGCATAAAGAGAAAAATGTATGCCAGCCTTTCGGCAATCTCGCTTTAGAAGTAGAGATCGCGCTCCCCGCCTTCGATTTTAGCAAGGAATTCAACCGTTTTCTTGCGGCGGGCGTCCGAGGGAATTTCCCCGAGTTCCCTTTCGATCAGCTCTTCGCCAAGCTCCTTAGTTTCCCCGTCCGCATAATCGACCAGGTATTCCTTGAGCGTCGTAAGCGCGTTCGGCAGGCAGTTTAGTTTAATTAGTCCGGGCTTGGCAAGATCCATAAAGTCCTCGCCGACGCGGCCAAGCCGATAGCACCCGGTGCAGAAGGAGGGGACGTAGCCGTGCTTGATTACGTCGCGGATAATTTCGCCGCTCGTACGGGCGTCGTTTAGCGAGAATTGCGAGGCGTCGACTTCCTCGGCAGGGCTCTCGTTCAAGGCCTGCTTGTAGCCGCCGGGACTTGTTCGGGACCCCGCGGATATCTGCGAAATGCCCATGTCGAAAAGTTCGGTGCGCAGCGCAGCGGACTCGCGCGTCGATAGTATCATCCCCGTATAGGGCACGGACAGCCTAAGAACTGCTATTAATTTCTTAAAATCGCGATCGCTGACCGCGTGCGGTATCTCGAGAGAAGCCGGGGCGTGCGACGCGGGTTTTATGCGCGGGATGGATATAGTATGAGGGCCCACGCCGTAGGTCGAATCGAGATACTTCGCGTGCTCTATTAGAGCGAGCGTGTCGAACCGATAGTCGAACAGCCCGAAGAGCGCGCCTATTCCGACGTCGTGCAGGCCGTGCTTGAGCGCGCGGTCCATCGAGTAGAGCCGCCACTCGTAATCGCTCTTTATGCCGCGCGGGTGCATCTTTTTATATGTTTCTAAATGGTAGGTTTCCTGGAAAACGGTGTAGGTGCCAATTTTAACCTGCGCTATCTTCTCGAATTCTTCGTTTGTCAGCGGCGCAATTTCGACGTTAATCCTACGAATAGAGCTGCCCTTCGAGTCCTTAACGGAATAAACGGCGTCGATAGCCTCGAGGAAGTAGTCGAACGAGCACTTCGCGTGGCTCTCGCCCATCAGCATGAGGACTCGCTTGTGCCCCTGCTCGAGTATTGCGAGCGTCTCATCGCGGATCTCGTCGAGCGTCAGCGTATTGCGAACGATGTCCCTATTGTCCGCGCGGAACCCGCAGTACAGGCAGTTATTGGCGCAATAATTGGATATATAGAGCGGCGCGAAAAGCACGAGCCGGTTGCCGTATATTTCGTCCTTTATCTTCGAGGCCGCGGCGAAGAGCTTTTCCAGCGTAGCGTCGTCCTCGATCGTAAGTAGCGCGGCGGCTTCATCGGTTTCCAGCCCCTTCAGCTCGAGAGCCTTTTGAAGTATTTCCGAAATGCGCGCCTCGTCGGCAAGCCTGGCGCTCTCTATAAATCCGAATATTTTCTTTTCATTTATGAATGTGGCGTTTTCCATTTCAAACCCGGCTTTTTTCCCAAGAAATTTGTAATCGATATAATCTTTAAGACTCTTTAAATAGAATAAAATTATCCGATTATTTACCGCCCCGAAGGAAAAAAAGTAAAATAATTCAACAAATAATTAACGAAATTAAGACAAATTAGTCAGTAATCAAAATTAATCGCCGGTCGCCGGGGAGTTCGGCTCGACGAGCAGCACCTCCTCCTTGGAGATTGCTACCTGCCCGGGATTGGCTCCCTTGGGCTTGCGAACGTATTTCTTATATGTCCACGAGACGGGCGTATAGCCGGCGTTGCGAGCGGAGGAATAGTAAGCGGCTATCTCGGCGGCCTGCTTTAGAACGGATTTAGGAGGCTTCTCGCCCGACGGGTTCCGAAGCACGACGTGCGAGCCCGGGCAGCCGCGGGCGTGCATCCACACGTCGTTAGCCTTTGCGAATTTCATAGTTAGCTCGTCGTTCGAAGCGGCGTTCTTGCCGACGTAGAGTTCGTAGCCGCCTTCGAGCTCGAACCTGCGGTACTTTTCCGAGGGCGAAGCGCTTTCCTTGGGATTGCGTATCATTTTCTCTAAAACGTTTTTATTCTGTGAGATAATTTTCTTTAGTTTTCGGCCGGTGTCGGCCTCTTCGAGCGCCTTAAGCGCGCGGCGAAATTCCTCGAGCTTACGCTCCATTCCCGGGCGACGGCGTTCGAGCGTGGCGGCTTCCTCGCGCGCCTTGCGGGATTTCTCGAAGTATTTTCCCGCGTTTTGCGCTAGCGTAAGCTGCGGCTCGAGCTGTACTGTCAATTCATTACCGCTCCAATCGTTGAGATTTATCGATTTTTCTCCTTTATGGCGCTGGTCGGGATGAGAGATCAATAATTCGCCGTAAAGTTTATATTTTTCAATATTTTCCGCGAGCTTGCGGTTTTTCTCCTCGCTCGAGAGGGCGCGTTCGAGCTTGCCTATTGTTCGGGCCAGCGGCGTCGCGTAGCGCGAGCGCAGCTCCTCCGCGCTCTCGGCGCTGAACTCGAGCGAAAGCTTAATTGCTATCGCTTCGGATGCGCTTTCGGTTTTACGAAATATTTCCGGGCATGACTGCAATTCGGTCGCCGAGAAAACGGGCTCGCCGAAGGAGTCCTTTAATACGAAAAATTCGTCGGAATTTATTAATTCCTGCCTGAACCTCTCCGCGGACTGGATTATTCTACCCAATTCTTCCGGTTTCAAATCTTCTAACGGTATCCCCGGCTGAATATTCTGCCTAAGGCAAAATTCCTCCGCATAGCGCTTGCCAAGCAAGAGGGACGATTTCGCCAGAGCGTCGAGTATTTTAGTTTCGGGCGGAAATTCTTCGATTGGCTTCGCGTTGGGCTGCGGGATAGCAAAGGGCTTGCCGACTGAATTATTCTTTTTAACGAATTCGTCGATAACCTTTCTATTGGAATCCAACAGTAAAAAGTTGCTTGAGCCGCGGCCGAATAGCAGGGCGACGCCGGCTCGATTGATAAATCTAAGATTGATTATTCTATCAGTCGCGGAGGCTTCCGCGCTCTGGAGTACCTCGCCGAGCAAGGCGGGGAGCACGTCCGCGGAGTTTTTCGCGGCGCGCGAGAAGTTTTTACGAATAAACATAGCGGGGCGTTTGCCCGAGGCGGAGACGGCGACGGTAACGAGTTCGGCTCCGTCGTAGAACTCGATCTCCAAAAAATCTTTTTCCTGGGTATAGGCGGCGGTAACCTTCGCGCCGACGAGCGAACGCAGCTCGCGAGCGACGGCGGCGAGCGTAAAGGCATGATTAGTCATCGCTTGACCGCTCTCCTACGTGAAGCTTTTCCACGGCGCGGAGCCTTGCGGAACGCGCCCGCGGGTTTCGAAGGATTTCATCTTCCGACGGCTCGGCAGGTTTTTGCAGCAACAGCCGGAACTTTGGCATGCCTTTTGCACTGTCCTGCGCAGAGTATTTATTGAATTTTTCGTGTTTGGTAAGCTCTTTGAAAACGTTTTTTACGATACGATCTTCCAGCGAGTGGTAGGAAAGGACGACGATTCTCCCCCCGGGTTTCAATCGCTCCGAAACGTCTCGCAACGCGCGTTCGAGCGTTTCAAGCTCGGAATTGACTGCAATACGAAAAGCCTGGAAGACTCTCGATAGCGCTTTGAACAATTGGGATTCCGGGACGGACTGCTCGACGGCAGCCCTGAGGTCGAAAGTTGTATGAAGAGCAGAAGCGCGGCGTCTTTCGACGATACGCCGCGCTATCACTCTTGCGAAAGGCTCTTCTCCGTATGCGCGGAGAATTCTTTCTATTTCCTCTTCGGGCGCCCGCGAAAGTAATTGCTCCGCCGTTTCGCCGGCGGGACCGAAACGCATATCGAGGGACGAATCCACTCGATAACTTAACCCCCTCGTATCGGTGTCGAGCTGCCGCGAAGAAACGCCAAGGTCGAGCAGCAGCCCTGAGAGCAAACCAAATTCACGTGCGACGCCGCATGCGTTGCCGTAGCATTCATTGTAGAGCGATAGGCGCGGAGCAGCGGACTTAAGTTCTTCCTCAAACTTCATCCGAACGTGCTCTATCGAGCCGGGATCCTTGTCGAATGCTAGTAGTTTTCCCCCTTCTCCTAGCGCGGCAAGGATTTCTGCTGCATGGCCGCCGCCTCCAAGCGTACCGTCCACGTAAATGCCACATTTTTCCCAAATAAGCAAGTCGAGCGTCTCGCGAAGCATAACGGGCAGATGGTAATCATACTGCGCTTCGAGATCGCGCCTGCGTTTGCGTTCGTTGCGAACGCTTTTTTTCTTTCCAGGCATCTTCTTGCTTTTTAATATCTTCTATAAATTCATGACTTTTGCCGCGACGCTTTCGTAGCTCGCCTCAAAGCCGTTCAAGTACTTTTCAAAGTTGTCCGGGTTCCATAATTCTATATGGTCCACCATGCCGACTATCAAAACTTTATTCTCTATTTCCGCAAATTCAAGCAATTTGCGCGGCGCCATTATGCGCTGCTGCGCGTCGAGCGTTACTTCCTCGCTCCACATTAGCAGGCGGCGAAGGAAGAAGCGGTTCTCCTCGTCAAATTGATTGAGCCGCTCGAACTTTTCTTCGTATTTTTTCCACTCGTCCAACGGGTAGGCAAATATGCACTTCTCCTGCCCGCGCGTCAGGGTAAATGTCTCCTGCGCTTCAGGCGAGATGCTGCGACGCATCTTAGCCGGTATATTCACCCGACCCTTAGCGTCGATTGAATATGTTTCCTGACCTTTGAAGAATGCCATGTTTTACCGTTGTGTAATTTTTTCTACCCGCAAATATAACAAACTTTAGGAAAACCTACCCACTTTTCCCCACTTTTGTTTTATGACACTCCACAAAGATACTTATTTTATTCTTTTTTCAAAGAAAATTTTAATTTTGCCCCATCTTTCCCTAGAAAATTTAACGCCGCTATCGACCGCAAAAGCTCCGTTGCTACCCCCTCGAGCAGCTTACAATCGGCTTCGACCACCTCGCGGCGAATTTTAAAATGAGTTTGAGCGGCCGCGTAACTTCCCGCGTCCAATTCGGTCGTGAGGGTTTGCGAAAGTATCGCCTTGGAAATTTCCGCATTGGCGTGCTTTATCAATTCGCGGTAGAGTTCGGAGGAACTGCCGCGCTGGGGCTCCTTCAGCTCTATTTCGATGTCCTCGGGCGAAACGAAAACGTCGTCCTGCGCCATCTTCGCCAGCGATTCGGCCAGCGTTTCGATTTCCGCCTGCGTCGCTCCGCGCTTGAAGTTAGCGGTGAGAATCGGCATTCCATATTTCTCCGTGAACGTCGCCCAGAATTTCGTCGCGCCCCGCTTGAACTTAGCAGGCAGCCAGCACTTCGCAAGAAGAGATTCGCCGTATGGATTGCGCCAGCTCGGCTCGTAGCGAGCGAATATCATCTTGTGCGGGATGATCTTTTCCCCCGAGGGATTCGCGCGCGATAGAAACACGGGCTCGCGCCCGGCGTCGAAAGCGAACCACTCCTGCGGCTTTGCGAGCAGCTTCGCAGGGTATATTCCATCTCCCGACTTCTCCCAAATTATCTCGATCGGCTGATAGCCAAAGAGAAGGGCTTCGAGCGCGTCGCGAAAGAACGCCGTCATGTCTATCTTTTCGAGAGCTTTGGTTATTTCTTCGGCATGAAGCCCCACGATCTCCCACTCCGCCGAGAGCGCGCCGCTCTTGCGGGATTGGACGCAGCTCCAGACGTGCGGATCGTCCTTTAGCTCCCTCAGGCTCTCCATTAGGCTCCCTCGCGCGGACGGCAGCTTGATCGGGTTCGGCAACGCTCCCATGAAGCCGATGCTCGGGGAGCCTTCATAATAATTCTTTTTTAAGGATGTTACGGTTTCCATTTTAAATTCCTAATTAATTGCAAGTCCCAGCAATAGCCCAAGTATAGCGGCCCCTACGCCGAGCGCCGCTGTAAGCCAGCCGCTCGACTTTTCTTTGCGTTCTTCCGGCATCAGGATAATCCTCTCGCGGGGAAGCGTATCGGGCTTCGGGGAAATTCCGAGCGTAAATTCGTTTTCTGGATAAGTATAGCTTAAAGTAATTGAATCGGTATTAGTAATCGTATCGAGCGTCGCCGAAAATCGCGCTGGCGCAACCGCCGAATCCTTCGAGCGGATGAATTTCGACGGTCGTATCTTATTGAAAACGGTTCGCGGGCGAATGCGCTCGATATAGCTCGTGTCGCGTTTGATTTTCATTGTTTCGATAGGCCCTGGGGATTCTTCCCGACCCATAAACAGGTAAAGTAGAGCCGCCCCGAGCGCCGCGGCTAGCAGGATCTGAATTGCGTCCTTCATAGCGCCGCCCCCGCGAGACTAATTATCTTAATTGATATGTTCAGCTCTGCGGGGTCGTTTGAAATAGTTTCGACTTTTACTCCCAACAGGTCGCCGGCGCTCAATTCCAATTCGCCCTCGATCGAACTGATTTGCGTTGAAACGGGAAAATTCTGGAAGATAGGAGCGGGGGCCCCGTTCAAATAAACCGAGCAGACCGCCGAGCCGCTCTCCAGCCTGGAAAATACTCCCTCCGCCCGGCAAGCGGAAGTTATTATAATAGGTAAAAAAGCGCCGCCCGGGGCGGGGTCGGCCGAAACCGATCCCCGCTTTTGAAACGTAATTTCCCTCGCGGCTTCGCGCGGCGCGTTCAACGCCCGCCAAAGGGCGGCGTTCCCGGAGAGTTCCCCGCCTATGGCGCTCCAAGTTATTCCAGAGCAGTTCGGAGGAAAGACTAATATTGGCATAGCTCCCTCCTAATTATAATTAACGGTAAAGGACCACTCGCCCGCCGTCGCGCCGAGCGGCGTATAGACGAGGCGCATGAATTCAGCCCCGGCCCTGAAGTAAATAAGCAAAGCGTCGTCGAGGTTCGAAGGCTCCGAGAGATCGAAGTCGATAGTTTTAACTTTCGAGCGGCCGCCGGAGGTCAAGTATATATCCAATCTGCCGAAGGGCGCCTCCCCCTCGCCGCCGTCCCATTCGACCTGGAACGAGACCAGGTTCTCTTCCGCGCCCGACATCTTCTTCCGGGTCATAGGAATCAGTTCCGAGGAGAACGGCTCCGTTAGCGGGGCGTCCTGGATTATGGGCATCGGCGTCATAACTCCCCCTTAGGAACGAATCCTATTGCGCATACGAAACGCATCCTCGCGAGCGGCGAACGCAAATCTCTAGTTTTGATAAATACTCCTTCGCGCCTTTTCCCCGCGACAATTCCCGATACGTTGAACGCTATAGTTCTTACCGAGCCGTTCGGAAGCCTTTCGAGGACCCGCTCGACGTGGCCGCCGCGCGCGCCGCGCCAAAAGAGCAGATCGTGCCGACCTATTTCCCTAATTGATTTAATAGATTTCCCGAGCGCCGCGCGAAGCATCTCCGCGCAGGAGCCCGTCCGCTTGATCGGTATTGAACTCCCCGGCAAATTTAGTTCCTTCGCCGCCCGCGCGAACGCCCAGTACTGCCCGGCGGCGCAGTATTTCGCGCCCTTTCTCAGCCCTACGGCGGCGAGGTATTTTTCAACCCCGCCGTCGTTGTTATTAGTTTTTTCAAAAACGCCCGCCTCCGCTCTCGCCAGCGACAAGGATCTCTCCAGCAGCCGCGCGTTCGCGGGCGTCTCCAGCCTCCCCGGGGCGGCGCGCAAGCCCGCCGCCGCGAAGAATATAAATAGAATAAATTCAATTATCTTTTTCATAGCATTCCTCCTTAAGATCCTTACCAGGCCGGCTGCGCGAAGAAAATCCCCATCGCGACGAGCCCCAGGCAGATATGCACTCCTAAGAAAACGTGCGCGGTGACCTCCCGCCAGTCCGCCCGAAGGAAATCAATTTTAGTATAGGCGTAGAGCGCGACTCCCGAAACAGCTATAGCAAGGGCCTCGAAAAGAGCCGCCAAAAGCGCTATTCTCAATTCCGTCGCTTCCGGTCGGCATAGAGCAGCCGCGATTAAGGCCAGCGCCAGCCATGCCCCGTTCCTCTTTATCCAATTCAACATGTCAATTTTCCTCCCCGAATAATTCAGAAAATTCCTTACCCTCGCCCGTGCGCGCAGCCGTAAAGAAGGGCGGGGCGTTAGAGCCCTTTTGCGAGCCGGGCAGCGTTATCTTGCTGTCGGCAAGCTCCTTCAAGGCCTTCAGCGCGTCAAGCTTGCGCCAAACGACGGAGTTCGGCACGGCGCCCGAGCGGTAGGAGTAGTCGTAGAGCTTCGCCACTGCCAGCTCTATAGATAATTTATTAATCAGGCTCGGCGTCTCCTCGCCGCCCTCGAAAGTATAAGCGCCGTAGAGGTATGCGTCGATCAGGGCGTCGGCGTGGCGGATCGCCTGCGCGCAACGCTCCTCGTCTATAGCCTGGCCCGTCGGATCGCCCGTCAGCCGGGCAAGCTCCGCCCGGGAAAATTCCTTCAGCAAATCGTTTACAGTCGAGTATGCCATGGCGGGCTCCTACGGCACGATTAATATCTTTACGTAGCCCTCGCCCGTACAAGCCGAGAGCGCGCGCCCGTTGACGGCGGACGTCGGGGCGGCGGGCTTCGCCTTTCCGCCGAGAGCCGCGGCTACGTTGTCGCCGAGGTTAATAGTCGTAGTCGTGGCCACGGCGATAGTTCCCAGCGAAACTATGCTTGCCGCGTCGCCTTTAAGCCAATCGATTTCCGCGACGCTCACGGACTTTTGATCGTCCTCGCAGGGCTTGCCTTCGGCGTTCACGAAAGTAAATTGCGATAGATTTTCCTCCGCCTTTATAGTAATGCTCTGGGCGGGCGAATACGATATCCTGGTCCTTTTCATAATTCCTCCTTAATTGAATAGTGTGCGGCTTAGGACTAAACCGCCTGGTTTACGTTCTTGAGCAAATAGAGAGCTTCGGCGCAGGTTACTTTCATTGCGAACGTGTCGGTGTTGCGAACGACCTTTATCTTCCCGCCGTTCTCGTAGTAAGTGTCGATTTCCGGTTTTCCGCGACGGCGCAGCGTATAGCCGAACCCCGGGTTAAACCGCGAGCGGCGGTCCTTCGGGGTCGAGTCGACGTAGGCGAGCACGACGTTGTCGCCCCAAATATCCATAACGCGCCCGTCGCCTCGTCGCAATAAACCGAGGTAGCGACGTAGACTTTTTCCAGGTCGAGCATGGAGGCGATAATAGAAGGCGAACCGACCGCGAGCGAATTCTTGGAGTAGCGCGCGATAATTTGCGGATTGTTCATTAGCGATTGGTATGCGGCGTCGCCTATAATTGCTATGTTAGGATAAACGGCGAGCCGTTCGCGCATCCTGGTCGCCGCCCCGCGCATAGTTATAATGGGATCGATCCCGCTCGCGTAATCGTCGAAAGCCTCGGTTGGATCGATCTCGCGCCACCCGCCTTCGGGATAGTTAGCGGAGTCCTGGGCGAAGTCGCCCGCATACTTTTCCTTCTTGAGATTTAGCATGTCGGAGAGTTCCTTGGCGATTTTCTCCTCGTAGCGCAGGAAGTCCGCGGACTCCTCTTCCTCTAGGTAGTCGAGCGCCACCTCGATATCCTCCTCCGCCAATTCGTAATCGATTAGTTCGATATTGCTCGGCGGGATCCGGTTCGAGCTTGCGCGCAAGCCGCGGAGCGTATCCTTCACGGAAAAGGCTTCCTTGCCGAATTGAACTATTTTGCCCTTCATTTTGTCGACCTCTACGACGGGAAAGAGCTTATCCCAAACGAACGCGGAGTTCTCGTACCCCTGCGCGATCGTAGTTAACACGGGATCGACGAGGCGAAGCTCGTCCAATCTTGACGTTGCCATTATTCCCCCTTATTATTTAATTGATAGAAAGCGCGTTCGAGCGCGCGTTCGTAGTCGATGGATTCCGAGGCGGCCAGCCTTAGCGCAGTTTCGTGTAGCTCGAGCCTGCGGGGATCGGAGTTAATACCCGAGAATTCGATATTCCCGGACATTTGAAACGCGTTGGCTTCCGTAGCGAATTCGCTTCCCAGCGCGTCGAGCAGTTTTAATTCAAGTTCCGCCGATTTCTTTGTAAGCCGTTCGTTCTCGCTCTTCAGGAATTCGTACTCCTCGAGCGTAAATAGCTCCCCGCTTTCAAACTCGAGCGTCGCCTCGGCTTCGCCAGAATCGAATTCCGCGACTTTAAGCCCGTCGACGGCGGGTTGGGCCGCGCCGAGGAAACCAAGGTGGCGTAGCGATCCCCCCGCTCCAAGTGCGACCGAGACCTTTTTATAAGCGCCCGCGCGAAGCTCGGCGAGGAATTCCGCCGAGAGATCGCGCACCTCGGCCAGCAGCTTCGAGCCGCGCCGAGCGAGACGCCGCACCCAACCGTAGGCCGGCGCGGCGGACTCCGGATGCCCCTTCACGACCGGCGCCAGGCGGGTTTCGTCCTCGTTCGCGTTGTACTTAGCGGCGATTTCCGCGAGGTCGCGTTCGGAAAAGCTCCGCCGCTCCCCTTTCGAGTCGGTAAACTCGCCGCTACGCAATACTTCAATCCACATAATTTTTCTCCATAAATTAAGTGTCTTTTATGCGCAATTATTGCGCAAATTTTACGCGGCAAATTTAGATAGAAGGAAATGCAAAATCAATAAAAAGATTTAGGTAGAATTGGAAGAAATTAATATGAATGGCAAAAATGTAGACGGGTAGTCGGGTAAATCCGACACGGCGCGAATAATTTAAACGCTTTAACCGCCCAGGAGCTCCGGTCCTGTCGCCCGGTAGAATTTTAGGCGGCTTTCTTTGGCGCCTAGTTCGAATGCCTACGGCGCGTGGATAAATATTAGTTGATAAACATTAAATGTCCTTTTCCCGCTTTGTCATTATTAATTCCAATACGGTCTCGTCAAGGTATTCTTTGCTTTTCAGCTTGCATTCCCAGATGCGGAGGACGCTCCAGCCTTTCCCCCGGAGCGTTTCGTCGACGAGCAGGTCGCGCGCGCGGTTGCGGGCTATCTTGGCGTCCCAGTATTCCTTATTGGCGCGGGGAGTTGTGTTGCGGCAGTCGTGGCCGTGCCAGAAGCAGCCGTCGAGGAATATGGCTATCTTTTCCTTGCGGAACGCGAAGTCGGGCGTCCCGGGAACAGCGAAATGGCGTCGCCAGCCGGTTATTTTTCTCACTTTTAGATAGTCGAGAAATTTCAGCTCGGTGGATTTATTCTTCCTGCTGCGCACCTTGCTCATTATTTCGCTTCGCTTCGCTTTGTCGAAAACGTCGCTCGATCCCGATTCCATACCGATAATTCCTTAACCGCGTTTTTCGGTAGGGACGTACTCCGGGGAAATTGCGCTTGCGAGCGCGGGGAGCAGGTTCGTCAGAGTCGCGCGAATGAGATTTACAGGCACGGAGTTTCCCGCCTGCTTGCGCGCCTGGAATTCGTTCGGCGTTATCCTGAACGTATCGGGGAATCCCTGCAACCGGAACATCTCGCGCGGCGTAAGGCGCCGCAGGCCGTCGACCAGGAGGTAATTGTACGACGCGCTCGCCCGGAGAGCGCAGGAATACGGGTAGGAGGAAATATTGCCCGACTTGTTCTCGTGCCAGATGGCGGGCTTGTGAGCGGGCTTATGGCTTGAAATTCGTTTTTCGCGGATGTAGTCCGACGCGAAGTATTTCGGATCGACTTTCTTTTCCAGTAATTCCGAGAGCGGTTTATAGCTTTCCTGCGGCTCGGGGAATTGAAATTCGAAGCCGTCAATTTTATGCCCGACGATGATAAGCCGTTCGCGTTTTTGCGGCAGCCCGTAGTCGAGCGCATTAAGCACGGAGAGCTTCACCGAATAGCCGAGGTCCTGTAAAGTCTTAAGAATAACCTTTAGCGTGCGGCCTCCGTCGTGCCCGCGCAGCATCTTTACGTTCTCGAGCACGAAAGCCCTTGGGCTGCGAACTTTCAATATATTAGCTATATGGAAAAAGAGCGTGCCGCGGGTGTCCTCGAATCCTTTCATTTGCCCGATGATGCTAAAGGGCTGGCAGGGGAAGCCCGCAAAAAGCAGGTCGTGCGCGGGTATCTCGATAGGATCGATCTTTGTAATATCGCCGACCGGCTCCAGCCCAAAGTTCAATCTATAGTTCTCGCGGCATGTCGCGTCGATATCGGAGGCGAATACGCAACTAGCGGCCACGTCCAAATAACTCGAGGCTTCGCCCATCGCAATATGGAATCCGCCAACCCCGCAAAAGAGATCTATAAATTTAATTTCTGTCATACCAACGAAAAAAATGAAAATAACTGTCTTATGAAGTCCCGGAAAAATCTAGGGCGTACAAAAATAGGTATTATTTCTGAAAAGGCCGCCGACTAAGGCAGTTGCATGGACTGGCAAAGTAGCCCGGGAAATTTAAAAGGACATTGCAAGACGCGATTTGCCGTAGCGTTTGCCCACTATTAGCCAAAGGCGCCTATATTCACAAGTATTTTCAAAACGTGCAGTCATAAATTAAACAATCTGTGGAAAAAGCCGATAAATTTGATTGTGGCATAGAAGTTGGTAAAGAAAAACGAAAGAAATACAAACAAAGGGATGATAATGAAAGTATTAATCACCGGCGGCTTAGGGACCATCGGAAGAGGACTGACGGAAGAAATGCGCAAGCGCGGTCATTTCGTAATTACCTGCGATTTATATCATTCATTCGACGAAGTAGGCTTTAGCGTCGGAACCGACGTGGCTAAGCCGACCTACGTCCGCTGCGACGTCGGCGAGTACCGCCAGATCGAGCGAATATTCCTGCAGCTCGGTCCGTTCGACGTCGTCTACCACTGCGCCGCGGAGTTCGGTCGCTGGAACGGCGAGGATTTCTACGAAAAGCTTTGGAATACGAACGCAGTAGGCACAAAAAATATAATCAGGCTACAGGAGCGCTTCGGCTTTAAGCTCGTGCACTTCTCCTCCTCCGAAGTATACGGCGACTACCCCGGCACGATGGTCGAATCCGTTATGGACGAATACGAGGTCAAGCAGCTAAACGACTATGCGATGACGAAGTGGGTTAACGAAATGCAGATACACAACTCCGCTATCCAATACGGCTCCCAGAGCGTTATCGTTCGCCTCTTTAACACGTACGGCCCCGGCGAATACTACAGCCCCTACCGCTCCGTTAACTGCCGTTTCCTTTACTGCGCGCTGAACGGATTACCCTTTACCGTATTCAACGGGCACTCCAGGACGTCCACCTACCTGGCCGACGTTACAAGAACGCTCGCCAACATATCCGATAATTTCAAAGCGGGCGAAACCTACAACATAGGCGGCACGAAGCTGCACTCGATCGAGGAACTGGCCGACGTTATTATTAAAGTTACTGGGGCAGACCCCAGCCTGGTAAGATATAAGGAATCCGAGATACTTACGACAAAGACGAAGCTCGTCGATATTACAAAAGCAATACAAGACCTTGACCACAAGCTTTCGGTAGATCTCGAAGAAGGAATTTATCTTACTGCGGAATGGATGAAAAAAGCTTATTATGGCTCAAGTCAAAGAGTTATCAGAGAAGAATATGCAGAGAACTTCTAATACTATTAATCTAAGCGAGCGACACAACTACGCGGCTTTCTTCCTAACGTTCGGCTGCAACCTCAGCTGCCCTTACTGCATAAATTTGCACGACAGGCGTTTCGTGGAGGGGCGGAAGCCTCGCCGCGCTATGACGACAGAGGACTGGATCGAGGCCGCGAACAGGCTGCAATTGCGCGACGACCTGCCGCTGACGCTCCAGGGCGGGGAGCCCACGCTCCATAAGGCCTTCTTCAGATTTACCCGGGAGGTGCGCGAGGACGTCCAGATGGACCTCCTGACAAATCTCTGTTTCGACGTCGACGAATTTATCCGCGAGGTCCCCACTTGGAGATTCTCCCGAAAGGCCCCTTATGCTCCTATCCGCGTCTCCTACCACCCAAACCAGAATAAGATCGAGGAAATAATCCCCAAGACGCATAAACTGATGCGC
This sequence comes from Chloroflexota bacterium, assembly GCA_050260015.1. GTDB lineage: Bacteria > Bacteroidota > Ignavibacteria > Kapaibacteriales > UBA2268 > JBLNBN01. The sequence goes on along the minus strand of JBLNBN010000029.1, from coordinate 73,672 downwards.
GCCGGCTATAAAATCGGCGTTTTTGGCATCCTGCATCCCGACGAAGCTATAAGCGAGCATATACTCGAAATGCAACGGATATGCGTAAACGAGGGGATAGACTTCCGAACGAAGGAATTCCTCGGCGAGTGGAACGGCGAAGTCTACGGCACGTTCAAGTACGACGGATCGGTTTGCTCAGACAGCATTAAAAGCTGCAATTGCCGTACGAGCGAGCTATTGGTCGATCCGGCCGGCTACGTCTACAAGTGCCATTCCGATCTCTACGCGGCGCGCAATCCCTACGCGCACATACTCGACGAGGAGCTGGCGGCTGAATCGATAGACGAATTCCGCAATTGCGATTACTATGGCGCTTGCAATCCGTGCGACGTCAAGATAAAAACCGATAGATTCCAACGTTACGGTCACACCAGCGTAGAAATAATCGACGTAAAGGAGAGATCATGAGCGATTTTATGATCGACGGCCACAAGATGCTATGGCACATGGATCGCGTGCTCGAGCAGAAAAGAACGGGCGCCGCCGCTCCGCTCTACCTGGAGGTAAGCCCCGTAGGATACTGCAATCACGATTGCATTTTTTGCGGTAAAGATTTCGCAAAAAAAAGCGAAAGCCGTCTTGACGCCGATTTGTTTATACGCCGAATTGAGGAATTAGCCTCCGTCGGACTAAGAAGCATAATGTACGCGGGCGAGGGCGAACCTTTCCTCCTAAAAGAACTTCCCGAGATTATAAAATTTACTAAGCAGAAGGGAATCGACGTCGCCGTTACTACAAATGGTAGCGTAGGCTCGCCGGAGCATTGGCGAAAAGTTCTTCCCTATTTGACATGGCTGCGATTTAGCGTCGACGCCGCTAACGGTTCGACATACTCGAAGGTGCACGGCGTTACGCCCGACGCGTTCGACAAGACGTTGAGGAATATATCCAACGCCGTTAGCGTTAAAAAAGAGATGAATCTACCGGTTACCTTAGGAGCGCAGTTCCTGATTATCGAGGAGAATAAGAGCGAGATTACTCGCGCAATCGACGTTTTTTCTTCATTGGGAATCGATTACCTGGCCTTTAAGCCTTACTCCTTGAATCCGAGCATGATAAATAAAAGGGACGAGATCTATACCCGCGCCTTTATTGAAAGCGTTTCGCAGAGGATCGCGCAATTGCAAAATTCGACTAAGATGAAAATCATATTTCGTCGCGAGGCGATGGAAAAATACATGAGCGGTAAGCATTTCTTTACGAGTTGCCATGCGCTGCCCTATTGGGGCTATGTTTGCTCCAATGGCGACTTCTATACGTGCCCGGTTTTTATAGGGGACGAACGCTTTCGTATTGGGAACATAAACGATACGCCGATACGCGACATGATATTATCCGATAAAAGGCGTCGCAATATCGAATACGCCGAAAAAGCGCTAAAAATAGGAGAGGAATGCCGATTGAACTGCCGGATGAGCCGGATAAACGAATTCCTGGAATTTCTATACGATAAGCCAGAGCATATTAACTTCATATAAAATCAAAGAGGGTAAAAATGGCTGTAAAAGCGCTCATTATTAAGTTGGGATACTCCGAAACGCTCGACCCTGAGATCGGCCGCGTGCCGAGCCTTGGCGACGTCCTGCGTACGACGCCGATACTCTCCGCTCTGAAAGAACGCTTCGAGGACAGCCATATTACCTGGCTCGTTTCCCCGCAAGCGGAACCGCTTCTAAACGGCAATAAGTTGATCGATAGGATTCTTATTTGGGACGAATTCGTTCCCTTCCAGCTTATGAGGGAAAAGTTCGACATTTTAATAAATCTTGAAAAGATACCCGGCCTATGCGCCATCTCCGACATGATCGACGCCTGGGCGAAATACGGCTTCCGGTTCGACAGCGTTTCAGGTTCCTGGGGCGCCTACGAGCGCGGGCAGAGCTTCCTGCAGTACATCCTGAAAAAGGAAATCGACATTAAATATGTGGATTACTGGCAAAAGGTTTTAGTGGAAATGGTCGGCGTCGATTGGAAGGGCCAGGAATACGTGCTCGGCTACGAACCGCAGAGCGAGACGACCATCGACTTCGGGTTCAACGTCGAGGTCGGCCCGAAGTGGCAAGTGAAGTCTCTGCCGCGCGAGAGCTGGCTTCGGCTGGAGGAAATGTTGCGCGGCGCCGGGTACTCCGTCACCTGGCAGCAGGGCAAGAAAAATCTCTACGAGTACATGGATTGGATAAATTCTTCGAGGATATTGATCTCCAACGACAGCCTTGGACTGCACATAGCGCAGGCCATGGGTAAGCCCGTCGTGGGGCTGTTTGGCCCTACCGAGCCGAGCGAAATATTCTTCTACGGCCCGAGCAAGGTGATCCGCCCGCGCGCGGACTTCGACTGCTCGATATTGCCCTGCTATAGCGCGCAATGCTCGCATACCTCGCTCTGCATGAACAACGTCGATCCTGAAGATATTTTCCATGCGGCGGTGGAATCCCTGACCCAATCGGTTCGCGCGGAATCGGAAAATTTTAAGTTTGAAACGGAAGCGGTATGAATATAAAAGAAAAAGCTAAGGAAATAAAGCGCGTTATAATCGATATGGCGCACCGCTCGAAGAGCCCGCACGTCGGCTCGTGCCTCTCGGCGGCGGATATGCTCGCCGCGCTCTACTTCGGGAAATTGAAACTTGACCCATGGGAAGAGCGCGATATATTTATTTTGAGTAAAGCGCACGCCGCTATGTCTCTCTATGCGACTCTCTTTGTTCGCGGCATAATCCCCCGCGAGACGATCGACGGATACTACAAAAACGAGGGGACGCTGCCCGCGCACCTCGACAGGTTTACCGCCAAAGGAGTTGAAACCTCCGGCGGCTCGCTCGGGCATGGGTTTAATATCGGCTTGGGAATAGCTTTCGCTTTCAAAAAGAAGAAATCCGATAGAAAAGTATACGCGCTTATCGGCGACGGCGAATCGCAGGAAGGCTCCATCTGGGAGGGCGCGCTCTTCGCTCCGAAATTGGGCTTGGATAACTTTACGGCGATCTTAGACTACAACAACTTACAGGGCTACGGCAGGGCTCGCGACCTCTGCTCCTACGAGCCCGTCGCGGACAAGTGGAGAGCTTTCGGTTGGAACGCCGTCGAAGCCGACGGCAATGATATTGAAAGCGTTCTCAGGGCTCTCGACGAGCCGCACGAAGGAAAACCTAAAATTATAATCGCTAAAACTACCAAGGGCAAGGGCGTTTCCTTTATGGAGGACAAATTAATTTGGCACTACTATATGGTGCAGGACGAGCATAGAGATCAGGCCATGGAGGAATTGAGATGAGAAACGCTTTTATAAATACGATAATCGACGCTTGCAAGGAGCGCGAGGATATATTCGTTATTAGCGGCGACGCCGGGCTTGGCGTGTTCGACGATTTCAAGGAGACGCATCCGGATAGATTTCTGAATCTTGGGGTCGCCGAGCAGAACATGGCCAGCATGGCGGCCGGTATGGCGCTCGCCGGCTATAAAGTAGTAATGTATAATATCATACCCTTCCTGTTCTACCGATGCTACGAGCAGATCCGCAACGACATCTGCTACCAGGAACTGCCGGTAATTATGGCCGGCATCGGCAGCGGGTTGACCTACTCCCCGCAGGGAATGACCCATTACTCGGTCGAGGACGTCGCGTTGGCGCGCACGCTGCCGAATCTGCAAGTGATCTCCCCGATAGACCCCATCGAAGCCCGCCTGGCCGCCAAGTACGCGCTGGACGCTAAAGCCCCGGTCTACGTCAGGCTTGCCAAGCGCGGCGAACCGGACTTGCATAAAACTGCTGATTTCAATATCCGCGAGCCTCGAACGCTGGTCGAGGGGAGCGACACGGCGATCTTGTTTTACGGCTCGCTCGGCGAGGAAGCCCTAAAGGCCGCCGAAAAGCTCTACGCGCTCGGCGTCTTCCCGAAAGTGATCTCCGTTCCGTTCCTGCAGCCCCTTGGCGAAGCGAGATTGGGCGAACTCCTGAAGGGCGTAAAAAAGATTGTTACCGTCGAGGAGCACTACTCTAAGACAGGGCTTGGCGCGATTATTGACGATTTCCTTCGCCGCCGCAAGCATGCCGCCGAATTGATAAAGCTCGGCGTAGCCGACGGCTTTATCCACGAGATACTCGACAACGCCGGGATGCGTAAAAAGTTTGGTATCGACGCCGAGGGAATAGTCCGCGCGCTAATGAATTTTGAACCTATGAAGAAGGAAGCTCCCGATGGGAAGGCTAATGAATATTATAACTCCCTTGCATAAAAGCACGGCGAGAAAATACATAGAGAGAATGCAGGACGAAAAGGTCCGCTGCATGCAGGTCGCTAAGAAATGGGATTTCGACTTCTGGGACGGCGATCGACGCTACGGCTACGGCGGGATGCGCTACGACGGCCGTTGGGCTCCCGTCGCGCAAACCCTTATCGACACCTACGGGCTAACTAACGAATCCTCCGTGCTGGACATAGGCTGCGGCAAGGCGTTCCTGCTCTACGAAATAAAAAAAATAATGCCCGGCGCGAATGTCGTAGGATTCGATATTTCCGAATACGCTATTGCGAACGCCAAGGAAGAGATTCAGGAAAACTTATTCGTACATAAAGCGCAGGACCCGCTCCCCTTCGGAGACAGGCAATTCGATTTAATTATATCGCTGACGACGCTTCACAACCTCCAGATTTTCGACCTAAAAAGGTCTCTCGAAGAAATCGAGCGCGTCGGGAAGAATAAGTATATCGTCGTCGAGGGCTACCGCAACGAAGAAGAGCTATTCAACCTGCAGTGCTGGGCCTTAACGTGCGAATCCTTCTTTACCCCGCAGGAGTGGATCTGGCTCTATAATGAGTTCGGCTACACGGGCGATTACGAATTTATATATTTTTAGAGGCAATAAAAATGGGCGCAAAGTATTCAAAGCTTAAGATATTCCACTACCAGGATAAATTGGATTCCCTGCCGCCGGACTCCGGGCGCACGCTTCCCCCGATACACATACGGATGAAGCCTACGAACGTCTGCAACCACAACTGCTCCTACTGCGCGTACCGCGCCGAGGGGCTGCAGTTGGGGCAGGACATGAACGTGCGCGATTCGATACCTCGCGAAAAGGCGTTGGAAATCATCGACGATTTCATAGACATGGGCGTCCGCGCTATATCCTTCAGCGGAGGCGGCGAGCCGCTCTGCTACCCTTACATATTGGAAATATCCGAAAAGTTGGCGGCTTCTCCTATAAAATTTGCCGCGCTGACGAACGGCTCCCGACTCGATGGCGAGATCGCCGAACTCTTTGCAAAGAGCGCCTCGTGGATACGCATCTCCATCGACGGCTGGGACGACGAGAGCTACGCCAAATACCGAAGCGTTAGGGTTGGGGAATTCAGCAAGGTGATGCGAAATATTGAGAATTTCAAGAAGCTCGGCGGCGATTGTTACTTAGGAGTTAGCCTTATAGTCGACGAACAGAATAAAGCGCATGTCTACGAGTTTTCAAAGCGTTTGAAGGACATGGGCGTTAATAATATAAAAATATCGCCCTGCATCATCAGCAACGACGCGCACGAAAACAACGAATACCACAAGCCTTTCTTTAATTTAGTTAAGAGCCAGGCCGAAAGAGTAAAAACGGAATTGGGGAGCGACGACTACGAAGTATTCGACGCGTACCACGAACTCGACGGGAAATTTGAAAAGGACTACGATTGGTGTCCCTACCTCCAGATCGTGCCCGTTATCGGCGCGGACCTGAACGTATATTCCTGCAGGGATAAAGCCTATAACTTAGAGGAGGGTCTGATCGGCTCAATAAAGGACGTTAGCTTTAAGGACTTCTGGATGAACGACAAGGAAAAATTCTACAAACTCAACCCGAAGGAAGTCTGCAAGCATCACTGTTGCGTCAACTCGCACAACCAATTAATAATGGATTACCTCGGCGTGGACACTCAGCATCTGGACTTTGCGTAGATTTAAAATTTTAAATATGTTAATCTAAATAATTTATTATAAAAATGACTGAAAACAAGGATTATAATCTCGATAGGTTCGACGGTATCATCAAAGAGCTTTACGATAAGGTCCCCCCGATTACGCTTACGCCTGAATACGCTTCTTGGATAACGAACGATCTTAATCGCTTTTTAATAAGATTAGCCAGGTACAAATTCGTCGCGAAGCAGCTTCATAAAAATGATTCCGTACTTGAAATTGGCTCCGGTTCAGGTATGGGAAGCATATTTCTTTCTCAATACTGCAAGTCGGTAAAGGGCGTCGAATTAAAAGACTACGAAGTAGATGAGGCCCGATCGTTAAATCGTCGGAACAACGTTGAATTCGAGCTAATTAACTTCTTTGATTTACCGGAACGCGAAAAGTACGATGCCATAGTAAATTTGGACGTTATAGAGCATCTAAACCTCGCGGACGGCGAGAAGCTCGTCGCGGAAACGGCTATGAGATTAAATCCGACGGGCATGCTCGTAACAGGCACGCCAAGCTATTATTCGCTTCCGCATCAATCGGAAGTTAGCCGGGTAGCTCACGTTCAATGTTATAAATTGGACGAGCTGACTGCGTTGATCTCAAAATACTACGATAGAGTTTTAACGTTTTGCATGAATGATGAAATCGTTCATACCGGCAGCCCGAAAATGGCGTGGTATTATTATGTGTTAGCGTTTTATCCTAAGGCGTAGAGCGTATTGAAATCGAGCCCGGAATTAAGAGCGACGGCGAAGAAAATTCTTATCGTCGGAGGCGACGGCGCGATCGGTTCCGCGCTTGCCGGGTATCTCCCCCAAACTGGACTGGAAGTAATTAAAACGACGCGCAGAAAGGGCGGGGAAGGGTTATTCCTGGATCTCGAGGATTTGCCTAAGAACCTTGAATTCCCTGGCGTTTCCGTAGCCGTTATTTGCGCGGGGATCGGTTCCGTGGCGCAATGCGAATCGAATCCCAATCTTACCGCAAGAGTCAACGTCGAAGCCCCGAAGAGAATTATAGAAGAAGTGGTCGGGCGGGGAGGACGCATCGTATTTCTCTCCACAACGCACGTCTTCGACGGGGAAAAGTCCTTCTACGCTACCGGCGACGAAAGAAATCCGATAACCAATTACGGCAGGCAAAAGGCGGAAGTCGAATCCTGTCTGGAGGAAATATTTCCAGGCCAAAGCGCTATCGTTAGATTGACGAAGGTATTAACCCCGGGCGGCGGCCTGGTAAAGAATTGGATTAACGCGTGGCGGCAAGGAAATCCAGTCGACGCGTTCTCGGATATGTATCTGTCCCCGGTCTCGCTGGAGTTTGCCGTCGGCGCGCTGGCGAAAGTAATCGAAGAAAGCCTGTCGGGTAAAGTCCATGTCTCCGCGGACGGAGAAACGAGCTACTTCGATTTCGCATTGGAGTTGGCCGAGCGTTTGGGCATTGAAAGGAAATTAATCCGCGGCATTTCCTATAAAGACGCGATTAAGCATCCTATGCCCGCTCGCGCTTCGCTCGCGCCGAGCTTCGGCGAAGTTGAATTTAATAGCGTAGCCAGCCACAATCGCTTGAAGCGTTTTATTAAAGAAATTGCGCGCCGCGTATGATGCGAAGCGGTTAGTAATCGCATATTTTTACTTAAATTGATCTTACATGATAGAGAACAGACTTTTAGCCGTATATGACTTTTCCTCCCAGCCCGTTAGCCTGGGGGACGTTTTCGTTTTTCTGCAGGGGGCCTACCTGCGTTCCGTACGGCTTGAAAAGGAATTCGTCGACCTCTGCTTCCTTTGCGATTTCAGCGCAGGCGTCGTCGATCAGAATTTTGCATATATCGCGTCGTCAAGCAATCCATTTTCGCACATTTACCCGCTGATAGCGCAAGCGCAGTTGCTGCCTAATCTTGACTCCGTTTTTATAGTTAATAAACTGACGGAGCTCGGGGCCGTCGGGGCTCGCTACGGCGCTTCGACTTTTCCCGACGTTAACGCGCTTCTGAGCAAAAGATATCTATACTATGAGATTCATCGCGAGATGGACTGGTATTACGCTAATTTTGGAAATCTGCCCTACCTGCGATCCCCCGAAAATTTAAGAAATTGGGCCGTTGGCTTCCTCCGTGAAAAATCGGAAGGGAAATTTCCGATTACTTTTAATTTTAGAAAGAATCCTGATATTAACCCGGAGCGCAATTCCCGCGCGCAGGAATGGGCAAAATTCATCGAAGCCGCAACCGCAGAATTTCCTGTAAAGTTCTTCTTGATATGCGGCAAGTCCGAAATCGATCCAATATTTGGAGAGAGCGGGCATATCGTTATAACTAAGGATTTCGGCACGGCTGTTGCGGAGGATTTAGCATTGATCGAGAATTCGGCTTTGCATACGGGAGTTGCCTCGGGGCCTGCTCAGATTGCCGTATTCAGCGAACGACCGTTCTTTATTACCAATGCGAATAATTTAAAAAGCTTGGAGCATTACGAAGGATCTCTCGTCTACAACGGGGATTATATGCGACATAGCTTCGGCTCGGAGTTCCAGCGGCTATATCCGCAGGACGCCACGGCTGAATTTCTTTTGGAAAAATTTAGAGAGTACTGGAAAGCTATGAAATCGAATCGTTTTAATTTTTCAAAATACGCGCAGAGCGCGCTTGCGACCGTCGAGCAACATATCGGGGAGAGAACTCTGCAAACGAACCCGCCCTCCCCCGTAATCGATTCGAAAGGGCCCCTCTTTTCCGTGCTCGTGCCCACCTACAACCAGGCGCAATACTTAACGGAAACCCTCGACTCTATCATTGCGCAGTCCTACCCTAATTGGGAGGCCGTGGTAGTTAACGACGGCTCGACCGACGCCACCGCGGAAGTCATGGAGAGGTACGCCGATCGCGACCCGAGGATTCGCGCCTTCCACAAGAAGAACGGCGGCGTTTCCACCGCGCTGAACGTAGGGCTTAAGAATGCCAAGGGCGATTGGATCTGCTGGCTTTCCAGCGACGACCTCTTCGAGTCGAATTGCCTCGAGACATATAAAAAGGCGATCGAGGACGATCCCCAAATAAAATTCTTCCATGCGCAGCACTACGAGCTGCTGGAGTCAAAAAAAGAAAAAGTAACTCCTGCGGACAGGACGCCGCATATTCCTTCGAGAGAACTGCAAACGATCACGTTCTTCGGCGGCAACTACGTGCACGGCATAAGCGTTTGCGGAGCGCGCGAAGCGTTCGCCGCCGCCGGCGAATTCGACGAAGGGCTGCTCTTCGCGCAGGACGTGGATATGTGGATGCGGATAAGCTCAAGGTTCGAAACCAAATTCCTTTCCGAAAGAGTTGCGACGACGCGAATACACGACGCCGCGACGACGAGCGAATTCTTCGAAGGCGGGGATTACGACTACAGCCGGCTTCTGGTTAACTTCCTAAACGAGCGCCCCTTCGAGGATATATTCCCGAACGTCGATCTGACTACGGGCGAAGGCGCTGGAACAGCCATCCGCGCGACTCTCGAGACCGCCCTGAACGTCAACGCGATGGCTTACAAAGGCAACGGCCATCGACCGGCGCTTTTGGAGAAGCTGGCCGAGTGGATATCTAATAACTGCAACGAGCAATTGAAGGCCGCGCTTTCACCGCAGTTCGCCTCCGTCTATCAATTCGCCGAACGCTCGGGCTTCCCCAAGCCGATACTCGACGGCCTAGCCACGCTTCGTGCCGCGTTGCGAATGCCCTACCGGTACGTGCCGTTCAACCCGCTTAACGACTTCTTCGAAAAATTCTTCGAAGCTTTGAAGGCGAGCGACTCTTCGGCGGCGGTTCCCTATGCGATTTATTTTACGAAAATAAACAACAAGATGCCGCAAAAGCTAGCCGCTTCATTCGATTATTATACAAATCTTACCGAACTGCTTAGTAAGCTGTCTATCGACTATAAAACTAAATCAATTAGGGCGAAATTCGTAATCCCCGAAAGCGCGCATGCCCACAAGTGGCTCGACGGCTTGAAAGGAATAGAGGTCGGTCCCTCCTCGCATAATCCGTTCGGGCTAAAGACGATATTCGTGGGACTGGACGATTCGGATTATAAGGACGAGCAAATGAGGCTTACCGACAGGTACGCAAAGCTCGACATCATTGCAGAGGCCGACGAGATACCCCTGCCGGACGAATCGCAGGATTTCGTGCTCTCCTCGCACGTAATAGAGCATTGCCCGAATTTCATTAAAACCATGATCGAATGGTTTAGGCTGATTAAGAAGGGCGGCTATATCTATATGATTACCCCGTTAAGGGATTCCGCCCCCTCCGACAGGGGAAAGCCCCTCGCCTCCTGGGCCCATTTATTCGAAGATTATAGGAATGTACAAACCGCCGAAAAAGAGCCTGATGCCGGAAAATTTGGGCATTGCCATTATCATGTGTTCGACGTTGAAGAAATGAAAAAGTTCATTTCGAATACTTTTGGAGACGCGCTCTCGCTCGTCGATTCGCTCGAGCGGGTCGATAAGGACGGGCTGGGATTTACGCTCGTTTTTCATAAAACTAAGACTAACGGCGAGACTTTCCCGAGAAATATCTCTTCCGGCGAAAACGAAACAGTAGCAAATATCCGCGAAACGCAACAGGAGAAGAAACGCCCGACGGTTAATATCTGCATGATAACTTATAACCGGCTTGAATTCACTAAGCGCTCGATTGATTCACTTAGAAATATTCCGGCAGGCGCGGATTTCACCTTCACCGTGATCGATAACGCGAGCGTGGACGGCACGCGCGAGTACCTAACCGAACTAAAAGAAACGGGAGCCATACAAAACTTAATCCTGCTCGACGGGAACGTCGGCGTGGCGAAAGCCGCCAATTTAGGCTGGAGCCTCGTCCCGGAAGCGAAGTATTTTTTGAAGCTGGACAACGATATCGTCTTTAAGCGCGAAAACTGGCTTGGCGAGATGCTCGAAGCGGCGGAAAAGCTCCCTGAATTCGGAATACTGGGATATAATTTCGAGCCGGTAAGCTATCCGGTTTCAATCCGCAACGGCATCGAGTTGCGGGAAAAGACCGAGGGAAACCTCGGCGGCGCCTGCTTCCTCGTAAGTCCCAAAACTAAAGAGACTATAGGCGACTTCTGCGAAGAGTACGGCCCCTACGGCGAGGAGGACGCGGACTATTGCTTCCGCGCGACGCTTGCGGGCTTACGTATCGCATATATGAAGGACGAGGACGCCGCGTTCCACCTGCCCGGCGGGAAAGCCGCCGCTATCGACCCGGTAACGTTTGTAGCCGACGACGAGGACGAGCTCGCGTCGCACCGCCAGTATCGCCTGTGGAAGGACGAACGCCGCCGCGAGAACGTAGCTGGAGGGCTCTTCCGCTCGAATTTAATCTCATATATGCGCCGCGAGAAGCCGCTCTTCCAGCAATCGACTTTCGTTAAAGAATTCAATAGCCAAGCGAAGCCGGTCGGAACTGTTACTCCTAACGTTTCAGGGGAATTGGTTTCGATAGTTATCCCCGTTTTCAATAAATTAGACCTGACGAAGCAGTGCGTCGAGTCCCTTTACTCCGTTCCGGCAGGCGAGGAGTTCGAAGTAATAATAATCGACAACGCCTCCTCCGACGGCACGCGGGAGTACCTTGTCGAACAAGAAAAAACGCTAAAAAATTTCCGAACGATAATTAACGCCGGGAATCTGGGATTCGCTATGGCGAGCAACCAGGGAATCGCGGCTGCTTCCGGAAAATATATTCTCCTATTAAACAACGACACCATTGTAACCGAGAACTGGCTTGGCGCGATGGTCGCCGAAGCGCGGTCCGACGAAAAGGTCGGCATAGTCGGCTCGCTCCTGCTCTATCCCGATAGGGAAACCGTTCAGCATGCCGGCGTGCTCGTGGCGGACAACAACGGCTCGCTCTTCCCATTTCATGCTTTTATATTCAGAAAATTAGCGCATGCGACAACGGCGACCGTTTCTGCGGATATGCCCGCCGTAACGGGCGCGTGTATGTTGATTAAGCGAGGCGTCATAGAGCGTTGCGGGCCGCTGGACGAATCCTACCGCAACGGCTACGAGGACATCGACTTCTGCTTTAAAGCCGCGGCGGCGGGCTTTAAAACGCGCTACTGCGGCGCTTCGCGCGTGATCCACTACGAATCTATGACTCCCACACGGCACGACCGCGACCGGGAGAATCACGAGATATTCAATAATCGTTGGTACGGCCGGATAGCAAACGGGGTGGATAGCTTGGCAGTGTTCCCTTTTCTCGCTGAATATTCTATTCGGATGCAGCTCCGCGCAAAACCCGACGACGCTAACCTAAAGCTGGGGCTTATAGCCAATTGCGGCTCCACGATGCATCCCGAAGAATTAAAGGAAATTCTCGCCGGCTTTGGTGTTAATGGCGATAGCGCGACCTTTACCGCCGCGCAGGTGGAAAAAGCCGCCGCTAAATTTATCGAGATAAATGTGGGGAAATAAGAGAGGGGGGAATGCCCTCTCATTTGATCAGCGTCCCCTTAATTTGTATAGAGTAGTCTTATAGAAATACGTTCTGGGGCTGTCTCGTAACCCGAGACAGCCCCAAGAAATCTTCTACATTTATACGAACGTATATCCCGTTGATAATGATAATCCGCTATTTAATCTATAACAAAAAAAGCTCCCAAGCCTTCCGACTTGAGAGCCTTAATATCCTTCTACCTTCCCATCCTTAACTAGGAGGGGACCGAGGGGGGGTCCAATTCGCTTCCCATCCTTAACTAGGAGGGGACCGAGAGTGGCGCCTTATTTCCCCGAAAGCGTCAGTTCCGCGACCTTTATCGTCGGCGCGTAGGTCGAGCTCGTCTTGTCGGGGTCGTTTCCTATCATTTCGATAGAGTTCAGGATCTTTCCGAGGTTGCCGCTGAATGTGATCTCGGCGACCGGATAGACTATTTCCCCGTTCTCTATCCACATACCATAAGCGCCTTTGGAAATATCGCCGCTAGTCGGAACCTCGCCCTGTCCTATCGTATTGATAAGGAGCAATCCCTTGTCGACGGATTTAATTATTTCCGCCTGCGATAATTTCCCGCTCTCGAGATAGTAATTCGAGGTTCCCGAGCCCATGCCGTTTACTTTAAGATTTAATTTCTTAGCGGCATAGTTGTTCAAGGCGTAGTTCTTCAGTACGCCGCGCTCGATTATCGCATTGCGGCGCGAGGCTATTCCCTCGCCGTCGAACGGACGCGAACCCAAAGCGCCGGGCATCAGCGGATCGTCTATTATCGTCACGTTCTCGCCGGCAATCTTTTCGCCCAGTTTACCCGCCAAGAAGCTGCGGTTCATGTAAACGCTCGAACCGTATATGCAGCTCGCCAGGAAGCCTAAAAGCATCGCCGACATCTCGGGCTCGAAGACCACGGGGACGTTCTGCGTCGCGATCTTGCGCGCGCCGATCATTCTTGCGGTGCGCTCGACGGCTTCCCTCGCTATCTTTTCGGGGCTTTCTAAGTCCTTCATTCTGCGCGCGGAGGTCCAGCGGCCGTCGTCGTAGAGATTGTCTCCCTCGCCTGCTTGCAGGCTGACGCCGTAGCTGAAGTAGCTAGATTTATAGGAACCCGCGAAGCCGCGGCTCGTAACGAGAGTCGTCTCGTTGATGGAGGAGCTTGCGCCAGCGCCGCCGGATTTCTTTATCTTGCCCTCGGCTAACGCCAATCTCTCGACTTCCTTTGCTAGCTTTATCTTCTGCTCGGCGGTGTAGGAATCGAATTCGGGATCGTAGAGATTCAATTTCTCCGCGTTTACTATTTCGCCTTCGGGATCGGGCAGTTCCGCGAAGTCGTCCTTTCCGGCGTATTTGGCGCGTTCAACCGCTCCGTCCATCAATTTCTTGAGAGTTTCGGGGCGCATATCCGACGAAGACGCCGTTGCGACTTTTCCGTCCAATACGACTTTCAGCGAAAGGCCCATCGAACCCGCCTGAACGAGGTTCTCGACCTTGCCGTCGCGCACGTCGACTGAGAAGCGTTCGCCGGAACCGACGGAAACCTGCACGTCGCTCGCGCCGAGCGATTTGCCGTATTTTACTAATTCGCCGCCTATTTCTAAATTTGTCTTTGCCATTACGCTACGCCTCCTACGGTCATTTTGCTTATTCTAATAGTCGGAGTGCCGCACGTAACGGGGACGCTCTGACCTTCCTTGCCGCAAGTCCCGAGGAAGAACCCCGTGTCGTTGCCTATCATATCTATATCCATAAGTGTAGCCACGTTCGTGCCGATGAGAGTCGCATTCTTTATCGGGGTCGTCAGCTTGCCGTCCTCGATTAGGTAGCCCATGTTGACGGAGAAAGTAAACTTGCCCGCGCCGGAGACCTGGCCGCCCTGGTACGTAACGGCGTAAATGCCCTTCTTGACGGATTGAATTATTTCATCGGGGTCGCGGTCGCCGCCTGCGAGCACGGTGTTGTTCATGCGCGGTATCGGCGGATTGCGGAAGCTCTCGCGGCGGGCGTGGCCGTTCGGCTTGGCGCCCAATATCTTAGCGGAGAGCCTGTCGTGCAGGAACCCGACGAGCGTGCCGTTTTCGATGAGCATCGCGTTGGTCGGCTCCGTGCCTTCGTCGTCCACGTTTAAGCTGCCACGGTAATTCGCTATCGAGGCGTCGTCGTAGATCGTTACGCCGGGCGCGGCGACGGTTTTGTTCATCTTGTCCCACATTATGGAGGTCTTTCTCCATGCGAAGTCGGCTTCGAGCGGATGCCCGACGGCTTCGTGGATCATAACGCCGCTCTGGTGGCGGCTCAGCACTACCGGCAATTCCCCGGCGGGGGCGTCTACTGCCGTAAGCAGCAGCAGGGCTTCTTCGGCGGCGCGTTTGCCGATCGATTCGGGAGTTTCGACTGTTTTGTAGAAATCCGCTCCTGCGCGCCCGCCGTTGTTGCCGTTGCCGGTGTTGCGCTTGCCGTCTTTTTCGGCGGTGGCGGAAACCGAGAGCCGAACCTGCGGGCGCGTATCCGCTACGTAGAGCCCTTCGCTGTTGGCTATGGTGACGTATTGGATGTCGTCGCCGAGGCTCGAGCTCACCTTAGTTATTTTCGGATCGTAATTCTTCGCGGCGTCGTAGGCTGCGCGGGTTATCGCGATTTTATCGGCGATGCGCTTTTCGTGGAACGGGTCGCCGAAGCCGTAGACCTGCGCTTTTGGCGCGCGGGGCGTCAGATTGATCTTCATATTCTTCGCCGAGCCGGCGGCGATAGCGGCGGCGGTAAGGGCGGCTTTCGTCAGCTTTTCTTCGGTCAGTTCGCTCGTATAGGCGTAGCCGACCTGTTCGCCCGCGATAACGCGGACGCCCGCGCCGAGCGTGATGGATTCCGAGGAATTCTTAACTATGTCCTCCTCGATATTGATCGAGGTGGAAACTTTATATTCGAAGAAGACTTCGGAGAAGTCCCCGCCTTTGGATAGCGCGGCGGCGAGCGCGCGGGTAATTTCCTCGCGGCCCAGGCCGAACTGTTCGTTCATAAATACCGGGCCTTTCGCGCCCGGCGAGTCCGCCGCCCATGCGGCGGCTTTCGGCAGCATCGTCATCGCCATAGCGGCTCCGCACCCCAAGCCCGTAAGTTTAACAAAATCTCTTCTTTTCATTTTAAAAGTATTATCAGTTACAAAAACGTAAATTACGAAATTTTTTTGAAGAGGGGAAGAGGGAATAAGGCGGGGGAGGGAGCTGTGAAGAAAATGTGGAAAAATAAAATTTGCTTATTAAAAATATATTTAGCAAGTTTGTTAATAATAGATTGGCGAGCGAATCGCCCTGCTAACGTGAATTCGTGTTTAGCTTGACTGAAATCATTTAAAAAGTTCATTTCCGGTTAAACGCATATATGGTTAATAGCATATTAATTAGGACAGTTTGACGCAGTAATAAAAATGTTTCAAAGGTACGGCAGATTAGTTGTTAGCAGTAAGTGTAAGAGACAAGCAACGACAGACATAAAATTGAAAAGTAAACCATTGTGAAAGAACTGAAAAAAGAAATATTTAAAAGACCAGAAAGCCGGCCCAACAGCCGAACCAATGTTTTTTATTTTTTTGCCCACAGCATATTTTTTAAAACAATTGCCGACCCAAATTGCACACATTGCCAAAGCCCCACAATCCCACGCTACAACCAAAGCTTTGTCAAAGAGTGCAATCACATACGGTTTAGCTCAACAACATAAGTTCCATTCTTTTTTGTTACTTTGCTGGTTAAGAAATTTGTAAACAGAATATGAAAAAATACAATTTCCCAATATTGAAAAATGTCAAGATAAACCACTTCAGTCTTTATAAAAAGACTGACTACCTAGACATTGATTTATCTAAAAATGTCTACTGTCTTGCAGGAGCAAACGGGCTGGGAAAATCGACCTTCATTACCATCATAAATTACGCAATCACAGGCATTGTAAAACACCCGGATAGAGATTTTACATGGTATAATTCTATAGCTGCATTTTACAATAGGAGTAAGGGATTCGCTGCAAACTATTTTGACGGTAGAATAAGTGAAGAAAATTATGACTTAGCCGAAGTTTGCTTGGAATTTTCTATTGACGATATTGAATATACAATAACAAGAGGTTTCTTTGAGCCTGATGAGTTGCGACTATTTTCAAAAAAGGTAAAAGGGAAAGAAATAGAGATTTCTGAACAGACCACGAACACTGACCTAAATGACCTATTCAAAACTCATTTTACAAAAGATGTAAACCTTTCGGAGTTTGACCAGTTCGTTTTTCTCCAAACATATCTTTTCACATTTGATGAAACCCATCAATTGCTTTTCTGGAATGAAAGTTTGATAGAAAGAGTGTTGTATCTATTCTTTGGAGTCGATGCAGATAAAGCAAAACTTGCAGATCAACTCAGGAAGGAATACAATAAATTTGATTCAGAAGTTAGGAACTTACAATTTCAAATTACTCGGACAAGAACTCAATTAAATTCTGTTCAGAAAAGCATGGAAGAAATTGACATGAATAAGGGTTCTAATATTGAACTGTACGAAACACATAAAGCACTGCGAGAAAAATCAGATGAGTTAACAAGCCAACTAAAATGGATTTCAGAGGAAATAAAAGATGCTGATTTGAATATTGCAGACACATCTTTAAGAGCATCAGCAATGAGAAGTGAATATGAAACACTTTTTAATCAAACCTTGACCAATGATACGCCCATTGAGAAAAACCCAACCGTTATTCAAATCCTAAAGGATTTGAAATTAAGAATATTTAATGGTAATGATTTCACTGACCTAATCGAATCCTTGGTGAATACAATAAAAGAGCAGCAGAAAAAAGCAACAGGAAAAAATTCAAAAGAACTTTTTGAGCAGCTCAAAATAATTGACACTCAGCTTGCAGATTTTTCAAAGAAAATCAAATCATCACAGACAAAAAAGGACCGGCTAATTGAACAAGAGAAGAATTTTACAGTTGACTTGAATGATGTAAACTCAGAAATACAGAAAATTGAGAAGGACAACGAAGAATTATTAAGGAGTATTCACAAATTCAAATCTGACGGCGGTATTCAGGAAATACTAAAAAGCTATCAAAATACAATAGAACAACTTACTGCACAAAAAGAAGAGGCATATAGAAAAAGAAATAAAGCTCGACAAGAACTCGAACCTCTCGAAATACAGATGAATAAGGGATATATTGACGCTGAAGAAGAGTTTATACCTAAATTCAATCAATATGCAAAAAGTTTTTTGGGGCTTGATATAGATATCTCATTGGCATCATCAGTGAAAGGCGCAAGTCTTTCTATCAACATTGAGAACACAAAAAGAAAAGTAGCACATCAACTTTCAGAAAGCCAACGATATTTTGTTGATATCGCAATTAGAATGGCACTCATAGAACTTTGCACAAATTCAGCAACAGTTTTAATTGACACGCCTGAAGGTTCTCTTGACATTGCATACGAGAGCAGAGCCGGAAAAATGTTTGCAGACTTTGCTAAAGATTCATACAAAGTAATTCTTACGGCGAACATCAATAGTTCTCAGTTGCTAAAAGAATTGGCTACTATTTGCAAAAAGAAAAAAATGACAATTGAAAGAATGACTGAGTGGACAACTCTTTCAGAAGTTCAGCAAAAAGAAAACCATCGCATTGAAGAAGCATTTTCTGAATTAGAAAAAATACTCAGTTAGAATGATGAATTCCCCGGAAGCCATATTTGACACACTTTTCATCGGGCAAAGATTGCAACGAAAGATAGAGGATTTCTCACTTTACGAGATTCAGTTCTTTGCTTATTTCAGTTGCTTGTTGTCTTTATACGAAGGCAACTCAGTTGAGGACTGGAGATATTCATTTGTAAAAACTGAATTGGGCAGTCCCTACAGTATTGATATTGATTTATCTATTCAAACACTTTTAGGTAGTGGAAAACTTTCTAAAACTGACAATACAAAAGAATATTTCACTATCAACGAAGCAGGAAATGAATTTTTCAGTTTTCTAAATGAAGCAGCAAGTAGTTTGTCGAATAGAAAAAAATACTTAACAACAGCTTGCGATATTCTTTCTCTAACTCCATTGGGGGCAATAAAAGAAGCTATCGGCAAAGAACCTGTTCTTTACTCAGCCAAAAATTCAATTTCAAAAAAGAGTTTACTTGAAGTGTCTAGTCCAGCCACAAAAGTATTGTATTCGCAATTCCAAAATTTGAAAGTTGCATTAGAAAATAAATATGAAAACCTACTTATTCCAGCAATGGTCTGGATAGAATATTTAGTTAAAAGTAAAACAGAGTATGTAAATGATTCTCAATAAGGAGCAGGATATTGTATTTATGAAAAAAACAGCTGAAACTATTTTTTCAGCAGTTATTTTGTCAGATTATGGAGAAAATGGATTAAAGTCATTGCTTCAAATAACTGATGCAGCAAGCAATCTCTATAAATATATTCCATTGGATGAAAATTATGAAGTTGTTTTTTATAAGCCTTTATATTCTTCAAATAGTTTGTCAGCTTTATTTCCCTTTGATTATTTAGTTGTTACAGATTTTTCAAGTTTTGCATCAAACACCTCAAAGCAATTTGTTATTGAAATAATTGATGAGACGACAATACATGTCTTAATAGATAAATCTATAACTATTTCAAGTTTTATAGATAATTCTGTAGTTTACAGATTTTTTAAAGGAAAAGAAATTGTTTTTGGCAAAGCAATTCAAACAACACTTAACAAAGCACCAGGTGTTGTAAGTTACTTTGCAACACCGACTTTTAAACATTTAGATGACGCTCTTGAACATTACAAAATCTTTGTAGCAAGGCGGTCAAAATGTGACACAATGAATAAAGCTTGGTTTGACCCTTCCAATAGAATTCTTTTAAAAGGTGGAACTCCAGAAGAGCATCTTAAGAAATCTCTTTATTCTTTTCTTTCGCATTATGTCAGAGGCGAAGTTAAAGAAGAACAAAATGTAGATGATTCAAAGCCAGTTGATATAAAAATTAGTTTTGATTTTTCAAGTCATATAGCTCTTATTGAAGTAAAATGGTTGGGCAAGTCTATAAATGCTTTGGGACAAAAAAGACCCAACCAAACAATGACGGACGCAGTTGCAGTGGCTGGAGCAAATCAACTTGCGAATTACTTAGAATTACACAAGCCTAATTCAGTTTCTAAAGTTACAAAGGGTTACTTGGTTGTATTTGATGCTAGAAGGTGGGGAACTAATACAAATACAACATCAATAAGTAAAAAAAATGGAATGTATTATGAAAACCACAACATTGTGTTTATTCCATCGCATCATACAATTAGAGATGACTTTGCAATGCCGGTAAGATTTTTTATTGAACCTGATAATATGACCCCATGATTG
This sequence comes from Chloroflexota bacterium, assembly GCA_050260015.1. Lineage (GTDB taxonomy): Bacteria > Bacteroidota > Ignavibacteria > Kapaibacteriales > UBA2268 > JBLNBN01. The sequence continues at coordinate 53,796 of JBLNBN010000029.1, read as the reverse complement.
AGAAACAACAACATATTCCTAATGAACAATTTGGTTTACTTGATGGTGGTTATTCAAATTATGAAGGCACTACTGGGTTAGCTAGACATCGCTGGTATTATTACAAAGAAGGATTTTCTCCATTTTTAGTTGAGAAAGCAATTGAACAAACCGGAATTAGAAAAGACGATTTAATAATTGACCCCTTCAATGGAAGCGGAACAACAACTCTCACTTCATCGTTAAATGGTCTCAAATCTGTTGGAATTGAAGTAAATCCCTTTACATCATTTTTATCTGAAGCAAAAATCAAAAACGCTAATTTAGCAGAGTTAGAAAAATGGAAAAACATTGTCTTAAAATCATCTGACATCGGAACACAGTCCCCGTTAATTGGATTTTCTACCTTTTCAAAAACCAATAAACTTGAAAAATGGCTTTTCAACAATTCTGTTTTGAATTCATTTGAAACAGGCTGGCAGTTGACAAATACCATTTCATCATATAGCATTCGTAAACTTGTTCGGCTTGCGTTGATTTCAGCAGCCATGCAAAATTGCAATGCAACAAGAGACGGAAAATGTTTGCGTTACAGAGATAATTGGGAGAAGAAAGAATTTGACAAGAATTCTTTTATTGAAGCACTTGAACTAAGCCTTACCAATATCAAAACTGATATTGAGGAAAAACCAATCAAAGAAAAAGCGATAATCATTAATGGAGACTGCAGAAACATTCTTCAATCAACAAATGAATTCAAGTCTTTCAAACTTTGCATCACATCCCCACCTTACTTAAACACTTTTGACTATACTGACATTTATAGACCTGAATTATTTTTAGGAAAATTTATCAATGATGCTGAAAGTCTATATAAACTAAGATTAAGAACTGTTCGCTCTCATGTACAAGCAAAATGGGAAGTACCTACTAAAAATGATTTTGGGTTTCTATATGACAAAACAATGAAACATATCAATGATAACAAAGAGAACCTGATGCACAAGTATATTCCAATGATGATTCAAGCATACTTTGAAGACATGCTAAATATTCTAATACTACTAAAAGCAAAAGCAGCAAAAGATTCACAACTTTGGTTTGTTGTTTCAAACTCCGCTTATGCAGGACATGAAGTGCCTGTGGATTTAATCATTGGTGATTTAGCAACGAAAGCGGGTTGGTATTTGAAAGACATTGCTGTGCTTAGATATTTGAAGAAACGGAAAACAAAATACAGCACGAATATTACTCAACTTCGAGAGAGTGCTATCATTCTGACAAACGAAAAATTTTAAATTGATTAGCCAATGCATTTGCAAGCACATTGCCAAAGCCCCACGATCTAAGGCGCCGTCCAAAGCTTTGTCAAAGAGCTTGCAAAACGAACGAAAAGCCCGAAAACGTTATAGCCAATACCTGAATTTCGCGCGTAACGAAAAACTTTGAACTTTACGAACATTCTATGATAAAAATTATGGACTTCAAAGATCAAATCAAGCTTTTAGGCGACAAAGTTGCAAAACTTAAAGACCAAGTACTAACCGAAGAGGCGACAAAAAACGCTTTCATAATGCCCTTCATCAGAGAACTGGGCTATGACGTTTTCAATCCGAATGAAGTAACTCCCGAATTAGTCGCCGATATCGGCATGAAACAAGGTGAGAAAATCGATTACGCAATTATCCAAAACGGAGAGCCTATCATTCTGATTGAATGCAAACATCATGGAGCTCCATTGAATGTGAATAACGCTTCTCAACTTTTCAGGTATTTTCATACGACGAAAGCAAAATTTTCTATTCTTACGAACGGAATAGAGTACCGCTTTTATACTGATCTGGTCGAGCCAAATAAAATGGACGAAAAACCTTTCTTCGTTTTTAACATAACCGAAATAAAGGACAATCAAATTGATGAACTAAAGAAATTTCATAAAGCGTATTACGACTTTGACAATATTGTAAACACTGCAAACGATCTCAAATTTACAAGCGAGCTTCGTCTCCTGATTAGTTCTGAGTTCGCCAACCCAACGCCTGAATTTGTTAAGCATTTTGCTAAACAAGTATATCCAAGCATAATTACCGCGAAAGTTCTGGAACATTTTACAAATCTCACGAAAAAGTCAATTCAGCAAAATATAAACGACATCATAACCGATCGGCTTCAAACGGCATTGACAAAAGAAAATGAGGTTTCCAAAGAACAAGATGCGGCGCAAGTTGCGACAGAAAAGCTTAAATCGGACGAGAACAAAGTTGTAACGACTGCGGAGGAAATGGAAGCGTTTATGATTGTAAAAGCAATATTGCGGCAGAAGATTGCCGCAAATAGAATATGCTACAGAGACGCCCAGTCATATTTTGCAATTTTGCTTGACGACAACAATCGCAAGACAATTTGCAGATTATATTTAGGAACGAAAAAATATATAGGAATAATGGACGATCAAAAGAAAGAGATAAAGACCGAAATTTCCACCTTAGATGGTATCTTTTCCCTTTCAGACTCTCTATTAAAAACTGTGGAATCCTATGATAAAGCTAAAGAAGTAGCATCAGCATAGACCGCTCAGAGAAAAGGCCCAGGCCATAACATCTGGCAAGCGCAATTCGGGCATCCGGAATCATGGATCTTTTTCGTACTTTTGTACTTCACGATAGGCTGAAAGATCTCGGTTCCAAATCACGAACTGCGCCAGCCAGGGAAAGGTTATCAGCTCATAATAAAAAAGACAGAGGATACCAATTTGACAGTTGAACAGATTATAAAAACAAAGGAATTTTCTGAATTCTATCAGAATGCGCTTGAATTTTGTGAGTCCATTGACAATTACAAGACTAAATCAAAGGTGGATTTTCTTGAAAAGATAAGGCAGAATCTACTTTGCTTATATTCGGCTGGTCTAAAATTGCAATTGGTAGATTTGCAGTCGGATGTTGACTTCGATGAAAATATTGATGACCAAGAGTTTAAAAACGTATTAAAATCAATTGGAGATAGGCTTCAAGATGCTCGTTATTATTGGCATGTTTTCGATCCGACAAACGTTGAAGATAACGAGCTGGTTTGTGGTGATTTATTAGATGATTTAGGGGATATTTATAAGGATTTGAAATATTCCATAATGATTTTCAATTTAGACAAACCAGATTGTCAAGAGAGCGCTTTATGGCAATTCAAGTTTGATTTTGATGAGCATTGGAATGATCACTGTATAAACGCATTGACAGCGATACACTATTATTTAGAGAATGAATAAAATACGGCTGGTAACACGCGTTATAAAAAATTGCCGAGGCTATTGTTTAATTAATTGAACATCAACCAAAACTTAGTGGATTTTACTGATATGGATATTCTAACCTTTGGATCTGGATTTAGAAAAGGTGAAACTTTTCAGAATGGTTGTACTAAGGCTGAGAGGAATTATATTGATTTCATTGTGTCAGGTCAATCGCTTAGACTGATTTTGGGATTGCACGATACTGATTTAATAGGAACCTTCGGTTGGAGTAAAAACAAAGCCTATGAAAATAAAAAAATTGATGAATTTTTAGGACTAGAAAAACCTGAACTTGAAACCGGAAGAACGCCATTTTATGTTTGTCCGGAATGTGGCGATATTGGATGTGGCGCTATAACAGCTATGATAGAGATTACAGATGATTATGTAATATGGCGGGATTTTGGTTATGAGAATGATTATTCAGAACCAGTCTTTGATGATTATAAAGAGATTGGTCCATTTAAATTTGATAAGAGGGATTATAATAAGATATTTGAAATATTGAAAAAAAAATAAAAACAACTGGGCATAACCGCTTGTCATATGCAATAGCGGTAGTGTAAATTAAACTCCGTCCGTTATAGTTATTACAGAGCCAGATTAATCTCCATCCTATCGCCCAAACCAATGGCGAGTTGCTGCGCGGCATCGGCCCGGAGCGCTATTTGCTACTATTTCTTCATTCTACGCATCAAAGAATCAATTCTCCACAACAGCCCCGCAGGGAAACCGCGCGCAAGCGCCTGCGGTACCACGAGTTGGTCTTCGCCCAAGCGGGCTATCTTTGTATACAAATTTTAGGAGATAACGCGCAAGCGTTTGGAAATAGAAGAGTTGGTCCCTTCTCCCCTGGAGGAGGAATCAACTTGTATCATATCAAGCGCTTGCGCGTTATTATCTGTGTTTAGTATACAAAGATCCCTCTGGCAAGAGGGAGTTAGAGGGTGTGTAAATAATTATTAATGGTAAATTGTTAATGGTTAGGTACGCTATGCATATATTCTACCAGAAAAGGAGCGGTAGTGTTTGGAAATAGAGTTGATTGTAAGAGTTATCGCAAATATTGAATATTGCTTCGTTACCCCGCTTTATACAACGTCTTGCCGACGCGGTCGATGTGCTCCAAAAGGCTTTGCGAGGTTAGGAGATGGTAAACGGCGAGATCGACCAGGTAGGGCGTGTTTAGGTCGTCTATGTCGAGCCAGACCCGGGAGCGGATTTTCTCCGTAACGCCCAGCCCCTTCAGGCAGAGATCTATATCGCTGCCCTCGCGGTAGTTCCCCTTGGCGCGCGAGCCGTAGATGATGACCTCCTCGATCTCCGGGTACTTTACAAATACGGCCAGCAGCTTGTTAATCGTTTTTTCGCTTAAGCCAAAGTTCACAGGCGCTCCTGCATTTTCTCATGAAAAGCGGCGAGCAAAGGATAGTACTTAGCGACTATCGCGGCGTATTCTGTTTCCAGTACCTCGTCGATATAGGTGTGGACCGGCTTGTTCCGGCTTTCGATCATATCCATCCAGGTTTCGCCGCCGGTTATCAGCCCCCTGTTGAAGGCTTCGCGCGTCGCCGACCTCGAACCGGTAATGCCGACGGCGCCTTCGTATTCCAGGTAGTCCTTCATTACTTTCCAGGCAAGTTCATGCGTGAACTCGAACCGCTGGATCGTGCCCTCCTTCTCTAAATCGGAGGGGTTGGAAATTTCCTCGACTGCAAACTTTAAATGCTGCAAAGCTTTTGAAAAATTCTCAAACCGCTGTTTCCACCTTATGTCTTGCTCCATTCGCTTATCCTGGCGTTAATTACACAATACGAGATCATTTCAATTATAGACGCAATTAAAGCGCCGCTATGCGGGATTTCCTCAAAACATCTTTTAAATACAAACGTACTAAAAGAATGAATATGGGCGATTTTATTGGATTTCGATCAGTCGTGTAAACTCAAATATATTTTTATATTACGATTTTGGAGGTTCAGATGAAGTTATTCCGTTTAGCTTGTTATTTCATTCTATTTTCGCTCGCCGCGGCGCTACCCGCGCCCGCCAAGGACTCGCCTTTCGTGCTGAAGAGAGAGCTGCCGCCGCAGCCCCCCGATAAATACCAGCGCGTTTACTTGGCCGACAGTTCCCTTTCCGTGGACATGCCCGCGCCGGATCCCGCTTCGGACCGCCTTCTGCGGGTTGGCGGCCGCGAAATGCATTTCGTGACGATAGCGAGCTTCCCGCCCATTTCCGCGACAAATTTAAATACGCAGTACATCTTCGCATACGCCGACTTGCCCAAGGAAATGACAAGCAAGAACCCCAATTTCAGCGCCGCGCGCCTGGTCGACGACGTGCACGAGGCGTACTTCGGCGTTCCGAAAACAATCTTCAAGCCGAATACCTCCGAAGAACACACCGTCGGCCAAGCATACTTCAGGAAGATGAGCGTAAAGCTGCCCGATACGGAGAAGATCGCCCATTTCCAATACATTTACGAGCACAATCGCGTTTACCTGCTCTCCGTTCTCGCCGAGGCGCCCAACCCGGGCGTGGAGGATTACCTCTCGTCGCTGGTCGTCGAGCATTCGCTTGATCGATAGATACATGCCTTTCGCCTTCCCCTCCCGAGATCATCCGGGAGGGGGAAGGATGACAATGATCAATGAACATGCCCCCAAATATTTCTCTCGCTATCGTTCCAAAATTTCTTAATTTTACCGCTCGAAGCTCTTACAATTCTAATGCGAACTGCGAATGAAAAATCTCGATATCAGCCAAATTGAAATCCAAAACTTAATTACCCACAGCGTCGGGAATAAACAGCGCGAGGAACGCCTCGCGCTCTCGCACGAAACTACGAACGTCGGCGACGAAACTCGCAAGCTGCTGCTGAAGTACTTCCTCCAGCCGCTGAAGGACAACGAAATTTTCTCGTTCGTCCATTCGGTTAACATCAGCTTCAACGAGGTGTTCGCGCTCGTACGCGGGATATTCCGCGAGCCGCGCTCCTTCGTCTCCGCTTCGCAGTCGCTCGCCAAGCTGCTCTACGAGAGCTCCACGCATCCGAAAATAAAGTCCGGCGAGCTGAACGTCGCTTACTTTTCCGATATCATCTTCGTGGACGAGATAGTCGACGCAGTCGGCATTTTTAAGTCGGAAACGAACGTCCCCTTTATAAAGATGGAGCGGCAGAGCTCGAAATTCAAGATAGAGCACGACTACGGCTTCGAGGTAAAAGGCATCGATAAAGGTTGCCTCATAATGAACACGAGCGAAGAAGAGGGGTACCGCGTCCTGATTTTTGACGGCTCCAGCAAGGGAAACGAAGCGCAATACTGGAAGGACGACTTCCTGATGCTCGAGCCCGTCAACGACGATTACTACCAAACCGACCAGTTTCTCGGGCTTACGAAATCCTTTATAACGGAAGGACTGCCCGAGGAGCTCGCCGCCAATAAAGCAGGGCGGATCGATATGCTAAACCGCTCTGTAAATTACTTTAAAACGCACGAGAGCTTCGATCGCGACGAATTCGCGGGCGAAGTCTTCGAGGACGACCGCGTGCGGGAAGTCTTCCGCGACTACGACTCCTCCTACCGCACGGAGAACGGGCTGGACCTGAGCGAAAGCTTCGAAATCTCTCCCTACGCCGTCAGGAAGCAGGCCCGCGTCTTTAAGTCCATTATAAAATTGGACAAGAACTTCCACATCTACGTGCACGGCGCCGCCGAAAACATCGAGCAGGGCACGGACGCCGACGGCAGGAAGTACTATAAGATTTATTATGAGAATGAGTTGTAATTAAGCGTACATAAAGTAAATATCTCGCGCTTTTTCCGTATATTACGGCCTAATGTAGAGTAGTTAATTTAACATAAAATTTCATAGAAAAGGACGAATATGAAGGCCATGAAAACCATTATCCTTGCAGCTTTGGTAATCCTTTCCTCCGCACTTACCGCTCGCGCCGGGGACGATTGGAAAAAATTCGTTTCTAAGGAATATGGCTTCTCGATCGAGACGCCCGGGGAAATGACGCTGGAACCGGCCGAGCCTGGAGCTGAGAACGAAGCCGAGAGCGTTAATTTCTCCGCCTCCCCCGTTTCGGAGTCCGACAGCTCCATCGCCTACAAGGCAATTTTCGTTAAAGTTGCAATCAGCGAGGAAGATATTAAGTCGGAATCCTACGTGAACGAATTCCTGAACGAAATGCGGAACTCTTACCTAGAGAGCAGCGCGACTATGGTCGTAAAGGAAGAGCGCATTAAGGTGGACGGCTTCCCGGCTCTGGATATAGTCACGAAGAATGCCGATGGTTTGTACCTCTTTACCCGCTTCACGCTGACCCCCAAGGGAGTCGCTACCGCGCTGCTCGTCACCTACGCGAGCGACCCCGCGAACCCCTTCACCTCAAGGTTTATTAAATCGCTTAGAATATTGAAGTAAGGGCGATAGGTAAGGCGCCCGGCGTACGTCCGCGCGCCTTCCCTATCTAATGTACATTCGCTCCGTAGAATTGAGTTTTTACTTTGACTTTATTAATATATTGCGTCGATTTTTCAAAATTGTGTTCAATATTAGAAATAGGTTAAAATATGAAAGCTGTAAAATTCGCTGCGGTAGTCGCTATTCTTATGGTGGCGGCGCTCGCGAGCTCATGCTCTAAGCGTCCTAAAGAATGGATAAAGATCCAGCCCTACGGCGAGGATTTCTCCGTTTTAATGCCTGAGGATGCGGTGGAATCGATCGAGACGAGGATGTACTCGGGGAATCCTTATGAATGCCATGCGTTTAAGTTCTATTCCAAGAATAAACATACCGATATACAACTGTTCGAGATAGATTACATCGACGCTAAAGGTATTGGACAGTATGAAAGCGAAGAAATAAGAAAGGTTTTTGTCGCCCGCTTAACCCAGGAACGAGAGCAATATTTCAACTCTCCATGCATATCAAGGAAGAAAATAAATATCGCAGGCTTCCCCGCCGACGAGGTAGTATTAATGAACCCTGGGGACGATTTATTCTATATTATTCGTTTCTTCATTGCTAACGATAAAATATTCAGCATGTTAGTGGCTATAAAATCTAAAAAAATAAATCCAACCGAGATGGGCAAGTTTTTCGACTCGTTTACAATTAAGAGTTACAGTTGAAGCGGGCTTTCCCGCAGGGCAAGAGCAGTAGTTCCTCTATCTTCCTTGTTCCGCATAAATACCTTTGATTCCGGCGCGGGGGCCGGAACGGCAGTGGTCGGGAGTTTTCGCGTTATTTCCCAATATTCTTCCCGGCCCGCGATAGGGAATAACGCGCAAGCGCCTGATATTACATGGCTTTGTCACTCAGACGAGCGAAGCGAGGAAGAGTCCAGGCATCCTTTGGACTCTTCGCTGGCGCTCTGAGTGACAAACTCTTCTGTTTCTATATTGTTTTCGCGTTATTTCCCAATTTCCTTCCCGGCCTGCGCCAGGGAATAACGCGCAAGCGCCTGCAGCGCCGCGACTTGGTTCTCTCCCCCCCCCGGGGAGAGTTAGAGAGGGGGTCATGATTATATATCCTTTTACTATTTCCTCGTAAGCCCAGCCTGCAATGCGCCACTAATCATTGACAATTGACCATTCACAATTATCCCGACCCTCATCCTAACCTTCTCCGGGGGAGAAGGGACCAATTCTTCTATTTCTATATAGTTTTCGCGTTATTTCCCAATATTCTTCTCGGCCCGCGCCGGGGAGGTATCGCGCGGGGAAGGGGCTTTGGAGAGGGTAAAAAGAATTATACAAAAAGAAAGAAGATTTATCACGAGGATAGGGGGTTTATCAAGCTATAGTGAGTATTTGAGTTGTTGTATGCTTCAAAAAGGTAATATAAATAATTAGAAATCAACATATCAAACAGTATTTTTTTAATTCTAATAATCTACCTAATGGTAAAACATAATTTTTCTTCGGTTTGATTTTTGTTGTGAGTTTTACAGAACTTGACTTTAACAATATATATTTAAAATATATATCTTGGATTCTCTGAGGATATATTCTTTGGCTTGTTTGAATTACATACTGAATAAAAAGCTCCGAAGCTTCTTTTTGATAATATTTAGTTTTCGATTTTGATAGTTCAATAAGAAATATAAATATGGAATTATTATGTTCCATAAAATAAATATAATCTACCATACATTTTGCGCCTTCAACATCTTTGAAGAAGGGTAAAAGATTTTTATCGTCATCAAATTTATATAATAAATTTATACCTTGACTTTTAATAGTAGTTCTTGCCTTTTTAGGATTTTTTATTCTACAGTTTGAGTCCGTCTCTTCCACCATGTAAACATGGTTTTCATTATATTGAATCTTATATTTGTCCGATATTAAATTATCAATGCTGTTAATACTCATTATCTGTATCCTGAATATTAAAGTAAAGATTTTGCGCTCTTTCGTTTAGATCATTAATAACATTATCCATTGTTGGCGCTTCAAAGCCCTCTTTGGATACTTCCAAATTTTTTACGTAAATCTTAGTTCGGTGATCATAATCGAACAAATATGCGCCCACGTTTTCCGGTTTTAATGCGTCGGTTGTAGCGTATCCCAATTCGCCTAAAATTCCGTTTGAATTAACTGTAATACTCGATAACATGATCAAATTATTCATTTCTCGCACAATGTAATCGCTGTGAGTATTAATCAATACTTTAAATCCCTTGTTCACTATTTGAGCTATGATACGTGCAACCTTTATTTGTGCATCCGGATGGAGATTAAGTTCAGGTTCGTCTATTATAATCATATCTCCATGCCTGGCTAAATGCTTAAAATATATGATTAAACTGGAAAACGATTTAACTATTGAAGCTGTTATATGAATAGGAAGTTTAAGTCCTTTAGCTTTATTAGGTAAAAACTGAATTTCTCCTTCTTTGGTAATATTAATCTTGCCATCAAGTATATCCTTCTCTAAACAATCGGCAAATTCAACAAATTCAGTCGTTCTTTTTTGATAATTTGCCAGATCTTCAGCAACTTCAAGCCCATCTCTAATAGGTAACGGATAGCGTGTTGCACGCCTGTTAATCATATCAAATGGATTATCGTTACGGCTTTTCTGAGTGTTTAACTCAAGCATCTTATCAACTAAAATGTTCCTTTGAATGGACAATTCTTTGCTGAATGTATAAATTGAATTCCTTTCAACCGGGGCTATGTAAGTGTTTGGTATAAAAGTGCTTATAATACTCTGGAATAAATTGGACGTAATTAAATGGACTAAAAGCGCTTTTATAGATTCTTCTTGAATAGGTTCATTTTGTGTCAGAGTAATTTCTAGACTATGCGATTCTCTTTTCTTGGTAAATGTGACAAGTAACTCTACTCCTAATCCGAAATTAGCCGTGAATTTCTCATTCCAAATTAATTTATTTACGATATCATTATTATCAAAAAGTATTTCAACTTCAGCTTTTCCAAAAAGCTTTTCTTTAGTTTCAAAATCTAAACCAAAAGCCTGTGGTAATTCAGTTTTGAAAGTAAATTCTATTACCTCCTTTATATAATCATTATTCTCTATGAAGAGGTCGTACAAATTTACAGTTCCTTTTCCCTGTTTAAGAATATTGATGTTGTCATTATCAAGGATATTCGGAAGAGGACTTGAAAGGGGAACTCGCGTTGGAAATGCGCCTTTGCTCAAAAGGTACACGCAATATGCCAAGTACGTTTTGCCGGTGTTGTTAGGACCGCAGAAGACGATAAGCTTTTTAGAGAGATCGATTTCGGCCTCTTTTACAGCTCCTATATTTTTGAAACGTACTTTCATGATGTACTCCTTTTTCTTGATTCAATTTTAATAACTTGCTATCGTTACATTAACGCCAACTTGCAATTTATGAATTTTTCTCTTTTAATCAAAAATAAATCTCACTCCCCCTCCTCTCTTCTCCCCCATCTCCGCTCCTCGTACTCTTTCAGCGCGGCTAGGCGCTCCGGCTCGAGCTTCGCGCGGAGGTCGTCGTCGTAGATTTCGATGGCGAGCGGCCAGATGGAATAGCCTTTAAAGTAGGCGAAGGCTTCCTCGAACGTGGCGAAGTACTTGTCGGGGATGACGATACCATCCAAATCCTCTTCGTCGAATATGGTCCTACCTTTAATTACGTAGGGGCGCTCGGCTTTTTCGCCGAGGTAGTAGAGCGTTTTGCTCTCGCCCTCGCCGCCGATGGAGAGTATCCTTTTGGAATATTTTATAGGATCGTAGTCGGGATCCACTACCCTTATCTCTTCCTCCGTAAGGCCGTAGAGCTCGTAGACTAATTTGTCGATCTCGCGCTCTAATGCGAGAGTGTTCGCGTTGGGGTCTTGTTCTTTCATGTCTATTATTGATTTCGCATAGGATTCTAATTCTTCTGAGTCTTCTAATAATGCCACGGGAATTGGAATTTGCTTAAAATAATCCCAAATCAATTGATAGCCATTTTGAATTGCAGTACAATATTTAGATATTAGCCACCACCCCATTTTTGAGTTAAGTAATGCTACTAATCCGATATTATTATTAGGTATTATCCACATCGAATTATTACAGAACAACCCTTCTTTATCATAAATAAAACAAGGTTTAACTTGAAATACTTGATACATGATTTTTGGTCTATCAAACTCTCTATAGTAATCGCATGCACGAAGCTCCCACCAAAAATCGCCTTGATCTCGTCTACTTTCAGCTCTATCTTTATAAGTCAGTAAATGCTTTGCAAGTGATGGATGCTTTTGTTGGAACCAATTCCAAGCTTCTTCGTCAGGCATAGAACCATATCTTGGAACTGGCTCATTTACAACATAAGTTTCAGGGTATAAATTGCTTTTAATGGAATAACCTTTTGGAATCATTATAAGCCATTGGCTAATTTGTGGCTTGGCGTAAGCTCTTATATTCCTCCCTAGTAAAAAAGGTTTAATTAAATTTGTTGAAGCTGGATCTTGTGATATAAGTTGATTTCTAGTATCGGTATCAATTACGAATGCATCGCTTAATCCTGTTTTAATTCCATAAAACGCATTATTATTCACAACGCTACCTAATGGTTTTCCGCAATTTCTTATTTTGTTAAGTATCATGGTAACATTGGAATTGTTTAACGTCCAGCCTTCTTCTTCTAATTCGCTTTTATCAACATAATTTTTAATCTCATCTATATAATTAGTCATAGATTTTGAAAAAGACAGAGTCTTAACATCTGCAATAACAAAAGCTTCTTTATTTTCAACTTTCTTAAAGTTGATAATACAAGGGTAAGTAGTCGCTTCTTCGAATACTGGAAGATCCCCGAAGTCAATTATGAATTCAATCTTTTTCAACTTTAAAAAGCGTCTTAAAATTTTACCATAAGTCGCACGCATCCATTTATTTGGAGTTATATAAGTAAAATTCCCGTCATCTTTTAAAAGCCTATCTCCTAATTCTATGAAATAAACATACATATCGGCCGCGCTGGTATAGACATTATAATTCGCCTCTAAATAGCTCTTAAGTGATTTTATCCCCTCTTGCCTTATATACGGCGGGTTCCCAATTACCACGTCGAAACCGACGAAGTCGCCGTTGTCGTCCAATACCTCGGGGAATTCAAAGCGCCATTCGAAGGCGTTCTCGTATATCTTTCCGCTCTTTATCTCCTCGAGCTGCGCCTCGAACTTCAGCCGGTCGGCGGTCAGCTTGTTCAATTCTTTTTCCCATACTGCTTGCTGGGCCTTCGTCCGCTCGAAGAGGACCTGCTCGCTCTGCATTTTGTATACTTTGTCGTTTATGTCGCGCAGCCCCTTTACGCGCGTGTCGTTGGCGGCAACCTCCGTCTCGAAGGCGCCCTTAATGGTCTCTATCAGGCTTTCCATGGCGCGCTTTTCCGCCTTGGTCGGGGCGTTGCGGTAGCTCATTATGGCCTCGCGGTAGTCCGAGACGCGCCACTTTATCCCCTTCAGCGCCTCCTTTATGTCGGCGTCGAGCGCGTAGCGGCTTATCAGCGAGTTGCCGCACTTTATGTTTATGTCTATGTTCGGGAGCGTTTCGAGTTCGCGCGTCCCCGGGCGGTAGTAGGCGTTTTTGAGCAATTCGATCCAGAGCCGCAGCCGGCAGATCTTTACGGAGTTGGGGTTTATGTCCACCCCGAAGAGGCAGTTCTCTATTATGGTCTGCTTCTCGTGGAATAGCGCCATCTGCACGCGCTGTGCCTCCTGCGAGGTCGGCTTGTACTCGAAGAGCTTCCCGTCGTCGTCGGCGATTACCAACTCGTCGTTTACGACCTCCACGGTATATTCCTTCAGGCGGCGTCCGTCGCGGTCGAGCAGCACGCGCAGCTCGCTCTTGACTGCTATGATCTCGTTCAGCGCCGAAACGAGGAAGTGCCCGGAACCTACCGCCGGGTCGCATATCTTTATGGAGTTTATAATGCGGTTCGCCTCGTCGCGGTCCTCTATTTTGTTATAGAGCGCGGGCAGATCCGGGCAATCCCAGCCCTTGGCCTCCTTGAACTTCTGTAGCACGGCGCGGCGGATAGTTTCGCGGCACATATACATAGTAATAAAGCCGGGCGTAAAGAAGGAGCCGTCGCGGTAGCCGTTTATCTTTTCGAAGATAAGGCCCAGCACGGAGGCGTTGATTAGCCGCTTGTCGTCCTCCTGCACGCGTTCGTCGCCCTCGCTGGAAAAATCGTACGCCTCGAGGAACTCGAAGAAGTATTCGAGCGCGGGCAGCGACTTTGCGTCGCGGAACCTCGGGGAGTTCTTCAGCGCGGAGCTCGGGTGGAGCGGCAGCGCTTCGTCGCGCAGCGCGGCTATCGTAAAGCATTCGTCCTCGAGCTCGGTAACCTCGAAGAGCGAGGAGTTCAGGTAGGGCGCCCCGGCGAAGCGCTTGCGGTCCTGTTCGTTGCGGTCCTCGGGCTTTTTGGCGAGCGCGTTGAAGAACAGCGCGTCGAGATCGTCGTAGCCCTTAATTTTTTCTTTATTGAGGAAAGCGTAGTCGCGCGAGCCGCCGTTGTACTTTATCAATTGCGCTTCGAGCAGCTTCAGGAAGAGTATTCGATTCACCCAGGTGATGGTTAGCTCGAGCGCGGCGTTGAACTGTATCTCCTCGTCCGTTTCGCCGAACTTGCCGGTTTTGCGGAGCTTCGCGATTTTTCGGTCGTCTATTTTATATATCGCGTTTTCGATCAGCGAGGCGTAGTCGCGCTCGCCGGCTTTCTTGCGCACTATTTGCTTTTTCGAGCCGGATTTAACTTCCGTTAGGCCTATAATATGGAGCAGCTCGGCGTAGAACGACTTATCGAGCGTATTGCTGTCGTTTGCGAAGGGCAGCTTCAGCAAGTGCTCCGCGGAGAGCAATTTAAACAGCGCGATAAGCTCGGAGTCGTCTTCTTTGTCGTCGTTTTCGAGCGCGGCCTCGTAGTCGCGGATGTCGAACCAGGCGCAGGGCAAGGGTCCTTCGAGCGCTTCGAGAGCTGGCCTGGCAATTTCGGAGTAGAAGAAATCGGTGCTCGTTCCGGAGAGCCGTCGGGCTTCGAAGTCGTTAAAGAGTTTAATTAAGTTTTTATTCTGCGCGAAGCGCTTTTCGAAGTCCTGCGCGTCGAAGACATACCACTCGAAGATATTGGTTGCGACGAGGTACTTTATCTCGAGATTCTTGTTGGAAATGCGCTCGCGGAGGTAGTAGAGCAGCAGTTCCTGCAGCGCCTTGGCGTTGGGATTGTATTGGGAGATCATCTCGGAGCGGTTGCCGGGGCGCTTGGCTTCGATTATAACGCCGACGGGGTCGCGATTCGTTTTCCCGAGGTGGATCGCGAGGTCGATCGTGTCTTTCGTGTTTACTTCGTTCGTATCTTTATAGTAAGTTTCGCGGAGGAAGTCGCGGATATGGTTCTTCTGGTTTTCCTCGCGCTCGATTTCGTCAATCTTTCCGAGCAATTTAATAAGATTATTCTTAAAGCGATCGATGTCGCTTCTGCGGGGTTTAGCTTTCAGGAACGCTTTATTAAGCGCTTTACGGGGATTAAGTATATCGAGATTCATATTATTCCGAGCTTACTATGATTTTCTGCAAATTAATAAAAATATCGGCAACGTGTTTTAGCGTTTGCAAATATAATTATAGGGGCGTCTGGGGGCGTCGTGTTCCGACGGCATTCCCACGGGGACCGCGGGAACGATGGAAAGATGGAAAATTACTATATTTGCATATGCTCGGTTTACGATTATATTATTGAATTATGAACGGGTTTAATATGAGATCAATTGCTTTTGCCGCATGCGCGGCGCTTTTGCTTGCGCTTGCCTCCTTCCTCCCCGCGCGCGCTCAGGCGACCTGGAGCGAGTACCAATCCGAGGAGGGCGGCTTTACCGTCGAGCTGCCGGACAGCGCCCAGATACAGCCGGAAATGCCGTTGTTAATCAAATTGGGGGATACCATCCTGCTTTGCAGCGCCTGGGCCGTGCCCTTCGAGGATCCGGCGGCGGACAACTCGCTCTTCCTCGCGCTCTACGCCGATTTCCCGCAGGAGTACTTTGCCCCCGACCCGGGAAAGGGAGCCAATATAATAGTTGATAGTATGTTCGCAAAGATGTTCTTCCGGCCTGGCATCAAATCAATACACTCCGAGAATCACCAGCGCGACGGCTACCTGAACCGGAATTACTCGCTTTACAACGCCGAGACGAAGGAATTAATCCAGCTCCGCTGCTACGTTATCGGGCGCCGCTTCTATGCCCTGGAGGCAGTCTCGAGGCGTCAGAACGACGACGCGTTCAGGTTCGTGGAATCCTTTAAGCTGTTAAAGAAAGAATAAATAAAACAATCCGCTATCGTCGAGCCCGGGTTCCCCGGTCAAAGGCGGGCGTAGCCAAACCGCTAGCGCAAGCCTATCTACAATAAACCTGAAGCGGTTTTCGTATTCGTTGCATATAGGGGAGCCGTTAATATTTGCGGAGGACGTATGACGGCTTTTGTACGCGCGTTCCTTTTTAGCATTATACCGATAGCCTTATTGGTAGATTATTCAGCAGCTTCAGAAGACTGGGAAGTCTTTATTTGCGAAGAGGGCGGATTTTCGGCGCTGTACCCCGGCGCCCCGACAGCCGAGGACGTAACCGACGACTATAAAGGCATAAAGAGCTCCTATCGCTCGTTCTCCTATTCATCGCCGCAAGGAGAGGACTACAACGCAATATACGTCACTCAGTACATGATAATCGCGCGCAACGACCAAAAGCTCGCAGCCGGGAAGTCTTCCAGGAATTTCCTGCGCTCGAAGGGAGAGGAATTCTTAAAACGATTTAAAGGGAAAGTCTCGGCGGAGAGCTTCATCAATCATAACGGCCTTTTAGGCTTCGAGATTGGGGGCGTGTTCGATAAAGGGTCCGTCCTCGTAAAATCGCGCTACTTCCTCGTCGGCGACAAGCTCCTGGTAGCCCAGGTCTATACGTCGCCCGAGTACGACGACAACGAAAACATGGCCAGGTTCTTCAATTCATTTACTATATTGGAAAATAAGCGGCCCAGCGAAAACGAAGCGGACTACGTCGACCAACGTTGGAAAAGATTTACCTGCAAAGAGGGCGGATTTTCGGCGCTAATGCCGGCCACGCCCAAGAAAACGGCCAATAAGACCAGCGTCAAGGGAATACCGCTGGAGTACTATACTTACACTTGCAAGCCGGAAAGCGAGAACGAAGAGAACATAGCTTACCAGACTACCTATTACGACCGCCCGTTTACATATAATTATTCGGATCCCAGTTTAACGGAATTCAACGAATTTGTAGACGGCTTTAACAGGAGTTTCCTAAAAACATGCGACGGAAGAATAATTTCAGAGGAACAAATTAATTACAACGATTATCCCGGCAGGGGCGAAGTGATAAAGGACGGGAAAGGAACCATGGTTATTAACATTCGTTTTTACATGGTTAATGCCCGACTTTTCATCCTAATGACCGCAACCGGCATAAATAATTATCCCAACGCCTCCATAGACAAATTCTTCGATTCGTTTACCCTGCTCGAAAATGCGGAAAGCGAATAAACCAACCCGGCTCCCTTATAAAAAAATCCCCGCCCCTCATGGGGCAGGGATTTCATTGTTCGCTTCTACTAATACTATTTAACGGGAGTTTCAATTTCGATTCGCACGGTGCGGCTGTAGCTGCGGCCCTGCGGAAGGTCGTTGTCGTAGAGCAATTCGTCGCTGCCGACCGGGTTTATCGTCAGCTTGTCCTCGGCGACGCCGAGTATTTTTTGCACTTCCAGCGCGCGCTTGCGGGCCAGCTCGCGGTTGTATTCGGGGGTTCCCTGCCTGTCGGCGTAGCCGGAGATAGTAACCCGCGAATCCGGTTGGACGCGCTTCTTGATGTCGTAAACTATCTGCTTATGCGCCTCCTTCAGCTCGGCTTTATCGAAGTCGAAGAGAATGAGGGCGAAGCGCTCGATACGGAAGTCGTTGCGGATTATCTCGCGCTTCTTCTTTATCGTTATCTGCTCGATCGTTATACTCTTCGAGGCGCTCTTTGTCTGCCCGGCGACGTCGGTAGCGGTAAGCTCGAACTTAACGGGCGTCTCGAGCAGGGGCGAGGGCTTTTCCTCGATGCGCCAACGGATCGGTTCCGGGGCGCCCTTGCCGGTATAATTTCTCAGGTTAGTTTCCGCCTGCGACACGTCGATCGCCCAGCTATCGACGCCGGCCTCGGCTTTGACGTCCGGCACGATCTCGACGACCGGGGGAGTGGCCGTGCGCTCTATTTCCGCAAGGCTGACGGGGCGGAGTATATCTAAGTCGTTCGAGCTGAGCTCTGCGCGGCGGTTCTCCGTCTGGCCGTCCGTAGTCGCGTTGTTCGAAGGCTTGTCGGGCAGGTTCTGCGCCTTAACCGCGATTCTCGAAGGCGCAATGTCCCATACTTCCGTAAGGTAAGACTTCACGGATTCCGCGCGGGCGCGGGAGAGGGCCGTATTGCCGGCCTCGCCGCCTAAATTGTTGTTCGTCCCCGTAATTGTTAGCTTCGCCGCAGGTTTTTGAGTCATGCGGTAGCCGACGAGATTCAGCATATTGGAATATATCCCCAGAGTCTCCCACGGCAGCGATTTATCCGTAAAGGCGGCGCGTTCCGATCCCGTAAGCCTCGTTACCGGGGCGGAAGCAAGATCGGAGCTTCCCTCGGCGAAGAATACGTACGGCAGCAGCGGGAAGAGTTCCTCCACCTCCGTTTCCTCTATTACGACTTTTGGATTTTCCGTCGTGCGCACGCCGCGGTTGTCCATCCCAAAGAGCGACAGGTCGACTTTCAGGTCCATCAATCTTGGGATCCGGCGCTCGTAGCTCTCCCGGGTCTCATATATAGTTACGACGTTCGTTTCGTCAATTTTTTTCGAGGAAACTTGCGTAACGGAATCGATTTTGACGATAGTTTCGCGTTCCAGCCCGGCAATTTGCACGGTAGTCGTGTCGCGGATGTACTGCCTTTCCTCGCGGTAATTTACTTCGAGCGGCTTCCAGATGTCGTACGTAACGGATACGCCGAGCGCCAGGGTATTCGCCTTCCATTCCAGGTTCGAAACCTTCGTGAACGGCAGGAAGTATTTTACTTCGGGCGAAAGGCTTGCGCGCGAGCCGAGCGGAAGCTCGTAGCCAAGTCCAACCGCGCCGAACATCTGCATGGAATTAAAATCCGGGATATCCAGGTTGTGAAATTCGTTGCGGGTCTTCGTGTCCGTTTCCTTGAACACAACCCCGTCAGGCTCTTTCAGGGTCTCTTTCTGGTCGAATTTGTGCGTCATCCCGACGCCGAAATTTACCCCGGCGCTCGCCCAAAGCCCCTTGAAGAATTTATACCGAAAATACGGCTCGATCGCTAAAACAGAGATTTTAGCGTCGATGAGGTGCTCGCTCATAGCGTCGGTAACGCCCGGCGGATCTAATTCCTCCGTATTGCCGATGTTCTCCATTCGGGTCAGTTGCGAGTTCAGTTGGGAAATTCCAAGCCTAACCCCTAAACCGTACTGGGGCGGCAGGGGCAGCTCGACAAGTATCCCCCCGGCAAGCCCCGTGCCGGAGCCGTCGCGGAATCCCGGCGAGCAGCTCGGGCATCCCGGCACTTCCGAAAAGTCCGCCTTGTGATTATTTAAGTTAAACGCTCCGTACGCGCCGACTTTAAGTATCGTCTCGCGATCCTGGGCCGCGGCGGCGCCGCAAGCCATTAAAATTAAAGCTGTAAGTATTGCGATGTTTCTCATTCTATCGTCCGTTATTTGACTATCATTATCGATAAATACTTGACTTCGCTTGGGGTAGTTAGTCGTAAAGCATAAATTCCGGAAGCTAATCCTCCGATATTTTCTTCAAATTTAACAGTTTCGCCCGCCTTATTTGTCATGAAAGAACTTAAAGGCATTATTTCCCCGTTCACAGAAAGGATATCCAATTTGTGAGCCCCGCGTTCAGTCGCGGCGACCTCGATCGTTATCCTGCCGTCGGAGCTCGGGTTTGGCGCAACTGTGATGCTCGTTAACGAACCGACCCGCTCCAGCAACCTGTCGCCTCCCTTCTCGCATATTTCTATCGTCATCGAGCCGTCCAGCGTATCGATTTCCGTTACGCGCAGCCGCTCGCTCCAGAGCAATTTGCTGATGGTCAGCGGCGTAGATTTCTCGTCGCCCAGCATCGCGTTCCCACGGATCGTCGTAACTACGCTGTCCGTCGCGCTGAGATTGAGCGAAGGCAGCGAAAGGCTTAGCGATAAGTTCCCAAAGTTATCCCAGATCTTGGAAATAATCTGGGCTGGCGGATCGACCGAGCGCGGGTAGAACAGCGAGCGGTTGAACGTAAGCTCGAGCGTGTCGATAGTAAAGTTCGCAAGCGAATCCGCAGGCTTCTTGAACTTTGCGTATATAGGAATTTCAAAATGGTCGTCGCGCGGATCGGCGACGAGTTGCGGCGCCCAAATCACCAGTTCCTTGCCCGGTATATTATTAGCATGTAGCCCTATCGAGATTAATTGCGGGCATCCGCCTATATCGAGATTAAACCTGATTGTGTCCGTATATTCTTTAGCCTCGAGCGAAGTGAAGCGTATGCGCACTATGGCGGTGTCGCCGGGCTGGAGAACTCGTCCCGCGAAGTCGGCGGGGTAAATGACGAACTCGGCGAGCGAAGGCGGCACGATCGCCCCGAGGGCTATGTCCCATGGCCCGGAGTTGCTGATAACGAGCGTCTGCTCGTTCTGCGAACCGATTATCACCGTTCCGAACTCGATCGTATTCGGGAACGTCGCAAGGCCGGACTGCATTACGCCGGAGAGCTCGATGTCTATAGTCTTCTCGATCCCGTTGATCATAGCCTTAATTCGAAGTATGGCGGCTTTCGGACCGTCCGTCGAATTACGGGGCTTGAACTTTATACGGTAGTCAATTCTTTCCTTATTGGAAAGCGTGTCCGGGTAGCTCTGCGCTGGCGTCTCGTCGATAAAGTACGCCGCGTCCGCGCCAAGTATCTCGTGGCTCAGCACGACGATGCGCGTTGTCCCGATATTATCAATAAACGCGGTAGCGACCGAGGAATCGCACGGGCTAAGCGCGCCGAAGTTAACGTTCTTGGTGGTGTCGATTTCCGCTAATGTCGCCGTATAGCTGGCGCCGCGCTTATATTCGATATTGCAGGAGGTTCCCGGGGTCACGTCTATATCTAATACCGTGCTGCGGCTCGAGGTCTCCGTCGGGAATGTCGAAACGTCCACGACTACGCTTCCGCCGTAGGGAGGAATAATGAACGATGTAGGATTAATCGTCCAGCCGGGATTCACCGAAGTGACGGAAGCTATATTGGCCGGCTTCCAGCCAATATTAGTTATCGTCATCTGCATCGTAAACGGGAATCCTGCCTCCACGTTGGAGAAGTCCAGCGGATCCGGCGTAAAGACTAATTCATGGTCACCCGCGGCGCCATGCAGCTTGTAGACGATCTCGTCCTGCCCGGCGTTCTCCGTGTTTATTGCGATCTCCGCGTCGAACGTCCCCTGGGTCAGCGGTAAAAATCTTACTTTGTACTTAACGCTGTCGCCGGGATTCATATCCCTATCCGCAGGCGGTTCTTCCATAATTTGCCATGCGGCCGCTCCGGGACCGCGCAAAGTAGCGGGAGTCTTTAGCCTAAACGGCGCCGTAGCGTCGACCGAATTGCCAAGGTAGAAGGAGTCAAGCTCGTTTACCGCGCAGAGCTGTACGGTATCTATATCCCAACGGAACTTGCTTAGATAAAGCCCGGGCGATACGCCGCGCCCGCTGAGTACGAGAAGCGTCTCGGACGGGCATACGAAAAACGTAGTCGCCACGAGAGTGTCCTTAAAGTCTCCGCGCTGCGTCGGTTCGAATTCTAAAACTATGTCAATATTGCCGCCCGGCGCTATATCCTGCGGGAGGGGCGGCGTAACGGATAATACTTTAAACGGCGCGACGAGCCCCGACAGGCCGGTCGTCGTTATCGTAGCAGGACGATTCCCGTGATTATACAGCGCAACGCCGATGCTAGACTTCTGTCCCAATTTTGTGTCTGGGAATTGGCCGGAACTTCGAAGCTCGAGTTGGGTCGCCATTACGTCCGCGTAAACTAAGATAGTGTCCACGGGATCGGGACAATCCCGCGTATAAAGGATTACCTTTTCAAAGTATCGGCCCATATAGGCGTTAGGTATCGAATCCGTAATCAATTCTATATTCATCGTAAACGATTCGTTCATGTCCAAAGTAACGTCCGGCGGGGGCATAGTAATTTTCAAAGCGGAGCCCGCTTCTTGCGTCGGCGGCAGCGCTATAATTTTGTTATGCCTGCCCGGGCCGGTCGAATCGTATTTTACGATAATATTCTTCGAAATTTTTTCACCGCTGCAAATCTCGCCAAGGTAGAGACCGTCGGCAATCGTCGAGCCGATATTACGCGTTCCTTCGTAGCTTTCGAGGTCCGCCGTAGCCAGTAGCATTTGTATCTGCACGGGGTAGGGCGAGGGCTCGTTGGTCGCATTGTGCGTCAGGTAAAGCGTCGAGCTTGGGCTCATGTTCGCGCGCGTAAAGTTTGAAACGGCGATTTTAACCAGTACGGAATCGTTTTCTTTAATAGTTACGAGCGTCGTCGGAGAAACAAGCATAAATTCCGGTCTTACGGGAACCCAGGAAGCGTTGGCAAAGTCTACTACGAGATCTATCTCTCCGTAATTTTTCACCCAGAAAGTTATAGTGTCGCTCGCCGAGGAACCTTCGCAGAGGAAGAAGTGTCGCAACAGGAAGTCCGGCGCGTCGATTATCGGCGCGCGAATTATCCTGAATACGTTGGCCGCAGCCTGCGAGAGCGCATGCGTCGGCTCGGCGGAGCGATTCGCCGTAGCGGGGTTCGTTACGGCGCGCATCGCGTAGAAGTAAAATATAGTGTCAGGTTTAGGAAGGTCGAGCGTTAAGTCCCAAGCGGAGCGGGTTTCCGTTCCGCCCACCTGCCGCCAGCCGGTCGAGGGCGCGTAGAGATAAAACGTAAGAGTCGAATCGGGCGCGTTGCTGCCAGTTATTTTATGCCTGCGGCCGACCCACATGGAGGTGTCGGTAGTAAAACCGCGGTAAACGGATTCGCCGCCCGTAGGGAATCCAATATTATTCGGTAGTGGCGAGTCCCAGCGCAGGTAGCCAGCGCCGCCTTTATACGTACCGTTTTGGCCGCCTTTGGCGGAAAAAGTAACGGGCGCGGGAACGCCTAATTTTGCATTTAAAGAGATAGCGCCCCCGGAACCTGAGCCGCCCTCGGCGTTTCCGTAGCCGTTTTGGCCGTCGCCGCCGTTCGCGGTAAAGGCGATATTTTCAAGGCTACGCGCTGCAATACGCATCGCGCCGCCGCCGCCGCCGCCGTTGCCGGATATTTCGCTGCCGATCAGGCTCGAGTACTGCGGGTTGCCCGAAGCGCCGCCGGAACCGCCGGCGAGCGGAACGATAATTTTGTTTCCATGGGGCTTGCCGCCGTTTTGCGAGCCGGAGTTAGCGCCTGCGGAGAAGTAACCTCCGGAACCGCCCCGGGTGTCCTGCCTGTGGCCGGAGCCGCCTCCGTAGCCGCCTGGCAGGTCGTCGTCGTTGCCGCCCGTTACGGAAATGCCGGAAGTTCCAAACGGATGTCCAGTTCCGCCGCCGGAGGCCTCCCAGCGCGTAGTTCTTTGAGAGGGCGGAACGCCGTTTAAGCTAGCGCCGTTAGGGCCGGAGCCATCGCCCGGCGCTTCCCACGACCCGGAACTGGAGAGTATATTATTTACGCCGCCCTCGCCGCCGCCGACGTAACCGTCGCCGCCGTCGTTGCCTCGGGAAGTTCCGGAAGCGCGGTCGCGGAACGCCCCGCCGCCGCCGCCGCCGCCAATGCCGCCGTTATTGCCCTTTCCGCCGCCGCCAGCGTCCACTCTGATCGCTACGTTTGTGGCGCCCGGGGCCGCGACTATGGGACCTTTTGATAATAGGACAAACGGCAGAAATGCCTGGTTACCGAGGGTATTTATGTCGCGGTCGGTATAGCTAACCGTATATGCCGAGGAGCCGAGTATTAAGCTGTCGACTATCATAGCGCCCCGCGGAGAACGTCTCCCAAGCGAACCCTCGCCCAGGACTCTCTGCGCGTTGCCGGATACGTCGCCAAGCGTTTGCGGCTGAACTATATAGAAATTCAACGGCGCTGAAGTCAGCCCTGCGACTTCTACTACTATGGGCACGATATAGTTCGGATCCAACGCGTTCCAATCCCAGGTGTTGGGCGTTAAGACCGGATTAATAAAAGCCTGAACGGATATCAATCTCCCGTTCCAGCTGACTATCGGCTGCGAAAACACAATTTTTGCCGTGTCCGCAAGCGTCGCCGGACGCACTCGAATTCCGGCCTGCCTTCCGTCCGCTCCGAACGTTCCATTAGCGTCGGTCGGGGCGATGATCTCAATATATATATTCATACCGGGCGAACCGACGTCGGGAGTCATATACGATGCTACCGGGAGCTGCGCCCAAGAGCTTATTGCAGTTAATAATATAATCGTTAAAAGTGTAAATAGCCTTTTCATAAAATATCCAACTTAATATACCTTGTTCTTCGTTAATTAACGAACGAGAGTTCTTTATGTTACCAATTACGCATAAATTTACAATCTGTCGCAATTCAGCGGCCGTATAACTCTTTAAAATAAATATGCTATTATATAAATTTACAAAATTATTTCGAATACTCTTGCTTTCTATTAATAAAATCTTTAATTTATTTTTTTAATATTGCGCGTAGCCCTATCGCGCATTGTATAATTCATTTAAACTAGGTCAATAACTATGGCTTCCTTAAAAGGCACACGTACAGAACAAAATTTACTAAAAGCTTTCGCCGGCGAAAGCCAGGCGAGAACGCGTTACGACTTCTTCGCTTCCGCAGCTAAAAAGGAAGGTTTGGAACAAATTGCGGCGATTTTTACAGAGACCGCGGACAACGAAAGACTTCATGCGAAGAGATTCTTCAGCTTCCTCGAGGGCGGCATGGTCGAGATAACGACCGCTTACCCCGCAGGCAAGGTCGGAACTACTCTTGAAAACTTAAAAGCCGCCGCGGACGGCGAAAACGAGGAATGGACGGACGTTTACGTCGAGTTCGCCCGCATAGCCGAGGAAGAGGGCTTCAAGGAAATCTCGACCGCCTTCAAACTCGTGGCAAAGGTTGAAAAAGCTCATGAAGATCGCTTCCGCAAGCTCTACGAGAACCTCGAAGCAGGACGAGTCTTCAAACGCGAAGGCAAGGTCGTTTGGAAATGCCGCAAGTGCGGTTACCTTCACGAAGGGACTACCGCGCCCAACGTATGCCCGGCATGCCTGCACCCGCAAGCGCATTTTGAAATTAACGCTGTTAACTATTAATTCTTAAAATCAAACATTATGTTGCTCCGAGACGCCACGGAAATGGATTTGCAAGCCATAGCCGAAATATATAATCAAGCGGTGCTCGCAAAGTTCGAAACGGCCGAGACGGACCCCGTAACGCTCGATAGCAGGCGCGCCTGGCTTGCCGCGCATACGCCCGACAGGTACCCCGTCTACGTATGCGAGATCGAAGGCAAGGTCGCCGGCTGGGTCAGCCTAAGCCCCTACAGGCCCGGGCGGGAAGCCCTGCGGTACGCCGCCGAGATCAGCTATTACGTTCATTCGGACTTCCGAAGGCGCGGGATCGCTACCGCATTGATCGAATACGCTACTGGCCGCGCAATGGAATTAGGCCTAAAAACTTTGTTCGCGATCGTTTTGGACAAGAACGCTGCAAGCGTCGCTATATTAATCAAAATGGGCTTTGAAAAGTGGGGCCATCTGCCGCGCATAGCGGACTTCGACGGCGAGGAGTGCGGGCATCTCTACTACGGCAAACGAATTAGAGAGTAATTTAAATTAAAAAGAAAGGCGGCCATAAAAAGCCGCCTTTTCTTTTACCAATTTATCGATTTTATTTTGCGGCAGCGGGAGGGGTATAAACCCGCGCTTTCATTTCGTTGTCCATCATGAAGAGAGCCGCTTTGTTGTCCCCGACTAGCTTCAGGCGGTCCACCATCTCGTTTGCAGTGGATTCCTCCTCCACCTGCTCGTCGACGAACCAATTTAAAAGACTAAGTAAGGCGTGGTCGCGATGCTGTAGCGCGAGATCGGCGATCTCGTTTATCCAGTTTGTTACCAATTGCTCGTGGTGAAGCGCATCCTCGAAGGCGTGCAGCGGGCTGTCCCACTTTTGCGGAGGAGCGGAGATCGCGCCAAGCTCCGCCGAACCGCCGCGATCGAGTAAATAATCAAAAAACTTGAGGGCGTGGAAATTCTCTTCCTGGTACTGAACTCGCATCCAATTAGCAAAGCCCTTCAAGCTTTCGCGTTCGAAGTGAGCGGACATTGCGAGGTAAAGATTCGCCGAGTAAAACTCTCTAACGATTTGTTGGTTGATCGCTTTTTGCAGAGCTTCGTTAATCATAACTTCTTCCTTAATTTTAATAATCTAATTCGATATTTCTTCTAAGGGAACGCTTAAATTAACGTAATCTCTTTTGCCTTATTTTATGCAAAATTCTAACTCCGTATATCTACATATATATAAAAGGCGGGACTCGCCCGCCTTTCTAAAGAGCTTCAATCGACTATGCGATTATAAATTCTCCGGAGCCGCCTCAAGACGGGTTTTCCGGCGGGTTCTCCAGGCGAGTAATCTGGAATGCGCCGATTCGAACTTGAGGTAGATTACGGGTACTAGCACGAGCGTAAGCAGCAGCGAGCTCGTCAGGCCGCCGATCAGCGCCATGCCCAAGCCGCTCTTGGCCTCGCCCCCCGCGCCGGTCGAAAGCGCTATTGGAAGCATGCCTATCACCATCGCCATCGTCGTCATTAAGATCGGTCGAAGTCTCGCCTCGCCGGCCTCTATAAGAGCTTCTACGACCGACAGGCTTCGCTCCGCCCGCGTTTGATTCGCTCGATCCACAAGCAGAATTGCATTCTTCGCCACAAGGCCAATTAGCATAATTACGCCCAATATCGAGTATATGCTCATCGATTTCATCGTCAGCGCAAGCGCTAAAAATGCGCCGATCATTGCCACCGGTATCGAAAAGAGCACTACGAACGGATAAAGGTAAGAATTATAAAGCGCCACCATGATCATGTAAACGAAGAGAATTCCTGCCAAAAGCGCCCATCCCATGCTTGAGAAGGATTCGGCCATGTTCTTCTGCTCGCCGGTGAATTCCCAGCGAACGCCCGTGGGCAACTTTACCCCCGCAAGATTCTCGCGGATCTGGCCCGCCACTGCGCCGCTAGTCTTGCCGAAGACCATCGCGTTCACGGTTAACGCTGGGGCGCGATTCTCGCGTTCGAGCTTCGTTGGACCGGTCGCCTGGTAGAACGACGCGAATTGCTTCAGCCGAACGACCTCCCCGCGCATGTTCGTAAAGGCGAGATTTCCCACTTGGTCGATATTAGTGCGGTCAAATCTGTCCAGCACGACCCTTATGTCGTACTCGTTGTCGTTTTCCTCGAATTTGGCGTCGTTGTCGCCCGTAAACGCTATTCGAAGATTTTGCCCTACTTCGGCAATGGAAAGTCCGAATTGCGCGAGCTTAGCGCGGTCGACTTCGACGCGGAGCTCGGGCTTGCCCTCTTCGCTTGAAAGCCTGACGTCGGTGGCGCCCTCGGCGCGGCGCGCCACTTCCATTATAGTCTTAGCGGCCTCTCTTACGTCCTTGTGGGTGTTGCCCGTCACTGATATTTGTATCGGGGCGCGTCCGGAAGTGCCCATTAGACCTACCGGAGTAACACGCGAACGGGAACCCGGGATCTTCCGCAGCATTGCGCGGATCTTCTGGCTCACTTCGTCGGTCTTTAGCTCGCGCTGATCGCGCGGCACGAGGGCCACGTTGAGCTCCATCGAATTATTCACGCTGCCGCCGGAGGAAACCAATCCTTCGCTGGAAGTTCCTACGTTCGAGAGTATCCTGTCGACTTCCGGCATCGCGCCGACCATCTTTTCTATTTGCAGAGCTAAGCGGTTAGTATTCTCAAGCGTCGAGCCGGGTTCGGTCTCAACCGTAATGATCAGCTCGCCGCGGTCGACCTGGGGGATAAATTCCGAGCCGATAAATCCCAACGGGAATAGAAATATTGACGCGATGAAAAGTACGACCGACATGGCGATAATTACAAATCCATGGCGTAGGCTCCACTGCAATATCTCTTTATATAGCTCCTGAAGGCGGCGGAATTGTCGCTCGAACCAGGCGCCGAACGCTCCCATAATCGATCCCGCCTTGAAGGATTCAAGCTTAGAGAAGCGCGAAGCCAGGGCCGGCGTAATAGTAAACGACACGACAAGGCTCATTAAGGTGGAGAACACTACTACGAGGGCGTACTCCCGGAGCATGCTTCCTATCCTGCCGACGACTAGCGCGAGAGGTACGAACACTACGACGTCCACGAGCGTTATCGATAGAGCCGCAAATCCGATCTCGTTCCTGCCCTTTAGCGCGGCGGAACGCTTATTCTCCCCGCTCTCGAGGAATCTATATATATTCTCGAGAACTACTATAGAGTCGTCGACAAGAATACCTATTACCAGCGACATCGCCAGCAGCGTCATCATATTCAATGTGAAATCGAACGCGTACATCATGAAAAACGTCGAGATAAGCGACGCGGGGATTGCCACCATGACTATTAACGAGTTTCGTATGCTATGCAGGAAGATGAGCATTACCAACGCCACCAACAGGATTGCTATTAGAAGGTCCTCCTCGACGGCATGGGCCGATTCCAATGTAAACGTGGAAGCGTCCTGCGCGATAGCGAATTTCAAGCCTATATTGGAGAAATCCTGCTCCATTAGGGCCAGCTCTTTTCTTACTCCGCGGCTAACGTCCACTGTGTTGGCGTCGCTTTGCTTTTGCACGACCAAACCGATGGACGGGTCCCCGTTTAGCCTGTTTATAGTAGAATTTTCAATGACTGCGTCCTCGACTTCGGCGACGTCGCCAAGCCGAACATCGCTGCCGTCCTTCGAGCGCGCGACGATAAAATCACGCATTTCGCCAATGTTGGCGAATCTGCCCGCTACTCTCACCGTTAGCTGCGAATTATCGCCGCGGATCTGTCCCGTCGGGAAGTTCGAGTTGGCCATCTTAATTGCGTTTGTAATCGAAGCGAGCGAAAGCCCGTAGCTCGAAGCCCTGTCGGCGTCGATGTTTACGCGGATCTCTCTTTTTTCGCCGCCAATAAGGAGCACTTGCCCGACGCCGCCGATCTTAGATATGCGCGGTTGGATCTCGTCCTCGACTAACTGGTAAAATTCCCGCGCCGGCATAATGCTTTTTAAGGACATGCGCAAAACGGGGATTTCGTCGAAGGCGATTTTCGAGACCACCGGCGTTAGGGCGGTTGTGGGCAGCATAAACTGGGCCGCGTTGACCTTTCTTTGAGCGTCCTGCAACGCCAGGTCGATATTGGCGTTCTGCTGAAGTTCAATTCGCACCATAGAACGCCCTTCGTAGCTCGTAGCCGTCACGTTGTCGACCTTATCGATGCCGGTTACGGCGTCCTCGATAACGCGCGTTACGGACGTCTCGACGTCCGCGGGCGAACCGCCCGGATATATCGTATTTATTATTATTATGGGAATGTCCATCTTCGGCATTAAGTCGTACTTCAGCTGGTTAAAGCCGAAGATGCCCAATACGCCTAAGAAGGAGAAGAACACCACGACCAGCGTGGGCCTTTTTATCGCAATTTCTGTTACTGTCATGGAATTATTCCGCTTTTTGATTATTCAAAAACGAACTCAGCGGCTGGGTGCGCGCGGCGCGGGCGCGAGCCTTATCGGTTAAATTCATCTGCCCGGCGATTACGACAAGCTCGCCCTCCTCGATCCCCGAGAGCGCCTCGATTAGCTTGCCGGACTCGGCGCCGACCGAAATTCTGCGCAATTCGGCTACGCCGTCCCGCAACACGTATACTTCCGGGTCGCGAATGGAGCCGACCAGAGCCTCGCGCGGTATGGTAATTGCGTTATCGCGGCGGATAGTCGTAAAGTAAACCCGCGCGAACATACCCGCGCGAAGCTTATTTCCAACGTTATCAAGCGCGATTTCGACGGGAAACGTGTGCGCGGCGTCCCCCTTCGCCACAATTGTGCGAACTGTGCCGGAGAAGCTCTGTCCCGGGTAGACGTCTGTCGAGATCCTAACCGGATCGCCCGTATGCAGCATAAAGGCGTCCTTTTCCGGCAGGTTTAGCTTTACTATTAGCTTAGATACGTCGACTATATAGGCGATCGGGGTTCCCACGTTAAGGAACGACCCGGTCTCTACGTTTAGCTGCGTGACGACGCCGCTAATCGGCGCCCGGAGCGTCGCGTCCTGGAGCTGCTTTTTAGCCGTTACCAGCTGCGCTTCGGCCAGGCGGAACGTGTTACGCGCCTGGTCCAACTGCGACTCCGTTCCGGAGTTGGATTTATATAGTTCTTCGTAGCGGCTTAGGTCCTTCTTGGCCTTGTCGTAATTCGCCTCGGCGGTCATTACGGCGGCTTTTTTCAGCACGTCGTCTACGCGGAGCAAGACGCCCCCGCGGGCGACTCTCGACCCCACGTCTATGCCCAGATGCTCGATCCGTCCCTGCGTTTCGGAAAGCACCTGCACTTCCTTATCGGCGAATACGGAGCCGACGAGGTTCAAATTTTCATCGAGCTTCATCCTCGCGGCGGCGGTCACCGTCACTGGATATACCGATTGAATAACGTTTCTTTTTGCTTTAGAGGCGCTATTTGAGCGGTTGTTCAACAAAACGCCAATGATGCCAACCACAACTAGCGCCGCGACAAAGAGTCCCCAGAATTTTTTTTGACCTGAAGTCATAGCTTTTATCCTTTATTGTTTTATTTGCCTACTGATTTACTGAGTCTCGCGAGCGAAGTTTGCCAATCGGCTATCGCCGTCGTTAAATTTATTCTCGCAACGAGCAGCGCGGTTTCCGCGTCCAGAAGCTCGCTCGAAAGCGCGACGCCGGAGCGGAACCGCTCGTTGGTCACCCTGAAGTTCTCCTCCGCCTGGACGACCGCTTGCCGCGCTACGGTTATTCTTTCCAAAGCGCGGCTGGCCTGGAGATAGTTCGAGGAGACCTCGAGCGAAACCGCCTCCGTCAATTGGCGGCCCTGCAGCCTTGTCTGCTCGAGCGTCTCTTCCGCCTGCTGCGTTTGGTAGCGCGGCGTAAACCAGGTCCATATATCGTAATTCAATACTATGCCGGCGTCCCATGTGCCTTTGAACTCAGGGCGCGCCGGCTGGATTCTATTGTTCGGGTTCAAATAGTTATAGTTGAACGCAGCGCTGACCTGCGGCAGCCATCCCGCTCGCGCAATGTTAACGCCTTCCTCGCCCGCCCGCTCGCGCAGTTCCATGGCGCGAAGCTCCGGGCGTTGCCGCCGGGCCTGCGAGATAAAAGAGCTGAGCGGCGGAAGCGATTCCGCTTCGGGAAGAGTTTCGCGAACTATGTCAACGGGACGCGTCACGTCGAGCCCCATAGCCGAAGCCAACCCGAGCCTGGAGATTTCCGAGGCGTTCCGCGCGTCGATTAGCGCAAGCTCCGCGTTAGCCAGTTGGACCTGCACTTTCAGCACGTCGTTTTCCGTGGCGAGCCCCACCCCGCGAAAGTTGCGTATGTCGGCGAGATGCGCGCGCGCCTGCTCGATGTTCTGCGTAATATTTTTTAAGTTTTCGTCCGCTCGGTAGACAGACCAATAGGCGTTCGTAACGTCGAGCTCCATTTGAGCCGAGTCGCGGGAATAATCAAATCGCGACGCCTGCTCGTTCAGCCTGGCAATTTCCCGGGCTCCGGAGAGACGGCCGCCCATGTATATCGGCTGTTGAAGGGTAAAGCGCGACACCCATGCGTTAAAGATCGCCGGGGAGATCACTCTCGGCGGGGCGCCGGGTATCGTTATGCGGTAGGGGTCGACTTCGCTGAGCCGCGTATAGCCGCCTGAAAATTTTAGCTGCGGAAGCATTGCCGCGCTCGTCTCGTTTGTGCGCGCTTCCGCCTGCGATACCCTCGAAAGCGCTATCCTGGCCGCGTAATTGTTCTTGCGGCCAAGCTCCAGCGCCTCGCGCAACGTTAAGCGAAGAGTGTCCTTCGGGGCCGGTAAGACTTCCTGTTGAGCAAAAGCCGAAAGAGTCGCCGCTAGACAAAGCGCGAGCGCTATCGGTAGTTTCGCTTTTCTTATGATCATAAATTCCTCTTTATTCCTTATTTTCATTTGACGATTGAAGCGACGATAAGTTCGATAATCCCCCCAGCAGTAAGGCCGTTATCGCCTGCGAGTACAATTCGTAGAATTCATCGTTGAACTCCACATTGTGTATCTTGCTGAGAGCGGGCCCCATTAGGAAGTGGGAGGCCACCAGGCTAATAAACGCCGGGCCGATTATCGCCCTTAGCTCGGGCGAACGTTTCGGCTTAACGCGCGAATGAAACGTATTCTCTATCATTGCAAGGTGCTCTTTCATCATCCTGATCTTATACTCTTCCACTTCGGGGAGATCGATAGGGATTTCCATTATCGCCACTTTGCAGAGCTCGGACTTATTCCTGAACAACTTAACCATCGCCGTGACGTGAGCGCTTAGTATCCTTTCCGAACTTTCTAAGTGGGCGTCCTTTATTTCGGTTACTATTTGCTTTAGGTGCGTGAAATACTCCTCGATGATCGCTTTTAAAGCTCCGATTTTCCCGCCGTAGTAATAGGAGATCATAGAAAGATTGACCCCGGCGGATTGCGCGATCTCGCGAACGCCTACTGCCGCATAGCCTTTCTCGGAGAATAATTTGGCGGCGCTTTCGAGTATCCTGCTCTTTGGCTCGCCGGGTTGGATTTCACGTATCAAATTAAGTAGCATCAAAATTATAAAACACAAAAATACGAAAATCAAACGAACGTTTGACTATTATTTTTAGTGAAGCTATAAAAAAAATGCGCCGCTTCGTTTAGGGAAGCGGCGCATTTTCTTATAAATTATTCTATAATCGGCTTATTCCATAACGCCCCGTACTGTCTTGATCATCTCCGCTACTGTGTAGGGCTTCGGCAAGCATGCCTTCGCGCCAAGCTTAACGTATGTGTCGGGCTGATCGTCCTTGCTGTAGCCGCTGGAAATTATTATTCGCGCGTTAGGGTCCAGTTGCATTAGTTCGCAAAGCGTTTCCTTCCCGGATTTACGCGGCATTAGCAGGTCGAGCACCACCAGGTCAAATTTCTTTCCCGAGCGCGAATACTTTTCAATGGCGTCGAACCCGTCGACCGCTAACGTAACTTCGAATCCGAAATTCTCCAATACGTCCTTGCCCATCGCCCGGATGTTTTCGTCGTCGTCGACGAAGAGAGCTTTTCCGCCCTTCGCAAGCGGTTTAATTTCTTTTTGAGTTTCCTGCGTTTCAATTGGTCTGTCAGTCAAGGGGATATGAACAGTAAAGCTGGATCCCTTGCCAACTTCGCTGGTAACGTCGATCCACCCCTTATGGCTCGATGCGATGCCGTAAACCATTGCTAAGCCTAAGCCCGTGCCCTTGCCGACTTCCTTCGTCGTAAAGAACGGCTCAAATATTCTTTCTAAGTTCTCCGCGGGAATTCCCATACCTGTGTCTTCGGTTATTATCTTAGCGTACCTGCCAACCGGCCTGCCGCTACGCTCGGCTTGGGCGGCGTTAATCTCCGCGTACCCCGCTTGAATGGTGAGCTTTCCGCCGTCGGGCATAGCGTCGCCCGCGTTGATCATTAAATTCATTAGGAGCTGATTTATCTGCACCGCGTCGGCCTCAACTATCAAGCTCTTGGGGTACTTCTTAAATTCGAGCTCGACCATTGGGCTCAGCGTGCGCCCGATCAGGCCGATGGATTCCTCTATTAAGGTATTTATTTCCACTGGCTTGGGCTCGGCTACCTTTTTGCGGCTAAATAGCAATAAATGCGAGGTGAGCTCGGCGGCTTTCTTCGCCGTCTTAGAGATTCTCTGGAGGTAGGCCGTTATGTCGTCGCCTTTTTTATAGACGAGCTCGGTGAGCTCGGTGTTTATTATTATTGCGGTTAGAAGGTTGTTAAAGTCGTGCGCTACGCCGCCGGCGAGCGTGCCGATGGCTTCCATCTTTTGCGATTGCAAGAGCTGATTGCGGACTTCAATGACGTTCTCCTGCGCGCGCTTGCGTTCCTCAATTTCGAGCTCAAGCTCGGAGGTGCGCTCCTTGACCCTATCCTCTAAGTTGTGATTAAGTTGCTCCAGCTCGACGTAGGTGTATTCCAGCCTACTGACCATTTCGTTAAATGATTTTGCAAGCGCCCCGACTTCGTCCGAGCCCTGCGCGTCGGCCCTCTTTCCCAGGTCCCCCCTCGAGATCTCCTCGCACGTTTTAACGAGCTTCGTTAATCGCCTTGTTATCATATTACTAAGCTGTATGCCCAATAGCAAGCTGCCGACGAATATAACAAGGCTGAAATACGCTATCGTCCTGCGGCTGTCGCTCACGTATTTCTTAAATTCGCCCAGGGAAATAGCGACAAAGAGCTTGCCAATCAGCTTGCCCTCCAGGTATATGGGTTCGAACTGGAAAAATATATCCTTGTTCTTTGTGACGTAGAAGCGATCGACTTGCAGCTCGCCCCTGTAGGGTAGGATAGTTTCGCCGCGGTATTGCGCGATCATATTGTCGTCTTCGTCGTAAAGCGCGACGGAAACGATGCTCGAATCGTGAAGCAGGCTTTTAAGAGCCTCGCGCGCGGAGACCGTATCCTCGAAGACGACGGCGGGAGCGACCGAGTATGCGGTTACAGAGGTTAGGCTGTTCGCTTTCATTCCTACGGAACGCAGCTCGCGCCTTTCCATCTCTATCGGGAGCGCAACCAGAAGAATAAGAGTAATTAAACTTACGATTATTATTACTATGAATAGCGACTTCTGCTGAATCGATCTCTCGTAGATTATATTTTTCCATAAACTTTTAATCATTCGCCCTTGCCTCTCCCGTACTTTACTCAAAAAGTCCGCCATATTTATTCAGCTCAATGCTTACATCCGGCCATGTTATTTTACTAATTTTTGACTTTTTTTATTATTTGTTAACTACTTTAGACAAATTTAACAATCTTGAGCTAAATTCAGCGCCTTCCCGCTTAACTTTATTAAGATTTATTACAGGCTGTAGCTTATCGCCCTTAATATCAACGCCGACCGAGAAAAAGCCGCGCTCGACGTAACTGACTACGGTCGACACCGAAAGGATGCCCTTCGATTCGCATACGGAAGATATCGCGTACATATCGATAGCCCTAAGCGGGGCGACGATAATAATATTGGCGGTCCTGCTCTCGAACATTAGATCTTGCGCGGTGTTAATCGATAAGTATTTGATATTCAGCTTCTTCCCTTCCAGGGAATAACTCTCTATTAAACTTTCCAGTTGGACGACGTCCTTCATTGCGTTTAGGCTCTCCCGGTAATCCTTTTGGTACACGAGGATAATATTAATCGACGGCCCGGCCTTTGCCTTTACGTTGCGCTCGAAGGAAAGTATCTTTAGCATAATAGGAATTTGCATGCTGATCGGAGCTTCGATGTCCGACGCAAGCAAATTTGCCACAAATAATAGCTTCAATATGTTTATTAAAATAAATCTCAATTCACTGCCGCTTAAAAAATAATTAATATCCCGGTAAATTATATTTTAACAATCGCCTCAAATTCGAAAGTTCTTCCGTCTTGTCTTATGTTTTGAATTGGAACGTGTTCGAAATTGCCCGGATGATAATATTCTGCGTTGAAAATATTATCAATTCGGAGAGTGAGATTTAATGTTTGGAATATCTTATGAAACATATCGCCGCCATTTTCCGAGGCTAAAGCGAAGTAGAGATTCCCAAGAAACGCCGGGTCGGTTTTACTCTTTGTAAGAAATGTCGGATTCTCAGGGTCAAAGGATCTCGGCGGCGCTTCCCTGCCGGTTTCAAAGTAAAACTCGCCGCTCATCCTGAGAATATCCGAGAATGTTTGGCTCGCCCCTAATTTAACTATGTGCGTGGGGGAGTTGGAGATAATTTCTTCGGTTTCGCCATTGGTAGCGTATTGCGCGCAAAAGCTGCCATAAGCGCTCATGCCTTTCATCGGGGTCGCTTTCAATTCAAATTCTAACCCGGCGGCCTGGAGATGCGAGATATTTCTAAACTGGGTGTAAGAGCTTATTACTTCTTCGTTCCCCTCCATAGTCGTATCGCTGTATTCTAACTGGTCGATCAGGTCGTTGTACCGATAACCATAGATCGAAGCTGTTCCCCATAAGTTTTCGTTGAATTTATACTCTCCAAGCAATTCCAAAACATGTATGATTTCCGGCTTTAGGTCGGGATTAGGCATAGCGCCGTCGAGATCCGTATAGAACAGCTCGTAAATATTCGGAATGCGGAACGCGTTGTTATAGAGCAGCTTTAGAGCTCCGTCATCCCAGGCGTTATACACCAAGGCGGCTCGCGCCGAGACGTTCTTGAAGTTAATCAGCGAATAATCGTCGTATCTCAATCCCAGCGTAACGCTTAGATCCTCGAGCGCCTGGTGCTGGTCCTGAGCGTAAATCGAGTATACCTTATTCGGTCTACTGACGCTTATCGAGGGCAAATCCTCGCTCTGCCCGTCCCACCACAATTCGTACGAAGCCGTTAAAGCCTGCTGGGTTTCAACTCCGAAGGTCAGCCTGTTCTGCGACGAGACGTCCCAAACCATCTGCGCCTCCAACGAATAGTTTTTTGCGGTGGAGGAGTCGTGCTGCATCCTTGTCGGCAGGAGCTCAAGCGGATCGTCGTAGGGGTATTTGCCGCCGAAGAAGTAAAGATCATAGCTTCCTTTAAAGGAAAGCTGGACGTTCTCCAATGGCGAAAAGTCGTATTTCAATTCCGCGTACGCGCGCGAATCGCACATGTCCAAGGGTTTAACGTTGAACTGCGTCTCCCAGGCGGCCGTAGGAACGGCCTTGTAGCGGGTGGAGATTAGCGCTTGCGCGGCGAGCCCCTTGTATTCGGCGGCGGCCTGCGCGCCCCAAAATCTCTCCCAATCCATTCCGACCGAAACGCCGTTGTTATGCTCGGGCGAATCGTATTCCTTAAAATATAGATTCCCGCCTTGGATCTCCCCGTAAAGCGCAGAAGCCGAGACGCTTAATTCGTTATCGAATTCCTTACCGGCCGTTATTCCATATTTTCGCAAACCTAAAGAACCACCGGACGCCATTATGTTTACGCCGTCAAGTTCCTTTCCTCGTTTTGTTATCACGTTTACTACGGCGAAAGTGGCGGAGTTCCCATAGAGCGTCGAGCCGGGTCCGCGAACGATTTCAATCCGCTCAATCGCATCCGGGTTCAATGCGAAATCGTATCCGAAAAACGGCGAACCAAATACTTTTTCATTCGTAAGGTGCCCGTTTATCATCACGACCATCTGATTGTTATAGCTGCCGGGCCTGCTAAACCCCCTCAGTCCCATATATACGTAGTTTCTATCGTATGTCGCGTAAAAGCTTCTCTGGCTTTGAAGCATATCCCTGAGATTTTTATACCCGTACCGCCGTATATCCTCGCTTGTTACGATAGAAACCGAAGCGGCGGCCTCCGTCGTGGTTTGATCGTATTTGGCCGCCGAACTTATCTTCGTTTCTAAAAGTTCTTCTATCGATTTCTCGAAAAGATCGTCTGAAACCGCAGTTTCGCTATATGCAGCCGAACCGTTTAACAATGCGATAAGTAACGCAAGTATACAAGCCTGTAGAGAATTTTTCATAGGGTTACGCACAGTAGTTTCAAATTAAGCTATTATTAAAATTGTATTTAAATTTCCTAATAATATTATATCGGCATTTTTCCAATTATCTTTAGCTCTAATATATA
Source organism: Chloroflexota bacterium (assembly GCA_050260015.1). Taxonomy (GTDB): domain Bacteria; phylum Bacteroidota; class Ignavibacteria; order Kapaibacteriales; family UBA2268; genus JBLNBN01. The sequence goes on along the minus strand of JBLNBN010000029.1, from coordinate 16,039 downwards.
AAAATATTTCCTTTTTTGTGAATTATAAGCATAAATTAATAATGCCCTACTTGGAACGTAATGTTACGTTCCAGGTAGGGCAATGACTTAGGGGATAATTAATATCCTTTAAGCGAGCCTTGACGTTTGCGGGCTAAAGAATCCCATTTATAGGCGACCTTGCGCAGGAACTCCTCCTTGTGCTGGATGGAGGCCTTAATGTCCAGGCCAATGAACTTCTGGGCCTTCTCCGCGGAGGTTAGGTTGGGATAGAAAATCGGGGTTTTAATGTTGTGTCTCACGAAAATCTCTCTCAGGTACCCGCGGGCCTTTTCGGCTCGCTCAATAGCCGTCGCGAGAGTGCGCAAAACTACTACAGGCGAATGAAATCCTGTGCTGTTAGACGCTGCGCACCAATCCCAACGCCATTGCGCGCTGCGGATAAGGTCCATGACCGGCGCCATTTCGATTACGCTCGCGCCGTTGTCCCAGGCGTTCTTGCACTCGATGTGCGCGCTTGCGAGAGATTTCTCTACTATCTTCCTCACTTCGGTTACTTTATCCTGCCGGGAGTATACGTCGTTCCGCAATTGCTCTTCGCTCTCGCGATGGCATACCTGGCAGGAATTCGCTATATTATTTAGCGGGCTCTGTATCTTATGGTCCGTGAACTTGATTCCGCCCTCGACGCGGTACGGCATATGGCAATCGGCGCAGGATACGCCGCGCGCCGCGTGCACGCCCGTCATGTAAATTTCGTAATCGGGATGCTGCGCCTTAAGAATCGGCACGCGCGAAAGAGCGTGCGTAAAATCAAAAAATTTCGTCTCGTCGTAATAGCTCTCCATCGAATCGGCGCTGAATCCCTTATCCCACGGGAAAAAGAGATAATGGTCCGACTTGCGGAAGTAATATTCTACGTGGCACTGCGCGCAAACGAGCGAGCGCATTTCGTTATGAGTAAAGCTTTCGATCTTCCGACCGCGGCGCGCCATCGCTTCGATGAGGCCCGGTCGCGATATACGCAAATTCATCGTCTTCGGGTCGTGGCAGTCCTGGCAGCCGATAGGATTGACGATCTGATCGCCCATGTCTATCCACTTCTTCGCGTAAAACGCGGCCGGACCGATCTTAGCCATCATTCGCGGCACGTCCGTGCTTTTGCACGTCCAGCAGGTCGCCGGGATATTACTGTCCTCGCCGCCGGAGCGCAAGATAGCCCGGATATCGTGAATAGCGTATGGATGGCCGCGCGCTTGGTTGTATTCCTCCGAGAAAGGATAACCCGCCCATAGGATCACCAATTCCGGGGTTTGATCGAGATAGTGGATTGTCGCGCTTCCGCCGTACTTGCTACGGAATGTTGTGTCAAGCATTTCAAGGTAGCTCTCGTACTCCTGCGGATAGTTCTGCCCCCAGACTTCATTGCGGGGCTCCCACTCCTTTAGGTTCGTCACCGGCGTCAGCCGCGCGCTGCTCTCCTGGCGCCGTTCCATGATTGAAGCGGCGAATATGCCGGCAATAAAGACGAGAACCGCTATTACCAAAAACAGCACCCAACTAGGATAGCGCTTCTTTTGATTAGTCACTTCTGCCATAATCCCTTCTTATTTGAATTTTAAAATAGGTTATTTAATTTTAATTATGAAACTACTCTTCGTTCTTAGTTCCTACGCCTAAGATCATTTTCTCTTCATCCAACGCGGCGAGATCGGTTCGAGCGCGGGCACCCTTGCATGCGGCGTGGAGGCGTCGCTGTGAATGCGCCCGTGCGGCACTTCCCTGTGGCATTCCCAGCAGAGCTTGCCCTTGCCCTTCTGCCAATCGTTCAGACTGACTTTCGCCTGCTCGACACGCGTTAGCACGAAGCCGTGGCAACGGATGCAATTCTCCTGGACCGCTCCCTTGCCGGCATCTTTAATATGGATCACCTGGGGCTCAATGCGCAAGGTAAATATCGCGGCGTGCCGCATGCCGTCCTGCGCTTTGAATAAGTACTTGCGGAACACGTTGTCGTGCGGCACGTGGCAATCATTGCATACAGTTTTTTCCCTGTGGCTCGAGTGCAGCCAGGTGGCGTACTGCGGGGTCATTATATGACAATTGATGCACGCCCTCGGATCGTCCGAAAGGTAGGAAGCGGCGTTTGATATGTAAAAAACTATCGCTCCAAGCCCGGCAAGCGTTCCGGCAAGTATTACCGTCGGAATGCGCCACCTCGGTTCGGGGGCGAATCGCATAAAAAAGTCCCTTATTCGAGTAAAAATTTTTTTCAAATTTACCTCCGCGACCTATTAGAATTCATTAATCTATTTGTTAACCCAAGACAAAGGCAATTAAACAAAAATCCCGCTAATAAACAAGTCTTTTCCGAAATACGATTAATATATTTATAAAAATTAGAAGAATTAATTCTTTCGTAATGCTGGAGACATGGTTTAGGGGTTGCTAAAACGAAAAGAGCGAACCAATGTGTCCGCCCTGTTCATTTAACATTTATCATTGATCATTTATCAGGCCCGGGGATCGAGAAATGACGCGTACCCTGGCATTAATAATTAATCTTCACGAACTTCCCCGCTCCCCCGCCGCTCCTAATAAAATACACGCCCGCAGGCAGCCGGGAAACGTCGATTCTTTCCTCGCCGCCTTCCTCGGATCGGAAATCCATTACTTATGAGTTTTTGTTACTACCAAATATTCGAATTTAGGATTAGTTGTAGATGAACAGGGTAAATTAAATGTAGAAAAGCCGTCAACATCCTCTAATACAACTGCCTTTACAGTATAATTAAAGGAGCAATGATTTTTTATCGTTCTAGCGCCTGGTTCAAAAGAAACCAAGCGCAAGTGAGTAGTATCGGAAAAATATGGCTCAAAAACGGTTATATCTTCTTTTCCCATGTTAACCAAAGAGATATTGAATTGGACGGTATCAAAGAGTCGTTTATCCGAAAAAGTCGGCAAACTCTCGGGAACTACAATTATATCTTTATAAACGAAAGCCCTAACGGTTAATTCCAGATTTGAGTTCTTTGGATCGTTCGACTTAATATAGAGATGATCAATTTTTTCCCTGTTGGCTTTTACATAATTGATTTCGCATTTAAGTATAGTTGAATCGTTCGGAGCGATTTTATCCTTTTCTAAGTGCAACGAGGTGCAACCGCAGGAAGCTCCGACCGAAATGATGCGTAAACTGGAGCTTCCACGGTTGTAAATACTTATATTTCTTTTTACGATCTGAGAATATACAGTATCCAAATCAATGAGGTTTTTCTCGTTAACAAATATACTCGGTTGTGCGCCCAAGTATTCCGTTATGAACGCCAAGCAGATCATTAAATATAGGTATGTCTTCACATCACCGGCACAGCAATTTCTTTAAGAATACCTCGCCGTTGCCCCTGACAATGGCGAACACGACATTAGCGCCGCCAAACGCGCTTCGCGGTATTTGCAACTGCGATTGCAACGACTCGCGCGCCTGGTATAGCTCCCTGCCCGATTCATCGTAAAGCTCTACCCCCACTAATACGTCGCCGGGCTTTGCCTGTAAATCTATCGACTGAGAACGATTATTAAACTCGCAATAAACCGGGTCCGGTTTTTCTTCGTTTACGCCCGATGGTACGTTTAGATTATTAAATTTAAAGACTTTATTCCAGCCGAAGAAGTACATTTTGTTCTCCGCCTTTACAACTTGATACTTCTTTAAATCCCGCAAATTTGTATCTTCCGGATTTATATATGAATCGCCGCCATACAATGCGACGGAATCTGATAATTTAACCCAGTGATTGCCGCCGTCGAAGGTTAAATAGACGAACGGATTATTTTCGGTCGCTACCCCAACCAGGCTATTATCGAAGAACTGTATGGAAGAAAAAGAACTCAAAGGATCCTTTAAACACTGGTATTGGGTTTGCCAGGTAGAACCCAAATCAGAAGTAAAATAAATATACTCGTACCTTTCTATAAAACCGCTGAGCCAAAGCGAATCATTTCTCATATAAAAACTCATCGAAGTAGCTGGATTAGGATTGCGACTATAAGTTTTTACTGGTAGCGGGCGCGGACCGACCCAACTCTTTCCGTAATCCTTACTAAACATAAGATATGGATTTACATCTTTTAGCGAATGCACTACCGCTATCAGCAAGTCGCATTCATCGGAATTGAGAAATCTATCTATAAAAACCGAATCGCCGTTGAAAAAAGAGCTGAAATTGCCGGCTTTCTTCCAACTTTGACCGCCGTCTTCGGTTCGATAAAGATCGTAGGCTGAGCTAATAATTCCGGTTGATTCATCCTTGAAAGCCACTTTTCTTATATATACGTTTTTAAATATGTCATGCGTTTTAACTGTCCAGCCGTTACGAATATCATTAGTCTCCGCAATCAGTCCCCAACTCCCTTTACCAGAGCTATCCCCGATAACGAACGCTTTATTTTTAGTCGCCGTAAAATCTGTTGCGCCTTTTACCGGCACATAAGGCGCGCGGGTCCATGACTCAAGATTATTATCGGAATAATTAGAATAATAAACTTCTAAAGCGTTCAACCAAATTCCATTGCTGTAATATATTTTATCAAAAAACGGAAGTTGCTTTATTCCTACATTGTAGCTCTTTATCTCCCAATTATAGTAGAGAGTGTCGTGATTAATAATAGCGCGCGACGATTCCTGAGCTTGAGCAAAGCATAACGTCGCAAAAAATAAAAGCGTAAATAATAATGTTTTCATATTGCCTCTATTTAAAAATTTTAACATCCGTCCTACTTTTTCTTACGAAAGAGTAGGACGGGAATAATTGCAGAGAAATAACTTTAATAAATTAAAGTTTAAGAGCCTTAAGTGACGTAATATTTCCGTTCTCCCTTATACCGATTGTTATTAATCCCTTTTGGAATTCTGTAAAATCATAAGTGAGATCGTAGTCACCTTTTTTAAGGAATCCGGAGAAGAATATTCTTTCCTTGAAATTATAATCAAAGGCGAATATTTCAACACTACAGTCCTTCGAAATCTTAAGTGAAAGATTAGCAAAACTTTCAATCGGATTTGGAGCGATTGATAAATTCGTGCCAATTATTCTTTCTGGGATTTGCGGGATATAATCGTCTTTTCGGTTATCGCTTTCGTATGGAAAGTTCACTGCCATACGATGTTTTCCGTCCGGATAAGTAAATACCGTTACGATATTATCCTCCGTAAGTTCAGTTACTTTTATATTTGAACGTAGTATTTCGCCTTCCAAATATAGCGCTGAGTTGTTCGTAAGAGGAGTAACTTTCATGTCCCGCCTTCCATCAGGATATTGAAAGACTTGGAAGATTGCGCTTTCCACGTTTTCGCTATAAGAGTTTAGCCAAAAGGATAACATAGTAACAGCAGCGATTAGAATTGCCTTCATATTACTTTCTCCTATAATTATGGACAAGGGTTGATTTGGCAGGCTGGTCCATAAAAGTGACAATCGGCCGGCAAATATGCTCCGGGTGTTGGCTCTAGAGGAACTCCGTTTGCGTCAGAACAAACGGTGTACCTTTTGCAGCATACAGGTTCTTCGGCGCACGGGTAAAGGTAATACCTTTCTCCTACAGGCCCGCTTTTCCATTCTCTATGCCAACAAGCCGGACCGACTGATTGATAAAAATCCCAGCACTGATTTGGCGGCGGAGGCGTCCAGCCTGTTAATGCCAGAGGATCTCTTAAAATTCGTGAGTTAGCATAGCGTAACATTTCTTGTCCAAAGTCGAGTTGAGGACAATTGTTATTAATTACAGCAGCTACCCAGTTAATTTTGAATTCTACGGATATATTTCCGCCGCAATTAACTGTACGATACTGAAAATCGACATCGATACTGCATTCCGCTTGAGGGAAGCCTTCTGGGTATTCATAGGTTATCCTTTTGATAGTCCAATTACCAAAAGTACAACCCGCGTTGCAATCTACTTGAGCCAGCGCTTCGCTTATGACAAACACCACTAATGCGAGAAGGATAAAACAAATTCGTCTCATTGTTTTAACTCTTGTTATTGACAAATTATTGAATTGGTTTTTCATCTGCTATAAACCGCGTTATAATGGCATTTTTCAATTACGGTTATCGCAGATAAGCCAGCCGCCGGTCGCGAGTTTTTAAAGCCAGAGTATAAAGACCGATTATTTAACCTCTGGCTTTACGCACAATGCCGTTCATATTTTCTCCTGCCGATTAATAGAAAAATAAGTTGGGAGAATTGACGGCTTCCAAAGTAAAAAAAAAAAAAACAGAAAAGCAAGCAATATTTTCTATAATATAAGTTTTTTCAAATTATACCATAAGTAGCGGGCGCGGAAAAGTAACCGCCTTTTAATTTATAGTTAACCCGTGAAGATTAAGTCTGAACGGGCAATGCCTCCGGGGTTAAGATAAATAAGTCGGCTGCCGGTCGCTGAGCCTGCCGAAGCGCGCGGCGTTTTCCTTTGCCGTACCCTTCGACGGGGCTCAGGGTACGGCTTCGCCGCAGTGAGAGGGCGGATAGGGATCCGCGTTTCTATAAACATTCGAATCCTGCGGATTCGTCGGAAGAGCGTAGAGGTATAGTTTAAATGCGTTATTTCCAGCGTAACTTTTGTCGCACAATTCCTTTAGATTCCTCTTCACTTCGTTCATCGGAATGACAGGTCCTTCAATATCAAGCTTTTAGCGCGTCAACTCCTAAATTACAATCATAATAATCAAATAAATCAGGTTAATACTGGTTCAGATAATAGTGTGGTCCAGGCAATTTCATAAAAAATATATTTCTACCTAAATCGAACTATATTCTTTGAGTTTAATTGATAAATTAAGGGCAATTATGAAGATTCACGAATACCAGGCAAAAGAACTCTTAAGAAAATTCGGCGTTCCCACGCCGGAATCAGCCGTAGTTTATTCAGCGGAAGAAGCGGGCCGAGTTGCGTACGAGAACTTCGTCGCGAACGGCAAGGATATCATCGTGCTGAAAGCGCAAATCCACGCCGGCGGACGCGGCAAGGGAACCATGGTCGACGCCGAAACGGGCGAGCCGCTCGAGCTATTCGACCTGCCAATTCGAGGCGTTACGCTGCTCCGCATTGGCAATATAGCCGATTCGGCCTATCAATATGCAAGCAAAATTCTTGGCAATAAATTAGTAACTATCCAAACGGGCGAAAAGGGCAAGATAGTTAATCGACTCCTGCTCGAGGAGGGCGTAAAAATCAAGAAGGAATTTTACCTCTCGATCACGCTCGACCGCTCGCAGGGCCTAAATATGATAATGGCCTCCACCGAAGGAGGAATGGACATAGAGAAAGTCGCCGCCGAAACGCCCCATTTAATACTCAAGGAAACTATCCCAGCTGGCGGCGAGCTCTCGCTCTTCGACATCCGCGGCCTGGCGTTCGGCCTGGAGCTTGAACCGGAAGCTTTCGACGATTTCCTCGAATTCGTCCCCAAGCTCGTAAAGGCCTACGGCGAGCTCGACGCAAGCCTGCTGGAGATAAACCCGCTCGTGCTGACCGAAGAAAATAAATTTATCGCTCTCGACGCAAAGATTACGTTCGACGACAACGCGCTCTTCCGTCACGAAGATTTCCTGGAGATGCGCGACGAGACGGAGGAGGACCCGCTCGAGGTCGAGGCCTCGAAGTACGACATCAATTACATCAAGCTCGACGGCAACGTCGGATGCATGGTAAACGGCGCGGGGCTCGCAATGGCGACCATGGACATGATCCAGATGAGCGGCGGCAAGCCCGCGAACTTCCTCGACGTGGGCGGCGGCGCGGATCCCGATCGTATTGCGAACGCGTTCCGCATTATGCTTAGCGATAAGAACGTCGAGACCGTATTGATAAATATCTTCGGCGGCATAGTCCGCTGCGACAAGGTGGCCGACGGCATCATCCAAGCCCTCAACACGATCGACGTAACGGTCCCCGTTATCGTCCGGCTCGACGGCACGAACGCCATTGAAGCTAAGGAAAAGCTGCAGAACTCCGGCATGGACTTCAAAGTCGCAACTACGCTAAAAGAAGCGGCGGAATTGGTTAACCAAACCGTGGCCGGCGAGTATAAGTTTTAAGTTTGAACTTAATGATAGTAAAAAGAGTTGGGGCGGACCAATAAGGCCGCCCTTTTTTACGTATGACACTATATTTATTTAAAGTCCCGAAGGGACGGCATTATTCGTAACCGTATGCAAGCGAAGCGCAGCTTACGGAAGAGAAGTGAATGATTCTATCCAAAACGGCATAGCCGTTAAACGTCAGTAGCCCATAGGATATAGAAATAAGTTAATAACGGCGTAGCCGTTAAACTCAGCATTTAGTTGATAAGAGGATATTTAATCATGACCCCCTATCTAACTTCCCCCGAGGGGGAAGGACCAAGACGTGGTTTTTCAAGCGCTTGCGCGTCATTCCTGGCACAATGCACGCAGCGCGCTTGTCAATTGCTCTTTGTTATTTGCTAATTGACTTCGGTACGTATGCGGCGCGTTCCATATCCTTTAGCGAGTTGATCGGCTTTTCGGGCTTTAGGTACTTGCCCAGGAATTTGTGTATCTTCAGCCGGGCTTCGCGGGCGGGTTTTATGTCTATCCGGTCGAAGGAGTGGCCGCCGGGCGCGTCCTTGAAGACTTCGTACTCAAAGTCCTTCCCTTCGGCCTTTAGAGCCTGGATTAAATGCTCCACCTCGACGTAGTATACGTCGTCGTCGTTCGTGTTGGTATGTATCAAAAGAGGTATCTTTAGCTTTGAGGCGTGCCAAACGGGCGAGCGCTTCTTGTACTCTTCTAAGTTCTCATGCGCCGTGCCGCCAAGATGGTTCTTACCGGAAAAGAGATCGCGGTAATCGTCCTCGTAGTAGCCCATCCGCATGATCAGGTCTGAGACGGGCACGCCCGCGAAGACGCATTTATAAGCGTCGGGGCGATTGAACGCGTTCATTAGCGCTATCAGACCGCCGTGGCTCCAGCCTACCATCGCCACGCGCCCTCCGTCGACGAACTCGTAGTTCTCGATCATGTATTCGCGAGCGGCGTCGCAGTCCTCGACCTCCAGCCCGCCGTAGTCGATCGCGTTGTAGAACGATTCGCCGTAGCCCGTAGAGCCGCGGTACTCCGGGGCCGCCACGACGTACCCCTGCGCGAGCATCTCGAGGATAATATGCGTATGGTACGTAGTAAAATCCGCGTGCACCCCGCCGTGCGGCAAGATTATCAACGGGTACTTTTTGTCGGGGTTGAATTCCTTCGGGATGAATACGTAGCACCAGAACTTTAGAGGATTCTTCGCGCCCATAAGCTTCGAGTCCTCCATATCTTTCCTGGGAGGGCCCGCTATAAAAACTTTATCGATAAAAGCCGCCTCGCCAAGCCTATGGAACCATAGCGCGTCGTCGGAAGCCTTCTGGAGCATATCGAAACGATGCTCTAATGCGTCGATCTTTTTATTCAGATCCTCGATAGTCGCCGCTTCCTGCACAGCAGGTATTGCGGGCTCATTGGCAAATAATATCAAAATTGCAAAGGCAAGCGAAAGCGCCCCACGCTTCAGAAGAGCGTACTTTCGTTCGGTAGGAAGTAATTTGCTGATCATTACGGTAACAAGTATTTTTTGATAACTAATTTAGACAATAACGACGTAGTAAAAATTCAATTTAAGAAGTTTTAGGATGGAATAAAACGGGGCGTGATATTTTTCAAAAAAAAAGGCGGCTCGAAAACGGGCCGCCTTTAATAAAAATCATATTTTCTTAAATTATTTTCCTAACGCGTGCCGCAGCGACATATAGCCGACTGTGCCGAAGCCGATAAGGAAGAGCAATTGGAACGGGATAGCGGCGATCTCGAGGTAAGCCGCGGAAATGCCGATACCAACTACGAAGTAAAGAGTTAAGAGCAATTCGAAAATTACCGTTGCGGAGATTCTCTTTTTAACGTATTTCTTGCTGCGGGGTTTAACTTCCGTGCCTACAATGCCGTCCTTAGGAGTGCGAATGAAGCCCGAGCGTTTGCGAATAAGAGCTTCGATCACCGCTTTTGTATTATTAACGGCAAGGCCCATCGAACCGGCTAAGAATACCGGGAAGAGCAGCAGCCTACGACGCCAGTCGAGGTGAATTTCCCTCTGCGCGTTCATGTAAAAGAGAAAAGTCGAGATCGAAGCGAGCACGAATATACTCATAAGGGAGAAGTACTCGTCAAAACCGCCTACAGTATTTTTGATATATACGAGCGGCACGTTCAAGAGGGCGACAACGATAATAAACGGGAAAACGATGTTGCTGGTAAGGTGCACGGCGCATTCGAATTTTATCTTTAAAGGCAAATCGCTTTTGAGCACTCTCGGGAGCATTTTAATCGCCGTTTCGACCGCCCCTTTGGTCCAGCGGAACTGCTGCGTCTTAAGGGCGTTGATGTCGGCGGGGAGCTCGGCCGGGGAAGCGACGTCGTTAAGATACATAAACTTCCAGCCTTTGAGCTGAGCGCGATAACTTAGGTCTAAGTCCTCGGTCAACGTATCGGCCTGCCAGTTGCCGGCGTCGAAAATGCATTCTTTGCGCCAAATACCGGCCGTACCGTTAAAATTAATGAAGAATCCTGCTTTGTTACGAACTTGCTGCTCAAGAACGAAGTGCCCGTCGAGGGCTAAAGCCTGGGCGCGGGTTAAATAGGAAAATTCCTCATTAAGATGTTCCCAACGGGTTTGAACCATACCGATCCGCTCGTCGTTGAAGTGCGGAACGGTCTGCTCCAGGAAGTCCGGATTAGGAACGAAGTCGGCGTCGAAAATAGCTACAAATTCGCCTTCAGCCGTCTCAAGTCCATATTTGAGCGCGCCGGCTTTGAACCCGGTGCGGTCGGTGCGGTGGATGTACTTAATATTAAAGCCCTGGGCTTTATATTCGTCCACCAATTTTTTAGAGATTTCCACCGAATCGTCGGTCGAATCGTCGAGCACCTGTATCTCGAGCTTATCTTTCGGGTATTTTATTGCGCATACCGAGCGAATAAGTCTTTCAACGACGAAGTACTCGTTAAATAGCGGCAACTGAATAGTTACGCGCGGTCTTGTCTCAGGCATTATAGCTGCTGGATGCGGTTTGGCATGAGTCTTGCGAAAATAATATAGCAAGAGCAAACCGTGAATACCAAAGCCGAACAATACGCACAGCGACAAAAAGTATACAATTAGTATTGCATGTTCCATAGGCGGCAAATCCACCTTTTATTACAAATAGTTTATAATTCGTCAATTTCCTCCGGTTACCAACCGGATACGACGGCAAGGAGTATATCGGCGCCAATCTGCTCGAGGCAGAGCCTTACGGCTTCATTTCTGCCCGCTTGCGTCTGAGCCACCGCGTACGTCCCGTACGTCGTAAATGTTCTCTTCCAAATTTGCTTGCGTAGCGTATTATCATAAAATTCCGCTTCGCAGTTTACCGTAACTCTTCTTTCGGTTTCAAGCTCGCCCGGGCTTACGGCCTGGGCCGATTCGACGATGGAAACGATCCTGGCTTCGAGCCTTGCGTCGCCTCGCGACTGGGTGATCTCCAGCGTATGGTCGTTGCGAAAGTTCTCAATGATCCGTTCAGCAAGGTAGTCCTTGTACTGAGGCGCTCCGAAACCGGATACGTCCGCGACCGGGGCTATCTCCAACGTCTTAAGATGCTCGGGCAACGATCCGCCAGTAAAAGAATAACAGCCGTTAAATGTCAATAAAACAAAAGCGATAAGCGCTAAATAAACGCAAAAAACCAATCCTTTCCTTCTAGCAAAAAGAGCGCCGAGCGAGTGTGATTTCGCTTCCATTAATGGTTAGGGCCGTTCATTAAGCGTTAAAAAAGGATTGTATTTTTTTTCTTCGTCAATTGTAGTCGCTTCCCCGTGACCAGGGTAAACGACCGTTTCAGGCGGCAGAGCGAGTAGTTCCGACCGAATGGACCGAAGAATTTGATCCAGGTCGCCGCCGGGTAAATCCGTTCGACCGATGCTTCCTGCGAAGAGCGTGTCGCCCGTAAAGACAACTCCATCGCCTGGGAAATATATAGAGACGCCGCCTTCGGTATGCCCGGGCGTGGCCAGGGCCGTGGCCTCAAGCTCGCCGCAGATAATTTTTGAGCCGTGCTCTATATATTCGTCCGCTGTAACCGCTTCAATTTGAAGTTTTATCGGAAACATCATGTGAGCGTCCGGATTTATCATCCTATATTCGTCTCTTGCATGGACGTAAAGCTTGGCGCCCGAGGCGCGGCGGAGTTCGCCCGAGTCGGCGAAGTGATCCCAATGGCTATGCGTCAATGCGATTTTGGTGATTTTTAATTTCTTAGACCCCGCAATCGATAGAAATTCGGGCGCGCTGCCTATGGGTGCGTCTATTACCATAGCTTCGTTGCTCCTACCGTCGGTAATTAAGTATCCGACCGTTGCGACCGGACCGGACTCCACCGGATAAATTTCCATGCTTTAGCGTAATCTATTAAATTTTAAAACGCAAATATATTAACTTTATCCAAAATAATAAAACTAATTAATTGCCTACTATAAAATATACCGTTATTATTTCTTGCGAAAATTTGTTAAATTCAAAATCGACAAGCATTCCCAAGCGTTCCGGGGAGCCTTGCCAAGGGTCGCCGTTGCCGCCGCCCGTTAATTTCTTTGTCGAATACTAGTTTAAGCCAATTAATCAAATTAAACCCGCCTTTTCCAACTCTAAAATAAATCGGGGCGCTAAATCGAATACAATTTAAGCAATTTTTCAAAAATTCAACAGGAAAAATAAATGAACTCAGTCCTTCTTTCAGCGGCGCGAACCCCAATCGGTAGCTTCATGGGTTCGCTTTCAAGCCTTTCGGCCCCCCAACTGGGCTCGATTGCGATCCGTGCGGCGATTGAAAGAGCGCGCGTTTCTCCGGAGAGTATAGACGAAGTTTTTATGGGAAACGTGCTTACGGCCGGGGTCGGGCAGGCTCCAGCCCGGCAAGCGGCCATCTACGCTGGGTTGCCGCATTCCGTCCCGTGCACGACGATAAATAAAGTTTGCGGGAGCGGGCTGAAGGCCGTTCAGCTTGCCGATCTGGCTATCCGGGCGGGAGAGGCTGCGCTCGTAGTTGCGGGCGGCCAGGAATCTATGAGTTCCGCGCCCTACCTGCTGGCAAAGGCGCGCTCCGGCTATAGGCTCGGAAATGGCGAATTAATCGATTCGATGGTCGCCGACGGCCTCTGGGACGTCTACAACAAATTCCATATGGGCTCCGCCGGGGAACTTTGCGCGGAGGAATGCAACTTTACGCGCGAAGCGCAGGACGAATTCGCTATCGAAAGCTACAAGCGGGCGCTTGCCGCAGCGGAGAACGGTTGGTTCGACGCCGAGATCGTCCCCGTCGAAATATCCGACCGAAAAGGCAAAGCGCTCGTAACGAGGGACGAGGAGCCATTGAAAGCTAATTTCGAAAAATTCGCTTCGCTCAAGCCGGCGTTTAAGGAGGGCGGCACGATAACCGCGGCCAACGCTTCCTCGATAAACGACGGAGCCGCGGCGCTCGTAATAGCCTCCGAGGAATATGCCGCGTCGCGCGGACTAAAGCCGCTGGCTAGAATTATCGCGCAGGGTGGGCATGCGCAGGCGCCCGAGCGCTTTACTACGGCCCCGGCAGCCGCTATCGGGAAGATACTAAAGAAGGCGAATCTAACAGTGGAGGACATTGATCTCTTCGAGGTCAACGAAGCGTTCTCCGTAGTGGCGATGCATTCCATGCGCGAAGCGGGCATCCCCGCCGATAAGCTCAACGTTTGCGGCGGCGCCGTCTCTTTAGGCCACCCGATCGGGGCCTCCGGCGCCAGGATCCTTACGACGCTGCTCTACTCGCTCCTCCGCTTGGGCAAAAAGCGCGGACTCGCCACTCTTTGCATAGGCGGGGGCGAAGCCAACGCTGTTATTATCGAGACGATGTAAAATATCGGTTAATAGATCAAAAAAAAACGGCCCCGAAGCTCTCTCGCGGCCGTTTTCTCTATTTCAATGATTATTCTACCTGAGCTAAGAGTTCTTGAGCAACCAAATTTCGTACGCGCCGTGCTTGCCGACCATAGTATAATTGCTCTCTATAAATGATTGTATCATCCGGCAGGCGTTCTTGAATCTCTGCTCAGGCTTTTCGTCGTACCCCCAGTCGGCGTGCACTATTAGTTTCGTCTTGCTCGCTATCAACGCGTCGATCACTCTCTCCTGAGTTTTCGCCGACGGCCTGATCACCGGGTCGTTCATCGAGTCGTAGTACGTGGCGTTCCTTCTATGCGTCATAGCGTAAAGCGCGGGCGCGCTCCATGGCGTCACGAAAATATAATCGCGTTCCCGGGTGTATTTTAGAACGTTTTCAATCGCGAATTTAGCGCCCTCGACGTCCATCGGCTTATTGCTCGCATAACTTCCATAAGGGGCATAAATTTTTGTGAAGGGCATCCGGAATTGGTCCGGTATGCGAAATAACGGTCCGCTTAGGGTCAAGAACATTCCGGCTACTAAAGCGACGGCGCCCCATTTATAAATCTGTCTAAAGCGATCGTTATAAGCTGATTGAGCGATGACATAACCGGAATATAGCGCAAACATGATTAAAGGGGCGGCTGAAGGAGCCATATGGGTCAGATCTGAGCGTCCTAATCCCTTAGGCAATGTAATCATACCCCAGAGAAAAAAAGTTAGCGCAATTGACCGTCTCGGAATATCTTTCTCAAATTTGAAAAACGCTATAATTAGAATCGGCGTTACAAAGGGCAGTATATAGTAAGTCGTGAAGGCTATGAATCTAACAATGTGCGATATCATAATCAAGAAAGACATGATCCCTTCATTGGAAAAATCGCGGCCTAATGCTTTCAGCATTTCCGTAGCGTCCCAGAAGTATGGCAGATTCATCGATGTTCCATTCTTAACGCTTTCGAAAACGGCTTCTCTAATTACGTAGGGTATTATACCTGCAAATGGCAGAAACTCGATGAGTAATACGACGGCGAAACCGCCGGCAAATGCTCCAAACGCTTTTAAAACGTTAGTTTTGGTCGCGATTATAAAATACAAAAGCGCTAAGCTCATCCCGGCCAGGCCAGCCCCTGATTCGTAAAGCCTGAAAAAAACAGCTGCTGCAAGGGCCGCTCCGGCGTATGCGGTATACCGGATTTGTCCTTTGGCATAAAATTTCGTCAGCATCCAGACAGCAACTGTCATCAGAATATAATAGAAATGAATATACGAAGCGCCAGTATAATGGTATATTACGCTAGAATAATAATATAACAGGGCAAATATCGCCGCAAGCCAGTTCTTCTTAAACAAGTCCCGCCCGAAATAGAACGCCATTATCGACGTGCAACAATTAATAAATATCATTACGAAGCGCAATGCATCGGCGTTAACTCCAATTATTTTATAAATCAGGGCCGGGAAAACTACTTCCCCCGGAGTGAAAAGAAGCCAAAAATCTTTATATGGAACTTCTCCATACCAAACCCGGTATGCGTTATTTAGAAATTCAGCTACGTCTCCGACTGGCTGCGCATAGTAAAAAGTAATCATCTCCATTGCGATAAGGTAGATTACTATTGCTGCCGCTAATATGTAAGGCGGTATACCTTCTATGGTTTTAATAAAAGCGTCGCAACTGCGCTTTATTCGATTTTGAGTTCCTGCTATAGGCATCGCTTACTTTATAAGTATTTTGACATAAGAATTCAACAATTTAATAAATTTTTAGATTTCCCGCGGACGCATTTTTTTACTCAACCCCAAAACTTCCGAGAACAAAACGCCCGAAAATATAATTGCGGCGCCGGCGATTTCCCTCTCCCCAAGCTTTTCTCCCAGCCATGCGAAAGCGACAATGCTTGCCACGACCGGCTCGAGCGTGAATATCAGCGAAGCTTTTACCGGGGTGGTATAGCGCTGTATGCTCGTATGGATAAAGGTTACTACGAACGAAGCCAGCACGGCGTTGTAAAGCAAAGACATTAATAATTCGCGGGATAGGATGAG
>JBLNBN010000028.1:0-171667 GCA_050260015.1 Chloroflexota bacterium | reverse complement strand
CGTTTAACGGCTACGCCGTTTTAGATAGAATTTGAGGCATGGGCATCCGTAAGCTGCGCTTCGCTTTCTTACGGTTACGAATAATGCCCTCCCTTCGGGACTTTATGGAATTATTTTTCTTAACCCCGGAGGGGTTACTTATTGGTAGAAAACGCTTGTCCAACGCCTACGGCGTAGCGTTTTCGACGCAAAGCGCCTGTTACAGATGTGAAACGCCTACGGCGTAACTATCGGCGTATTATTCAGTTGATTTTCGCCGCAAAAAATTTATAAAGAGCTCAAATCTTACGAACCGCGCAGCGGTTCCACGTCAGTAGCCAACGCCGCCCCCGCCTCCTTTCTGCGGCGGAGCCGCGGGGAGGCATCAGAAGAAAAAAGCTATTTATGATTTTGCCGTGAACCCTTGCCCGTTCAGACTTTATCTAAACGAGTTAACTAAATATTAAGAAACGATTACTTTTCCTGCGCGGAAAATGTTGCATTTATTTGAAAAATCTAACATAATCGAAAATAAAGCTTGCTTTTCTGTTTTTATTATTTTACTTTGGACGCCGACAATTCTCCCATATTATTATTTTCTGATTAATAGGAGAGACTATAAGCGGCCGTTCCTGCCAGACCAGTTGCGGAGAATAAACAACAATTAATGCTTAGACTGCGCTTGATTTATAATTAAGCGCCGCCTATAGTCGCAAATTATTTATGAACTCTTATCCATGGTGATGATTATGAACTATAGTCGCTTTGCTTTTATTATGGCGCTTGCATACCTATTTCCATTTTTTTGCAGCGCCGAAGACGAATGGAAAATATACCCTTATTACTATAAAAACGATACGATAGCTTACGTAAATGCAATCGCCCCTTTAAAAGACGGTGGGATGCTCGTATCTCCTTGGATGCGCCTCTATACAATAAATGAAGACGAAATAGAACCCGTATCAAACCCAGATTTATCATCGGATTATTATGCAATACATAGGATGCAGACTGATTCCAAAGGCACAATCTGGATCAATACTCTCGGCGGATTGGCAAAATACACGGAGGAAGGCGGATTCCAAAAGGTAAGCAAGCTCGATTACGGCTCGAAATGGGACTACGGCGCAATAAATGGATTAACAGTCGATAACAACGATAATGTTTGGTTTCTTAGCACTACACAATACCTTACGAAATTTGACGGGGAAAAATTCACCGATTATGATATAGATAAAATAGAGATGCCATACTTTAACACTAATAGAGTAATTGTTAAGGACTCTATCTTGCGATACGCATATCCCAAAGGCATAGTTGAAGTTACTTTTCATACACAGGATAGCCTTTCGCATAAGACTATTACGATGAGCGAAGCCAAATTAGGGGGTAAGAACATACGCTTTATGCAATTCGACCGCCTCGGCAATCTCTACGCGTCTTCCGATTCCAACGATCTTTCCTTCTATTCTGACGGGAAATGGGAAGCGGTTAATATACCTGATTCTTTAAAAATCCATGGAGAGGAGTGGGATGATAAATATATAAAGAAAATTGTTCCGATCAAGGACGGCCAAATTTATGTATTTTGGGCTATGCATTATTTCTTCTGCAAATATGACTTAAAAAAAGATAAATGGGAGAAAATTGATTATCCCATCGATGATAGTGTTGTTATATGGCTTGGAAGCGCGGAATTCGATTCGGAAGGTTATCTATGGATAGGCACAGGTCCGCAGGGTATTTTCCGCTATAAGCCCGAAGGGACGGGCGCGCCAGAAGGGGGCTACGGCGCGGAAAACCACGCGTTGGATGCATGGATAGAGCGCATTTACCCGAACCCGACGCGAGGGAACATACTAAAGGCGAGGGCTTTCCTCATGCCCGACGGGCAGGATAACGTAACGGCCTACGTCAGCGACATACTCGGCAATAAGCTGATCGAGTTCTCCGGCAAGATCCAGGTAGACCCAACGACTGGCGAGGCAAATTTAGAATACTCCCTTGAGGGGCTTCCAAACGGGACCTATCTCTTCGTCCTGCAAAATGGAGTCTCCATCCGCGCGAAGAATTTTGTTAAGATAGATTAGCGGATTTATCGGTGATTTATTTTTAGCACGTTTCTTATAAAAGTCATAAGCGGAAAAAGGCAAGCCCTTAATGAGCTTGCCTTTTTTAATATTATAAAGAGGTTACTCCCCTATCAGCGTAAACGTCCTGGAGATATTGAATCCTAAGTGCATATCCCCCTTGGAAGCGTCGCCCGTATTCTCGGCTATGTAGTGCTTTTCGATCATCCCGACGGAATTGGAGAGCATTATCTGGAAGACGTGCCCGCCGGTCTCAATATCAAAGCCGATCGACATAGGATCGAAGAGATCCGGCGCGCCGGCGTAGGTAGGCTGGAACGCATGGAAGTACTCGGCGTTTACCGAGATCCTGTTAGTTAGTTTATAGCGCCCGCCAATCCCCACGGCGAATAGGTCGTTCTCGTCCAGAGCGTTGGGAACCAAATTCCTGTGTACGAGCGTCGGCGTGAGCTGCAGGGAGAAATCCTCGCTGAATTTCTTCGCAATTAAAATTTGATGGGCGAAGTGGAGCCGCGAGGAGAAATAGTTCTCCCTGTCCGGGTTGGCCCAATCGATCGTGCTGACCCCGGCGCTGCCGAAGTAGGAAATCGAGACGGGGAATCCGCCGAAGACCTGCCGCAAAAGCTTTACTTTTGCGAAACCGTTTAATATCTTTTCGTTGGGCGTGCGCATTATACCCGTCTCCAGCCAATCGGTAATGCCGTACTCGAGGCTGAATAATATCGTGGATTGATCCAATCCCCAGAGCTGTCCCGCCCCGGAATTTAGCTTCCCGAAGCGGTGCGAAATGCGGAACTCCAGTTGCCCGGCCTTCATCTGCTCGATGGAATGCCCGGTTACGATACGGGTAGTCTTGAAGAAAGCGTAGGCGTAATCGTCGGTTGGGGCGGAAAGGCTGTCGAGCAGCGAGCTTATGTCGTCGTCCTGCCCGGCTTGCGCAATCCCGTTGTAAAGGCTGAAGGTAATAAGTGCAAGAACCAGTAGAGTTTTCTTCATGTTGATTTCCTTATTAATTGTTGGGCGTTCCCGCGTCCCGCCAAATTTCAAATTGCCTGATCCTGCAGGGGGTTAGCTTTGCGGCGCCTTTCGGCATGGGTTGAAAGCCGGGCGCGTGGTTTATCGCGCCGATAACCCGGGAGATATTGTTCTTCAGCCCCACGTAGGAATTTAAACTAATCCCACCGCCGGTGGATTGAGCCGTAGGGCCGTGGCACGCCAGGCAGTAGTTCTGCAGCGTATTGGTTAATTGAACGGAATACTTAACGTTGGCGGTGTCGCAGCCCGTTAGTCCGCCGTCGGCGCTCCAATAGAGCTCTTCTTCATTGTCGTAGTAGCAGCTCGCAGCTAAAACGGCCGCTGCCGCGAATAAAAAGTAAGTAAAATACTTTCTCATAAATCCTCCTTATTTGCAATCTGAAAAAGCGCCTTCCATAATCCACGTTTTGATCGTGTTCACCTGGTCCGCAGTGAGCGGGGGATTGGGCGGGGGCGGCATGCGGTCCTCTCCGCTATCGTGGATTACCTCCCATATTTTGCTCCCGCTAAGGCTGTTCGGCTTAATTTTTTTAATAATGGAAGCGTAGCTTGTGGCGCGGAAGCCTTCCTCGGCGGTTATGTCGTCGTGGCATCCGCTCTTAGCGCAATTGATCTGGAAGATGGGCAAAACGTCCCGCTCGAAGCAGAGGGAATCGACGGGAACAGGGTTGTTCCCGGCCGTGATCGGATCGTGCTTGCACGAACTGAGCAGGACGGCCCCGGAAAATACTAAAATAGAAAACAGCTTCATTTTCACCTCAAATTATCTTTCAAAGATGCCGTAAAATAATGAAGCAAATATAATCAATTTGTTAATAATAAAAAATGAAAATAGTAATAATAAATAAAAAAAGCGGCCCGTAAGGGCCGCTTTTCCATCAAAACTTAGAAGAAGGGAGAAGTTACGCTTCGGCGCGGGCTGGAGCCGGGACCTGCGCGTCCAGGAAGTCGTTGTAGCGACGGAACTTTCTGCTTTCCCAGTTGCGTTTGTGGTAGGCGTAGCCGGCGATGAGCGGGAAGGTGACGGTAGCTTCGCCGTAAACCATCTGCTCGTAGGTGGTCTCGACCTTGCCCCAGGAACTTGCTTCCTTCAGAGTCGAGCCGGAGAGAGCCCCGTCGCGCTCGTCGGCGACCGTCAACTGGACTGCGTACTTATGCATATCGACGTCGTAGCCGAGCACTTCGCCCGCTACCACGATGTCCTGCGTAAAGTTTTTCGGAACGCCGCCGCCGATCATGAAGATGCCGCTCGTGCCGCCTTCAATCTTTGTCCTGGTCAGCTCGAGGAAGTCCTTAGCGGAGTCGATAGAAACCATTTCCTCGCCTGCGCGATTGAATTGGTGATGCACGAGGCCGAAGCCCGCGGAGCAATCGGAGAAAGCCGGGACGAAGATCGGGATGCCGAGCTCGTAGGCGGTGCGGACTATGGAATCCTGGCCTTTATCGTTCATCTCGAGCCAACGTCCCATCTCGCGGATAAATTCGCGGGAGCTGTAGGGGCGGGGTTCGAGCGAGTTCGTTATCTCGGCGATGGTCATATCGCAGACGCGGAGATCGTCCTCGTCTATGTATGTGTCGTAAATTCTATCAATGGCGAGTTCGCGAAGCTCGGAATCGTCCACGAAGGGGGTGCCCTGGTAGTGGCGGAACCCAAGAGCTTCGAAGAAGTCCTGGTCGACTATGTTCGCGCCGGTGGAGACAATAGCGTCGACCATTTTCGAGCGCATAAGGTCGACGATAACTTGCTTAAGGCCGGCGGAGATCAGAGAGCCGGCTAGAGTCAGGTAGATAGTGCAGTCGCTGTCGGCGGCCATCTTGTCTAATATAGCGGCCGCGCGATGAAGGTTGCGCGCCTGAAAAGCCATTTTTCCCATGTCCTCGACCATCGGGACGACGTTATATTTCTTTATATCGATATGCTCGACGAGGCGCGAGCTATCGAGGAAATCCTTTTTTTCCGCCATTATAAAATACTCCTTATTTGTAAAATGCAAAAAAGCAAAAATAAGAAACAAAACTCATTTATCGCTTAAGAATGTAGTTAAAGAAATAAGATTGGAAGTCGATTGTGGAAAAAAATAATTTTGCCATTTCCCGTAAATGTGTTATTTTGCAAATTCCTTTACGAGAAGAAGAACAAAAGAGGGATAAAATGTTAGCAGTTGTAGAAATAGCAGGTCAGCAATTCCAGGTAGAACCGGGCATGACGCTTACGGCTCCGCGTATCGAGGGCGCCCCTGGCGACGAATTGACCTTCGGGAACATACTTTTCGCCATAGACGGCGAAAAGACACAAATCGGCGCGCCGTATATCCAGGGCAGCGTCGCGGCAAAAATTTTGGCGCATGGCAAGGGCGATAAAGTAATCGTCTTCCACAAAAAGCGCCGCAAAGGATACCGTAAATTGAACGGTTACCGCTCGCAATTTACGCAAATTGAAATTACTAACGTAAATATTTAAGCTAAGGGGCATTAGGCATGGCACATAAAAAAGGCGGCGGCTCGACGAAAAACGGCCGCGACTCCAACGCGCAACGGCGCGGCGTAAAGCGCTTCGGCGGCGAATCCGTTAAAGCCGGCAATATACTCGTTCGCCAATGCGGAACTAAGTTCCATCCCGGCAATAACGTCGGCTTGGGCACGGATTATACTATTTTCTCCCTTATCGACGGCCGCGTTGAATTCGAACCCAAGGGTCGCGATAAAAAGCAAATATCAGTATACCCGATTAACTAAGTTTCAGCTCGAGCAATACAATATTGCTCAAACTAATCAGTTATACATAATAACTTTACTGTTTTTAATAAAACACATACTCTCTACTTGCATACAAGCCCTCAGCAAAAGCCGAGGGCTTTTTTATAAATCGCTTGCCGGGAACCCGCTATGAGCTTTAAAATTGGAAATATCGAATTTGATAAACCCCTGATACCCGCCCCGATGGAGGGAATAACGGACCTGCCGTTTAGAATTATCTGCAAGGAGCAGGGGGCGGACCTCGTCTATACGGAATTCATAGCGAGCGAAGCGCTCATACGCGACGTGGAGAAATCCCTAAAGAAAATGACGATCCACCCCGGGGAGCGCCCTGTCGCAGTGCAGATCTTCGGGGCCAATCCCGATGCGATGGCGCGTTCGGCGAAGATAGCCGAGGACGCGGGCGCCGACATACTCGACATCAACTACGGCTGCTGGGTGAAAAAGGTCGTGAACAACAACGCAGGCTCCGCATTGCTTAAAAGCCCCGAGCTAATGGCGGAAATAACGCGAGCTTGCGCCGAGGCGGTTTCCATACCGGTAACAATTAAGACGCGGCTCGGTTGGAACAAGAGCGCGATGAACATTCTCGAAATCGCGCAAATGCAGGAGCAGGCCGGCGCGAAGGCTATAGCCGTGCATTGCAGGACCCGCGACCAGGGAATGGGAGGCAAGGCGGATTGGAGTTGGATCCCTCGCATAAAGGAGAAAATCTCCGTCCCGCTATTCCTAAACGGCGACATAGTAACAGTCGAGGACGCTCTCCGCGCCTTCGACGTTCCCGGCGCGGACGGCATTATGATCGGTCGGGCGATAGTCGGCAATCCTTTCATATTTAAAAAGATCAAGCAAGCCCTCGCAGGCGAGGAGCCGCGCGAGGAAACGCTGAGGGAGCGCATAGACGTGTGCCTAAGGCACCTGGATCTTAGTTGCGAGCAGAAGGGCCCCGAGCGAGGCATATTGGAATTCAGAAAAAATTATTCAGGCTACCTCCGGGGATATTATAACGCAGGGGCTTTCCGCCAGCGGCTCGTTTTGAGCGTCGATCGCGCTGAAATAGGCGAAATACTCCAGGATTACTACTTATACCTCGAACGCGAAGATAGGCTCGAAAGAATACCCCCGCAAGAAGCTCCTAAGGTTATTTGCAGAAATGACGTATAGAATATTATGGAGCAATTAATATTCTAAAATTGAGCGTTGGAAATTACCGTTCATTGGTTATTTTTGCAAGTGATATGGAGAATGAAATGAATTGGGATTTTAACGCGAATAACGTCAATGATAGCGAGGATGTAATCGACGAGCTACGGACGCGTCTTGCCGAGGATCTTTTCTCGACTATACGCGTATTGTCGAACATCGTATCGCTGACTGAAAAGTTCTTCGACGGCAGTCATTCGCGTTGGGTAGCAGGCAAGGCAGTGGAATTAGCCGTGGCGCTCGGCATGCCGGAAGAGGACGTTATGGAAATCAGGATTGCGGCGCTCCTGCACGATTTAGGAAAAATTGGAACCAGCGATACGTCTATGTTCAAGTCGCCCGCCGAAATGAATTCGGTGGAGTTTAAGAAATACTGTATGCACCCGGAACTGGGCAAGGCTCTGCTGAAGGAGCATCCCGGATTTAATCAAATTGGAATTATTATACAGCAGCATCATGAACGGCTGGACGGCTCCGGCTTCCCGGATCATCTTGCCGGCGACTCCATTACGCCGGCGGCGAAGATAATCGGGATAGTCGACGTATTCCATAACGCCCTGTATAAGCGTACGCGAAGCCGGGAGAATATCCCCACGACGCAAAAAATAACAAGTACGGTGGGCTACCTGGACGGGGAGAGGGAAAAATATACTTCCGTAATGAATTATCTTTATAAGAAGCGCGGTATCCTCTTCGAAAAGAAAGCGGTCGACGCCTTTATCGATATAGTTGAATTAGAACGGATGGAAGTCGGAAAGCGTTCCGTGCTGAGACTTCCAGTAAACAAGATCGAGCCCGGCTTAATCTTCGCCGAGGATTATTATTCGTCCAACGGGATGCTGATAGCAGCGCGCGGGGAGCGCACCACCAACATGATGCTGAAAGCTCTTGTTCGGCTGGCGGAGAACGGCGAGATCCCCCATAAGATATTAGTTATAAAATAAGAGCGGGATCGATTTTTTGTTTTCGTAATAAATTGCTAAATTTGTCCAATATCCAAATCATTTGTAGGCGCTACCATGCTTGCACGAGAAATCAATAACTTCAAAGACTACACTGTAATGATCATCGACGACGACGATTACTACAGAAGGTTGCTGAAAATCATCGTCGAAAAAACCTTCGAATGCAAAGTGCTCGAGGCCGAAGACCCGAAGCGGGGATTCGAGATGTTTACGAATTATATCCCCGACGTAATTATATTAGATATGAAAATGCCTAAAATGGACGGGCAAACGGCTCTTTCCTACCTGAGAGCGCACAACAAGACCGAGCAAATTCCCGTCGTCGTCTGCTCGGCGATGAGCGCGCGCGAAGCCGTGGAGAACCTTGTAAAGCTGAATATCAGCGCGTATATCGTAAAGCCCTCCGAAACGGATATAATTAAGGAAAAAATAGCGAAGGGATTAAAGGATTCGCCTAAATATAAGGCGAGACTCGATTCATGATAGGCTCGCTCGACGCCTTGCTTGCCCTGCCAAATCTTCCTTCGGTTATCCTATTGTTCGGCGAGGAAGATTTTCTAATAGAAGAGGCTTATCAGAAAATAATCAAGAAATTGAATCTCGGCGAAGAAGATATGTTCGACTTCGACACGCTTGACGCCGAATCAATAAACCCATCCCATATAGCGGACGTATGCGCGTCGCTGCCGATGATGAGCGAGCGAAGGATCGTCTCGATTCCCCATTTGGAGCGCGCCTTCCCAACGCGCGTAGGGAAGAAAATTGAAGAGCGATCCGCATTTGGAGATTATTTAGAGCGTCCGTCGGAAAGCACTATCCTCATCCTTCGCGCTCAAGTCGAGCAACTAAATAAAATATCGCAGGAAATAAAGAAGGGCGGCTCCAAGAAGCTCGACGCTCTCCGCTTCCCCTGGAATAAGCTCGTCAAGTTGCACTACTGCATTGAATTCCCTAAGGTATACGATTCCGAATACGTCGGCTGGATAGCCCGGCGCTGCAAATCGTTTAAAAAGCGGATATCCGAGGAGGCGGCGCAGTATATCGCAGCCCGCTCCGGGCAAAGCCTGCGCGAGCTCGCCGGCGAAGTTGAAAAGCTCCTGATCTACGCTGCCGACCGCGCCGAGATAACGCTAACGGACGCCGAAGAAGTCTCCGGCACGGGCCGCGCATACTCCGCGTTCGATCTTCAAAAAGCCGTCGGGGAGCGCAGCCTGGAACGCTCGATCGCTATCCTCTACTCTATGCTCTCCATCGATCGGGCCGAAATGCTTATACTGACAATACTATCCCGCTACTTCACAACCTTATTCAGGCTAATCGAGCCCGTCGGCCAGGGCAAAGATAAATTTACCCTTGCAAAGGAATCCGGCGCCCCGCCTTACTTCGTCGGCGAATACGTCGACGCCCTGAAGCGTTACAGCCCGCGCGAGATAGAGGCCGCGCTGCCGAAAATAGCGGAAGCGGACTACTCGCTTAAGCGGAGCGGAGCGGATAACCTCTCGATAATGCAAAATTTAATCATCGATCTGGTAGCTAAAACATCCCCAGCAAAAGGCATTTAATCTCGTTAATTCCAAAAAAAATCCATTCTATTTTAAAAACTAAAAAATTCTGTGTAACTTTTGTAAAAAAGGCTTTGTCTATAGTTAAAAAGAAAGCGAGCGATGTTTACAAAAAAGCCAAATAAGGAAATTAACGAGAGCGATATCGCGGAAGCCATCGTGCAACTTAAGGCAGGATCAGCTGAAGCGTTCCATCTGCTCTATCGTCAATACAACCAAAAGGTATATCGCTTTTGCCTTAGGATGCTCGGCGACGAAGCCGCTGCAAAGGACGCTTTCCAGGAAACTTTTATTAAGGTCTATGAAAATCGAAAAAACTTCCGCGGGGAAAATTTCGCGGCGTGGCTGTTCACTATAGCGAGGCATACGTGCTTAAATCACATACGCGCGCGAAAAAAGCACGACACGTTCGACGAAATTTACCACGGCTCGATGAAGGCCCCGTCCGAAAGCGACGTCGGTATGAAACAATATATCGACAAAGCGGTTTCAATGCTGCCGGAAGCCCTGCGGGAAGCGCTGATATTGCGCGAATACGAAGAATACTCCTACCAGGAGATTGCCGATATATTAGGTATCGAGCTCTCTTTGGCGAAGGTTCGGGTATTTCGCGCGCGAACGTTACTTAGAAAATTACTTAAACCACTGGTTAGGGAAATAAATGAATCTTGATCATTTAATAGGGAAGTATCTTGACGGAGAACTTACAAGTTCGGAGGACAAGCTCCTTCGCGAGATGATTGGCGGGGACGCCATGGCTCGCGAAACGTTTGACTCCGCCGTCGAGGTGCACATGGCTCTTAAAGAAGACGCCCAATCGATAGAGCTGCCGGAAGGCCTGGCTCAGGAGACCGAAGACCTCGTGCTAATGCGGATTCTCTCGGCGGATTCTTTTATCGCTGAAAGCAGGGAGCCTGAGCGCGCGACTTACCTCTGGCGCACGACGCTGGTAGCCGCTTTGCTAGCCCTCTTTATGATTGGCGGCAGTATCGCGATCTACGACGGCCATATCCCGGAGCTAAGGCGCGGCGCCGGCTCGAATTTAGAGCAAGCCGAAGCTACCGGCCTTCGCGTTTCCGTCGATGAAAATGGTACCGCCGCGAATACGAAATCTCAAACAAAGCATTTCTCCACTCAACATAATAGAATGTATGTAAAAAGGATCAACTCCCTCAATTCGGGATCGATCGCGCAAGCGGAAACTCCAGCGCAAGCCCTCTCTCAGCCTACGCTGCCTGATTTCCAAGAAGTACTCCCCGAGCCGGTTTCGCTCGAAAGCGTGACCGGCGCTTCCGCAGCCGATTCCTACCGCCCCGCGCGGGAATCAGCCCAAAGAAGCCTGAATAGCGCGACGCCATCCCAATTCTCGGCCCTGTCGAATGTACCGTTCGGTCGCGGCGTCCTTCCGCAAGGATCGCAATCCCGCGGCGAAATGGCGACGCTAAACCTGATCCGGCCAAATATCGAGGAGATACAACTCTCTTCTTTCTACGGTTCCGACGTCATGCGAGGCGGGCTCCCGACCTCCGAGAATCATCCAATCATCAGCTTCTCTCAAAGCATAGCGTACTCTCTAAACTCAAATTCGCGAATCGGACTTGAAGTGGGAATGATTAGCTTCCAAACGGATCAAATCGTTACGATTAACGTAAGCGGCGGCTCCCTGAGCGGGCTCGAAGAGTTCGTTCCTGGGTATAATCCTGAGAATTACATTAGCCTCCCCGTTAACGTTACGCGCGACAACAAAATCTTCTGGGGTTCGGCGTTCTACGAGCGCACTATATTTGCCGCCGGCGGCGCTTCGCTTGAATCGCGCGTCGGCACGGGATTTTCCCGCGACGGTTTAATAAGTTTCGGGCGTCTCTTTGGAAAGTATGAAGTTGTCCCGGGCCTTAGCTTAACCGGCGGCGCCGAAGGCAAGCTCTTCCAGGCTAACCCCTATAGATTAACGCAAGATAACGCCGACTGGAAGTCTACGCTCTCAATTATCTACGGTTTACAATTTAATTTCTAATTTAAGGGTAAGCTTTACTTCATTAACATGTTTAGAAATAATTCAATTAAAACTCGGAAAAAAACTTTATATTTGAAATTGGGTTGAATTTCTTATTCGAAAATCTATATCGGAGGGGTGTACTATGGGATTTTATACTAATTGTCTCAAGCTGCGCAACTTAATTTTAGCCGCAGCCTCGCTGTCGATAGCGCAAGCAGCTCCTATCGACGAGCCTCTGCCCGCCGGCGCGCAACGCGCCGAATCCGGCAAAGTCCAAGCCTTTTTTGGCGGCGATCCGACAGTTAACGCGTTCAGCGTTAATAAATTCAATACGAAAAAGCCTGGAGATAAGTTTCAAGAGGGCGAGTCGCTTTACCTTATCATAGATTCGGTTGCGAATTCCCTCACCTTCGAAAACGACGTCCAGGAGCCCTTTACGTACGAGCCCGTTTCAGGCGAATTGGGCTTGATCCTTCGCGGGTTTTATAACCCGAACGAAGTAGGTCATGGCCCGGCTAACTCTAAGAATAATATTTTTATTAAAATATCGAAGGACTTAGGCGCTAGCTGGGAGCCTACTGTTAGAGTTTACAACTACCAGTCGAACCCTCCATATGGCGGACGCTATCCAAGCATTAGCTCCTATAATAAGGAAGGAGAAGTGATTTATCCCTTTACCTTATCCTTAGTAGACGAGGACAACGGGGAATGGCGCGGTTTCGAAACCGGCATCTACGGCGAAAACCTTGGCAACGGGTATGCGACCAGTCCCAGCTTCACTTCCGGCGGAAAGACTTTCCAATGGGGCGGAAGGGGACGCGACGAGAACGGGAAGGTATCGGTGGTTTCGGGCGAGTCTAAAATTATCGGCAGCGTGACGAACGACGGTAGGGCGCTGGCTTTAGCGGTCGGCGGCGTAACCCCGGTAGGCGCAGGAGTAGATACGTTGGAAAACAATAATATCGCTTTCCGACGCACTATCGAGGTCGAAACCGAGGTGATCGACGCATACATTCCGCCGCAAATGACTAACGACAAGTTCGAACCCGTTAACACGCAGTTCGCAAGATCGAGCACGCTCGTAGCTCTGCGTAAAACGGCCGACGAAAAGTATTACCTTGGCGTCTTCGGCAATTTTGCTTCCGAACCGACAAAGGATCGCGCGGAACCCGGGTTCTCCACCTCGACCGACTTGGGGCTTACCTGGAGCGAGTTCAACGTAATGCCCGGCTCGCTGCTTAAAGATTTCGCAGAACAAAACGGAATTATTCGCGACAGCATATTTATAGATTACAACAGGAAGGACATGGCGGTACTTAACGACGGAACGGTCGTTTTCGCCGTTATGGTAAACGAGTCCAATTCATCCAAGGCGCCCCAGGACGTTTTGCATTTCATCGCAGCGATTACGTGCAATCCGTCAGGTACCTGGAGCATCGAAAAAATCGCGAGACACAGCGGCATTTGGATGGGCTTAATAGACGATAACGGTCAGCCCGTTTACAAAGCCAGCGCAACCGAATTGCAGCTTTCCAAGACGAGCGACGAAAGCGCGCTCGCGGCAAAGTGGGTAGACCTTTTGGGTATAACTTGGAAGGACGACGGCAGCGCGTCGTTTTTGAACGCCGACGTTTATTTCTCAATTAAAAATCTTAACGACGGCAATAAAGCCTGGAGCGACACGGTAAACGTAACGCGCAGCGGCGTACTCGACAGGGACGTTTGGATCCCTTACCCGCTTACCGAGGATTTGCATAGAATTCCCGCGGTCCAGCTGTTTACTAAATCTTCCAACTTAACAAACTTAGAACAACAAACCTATCTTAGTAAGCAATACGTCGCCTACTCGCTATTCGACGTGCTTGCGAATATGGGCGCCAACGAACCGCAAATCCAAAACGGCGAATTCAACGCAACGATCTCGCCGAACCCTGCGACCGATCGCGCCGAGCTAAGCTTTACGGCGGCTCGCCCCGGCAAGTTTACGGTAAAAATATACAATGCGTACGGCGAATTAGCTCTCGACGCCTTTGAAGGCGAATCGACTGAGACGCTAAACGCAATCGAACTAAAACTCGGCTCGCTACCCTCCGGCGCGTACTTTGTACGCACCCAGGCAGGCGACGCGGTCAATACTCAGAAATTGAATATCATTCGGTAGAATAGATAAATCAGTGATTAATAATATTAGTAATATTAATTTAATGATATTTTAGGAGTGAATTATTATGCGAAAGTTTATCGCAGTACTTTTCCTTGTAATTCTGGGAACTCCCCTTACGATGCATGCCGGCTTATACGGCATACTCAAAGGGAAGGTTGTGGATGACGAAGGGAAAGGCGTGGTGGGAGCCTCGGTCCTGGTCGAGGGTACCTCGCGCGGTACCTATGTTAAAGATAAAAACGGAAGCTATACGATTACGAATATACCTTCCGGCGTTTATCAAATTAAATTCCGCTCGGTTGGTAAGACGGAAGTTACGAAAGAAGCCAGGATCTCCGCCGACCAAACGACGGAATTAAACGTAACCCTTACCGAAAAATCAAGCAGGACAGGCGAGATTGAGGTCATCGCAAACAAAGATCTTATTCGCAAGGATCAGCAGGGCTCGCAGAGCGTGCTGTCCGGCAAGGAATTGCAAAACGTAGCCCGCGAAGGCGTCTTGAACGTCGTCTCTATAAGCGCGGGCGTTCAAAGCAGCGGCGGCGGTTTCTACGTTCGCGGCTCGCGTTCCACGGAAACGCAGGTTCGCGTGGACGGCCTTGACGTATCGAACCAGATCACCGGCACGCTCGGCCTCGGCGGCAACGGTTACTACCCGATGGTTTCGCAATTCGCTACCGAAGAAGTCCAGGTTAAGACCGGCGGCTTTTCGGCTGAATACGGCGAAGCGACCGGCGGCGTCGTTAACACCGTCGTAAAGACCGGTAAAGACAACATGTACGAAGGTCTCCTCCGTTGGAGAGGCGAATTGGAAGCTCTCTACGGCTCTCAAAGCTCCGGCGTAGAGATCGTAGACGAGGGCACCCGCCTCCGCGCCGTTAGCGCAGGCGAAGGCGCAAAGCTCCAGGGCGCAGGCGAAAACCAAATTGACGCGCAGTTCTCCGGTCCTATTCCTTTCTTAAGCAAATCGACCTTCAGCATCTCCGGCGTTACTAAATTTGATAAATACTCCGGCGGATACGAAATTTACGATCCGCTAGGCAATAACTTAGGCCACTTGCCCGGAAACGACACCTGGATGAGAAACATTACAGGCAGAATGTCCTTCGGTATAAGCGAAAACCTTAATTTGTTAGTTGGCGGCACATGGGGCCTGACGACGGCTCAAGGTAATGGCTGGGCTTGGCTCTATCAAAATGATAAAGGCATCTTACCCAACGGCGCTCAAACCCAGATGACTGAAGCCCAGGCAAAGCAAATTGTGGGCAACCAGTTTGTGAACAACGTAATGACGAGGATCAACCACACGCTTTCCTCCACTTCGTTCTATGATTTAACTTTGTCATACAACCAGAACGACGATATTTACGGCAGGCGCATGAACGTCAATCCGCTCGGATTTTTCTCCGGCTACGATATTTATGAGCCGGTAGACGAATTAATCTACGACGGTAAGGGATTAGTCAAGGGCCGTAATGAAAACGGTAAGATCATCGGCGACAAGATCATCGATATTTACCAGTCGGCAACTACTCTTGCAAAGACCGAAGACGGCTTCCTCGAGTTAGATATGCCCACCCGTAATCCTATCACGGGCTTCTACGAAGGCGGTTCCTATTTCCAGGGCACCGACAATCCTTACGGTATCCAGGGGTCCTTCTACTCCGGCGGCAACAACAGCGGCTTCGACTATCGCCTAAGCACCTATTGGCAAGCCGACGGTAGCTATACCAGCGTGTTCAATACTTCCGACTTTAACCACGTATTTAAAACTGGTTTCGAAGTTAAGCTCTATACTTTAAATCGCTACCAGGTTGGCAATCCCTGGGACGGCAATCCCTTCTACGACGTTTACACCGATCAATACGGCGGCAATATTTACGCTGACAATCAAACCGTTTGGGATAAAACCAGCAAGCCGTTCGAACCGAGAAAATACGGCCTTTATTTCCAGGATCAAATCGCTTACAAGGGCATCATCATCAGCCCCAGCATTCGCTTCGACTTGTTCGATCCGAACGCGCAATACAGAACGAGCGACTCGACCTTTACCTCAATTCGCGCGGACTCAGGATTTGCCCCGGCGTCGATGAAATTCCAGATTTCTCCCCGCATCAACATAGCTTATCCTGTAACCGATCAGACGAGATTAAACCTCGCTTACGGTATCTACTACAAGATGCCGCAGCTTTCGAGCCTTTACGATAAGTTCGCAGTCGACCTCCTTCGCACGGGCGATATCTTAGGCAACCCGAACTTAGGCCCGCAGAGAACGAACCAATACCAGGTATCTCTCGAGCAGATCATCGGCGAGGACATGTTGTTTACGGCAACCGCATACTATAAAGATATATATAATGAATTAGGCGTAACGTATGTTGACGCTGTTCCGAACCCGTTCTATATCAGCTCGGTTAATGAATACGGAAACTCCCGCGGTATTGAATTTGAATTCCGCAAACGCCCGACAGATCATATCGGCCTGAATATTAACTATACGATATCGCAATTTGAAGGAACCGCTCCAGACGCTACTTCGAACTATGGCTCCCCGACGGACGTTTACTCCGGTAAGCAAGCTTTCCCGCTCGAACCGTTCCCGCAGCCATGGGACTCGCGTCACAACGTAAAGATGATGCTCGACTTCGTTTGGAACCAAAATGAAGGCCCCGCTATCGGCGGCATCCAGTTCCTCGAGAACATGAACATCAACTTTACCGGCACCTATCGTTCCGGTTTCCCTTACACGAAAACTGACAAGAACGGCAACCGCTTAAGCGAAATCAATGCAGAACGCCAGCCCTCCTTCTGGAGACTCGACTCCCGTATTACCAAGCTCTTCTACATGAGCGATTGGTTCGGCGAATCAATGGGCAGATCTTCGCTTGAATTCTTTGCAGATATCATTAACGTAACAAACCGCACCGCGATCGTAGGCTTCTTCTCCGCTACAGGCGATCCGCTTGACAACGGAAGCAGCCTTGCCCGCCAGATCGGCAGCTTCAACGCTACTCCCTGGTACAAGGAAGCAACCTACGCTAACCCGGAATCCTACAGACCGGATCAATACGATATGTACGGACGCAGACTCTACAACGAAGCCGCTGACTTCAATCATAACGGCGTCGTTGAACAATCTGAGAAATACCAGAGCTACCTCGAAGTAATCAAAACTTCGATCAGAAATCGCGGTAACTTCCAGGCTCCCCGTACGGTCGCAATTGGCGCTACGTTTAGATTCTAAAACGAAAAATTGAAAATTTAGGTAAAATAAGAGGTAATAAATGAAAAATTATGTTAAAAGGTTAGCTTTTCTCTTAGCGGCTACCTTGATGTTGGCAAGCTTCAACGCTGAAGCCGCAACTAAGGTACGCTCCAAGAAAGACAAAGGCGACTCCGAGGAACTACAAGCGAAGCAACTCCGCAGCGTGTACGATTTGCAACAGAACACGGTTAGTAACGTTCAATTCTACACGACTAACTACGGTATCTTCGGATTCAACATTTCGCAATCCGGCGGTATCGGCGGCGGTTACTGGCCTCGCGGATCCGTTAACCAGTACATCTTCGGCGGCGGCGTTTGGTTTGCCGCGCAGAAGCCGAACCCTAGCATTACCGACCAGGTACAATACAGAAAATACGTTGAAGTCTCCTACAACCCTAACTCGGGTACGTCCTGGATGGTTCCGGGCCGCATCGAGGACGGCGACAACGTAGACCCTAACGATATCGAAACCTACAGAACATATTTCTCCATCGACTTTAAAGCCGACGGAACTCCGCTGGACCCGAGCGTACAGGGCAACTGGCCCGTTTGGGACGCTAGCAGGGAAGCTAAGGACACCTTAAAGAAAAACCGCTATTTCGGTTATTTCATAAAGGACAATGCCGAGCGTAACCGCACGACTTATCCTAAAGGTCCCGCCTACATATCCGAAGAAGATATCTTCTGTACTTTTAAGGATACCGACCTCAACCGTTACGAGGGCGGCGTCGCCCAGCGTAAGAAAGAAGGCTACCCGTTGCGTTTACAGTACGAGCACACGATCTATTCGTGGGGCTTCGGCGACTATCGCGACTTTATCTTCCTTCGCTACGATATTACGAACCTTTCAAACGATACGCTTCGCGAATGCTGGCTCGCGCCCGTTATGGACGTCGATATCGCAGTAGCTCCGAACACTCGTCGCGGCGCGGATAACGACCGCGTTCGTTACCATTCAACCGACACTACGCTCAACCTCGCCTACCAGTGGACGAACCCTGATTTGGGCGAACGCGGCCGCGGCTTCGGCTACCTTGGATTTGACTTCCTCGAGAGCCCCGCAGTTCAAATTGCATACAGAGAAGACGACATAAAAGACAGCTTAGGCAACGTAATCGGTAAGAAGAAGACTCCTATTATCGTCGAAGGCTACTCCGGCTTCGTTCGTAAGGACTCCGCGTTCTACCACAACAGCTCCCAATTGGGCTTGCGTACGTTTAGAAACTGGTCCATCGACGACGATAAATTAGCCGACGAAGCCCGCTACGACTTTATGTCGCTTGGCCAGCGCGAAGGCGAGACCGGCCCTGGCGACAAACGCTTCATGATGGCTACCGGTCCCTTCCACATGCGTCCGAAGGACACAGTACGCGTTATTGTAGGTATCATACTTGCAAACGCAGCTAAAGGCGCGGACGCCGACGGTACGGAAGCGGACATCGCAGAGCTTATCCGCAAAGACAAATTCGCCCAGGCAGTTTACGACAACAACTTCCAGGCTCCAATGCCTCCCGACGCTTCGGTTATCACCAACTGGACGCCGTTGAACAACGCGATCCAACTCACCTGGGACTCCACGGCGGAACTCTCCGTCGACCCGTACGAAAATGGCCTGGACTTCATGGGCTTTAGAATCTATCGCGCCCGCAGAACCAACCTCGACACGTTCGATCTGAACATAATCGAAGGCAACAACCAATATCCTTCGGGCAAGGGTCCGTTGGGTTGGAAAGAGCTTGCAAGCTACCAGATGCGTCCTCCGTTCTGGAAATCGCCCTATCGCGGCGGTATGGACGAAAGCAATACGCGCATGCCCTTTATCGATCAGATCTGGGTTCTCGGACCTAGCATCGTTCAGGAGAACGGGATTAATAAATTCGACACCATGGCTATTAAAGTCATGAGAATACCATTCGGAACGCAGCCGATATCGGAAGTTCAGGTTTATAATCAAACCGGCATATACGCTCCGGTATTAACCAGCATTGACACCTCGGCTCTTTCACGTCCATGGGGCGCCTTCTTTAATAAGCTAGCTAAAGAAGACGGCTTAAATTTCGATGCTCCTATTCAAACAAAGTTGACCTGGCCTTCGAAAAATTATAAGCTCTTCAATGAAGCTCTTATAGGAACAGTTAAACTGAACCCGGCCCTTATGGCATACAACCCGTTGTATTTCAGGGAAGTAGCAACTACGATTGACACCGCCTACTTTAATGCCTTTATAAGGAATAAATCCGACGGTATCGTTGGGCCTACTGATACGATTCCTGAATTTACTGACGATAAGGGGCATGTTCATCCTCAACAGATAATCAGAACCAGAATCGATTCAGTCTATCAATTGAGTACTGGCAGATGGCTCAATTCCGACTTCGTCGTCAACGTATTGATACCTAGGGATATAAATCAGGTACTTAGGGACCCCAATCATATCGTATCAATTCAAGAATCTATCTACGAATGGGTCAAATCCGGCTACGCTAAGATAGAATTCCCGCAGATAGAGGAAAACGCGGATCTTCGTTACAATTATATCGCGCCCTATATGCGTGAAATAACCAATAACAGGACGTTTACCGACATAGGCGACGACAATAAGAACGGCTATATCGATACGGATGAAAATCCCATCAAGACTGAAAAATTACTTAACAATATCGACTATTACTACAAGGTGCTCGCATTCGACGAAGGCGACTACAACCAACCCACGCCGATTAAGTTGAACTCGGCCCAGGAAGGCAGGCCTAACTTCATTCAAACGACTCCGAAGAGCGCGCCCGTTAGCAAGAATTCGCAATTCGTTATCTCGATCACTCCTGAAGATTCCGCAAAATTCGGCGGCATCTACAACTTCCAGGCATTCCCGGTCGACCAGGAACGCGTTAACCAATTGCTCAGCGGCCATACGCTCGAACTCGAATTCCAACCGCTTTGGCGCCGCTACGAAGCTAAATTCCCGGGCAGAAACGAACAAGACGCCCTGAAGTTTGGCCTCTATCAGCAGAGACTGAAATTAACCGACTTGACTACTGGCAAGACGCTTTACGACGCTGGTTATATGTTTGAAACTCAGCCTTGCGATCTCTCCTTCCGCGAAGCTTTCACGGAAAATGCAGGTTCCTATATCTGGGCTGACTCCGCTATCGTTGATCCTATTAGAGGCGATACGAATACGTTCGCATTGCGCGACAACCGCGAATCGCTTCTGCGTTCCGGCACCTTTACTACCGGTAACTTCCGCGATAAGGGCTACTGCTACTCCACTTACTTCAACTCCGACGTATATGGTACGCTTGGCTTCAGCTTCGACTATACAATGAAACAATTCGGCGGTTGGTACAGGCCTGACCTGACTACGTTGGATTCTTACAACTCATACGTAGCCGGCAAAAGCATCAGCACTCCGTTAGGTATTGCAGATAACGGGGGCTCCAAGCTCGACGAGGACGTAATCCTTAAGACTCAAGAAGTCGCTTACGATTACTACTATAACGCATTATTAGCTGCGGGCTTCAACAACGGGCCCGGCGAGTACGAACTCGAGTTCCTGCCCGGCGGCACCGAGAAGATGACCCTGGAATGGGGCGCGGAAAACGCCAAGCAAACTGACGAATTCACAGTTCCTTACCTGAACGTTAGAATGCGTAATATCTCTACGTATAATAGGCCTGCGCTTAATAATGTCAATGATTCGGTTTTAGTGCGCTACCCGTTGGAAATGCCGCACATAGAAATACCGATGGCGTTTACCGACGTAATTAATCCTCAGACCGGCGCGGTTTTACTTTCCAAGAAACTCTATCCGGATCCGCGTAATTTCCTTGCAAAAGGCGCTCATTACGACAGCCTGGAATCTAACAAGTTCATCGGTAAGTTCAATATCGCCGCATCCGGCTACGTAAACGTACGAGACTATAAACCTCTCCAGGCTAAGAACTATGTAGCTCGCCCTGCAGCGGAACCCTATAGAAGCGCAACAAACACTTACGTCGGCACGCAAGGTAGATACTACCTGACGGGAACATCGACCAGGGGAAATCAAATTGACTTTACTCATACGATAAACGTTGGCGGTATTAACTTCGGCCTTATCTACGCTAATGTCTGGACCAATTCCTGGGGCTTGAACTTTGGATCGCGTATTACTAACTATACGTTCGGAAAGGATTTTGAAGCAGGCGACAAGATCGTGCTCAAGACTATCGGCGGCGCGCAAGGCATGCCTTTACCCGGCGCAAAGATACGTATCAACGTGACTCCTATCGACACGACAACGAAGAACATAACGGACGATATGATGGATGAAGTCGGCGTAACGCCTAACCCGTACGTCATATCGCACATTGGACAAAAATCGCCTTACGATTCGCAGATATTCTTTACGAAGCTCCCGACCCGTTGCACGATTCAGATTTACACGGTAGCCGGCGATTTGGTTCGCACGTTGGAACACGACGCGTTTACTTCTCCGCTTGGCGCAAAAGAATCCGTAGAAGTATGGGATATCTTAACCGTAAATGGAACTCGTTCTGCAAGCCAGGGATTCGTAGCGGTAATAACGACCCCGGACGGCGCACAAACCTATAAGACGTTCTCAGTAATTCTCGGCGGATTCCGCTTATCGTCAGAAGAATAAAAATTAAATTAACGGAGAAAATAATGAATAAAATTCTATCAATAATTGGTCTTTTTGCTTTACTGACGAGCGTAACGGCGCACGCCGCCGAGGATCCGGGCAGGCAGCGAGGCTCGTCGTCTCAAGGTAAAGCGGACAAAACTGCCGCCGTCGGAGGTCAATTCCTCAAGATCGGCGTCGGGGCCCGCGCAAGCGCGATGGGCGGAGCTTATTCCGCCGTTGCGAACGACTTAACGTCGCTCTACTGGAATCCGGCCGGCTTGGCTAACTTGCATACCATCACTGCAGAATTCGATTACTGCCAGTACTTTGCCGATATGAGCCACAGCTTCGCCGGCGCTTCCGTACCGATAGGAGCGGACTTCGCGGCCGGAATTAGCTTCACCTCTTTCGGAACTAACGCTATACCCGTTACTACGATAGACCATCCGGAAGGAACGGGCGCAACGTACGATATCAACGATATGGCTGTAGGTATTACCTTTGCCGGATTCTTAACGGAGCAATTCTCCTTCGGTATCACGGCTAAGTATATCAATAACTCGATCGCTTCAGTTTCAAGCTCCGGCGTCGCTTTCGATATCGGTACTCTCTATGAGACCGGCATCCAGGGCATTAAGCTTGGCTTTGCTATCCAGAACTTAGGCGGCGAACAAGAATACCAAGGCCAGGACCTCGGCTCGCAGAAGAAGCTTTACGAAGAACTCTGGCAAGCTCCTCTCGACGTGTCGTACATCTCGTCGGCATATTCGCTACCGTTGATATTCCGCGCAGGCGTAGCTTCCGACATTTATACTCAGGATGAGCATAAAGTAACGGGCGCATTCGACTTTATTACCGTATCCGACGTAGCCGAGCAATATAATCTCGGCGCCGAATACACGTGGAACGACCTACTCAGCCTCCGCGCCGGTTATCAATTCGGCAACGAGCAATTAGGCTTCTCCGGCGGCGTTGGTATTAAGTACCTTGGCAGCGGTTTCGGCGGCAGGTTCGACTATTCGATTAGCCCTACGGCGAATTTAGGTCTCGTCAATCGTTTCTCGATCGGCGTTACTCTCTAATCTCGTTCCGTATTGAATTAAAGCGCCGCCGGAGCATTGCTTCGGCGGCATTTTATTTTGTGAGGTTTTTTATTAAATTTGTAAAAGCGTAAAAATCAGCAAAAATGAAGCGCCATGAAAAAATCAATTATTATCCTTGCAGCCCTTTGCCTGGCCGTCCCAGCTTTAGCTAAAGCTCCTAAAGTCAATTTGGACGCAGCGCAGTTTAGAATCGATTCGTCAGCCTCGAAATGGGAATTTTATTATTCCTTTCCGGACACGACGCTAAAATATTCGAATAAAGGCGGCGTTATGCTTGGCGAGCTTATGTTTTCCGTCGAGATTAATTCCTCGGAAAGAAATATTGCCCGTAAGGATTGGATAGCGGAAAATAAATTGGATATAGATAAGCCGTCCGGGCAAGTTAATATGTTGCTCGGCAAGAAAGAATTCGTCCTTCCCCCCGGGCAGTACCGCGCGTTTATTAAAATATCGGACCTGAACGACAGCTCTTCCTATGCAACGGTTGAATTTCCCTTGGTTATTAACGACAATAATAGAAAAAGGCCGTTCCTAAGCGATATTGAGTTAGCTCAAATCATAGAACCTGAGAACGCCCAGACCAGAAAATGGGACCCAATATTTTATAAAAACGGGTTATATGTGGCGCCGAATCCGTCCCTGGAAATTATTGGAACCATGCCCGAGCTTAAAGCTTATTCGGAGATCTACGACGCGGATGGCGGGGAATCGGAAATTAATTATATCATTTTCGACGGCGCGCGCAGGGAAGTATTCCGCGCTCCAAAACAAATTAACGCCAAATCGAACGCGATAGTCGATATTGTTGAGTTGCCGCTGGAAGCCCTTCCGAGCGGCGTATATTATTTGAAAATAGAACTCGCCAAGGGGGACGACACTTCGAGCTCCTATAAAAAGTTCTATGTTCTAAATCCGAATATGCCGGCGGAACTTACCGCCGAATTTAATGAAAATGAGGCTTTCGAACTGAGCGAATTCGCCACGTTGAGCGACGAGCAATTGGAGAAGGAATGGCGCCAATCAAGGGTTATATCCACAGAGCCGGAGCGAGAGCAATGGGACAAGCTGGAAACCCAAGCGGCTAAGCGCCGCTACCTGTACAGATTCTGGTATATCAGGGATCCTGACGCCAAGACGCGGATAAACGAAAGACGCGAAGATTTTAGGAAGTCTATTGAATACGCCAATACCTATTTCTCAACTGGAAAGATACGCCAGGGCTGGGACACTGAGCGCGGCCATATCATGCTAAAATACGGCATCCCGACCCAACGCAACCGCCATACCTCCGATCCGGAAAATCGCGCCTACGAAGAATGGATTTATGACAACGTGCAGGGCGGGGCGGCGTTTTATTTCGTCGATACGATCGGCAGCGGGAATTATCTGCTTGTTCACTCCACGGCTCGCGGCGAATTAGCCAACGCGCGTTGGTTCCAGGATTATGTCCCTTACGATAAGCGTTCGGACAAGAAATACGATACGAATCCCACAGGAAGATAATGTTTAAAAAAGTTGGCTACGCGCTCACGACTGCGTTCTTAAGGTTTTTGGGTTTCATCGGTTCGCTCATGTCTATAAAAGCGCGCTCCTCGTTTGGAAAGTATCTTGGGCGCATTATGAAAATTATATCGCCTTCCCGGAAGCGTATCGCGCTCGACAATTTGCGCCACGCTTTCGAAGGCGAGTCGCGGGACTTAGAGAGCATCTGCGGCGAATCTTTTGAAAATCTCGGGATTACGCTTGTCGAATTAATGTCCTTCCCGCATTTGAGGGCTCAGGATTTCCATGACTATATCAAATATGATAATATCGAGCTGCTCAATGAAATGTACTCGCGCGGGAAGGGGCTGATACTGCTATCCGGCCACTTTGGCAATTGGGAATTGCTGGCCTATTCCGCCGGGAGATTTTCCGGGCTTCCCGTGACCGTCATTGTAAAGCCCCAGAAAAATTATTTCGCGGACAAACGGTTAAACGGTTACAGAACGTTAGGCGGCAATAAAATAGTATCGATGTACCATTCGGCACGGAAAATCGTTACGATACTTAAATCAAACGAAGCTTTAGCTCTTCTCGCCGACCAGGCAGCCCGCCGCGAAGAATCCGTGGAGATCGATTTTTTCGGCAGGAGCGTCTCGGCTTTCGAGGCTCCGGCGCGGCTCGCCCTGAGATTCGGCGTCCCTATCGTAATGGGATTCGCCGTGCGCCAGCCGGACGCTACGTACAGGGTGCGCCTGCGGGAAGTTACTTTCGACGACCTGAGGTACGACAGCGAAGGCGTCCTTGAATTAACTCGCCGGCATAATAAAATATTGGAAGAGGAAATCAGGTTACATCCGGGCCTTTGGGCATGGCAGCACCGCCGATGGAAACGCATCTTACCGGGGCGGAATGCGGGTTAAACCTAAACTATCGGATTTTGGAAACGTCGCTATTCTTCAAACGGCGTTTTTGGGGGACGTAATTATTTCCCTAAGCTTTGCCTCGGCCGTAAAACGGCTTAATCCTAAAGCTAACCTAATATTTATTACCACCCCGCAGGCCGCCCCGCTCGCCCGGATTTGCAGGGATATTGATTTCACGCTCGCCTTCGACAAGCGAGGGAAGCACGGCGGCGTTTCGGGAGCAAAAATATTTTCCGATGAAGCGCGGGAATATAAAATTGATTGCGCCATTTCACTCCACAAATCACTTCGATCAACTCTACTAATTAAGAAAATCGGCGCAAAATTTGCAGTGGGATTCAGCGACGCGGCCGCATCATTCCTTTACGACGCAGTAGCTCCGAGGAAGAGGCATCTTCACGAGAGCCGTCGCAATTTTGAGGCGCTTAAAGCGTTTGAAATAGAACGTATGCCGGATTGGAAAAGAACCAAACCGGGCTTCGCTTTTTCAAGGGAAATAGTAGATTCGACCGACGCTATTGTCTCGCAGTACGGGAAAAAAAAGTTAGTCGTTATAGCCCCGGGTTCCGTTTGGGAAACTAAGAGATGGGGAACGGAACGCTTCGCGGCGCTGGCTAATGAACTCGTTAAATTGGGCTATGGCGTTGCAGTCATGGGAGGCGAGGGCGAAAAAGATCTTTGCGGGCAAGTAGTAGAGCTCGCGCCGGGCGCCGTAAGTTTTGCAGGTAAATTAAGCCTGGAACGAAGCTTAGCCCTGATTGGACGCTCCGCGCTAATTGTTGCGAACGATAGCGCGCCGACCCATATGGCGAACGCGATCGGTACCCCTGCGATAACAGTCTTTGGAGCGACCTCGAGCATATTCGGATTCTACCCATATGGGAGAAACGATAGCATCCTGGAAAACTATGATTTACGCTGCCATCCGTGCAGGATCCACGGCGGCAGGCGATGCCCGATCGGAACTTTGGAATGCATGAAAAGCGTCGGAGTCCAGCAAGCGCTGGCGGCGGCTAATAAAATTTTGAAACTATAGGCGAACGATAAGTTTTTGTTTGCAATTAGTAAAGAATTTTATATTTTACGGAATAAATTTGCAAAAAATTAAATAAAGGTGGGAGGCGAAATGAATAACGAATTAAGCGGGTACGATACCGAGGCAATAACATATTATTCGATCGAGGAGGCAATGAAGTCTCCCGACGAAGTAAAAATTCTGGATTTACACTTTAAAGACCTTGCAGAAATCCCTTCCGACGTATTTAGATTGAAGAATTTAGAGCAGCTACTGCTTTGGAATAATAGACTTACATCCCTGCCGGAAGAGATCGGCAGCCTGGAAAAATTGCGTAAGCTAGACGCTAGCGGCAATAAGATCGAAAAGCTTCCCGACAGCATCTCCCAGCTTAAAAACCTTGAAATATTAGTTCTGAGCTGGAATTGCATCTCCAAATTGCCCGATAGCATCGGAAGTTTAAAGATGCTCCGCCAGTTCGGATTAAACCATAATTACTTAAGACGCCTGCCGGATTCAATCGGCGAACTAGAAAGCTTGAGAGAACTTATAGCTAGCGAGAACGAGCTCGAAGAGCTTCCCGCTACGATCGGCAAGCTTAAGAACCTCGAAAAGCTTCGCGTCCCGGGTAATAAGCTCTCCTCGCTTCCGAAGGAAATCTGCGAGCTTGAGAATTTAAGAAAGCTCGAAGCGCAGGAGAATACTCTTACCGAACTTCCCACGGAGATCGGTAAACTCGCTAAACTCGAAAAGATACGCCTTTACAAGAATATATTGAGCGCGTTGCCGGAAAGCCTGACTGAACTTACAAATCTGCGGAAACTGATACTTTACGAAAACGAAATAAAGTCCTTGCCGGAATCTATCGGCAACCTGCGGAATTTGACCGATTTCGACGCAAGCTTCAACGAATTGGAAGCTCTTCCCGCAAGCATAGCGAATATGCATAGCTTGGTATTGCTAAACTTAAGGAAGAATAACCTAACCGGGGCGTCTATCCCGGTAGCTCTTACCTCGTTGAAGACGGCCCAGGTGATACTAGATTAAGTGTGTAGAAACAAACACACTGGGATAGCGGAGTTGTTAAAGCGAAGCTGAAAGGGAATAATTTTAATAATTTAATTCAAAAAAGGGCGATTGGGGAAAAATATCAGTTGTAAAATACATAAATTATTGTTAAAATTGGAT
This sequence comes from Chloroflexota bacterium, assembly GCA_050260015.1. Classification (GTDB taxonomy): domain Bacteria; phylum Bacteroidota; class Ignavibacteria; order Kapaibacteriales; family UBA2268; genus JBLNBN01. The sequence goes on along the minus strand of JBLNBN010000028.1, from coordinate 144,313 downwards.
TTTAGAAGAGTAAAATTGTGAAAATCTATTTTACTCTTCTGAGATTTGCATATACGTAATCGTAAGCCTTTTGTATTGATGAGCTTACGGAGAGCGAAGAATAATTGCGCGCGGGGCGCGTCTTTTTTCCTCGCCCGGCTTTGCAGGGAGCGCGCAGCGCGTCCTATTCAAAACGAACTATACGAAATAAATTTATAATTCTTTAACAGTTTGGGAGTTTTTATAGTGAAAACAAACAACGCTTTACGAGGTTTGATTTTATTGTGTTTATTGCTCGTGGCGGGGGCTTTTCAGGCTCATGCGCAACAGCTATTAACCGGTAAGGTCACCGAGGGCAACGAGATGTTTAAGCTTCTTACCGGGGACACGCCCGGTAAAAGAGGCGACGACGCCGCTGACACCATCCCGATGCCCTTTACGTTTAGGTATGATGACCAGACGGTAAACACTATGTATGTTTACACGAACGGGTTCATTTCGCTTAATACGCCAAGAAATCCATCAAGCGCGGCAATACCGAAAATAGGGCAATATCCTAATATTATCTCATGGTATTCGGCCGACTTATTTGTAGAAGGCAGGATGTCCTATAAAGTCGAAGGAAACGCGCCGTTTCGCGTTTTTACAGTCCAGGTTACCGATGCCAGGACGGTTACGGACTTTAGCGGCAGCACTTTCGATATCCAAATAAAATTCTACGAAACGACGAACGAAATCAAATTTATCTGGGGCGACGTTTCCGGAGTGGGCAACCAGGCGCTCGGTTATTTCTATATGACCGGCAATCCCTCATCCGAATATATCAATATTCAGCCGCAACCCCAGCATACGCCGTCCAACATTTACTACAGCGACGTAAATCCCAACACGGCGCCAGGCCTGACAGATAAAGCCGACGAGTATTTATTCCCCGGCAAGACTTACTACTACCGCACGCTTCCGAACATTACGCGCGTTAATCCCCCGACGAATACTATCCTGAATATAGGTGAAGTATACGCAGGTACGGAAGAGCGTCCGTACGTTCTTATAACCCGCGCGGCGAACCAGCAGAACATCGCCATTGAATACCGCATCATCGGCCCCGTCGACTCGGCGGTTAAGAGAACTATTTACCAGGGCATCCAGGACGAAGCTACCCCGCTTGACACTACGCTGGACTTTACTACTCAGCCCGTCGGCATTAACGTTCGCTACGATATCCCTCACGCGAAGGGAATTATCGGTCGCGGTTCGGACGGAGCTTTGGACCTTTTGACTAATCAAAGTCAAATAATCCCCGGCGAGTACATCCTAGAAGCTAAGGTAATATTCCCCGGCTTCCCGTCGCTTACCCAGACTAGCCAGTCGAGGATCTTTATCGCGTTTGCGAACGATTTAATGATCACTCGCATGACCGACCCTGTTGCAAGCAATATATCTATATATAATCTCAGCCAGAACGTTCCGCTTGCGTTCGACGTACGAAACATCGGCAGAAATCCCATAAGAAGATTTACTGCCCGGGCGGACATCTACAACGCGACGAACGGAAGCCTGGTCAGATCGATTTCCCAGGAAGTAAACTACACCGGCAATCCTCTCGTTAGAGGCGAGACCCGCAACATAGTAATGAGCGAGAAATTCCAACCCACGTCGGTCGGTAATTATCGCCTCGTTTACACCGTTACTTTAATCGATCCTACTGTCGACGGCAATCCCTCGAACAACGTATTGCCCCGCGCATCGGATCCGACGTTTACTTTCGGAGTCGGCTACGAAACCGAATTGGCCGTCACTTCCGCGGACAACTTAACTGGCAACATTTACTTGTACAGACCGTTCCGTCCGCAGGTTACTATAACTAATAACGGCGTCGTAGACATACCGAACGTTCCGCTGGCAATTACGATCCGCGACCAGGACGGTAATATTGTTTATACCCAAACGGCAACTATACCTTCGGTTCCGAGCGGCACGATCAAAACTCTTCGCTATACTTTCGACGAAGTGTTCACGCCGCTTACGGGGGGAGTTTACACGGTATTGGTTCAGATCAATCCTACTGGCGACGAAATTCCTTCGAATAACACACTGTCCCAGTCCTTTACCGTTATCGGCGGTCTATCCGGCGAATATACGATTTCGGCAAATCCGCCGTCCGGTACGACCAATAACTTCTTTACGATACAAGAAGCCGTAGACGCTATGTACCTTCGCGGCATAGCGGGCCCGGTTACCTTTACGTTAAACGACGCTTCCTACAGCGTAGGCAATCCGATGCTTACCGGCGAACCGGCTCTCGACATCACCTCGTTTATCGCGGGCTTGAGCGACGTTAACACGGTTACCTTCCGCGCCAGCGACGACTTAATGGCGCGCGGCTCCGTTAAGATCCGCTTGCTCAGCGGCAACGGCGTCGGCATCCTCTTCGGGCAGAATTCAACCCCGACGAATCCCTACGCTCCCGTACGCGGTATCGGCAGATACGCAATCGCGCGTTACTCGCGCCCGGCAGGACATATTATTTTCGACGGCGGCCCGCTCCGCAGCATCGAGTTCATTCTCGAAACTAACGCGGGATTCCGCTCGGCGTTTTACTTAAGCCAAGGCGCTTCGAATATTACATTGAAGAACCTTATCATCCGCGACGCCGCTCCTCTTTATGCAGGCAAGATCCCGCTTACGCGATTCAACGCCTCCGCAAGCGTTAACTACGAATTCGAGCCTGACGCAGGCTTGACAAGCGGCGTATTATTCCGCAGCCTTCCGCCGAGAGATAAAGCTGCTAACATGAATATCTATAATCTCGACGTACTGGTCAATCAGAACAACTTGATTACAAGCAACGAAATCTCCGGTTTCGCTTACGGCGTGGTGTCCCTGGGTATCGGCGGTCTTCCTAACGATACGACCTCGTTGTTCCAGAACTACTATAATAACCACAATACGTTCTCCAATAACGTTATCACGGGCGTTTCCCATTCGGCGTTCTTCTTCGGTTTCGAAGATAGCTCGGTCGTCCTGAGAAACAGGATCTACGGCATCAACGGCGGATTCAGCCCAGCTTACGGTATCTCCGCGGGCAACGAAGGCGCGAGCGGTTGGTTCGGTTACAATAACACGAGACTTCGCATCGACGGAAACGAGATCACCGATCTTACCTCGAGAGTTAGAATCGCGGCTATCCGAGTCATTCAAGACAAGAACGTAGCAAGCTTCGGCGGAAATCAATTCGTATTCCCGAACATCGACGAGAGCTTCGTTATAGTTAACAACACGATTTGGAACCTCAACGCGATCGACGCTGCGGCCAACGTATACGGCATCCAGTTGATGACCGCACGTCCCATTGGCAGCATTGGCGCATGGGCGACTGCTCCCGACACTAAATCATACTTTACCAAGAACGACCTCATCGCCAACAACACGATCATCCTTGACGATCGCGGCGAAGAAGATATAGTTAATACTGGCGAATATTTCAACATCGCAGTTGGACAAACCCGCGGCTTGAGAGTATTCAACAATGCTTTAGCTATCAAGGACAATCAAATTGCAGCTACTAACTCGAACGCAGCGTTCCTGGGCGTTTATACGACCTTAAACGGCGGATTATTCTCTGATAGAAACGCGTTCTGGGCCGGTTCCTCCGACGTCGACATCGCTCGTTGGATTCGCTCCGACTCCCTTAGCGTTACTATCGAGCCCGGTTTTGACAGGGAATTTAAGGAGTTGGCGCAATGGCAGGGCATGACGCTCAACGATTTGAACTCAATCGCTAACCTTGACTTTACGCAGAACTTAGTAACGACCACCGACGTGCCGGCGCGCTTGCGCGTTCGCACTACCCCGCTCGTTTCCGGTTCGGCATTGGTCAACCGCGGCGAACGCTTGCCCGAAGTTCTTACGGACATCGACGGCGAACCTCGCGGCATAGCTAACCAGCGTTACGATCTTGGCGCGGATGAATTTATCGCAGATCAATTCATCTCCGACCTTGAAATGCTCAACTTCGCTACCCCTATCCGCTACAAAGCCGGCTCGGGCAAATTCAGCGACGCCGAGTATGTAATGACTACTGCCCCGGTTGAAGTTAAAGTTAGACTTCGCAATAATGGCTCCATCCGTCAAAACGGCGTCGACGTTCGCCTGCGCATCATCCGCGAAGGTTTGGACGGCACGTTCGAAAACGGTACCGTCGTTATAGACGAAACTACGCAAGCCAATAACCTGGCAAGCGGCGAATCTCTTGAGCTTAACTACCGTTTAGGCGACAATGCAGGCAAGGAATTTATTCCCCAGACTTATTCCGAATTTATCGGCGCGAACGCTTACACGAACATCCCGGCTCATCTCCGTTCGATGACTATGAACGTTACTCCGCGTTACAAACTCGAAGTAGTTTCTGCAATCGACCAGAACAACGCAAACAATAGACTTGAGAAAGTTGTCCGCTTCTTTATTAAGCGTTCAAATCTCCATATGCTCCTCTCGGGCGAAAGCTTAATCGCTAACTTCACGGTCGGAGCTCCGCCCGCGGATCCGAACATATTGGCTGCTAACCTTAATATGGACAGCTTGAAATCTGGTCTTCGCAGGCTCGGATGGTTCAACAGGATCGATCTTGAGAATCCGCGTTACGACTATGATATATTCGATCGCAAGGGCTGGGAACCCCGCTCTACGGATTACACTATCTACCGTACGCTCTTCTATGCCGACGGCTTAAGCCAGGCGACCGACGACCAGGGTCAACCTGTAACCAACAATCTCAGCGTAGTAGACAGGCGCAACTTTGAAAACTTCTTCAATAACGTTGCCTCCGGCGACAAGAAGAACTTCTTTGCAGCAAGCGAGGAATTAGTAAGATTGAACGAGCCGCTCGAGCCTTACTTCACTAACTACTTCCTCCGCGCAAGCGCGCAGCCGAACCCGTACGCTATCGCTCCGGGCGCTAACTACGCCGGACATAACGTCGTAGGCGTCAATATCGCCCGTAACTTCAAGTTCCTCATCAAAGAGTCGGACTTCGAAGCCGCTAACAAAGCGACTTACCCGGACAACTACCCGCAACCGGGCAGATATACGATAACGGCCGTGTCCAACGGTACTGCTCGCGTAGGCTTCGTCTACGATACAGTATCCTTCACTACGCCTCCGTACGATTCCGTAGCTCAAATCCCGCAGAGCCAGAAAGTAGCCGGCATCGCTATGTCGACTATTAAGTACAATAACGTTTTAGTAGGCGTCGATTGGCGTCACTTCAACGACGTTGAACTGTTGCTCCGCACGGGTCTCGACTTTATGGAAAACAATGGCGGAAGCGTCATTCCGATAGAATTAGTCGACTTCACCGCTAACAAAGCTGGTCGCAGAGTAGACTTACGCTGGACTACCGCAACCGAGATCGGCGCTTCGCGCTTCGAAATCGAAAGAGCTACTGAAACGGCGGCCGGCGCAAACGCATTCTTCAAGATAGACGAAGTTCGCGCGGTTGGCAACTCCAACGACGTTAACCACTACGGCCCGATCGTCGATCGCGACGTCAAGGCTGGCAACGTTTACACTTATCGTCTGAAGATGCTCGACGCAAACGGCGAATTTAAGTACAGCCCCGAGCGCAGAGTAAACTTCGGCGACGAAAGCGTTATCTCTATCGAGCAACCGAACCCGAACCCGGTTTCGAGTATCTCGACAGTTAACTACTCGCTCTCCGGCGACGCATACGCAACCTTAAGCGTCTTCGACGCCCAGGGTTCGCTCGTAACCGTACTCGCAGAGGGCGCTTTGGGCGCGGGCGAGCATACCGCGCGCATCGACGCATCCCGTCTTGCTTCCGGTTACTATACGATCGTATTGCGTCAAGGCGAGCAAGTCCTGACGATGAAGATGAACGTAATAAAATAATCGCTCCCAAACGGCGACTTACATCAGATGCCACCTCCGAAAAGAGGTGGCATTTTTTTTGTTGGTGATATTGAAATATTTTATCGCTCTTTATTTATTAATTTTCGCTTTACTGCGTCAATTAAGGTAAATATTGCTTTGTTAATTTTATTGGTATCGTTATCAAGCATTACAGAAATAGAACCATCTATCCCGAAGCGTATGGACGCAAGTCTTTATTGTTCCCGACAAGATTGAACTTCGTCGCTGCCTTAATATTTGCCATTACGGGATTGTATATAGGATTAATTTATGAATCCTCTATCGCTATTGCTACTTCTATTATTGCTTCTGCAAATGCGATAAGCGCGTATTTGCTGACGGGCGCGCAAAAACGTCGACTGCGAGAACCAGAATATGCCTATCACTACGGCTATGGTAAATTCGAAAGCTTATCAACTATTTACGCAGGATCGCTCTATGTCTTAGGGTGCGCCTATACTATTTACCGCCTGATTTTGGCGATTAGCGAACCGTTCTCCGCGGTAATCGGCTTTGCTATTGTAATACTTTACGCTACGGCTTCGCTTGCTTTTGGGATTGGTAATTTAATTTATATTAGTTCCCGGGCCACGAAGATCGGAAACGACATAATTGAGAGGGAAGCGGAACTGGTTAGGCTTGACGTATACTTTAAAGTCTTTGCATTGGCGACCGCTTTAGCCGCTTTCGTATTATATGCCAAGGGGAATGAAGCCGGCGCGGCTCTAACGGATTCGTTAAGCGGGCTTGCGCTCTTAGGGATAGCCTTATTCGGCGCTCTTAAAGGCTTTAAAGACGCCTTGGATCAACTTTTGGATAGAACTCTACCCGAAGAAATCCAGTACGAAATAATCGCCTCTATCGCCGATAATATCAATAAAATTTGCGAAATCAAATCCGTACATACGCGCCGGGCCGGTAAAGGTATTTTTATCGAGATCGACGTTGTTTTACCATGGAACTATACTCTGGAGCAAGCTTTTGAAATAGAGCGCGAACTAACCGCGCCAATTATCAATAAGTACCCAAACGCGAAAGTAAGGCTCTACGCGCTTCCCTGCAAAAGAGATTGCGCTTCGGGCGGGGAGGACAACTGCCCCCCGGAAAAAAAGAAAACGCCCGAAATGCCTTCCGGGCGTAAATCATAAGTCTTTATCGCTTTATTTCTAAATCAGAATGGGGCCATCTCGGCCATGTCTTCCTCGTGGAAGCTCTCGCCCTGGAATTCCGGCGGCTCTTCGTAGTCCGATAGATTCTCGAAGCGCGTGAACGACTTCATAAACGCAACTCTGTGTATGCCCGTCGGACCGTTTCTCTGCTTTCCAATAATAATCTCAGCCATGCCTTCGGTAGGGGTCTTCTTTTCGTCGTCGAAGAATTTCTGACCGTATTGCTCGGGACGATTAATGAACAGCACGACGTCGGCGTCCTGCTCTATAGAACCGGACTCGCGCAAGTCGCTAAGCTGCGGGCGGCGGTCGCCGCGCGACTCCACCTGGCGGTTGAGCTGAGCCAGCGTTACGACGGGGATGTTTAGTTCCTTTGCTAGTTGCTTGAGCGATTTAGAAATAATTGAAATTTCCCGTTCGCGGCTCTCCGCCTTCGGCGAGGCAATTAAGCCGATGTAATCGACGAAGACGGCTTCGATGTTGTGCTCGGCCTTTAAGCGTCGGCATTTCGAGCGCAGTTCGTAAAGAGTCAGCGCGCTGCTGTCGTCGATTATTATAGGGGCTTCGGAAAGCCTGCCAAGCGCCTGGACAATTTTGTTCATTTCTTCCTGGTTCAGCCTTCCGGACTTTATCTTATTCTGGTCGATCATCGCCTCGGAGCTTAAAAGCCTTATTACGAGGGAGATCGCGGTCATTTCAAGCGAGAAAAATGCGATTGGGCGCTTGTGCTGCACGGCCATATTCCGCGCCATGGAAAGCGCGAGGGCCGTCTTTCCCATCGACGGTCGCGCCGCGAGTATGATTAGGTCGGAGTTCTGGAAGCCGCTCGTGTCCCTGTCGAGCGAAATGAAGCCCGTAGGCACTCCCGTATAGCCTTCGTAGTCGCGCCGTTCGACTGATTTGTTTATAAGCTCTATAGCCTCGAAAGCGAGCGTTTTCATGCTGTAGAAATTAGCTTTTTTCCTCTCGGAGGCGATTGCGAATATCTTGGATTCCGCGTTGTCGATCTCGAGCAGCGCGTCGGTGCCGTCGTCGTAGGCGGAGGCCATTATCTCGCCGGAGGCCTGGATAAGGGCGCGCTTAAGGTACTTCTCGAGGATTATAGTAGCGTAATGCTCGGCGTTGGCGGCCGTAGGCGTCGAGCGGGAGAGCTCGGCAAGGTAATAAGTTCCCCCGACTGCTTCTAATTGACCTTTCTTCTGCAGTTCGTCGCGAAGCGTGATGGTGTCGACCGGGACGTTGCGGTCGTACATGTCCTTGATGCAGGTATATATCTGCTTGTGCGTTTCGCTGTAGAAGCACTCGGCTCCCTGCAAAATCTCCGCCGCGCGAGCGCCGCTCTGCCTGTCCAAAAGCATGCAGCCGAGGACGGCGCGCTCCGTCTCCAAGGAGTTAGGCGGCACGCGGCTTCCCAGCTTCTCGAACGATATTTCTTCCTTGTCCTTGCGGTTAAAAACTTGCATCTTTTTTTTCCACTTTGCGAAAATTTTGGGGAAACAATTTAACTTATAAATTCTAAAATTATTCCTTTTATTTTTCGACATTTTGTTAACATATAGTTCTATTGAACATCTATGTTTAGCGATAGGACGCCGCGCGTTTATGCGAGCGGAGCGAGAGATATATCGGGCGCATAATTATTGATCATTTATCTGGAGCGCAGTAGGAAACGTTTCTGTGAATGACGCGCAAGCGTATGTATTTAGGAAGGATGGGTCATTAGGAGCGAAGCGAAGAATCCAATGAATCTATAGAAATGAGTTACAGTTTTGTAAATGCGTAATAGCCTGCATCGAACCGCTTTCGACTAATCCGCAGGATTCGCATAGTTTTAGCGTGAGATTACTCCCATATCTGCCTTACTGCGGCTTTGCCGCGGATGGGAAATGGGGGTGGGGACGGCGTTGCCTACTGACGTTGAACCGCTGCGCGGTTCGTAAGATTTACGCATTCTTAAATGCTATCCCTTAGGAAGCCTATTGAAAATAACTCTAACAGTTACGCCGTAGGCGTTGGACAGTAACGCGTTTCCCTTCATCCTACCTTCGAGTAATTAATTGGAGCCTATTTATGGAATCTCGGAAGCCCCTCATCCTAACCTTACCCCCGGGGGGGAAGGAATCAACCTGTGTGTTAACAAAAGCTTAGCGCGTTATCCCCGGTATAATCTGCGAAGATCGAAAAAAAGGGGCGAACCAAAGTTCGCCCCTCGATAATTTTCTTCACGATAAGGATTATCCTATTTCTTGTCTTTCTTCTTTTCCTTTTTCTTTGCCTTCTTATCTTTTTTATCTTGTTTCTTTTTGTTCTTTTTTCTATCCTTATCCCATCTTTTCTTATCCGGATCGTGAACTGAATCCTTAACTTTTAGTTTTTTTTTTCGCCGTTAGCGGCTTCCTTTAGGGCTGCGCGAGCAGCGGCAAGGCGAGCTATCGGCACGCGGAAGGGCGAGCACGACACGTAGTTCAAGCCGATCTCGTGGCAGAATTCAACGGAAGCGGGGTCGCCGCCGTGTTCGCCGCAGATGCCGAGCTTGATGTTCTCGCGGGTCGAGCGACCAAGACCTACCGCAGTTTTCATTAGGAAGCCTACGCCCTTACGATCGATCGAAACGAACGGATCGACGGTATAGATCTCGCGGTTGACGTATTCCGGCAAGAAGCGGCCGGCGTCGTCGCGGGAGAGGCCCATAGTGGTTTGCGTTAAGTCGTTCGTGCCGAAGGAGAAGAATTCGGCGACTTCCGCGATTTCGTCGGCGGTGATGGCGCCGCGGGGAACTTCGATCATCGTGCCTACGAGGTAATCGAACTTCGAACCGGTTTCAGCCATTACGGCTTCGGCGGCGCGGCGAACGATCTCTTCCTGGTTCTTAAGCTCTTTGACGTTGCCTACGAGCGGGATCATCACTTCGGGGAATACGGGAGTCCCTTCTTTAATTACGTTAGCGGCGGCTTCGAAGATGGCGCGGGCCTGCATTTCGGTGATCTCGGGATAGATCAAGCCTAAACGGCAGCCGCGGAAACCGAGCATCGGGTTAAATTCATGGAGAGCTTCGACGCGTTCGCGAACTACTTTAGGATCGACGCCCATCTGCTGAGCGAGTTCCATCTGACCTTCTTCGTCGTGGGGAAGGAACTCGTGGAGCGGAGGATCGATCGTGCGGATAGTAACCGGGCGGCCGTCCATAGCGCGGAAGATGCCTTCGAAGTCGGCGCGTTGGAGCGGGAGCAGCTTAGCCAAAGCGTCGCGACGTTTCTCGACTTTGTCTGCGAGGATCATTTCGCGCATCGGGCCGATCTTGCCTTCGCCGAAGAACATATGCTCGGTGCGGCAGAGACCGATACCCTCGGCGCCGAAAGCTACGGCGTTGCGGCTCTGGTCGGGTTGATCGGCGTTCGTGCGTACCTTAAGCCTGCGGTATTGGTCGGCCCAATCCATGATCTGTTTGTACATTTGGTAAACGGGAGCGTTCTCGGGTTGGAGAGTTTTCCCGATGAGAACTTCGATAACTTCGCTGGGTTTGGTGATGATCTGTCCTTCGATAACTTCGCCGGTAGAGCCGTCGATGGATATGTAATCGCCTTCTTTAACGACGGCGTCTTTTCCTTCTACTCTCATTGTGCGTTCTTTGTAGTCGATATTGAGCGTGCCGCAGCCTGCGACGCAAACTTTACCCATTTGGCGGGCGACGAGCGCCGCGTGGCTGGTCATGCCGCCGCGAGCGGTTAATATGCCTTCGGCGGCGTTCATACCCGATATATCTTCAGGGGAGGTCTCGATGCGAACCAAGAGAACTTGTTCGCCGCGAGCGGCCCATTCAACGGCGTCTTCCGCGTTGAATACGATGCGACCGGTCGCTGCGCCGGGACCGGCGTTCAAGCCTTTAGCGAGAAGCCTGCCGCCGTCGAGAGCTGATTTCTTTTCGTTAAGATCGAATACCGGGCGAAGCAACTGGTTGAGCTGGTCGGGGTCGATCCTCATTAAAGCTTCGTTGGGCTTGATAAGGCCTTCGTTAACCATATCGACGGCGATCTTAATGGCCGCCATTGCCGTGCGCTTGCCGACGCGGCATTGGAGCATATAGAGCTTGCCGTTCTGGATAGTGAACTCGATGTCCATCATGTCGCGATAATGCTTTTCGAGGATTTGACGGATATCCATCAAGCCTTTGTGGGAAGCGGGGTCGATCGGTTTGAGCTGATCGATCGGGAGCGGCGTGCGCGTGCCGGCTACTACGTCTTCGCCCTGCGCGTTCATAAGGAATTCGCCGTAGAAGTAATTTTCGCCGTTAGCCGCGTCGCGCGTGAACGCTACGCCCGTGCCGGAGTCTTCGCCAAGGTTGCCGTAAACCATCGCCTGGACGTTGACGGCCGTGCCCCAGCTTTCGGGAATATTATTAAGCTTGCGATAAACTATCGCGCGATTGTTCATCCAGGAGCTAAATACCGCGCCTACCGCGCCCCAGAGCTGTTCCATAGGATCGTCCGGGAAATCGACGCCGAGGCGGTCTTTTATAGCTTTCTTAAATTCTGCGACGAGCTCTTTCAAGTCGTCGACGGTCAAATCGATATCTAACTCGACGCCGCGAGCTTTCTTTTTTGCTTCCAAAATTTCTTCGAAGGGATCGATATCGTCTTTAGTTTGGGGCTTGAGGTCGAGCACGACGTCGCCGTACATAGCTACGAAGCGGCGATAGGAGTCGTAGGCGAAACGGGCGTTGTTGGTCTTTGCGATAAGGCCTTCGACGGTTTTATCGTTCAAACCGAGATTCAATACGGTATCCATCATACCGGGCATGGAGGCGCGGGCGCCGGAGCGAACGGAGACGAGCAGGGGATTGTTTACGTCGCCGAAGCCCATTCCCAATTCGGATTCGAGTTTGCGAAGGGATTCTTCGATCTGGGCTTTCAATTCGACGGGGTAGGTGCGTCCGTTATCGTAATAATAGGTGCAGACTTCGGTCGTAATAGTGAAGCCGGGAGGCACGGGGAGCCCGATGTTAATCATTTCCGCGAGGTTCGCGCCCTTGCCGCCGAGCAGATTCTTCATGTCCGCTTTGCCGTCGGCTTGCTTTCCGCCGAAATAATAGACGTACTTTACGCCGTTCTTTAAGTCTTTGTTTTCTTTAGCCATACTTTTCTCCAAATATGATGAATATTCCAATAATTGTCGCAGTTTAAACGGCAAAAATAAGGAATTTTTTTTTAACAATTTGTATAATATGCAAAGAAGGGGATAGGGTTATTTAATTGCGTTTACCAATGATTAACGGTTAATTGTAAGCGGTTAAGGGAGGTGAGGGTTAAGGATAAACCGAGCTGTCATTCCGGGCTCCGCCCCGGAATCCATATTATCTAAACCAAGATTTTCAGGATTAAACGGATTGCCAGGGTTGGATTCTCAGGAAATAGCGCGCTAAGCGCTTGGAAAAAGAAGATTCTGTCACTCTGGCGTGCGAAGCGAGGAAGAGTCCACAGAATCATTAGAATAACGTAAACCGTGTGGAATGACGCAGTAATACCGACAAAACCTCAGCTCTACACGAATCCGTAGGATTCGAATGTCTATAGAAAACGCCCTACTACCTATAAACCTCTCTCTCCTCGGCTTCGCCGCGGAGGGGAGGGGGATGGGGGACGTTGTTGGCTACTGGCGTAGAACCGCTACGTGGTACGTTAAATTATCGCGCTCAATAATATTATTGCTTCGAAAGACCATTGAGTAGTATGCTAACAGTTACGCCGTAGGCGTTTTACATCTGTAACAGGCGCCTGGCAGAGATGACGCTACGCCGTAGGCGTTGGACAAGAAACTCGGCTTCTGCCATCCGCCCTTTGAGTAATAAGCGAAGCCTTTTATGGAATCTCGGAATGACATAGCTCTGTATTTCCCATAGCTTAGCGCGCCATTAATCATTCACCATTAACAATTATTCCAGGTCCTTCGCGAATTCGTGGAACTGCAGGTTGGCGGCGAGCTGCCGCGCGGCCTTTAGGTACTTCGCGGCGCGCTCGGGGGCGTAGTCCTTTAGTATATTGGCGATGTTGGCGACGGTAAGCAGGCGGAGCTGCGGCGAGAGCGCGATGGATTTGCGCGCGGCGCGTTCCAGGAATTCGTTCGCCTCGTCGAACTTACCTCGCGCGGAGGCCGTTAGAGCAGCCGCGTTGAGCGCGAAGCATTCGGCTTGCAGATCGGGATAGTTTTCAAGTTGCGAAAGCGAGCGGTTCAAGAGTTCCTCGGCGCGCGCATAGTCCTCGAGATCCGTAAAGGCGCGCGCGGCTATAGTAAGCATTTGTATCTGCTCCGGCCCGGCGAGTCTCTCGTCCTCGACGGCGCTCATCGCCCGGTTGGCCGCGGCGAGCAGATCGCCCTGCTCGTAAAGCCTGACGACTTCGGCGCGCTCGGCAGGATAATCGAACGCTTCGGATTGAACGGGATAGCCCCCGCCCATGCCCTTGGCGAAAGCTATATCTCCGACCCCGGGCAATTGCGCTTCAAGTTCGCCTTTATGCATTAGCTTTGCGAAAGCGCTTTCCTCGGCGGATTCCGGGCGCTGCGTACCGTCATCGTTTTCTTCGAATTGGCGCGTCTGGTCGCTTATCGTCACGAAATTATCGTAAATGTCCTCGACGACGCCTGAAGCGCCCATGTCCTCGGCTCCTTCGGCGGCCAGCAGCATCATTTCCTTCGCCGTTTCGCGGTCGCCGGATTCGGCGCTGTGGGCGGCAAGGTACGGCGCTATTTGGTTCTGAACCTCGGAAGTCGCGCTCTCGTCGAATTTTTGCTTAAGTATAGCGGCTATCTGCCCATGAAGCGCCTGGTACTCCTCGTACTCCAATTGATTCTCGAAGAAGGATTGATAGAATCCCTGCGAAAATTTATAAACGGTCGTCTTGGAGCCGTAGCGGATCTTAGGGCCGACGCTCTGGAAGAAATCCGTTTTGTTCTGCAGCCCGCGTAGCTTTCTAATTGTAGTAAGTATATCGGTATTAAGCAACTGGGAGACGATCAGCGCAGTAAATTCAATACCCTCCGCGCTGCAGATAGCGAGCAGGTTCAGCTCGTCCTCGGTAAGGGATTCCACCGCGCCGGCGAAAGCGGCCTGCATGCTGGCGGGAAGGAAATCTGTTCTCTGGTCGAGTTCCTTAAATTCTCCCTTTTCATCGAAAGGCGAATGCGTCTTGAAAAACTTTAAGTATTCCGCGACAATGGCCGGGGCGCCGAGAGACTTCACCATGAGCCAATCCTCGAACTTTTGCGAGGGCGCGTAGCCCGGCAGGTACATCCCGGCAAGCTCGCGTATAGAGGAATTAGACAGCCCGGGCAATTCAATCGTCGCGTGGTTGTCGTCGTCCGTTTTCCGCTTGTTTACAAAAGCGGTTAACGGTAGAACCTTTCCCTGCAGCGCCGAGGGGCGATAGGCGTAAACTATAACGAGCGGCAGGGCGGAAATTTCCTCGGCGAAGTGCGTTAGCAGCTCCATAGTGTGGGCGTCGGCCCATTGCATGTCGTCCAGCAGCAGCGCCAGCGGCGTTTTTTCGAGGTATTTCTTGATCGAATCGTAGTAATCCGCGGTGATAGAGCTAACGTTCTTTAGATTGCGCGAAGATTTATCTTTTTTAAAGTCGCGGTAGTCGCGTCCGACCTCTTTAACGGCGTAGAAAACTTCGCCCGCAATAGGCAGCGAGGAGAGCATAGTCATGCCGAGATTGTAAGCGAATCGCTTTTCGGGGGAAGTTTTTTTATCGGCGCTGAGCGCTTCGAGCGCTTTTGCGATCGTAAGCAGCGGCTGCATATTAGAAATATCGATCTTCCCGATGGGCGGGGCGGCGGCGGAATAAGCCGTCGCGATAGGGGAATTCTTCGGGTCCGTTTCCTCGTCGATCAGCGTTAGGAGCGAGGTTTTGCCGTAACCGCTTTCGGCGCGAACGGCGATAATAGAGCCCTTGCCGCGCGCGGCCTGTTGGAATCTTGAGCGAATGAGCTCGGAGTATGAGCGAAGCCCCACTAGCCGTCGAGCGGACATGGCGTATCCTATAATAAAGCTGAAAGGGGCAATTTAGCAAATTTCAAAACAAAAAAAAAATCGTTAAATCATCGCTAAATTTTTGATTTTATTGATTGATTTCGTAATTTTGTTTCCTTGCGTCTGAATAATTTTGAAATTTTACAATAAATAGTGGGATAATTATGACAAAAGCAGATATTGTTGACGAAATTGCAAAAGCCACAGGTCTGACTAAAATTGAAACTAAAGCGGTTGTAGACGGCGTCTTTGCGAGCATAATTTCCGCGATTGCAGGCGGCAAAAGAATTGAGCTTCGCGGATTCGGCGTATTCAAGCACAAAAGCCGTAAACCCAGAATGGCCCGCAACCCCAAGTCCGGCGATTTAGTTCCGCTCGATAAACGCTACGTGCCCGTGTTCAAACCCTCGCCGGAGTTCTTAAGCAAAGTCAACGATTCTCTTAAGAATAATTCCGTCGAAGCGACAGAAGAATAATCATAATTTACTTTAAATAATCTGGAGACAAACTATGCCCTGCGGTAAAAAAAGAAAACGCCATAAAATGTCTACGCACAAAAGAAAAAAAAGACTGCGTAAGAACCGCCATAAAAAAAGGAAATAGGTAGCGCGGAGCGGACGTGGCGAAATTGGCAGACGCGCCAGACTTAGGATCTGGTGGGGCGACCCTTGGGAGTTCGAGTCTCCCCGTCCGCACTTGAAAAGCTAAAAATTTGAATGTAAAAATTAAGGCACGGAAATTGGAAAGTAAAATAAAGGCTCTCGAGGGCACAGCCCAGGAGCTAGAGATAAAGCTTACGGAAGAGGAAGTAGCTCCTTTTATCGACTCGGAGCTTAAAAAAATCCAACCTCAAATCGTACTGCCCGGCTTCAGAGCCGGCAAGGTCCCTTTGAATCTAATTAAACAACGCTACGGCGAAAGCATTAAGCAGGACGCATGCCAGGAAGCTATTATCGACGCTTTTTCGCGTATAGCTCAAGAGAAAAATTTACGCGTTATCGGTAGACCCCATATCCATGATATTAAATTTGAAGACGATCTCGTCGTCGGAGTTATCCATTTCGACGTACCCGCCGACTTCGAACCTATCGGCTATAAAGAATTGACGCTCGACGAGCCAGTTCACGCCGTCGGCGAAGAAGAAGTCGAAGCCGAGATCGACCATATCAGGTTGCAGTTCGCCACGCAGGAAGACGCCGAATTCGCCGAAACCGATTTGAGCGTGCTCGACGTTGAGTTCTCCGAACTCGACGCCGAATCCGGAGCCGTTATCATCGGCGGTAAAAAGGAAGCCGCCCAGGTATTCCTCGGCGATAAGAACGTCATCCCCGAGCTGAAAGATAAATTGTTGGGCGCAAAAGCCGGCGACACCTTTACCTTCACGCCCGAAGCCGATAAAGGTATGTTCCTTTGCAGCGTTAAGAAAGTTAGCCGCCTAATCCCCGCCGAAATTACCCCGGAATTCGTTAAGCAAATTACCGGCGACAGGCTCGAAACCGAGGAAGATCTAAGGGCCGACATCGGGTTCAAGCTGCAGGAGAGATGGGACGAGGAGAGCCGCAAGCTAATGGAACAGCAGGCTATCGAAAAGATAGTTCAGCAGAACATGGACTTCCCCGTGCCGCAGGACATTATACTCCAGCACGCCCGCACTCTCTCCGAAGAATTCTTCAAGCAGTACAAGGACCTGAAGCCAAACGAAGAACAGATCAGAAATCTCGTCCGCGCTTACGTCCCCATAGCCGAAAAGCAAGTTCGCTGGGAATTCGTTAAAGATAAGATCGTCGAAATCGAAGGCATCGAAGTTGAAGAATTCGATATCGACCCGATAATCGAGCAGGAAGCCGAACGCACGGGCAGCGATAAAGAAGCTCTTAAGAAACGCCTTATGGAAAACGAAGGCTTTATGGCGAACATGCTCAATAAAAAAGTCCTCGACTTTATGTTCGACTTCGCTACTACCGAGGAAATGTCCTTCGAAGATTATCGCGCTAAGTACATGACTAATTCCCACGAGGATCACGACCACGACCATGATCACGAAGGCCACGACCATGATCACGAAGGCCACGACCACGACCATGAAGGCCATGACCACGATCATGACCATGCTCATGAGCACGACGAAGAGAAGTAATAAAAGAAAGATTATTCAGATAGAAAGCCGGGCGCAAGTCCGGCTTTTTTTTGGGCGCTTGATGGTAAACGGTTAGCAATCCTGCGCGAAGAGCTCGGCATGCATGAACCTGTCACTCCGAAGCGCAGCGAGGAGTCAAAATACATTATAATTACCCAAAACGCCTTGAATAACGCAGGAATTCTAATAGAGCATCGCTCTTAACGAATCCGAAGGATTCGAATGTCTATAGCAAAACGAGCTACCTGTTCATCTCTCTCCGCGGCGAAGCCGCCGGATAGCGCTTTTGAGGAAGGAAATATTCCAACAAAGCTATGAAACCGTAGGCTTCACAGTTTTGTAACTCGAAGCGCTCCTTCTCCTCGATCTCACTCCCGCGGCTTCGCCGCGGCAAGGAAGTAGAGGTGGAGGGCGGCATAGGTTACAGATGTAGAACCGCTGCGCGGTTCTTAAGATTTGCGCTCTTAATAAGTTATTGGCGTCGAAAATCTATTGAGTAATACGCCGACAGTTACGCCGTAGGCGTTTAACATCTGTAACATGCGCTATGCGCCTTATATGCTACGCCGTAGGCATTGGACGATAAACGCTGCTCCCCTCGCCCTTTGAGTAAAAGGCGATGCCTTTTATGGAATCTCGGGATAACCCCATTTTATTGTGCCCTACCAAGCAGCTCAAGACCCGGCTTATGATTAATAATTCTACTATACGCCGTGAACTGGCCCTCCATTCTAAAATTCTAAAAATACAATTTGGAAATAATGCGGAAAAAGGTTAAGTTTTATTAACGTTGTTTGTCAATCTTAAGTCACAAATCAGAGAAATGAGTATGTTTAACCCAGCTCACTTACATCCAATGATGGTGCACTTCCCGATAGCCATCATTCTTTTAGGAATGCTTTTCGAAGCTGCCTCGCTTTATTACAAAAAAGAAGAATGGCTGCGCAAGGCCTCGCTCTACCTGCTAGTCGCCGGCGCGCTTGCAGCGGTCGCCGCTTTCGTTACGGGCTATTTCTTAACGGAGGAGCCGACCGGTGGGGGGATAGCGGAAGTCTTCGAATTGCACGAGACGCTGGCTATTATCACACTTTCCCTGATAATAATTACGGCCGGATTAAGAGTTTATGGTGAAATGAAGGGAAAGAACAGCCCCGTACTAAAAAGGACCGCTTTAGTAACTTATGCTCTGGCAGCCGTTTCGGTCGCATGGACGGGTTACCTTGGAGGCACGATGGTTTACGAATACATGACCGCACTTTAGGTGAATTGATTTTATCCATTAATTATTCCGAGGAATTTATGAAGAAATTCAGCTACTTACTAATCGCGTTATTAATTGGCGGGTTTGCCGCTGGTTGCGGCATCCAAAAGGACCTAAAAACGATTGAGAACCTAAAGACCGCCTTCGAAGGCGAATCCAACGCCAGCGCTAAGTACGCGAAATTTGCCGAACAGGCGCGCGCGGAAGGAAAAACTCAAATTGCCGCTATGTTCTCCGCCACTTCCCGCGCCGAAGCGATTCATGCCGCCAACCACAAGAAAGTCCTTAAAAGACTTGGCGTCGAAGTCGGTAAAGCAAAGATAAAGGAAGTTCCAACCGGCGACATGACCGCAGACCTCCGCGACGCGATTAAGGGCGAAACGTACGAGGCGAACGTGATGTATCCCGAATTCATTAAGGTCGGCAACGAGGAGAATATCGCCGACGCCCGCAAAACGTTTACATGGGCTCTGGATACCGAAAAGAAGCACCGGGACTTTTACACCGAGGTCCTGAACAAAATGGCAGTCGGGATGGATAAAACTATCCCGGTCGAATGGTACGTATGCCCCGTCTGCGGCAACACGTATAACGCGAACACGCTAAAGGGCTCCTGCGACTTCTGCCGCACCTCCCGCACGAAATTCGAAGAATTCCGCTCTTAAACTATTAGCCGATTTACTTGACGCTCCCGCTGGCTTAACGGCTTGCGGGAGCGTTTTGCTTTTATATTTTGCGACAAACCATCCTGCCGGGGCGAGGCCGGGGGAGCGACCGGCAAAGAAATGAACGCGGAGCGTTCGTAATGCATTCCCATGCGGAGATCGGGAATGATGAGTGAACATATCCTGAGCCTCGTCGAAGGGTACGGCAAAGGAAAAATCCGGGCGCTTCGACAGGCTTTCTCTCTACAAACTTTCACCTGCTGCGAAACTGGCCATCAGATTTACGATCGCGACCGCAAAGCTAATCGAAGCGAAACGAATTAATACGCTTCAGAAATCCTGACGAGCCGTATAAGAAACTGCCGTCGCTGATATACAAGCGCTCTATATTTCTTAAAAAAGGAACAATTGTTGATATTTAATTGATGGCAATTTCATTTTTTTTTTTTTTATATTAAAAAATCGAAATGGTAAATTTATGAAAATTATTGATTAGGCATATTTGTCTTCGCTAAATTGACAAAAAAAGATTTATTAATCTCGGCGTTCTTTACCTTTAGGTACGACATATTAATTGTGTGTCTATGCCCACATATCGCTTGTGGCTGCTTCACCTGCTATATTGAAAATTAGAAACGCCGTTAGCTTATTATTAAAAGGAATTATTATGAAATTGCTTTTTATTTTGCTTTTTAGTCCCCTATATTTCTTATACGCATTTGCCGATACGCCTTTCTACGGAGATCTGGATTTAACCCGCGTAACTACCAATTACAACGGCTCCGCTTATAACGGCGCTTCGATGCTGGTCTACGGCGAGGGCGGTATTATTATTAAGTCTACAAACGGCGGCGCTGATTGGGAGCGAATTGCTCTGAATGATTCCCTGAATATCCTAAACATAGTCAATATAGGCCCAAAATACATAGGATTATGCAAACATCGTTACGGCATAATCTCCGGGGATAACGGGGCAAGCTGGACAACGGTGGATCTTGGTGAAAATAATTGGTTTTCACAATTGATTGAAAAAGACGGCCTTTTGTATGCATTGAATATGGGTAGGATAAATGTCTACGACGTTCATTTGAACAAGATTAAAGACTATGAGATCAGCAATAGTTACTTCCCCAAAAGCTTTGCTGTCGTAGGCAATAAGCTGGTTTGCAACGAGTGGGAAAGCAAGATAGCAATTATAAACATGGATAGCGACGAGAAAACGACGCTCTCTCTCAAATCCTTCGGAGTTTGCCAGGATTGCGAACCGATCAGTTCCATTGTCTCGGACGATAGCGTCAGGGCTTATTTCGTTATTGACGACATTCTGTTTAGAGTGAACGTCTTAACGAATTCGATAACTAAAGTCGCATCTCGAATCGGTCTTAGCAAGGCGGCTATAGCTCCAAACGATGGAAGCTTATATGCAATTCATTCAGCCCCGCAAACTGATCATTTGGATTTGCTCTATTTCGAGTATTTTGATAAAACCGATGAAAGCTATAAAAAAGTTAATACAGGCGTAGATAAGGGCTTTATTAACGAATTATCCTTTACTAACCTGAATCGTATCTCAAAAGATACGCTTATAGGCGTAGGGAAGAATAGTTTAATATATATCTCCTATAACGCGGGCTTAAACTGGAAATTAATTTCACACAGCGGGTCATTTTGGTTGGACGCGTTTGCGTTTAATAGCAAAGAATTGCGGGCTGTTGGGAACTATGGACTTTTTTACCATAGCGACGACGGGGGCGCGACCTGGCTGCCGCAGGAGAATTATATAGGAAAAATTTCAAAAAATATGGATTTTTATTTTCCTCAAAATTCTAACGGCGGTTATATGTTCTTCGATAAGAATAACGGTTTTATACATGTAGAGCCAAATTACCTCGGACAGGAGAATATAATCTACACCAACGACGGCGGTAGGACCACAAAGTCTAAAAGCGAATATTACTTATATCGTGAAAATTTCTATCCGATACATTTGAAATACAAAGATCAACCTTTATGGATCTCTTCTGGCATCTATGAGTTCGGTTGGTGGGCCATGATATTTAAAATGGACGATACTCTAAACGTACAAAAGCAGGTTAACCTGGAACGCAGGATATTATTTTCAGCCTTTGTCGACGGCGATACGATCTACGCTTTGGGCAAGGACAGCGTTGATGGGGACGGAGTTTTTTCAGTATATTCCTCGACGGACGGAGGTGAAAACTGGAATAAGGACTTTTCAGCTCCGACAGACCCGATTCTTAAGAATAATCGTCCGTCCATGATGACATGTCTTAATAATTCTTTTATTGTCGATTGGAATTCTTACCTGTATAAGTTCGACGTAAAAAAGAAAACAGGGCGATTGATCCTTAATAAAGACACATCCCGAACCTTAAGACCTATTTACTTAAACGGGAAGTATTACATCGGTTTTTACCAGTTTACAAAGCCGAACATAACGACGGGCCTGATATCCATAGCCGACCCCGACGCCGACCTTGTAACTTGGGAATATGTAAATTTGAAACGCTACGGCATTCCTGTAGTTTACAATTCGCGCGATGACTCCCTTTACTTTATGGCGGCGACCGATTCGCTCATGGGCAGCTCCGCGACTTTCCTGGCATGGCCGAAAGGCTATACGGGCGTAAAGGAACAAAGTGCGCAGGATCGCAGGGAAGAAATATCCATTACCGGGCCGATGGCCGCCTCGGTCGAAGGTGAATTTGACTTTAAGCTAGAATGGATATCGTCGGACCCATTGGAAAATACGCGCTTTGCGGCTTATGACGCAAGGGGAGCACAAGTAAATTCAGGTTATACGATAATCCCGAAAGCGGTAGGACAAGCGGAATTGAGATGGACCCCCGGCAAGCTGCCTCCTGGAGCCTACATTATCCTTCTCAGGATCGGCAATTCAATAGGTTCAAAAACGGTAATTATCGATTAACAATTGTGCGTAATAGTTATAGAAGAGGGCGGACCCGCGAGAGTTCGCCCTCTTCATTTTACTTTGTCCAGTCCTATATACCCAGCACGTATATCCCCACTAGAATGAACAGCGGCAGGAGGAATATCAGCGAGAACTTGTACATGTACTCGAAGAACTGGGGCATCGGGACGCCCTCGTTCTCCGCGATTGATTTTATCATAAAGTTCGGGCCGTTGCCGATGTACGTCAGCGAACCGAAGAGCACGGCGCCAAGGCTTATCGCCAAAAGGAAATGCTCCGGCACGCCGGCTATCAAATCCCTGCCATGCCCGGGAAGCGCCCCGAGAGCGACGGAATAAAACGTCGCGGCGGTCGGCGTGTTGTCCAGGAAGGAGCTAAGCGCGCCGGTAAAGAAGTAGTATTTTCCCGTGGAGTTAATCCCGAGCGTCGGGGCTACCTCGCGCAGGTAGAGCAGCGCGGGCGCCATCGTGGCAAATATCCCAAAGAAGAGATACGCCACCTCGTAAATCGGGTCCCAATCGATGCGGTTCTCGATGCGGATCTCCGCCGAAGTAGTTTTGAGCGATATTAAGGCCAGCGCGCCGAGAATGATCTCCCGGGCGAAGGCGAAATAGGGATTTGTCCCAAGGAAGGGGATGTTATGCTCGTTTACGAAAGCGATAGTCAGCACGGCGAGAATTAATAATCCAACATTCCCCCAGCCGGATATCCTAAAAGGCCTCGTCCTATGATAGTTAATGTATTCGTATTCCTCCTTCTTTTTCCACGTCCAGAAATCGTAAACGAAGTAAACCGCGAGCAGCGTTAGATTAATAACGAACCACTCAGGCAACATCTTCATAAACCAGAAGAATGGGACGCCCCGCAAGTGCAGCAGGAACAGCGGCGGATCGCCAATAGGGGTTAAAAGCCCTCCGCAATTTGCCGCGATTGCTATAAAGAAGAGAACGGTGTGAACCTTACGCTTCCTTCTAAGATTTAGATCTAATAACGGTCGTATAAGGAGCATCGAGGCTCCTGTCGTGCCGATAATCGAGGCGAGAACGGCTCCGGTTGCCAAGAGAATTGTGTTTATCCAAGCGTTCGCGCGGCGATTTATCTGTATTCTTATTCCTGCGGTAATAATAAAAAGCGAGCCGAGCAGGAAAATAAACGGAACATAATCGAACAGGAGCGTGTGCTCGAGCTCGACCAATTCGCCGGCGAGGGGCATCCCGATGAAAACGGGAAGGCTGAGCGCGAGCGAAACATAAAGTTTATTGCGGTTGCTATGCCAAAATTTAGGGGCGGCGATCGGCAGAACGGCGATCGCCCCCAACATCAATACGAATGGAATTACGGAAAAAATACTCATCTTTTACTTTTTAAATCTTGATAAAACAGCGTCTAAAGCGTTTGAAACGAAATCCCAGTTAACTACGTTAAAGAAACCGTCGAGGTAATCGGCGCGCTTATTCTGGTACTTCAGGTAGTAGGCGTGCTCCCATACGTCGATAGACATAAGCGGAGCTACCGCCCAATTCGTCAAATCGTTATGCTTTTCGCACTGTAGAACTGTTAGCCTATCCACGGCCGGCTCGTAAGCGAGGATTCCCCAGCCGGAGCCTTCAACCTGATTGGAAACTGCCTTGATATACTTCGTGAACTTGTTATAGCTACCGAATGACTTATCGATATAGCTATTCAGCGTTGCGCTCCGGGAAGTCTTCTTGGGCGTCATCGAATTCCAGTATAGGGTGTGGAGGTAATGGCCGCCGCCATGGAAGGCGAGCTCCTTCTCCCAGTGCTTGATAAGAGCGAACTCCTCCGACTGAAGCGATTCCTGGATTTTATCGACCGCGTTGTTTAATCCCTTAACGTAACCGGCATGATGAAGGTCGTGGTGCGTTTTGAGCGTCTTTTCGTCTATCGCTGGTTCGAGCGCATTATAGGAATACGGCAGGGCGGGCAAAGAATATTTTCCATCCGGCGCGGTCAGTCCGAGGGCCGGCAACTCTTGAGAAAGCAAGGAAGTTGCGCCGCCAAAGAGCGCAAGGGAGCCGCCAAGGGCTGCGGCCGACGTCAGGAATTCACGCTTTTGCATAACATGCCTCTTTATTAATTAAAGATTAATGTAAAACATCAGACGCATTAATCATAATTATCTTTTATTTTATGATATTTAGTTGCGCCTAATAATTCAAAATATCAGATTGTTTTATCCTAATTTCTTATTGTACAAATTTTTTGTTATTTTTGCTGTTGTTTTAACTTGAAAAATGAGATAATGTTATGTTAACGGATTTTGGCGTTGTACTCATCTTCCTGATTATCGGAGTCGTATTTGTCGGGGCGGGAATCTTTGTTTCCGCGTTAGTCCGTCCGAAGCATCCGACGAAGGAAAAGCTGTCCACTTACGAGTCCGGCGAAGTGCCGATCGGCAGCCCCTGGGTAAGGTTTAACACACGATTTTACCTCGTCGCGCTCGCGTTTATAATATTTGACGTAGAGCTTGTAATGTTATTCCCTTGGGCGACTGTATTCAAAGGATTGGGTTGGTACGCATTCCTTGCCATGGTGATTTTCGTTACGATACTGATGTTGGGATTGGTTTACGATTGGGCGAAGGGCTATCTCGAATGGGATCGGCCGAAGCCGTACATTCCTAAGATGGAGGATCTCGTTATCCCCCGCGGCGGAAAGATTGAAAATGAAATGAAATCCGGCATTAAGGAGTAAACAATGGGATTATTAGATAGATTGGACCAGCCGTTCGAAAGCGACGGCATTATACTCGGCACGGTCGAGGACCTTCTCAATTGGGGACGCAGCAAGTCCGACTGGTACTTGCACTTTGGCCTCGCATGCTGCGCGATCGAGTTCATGGCTGCGAACGCTTCGCACTTCGACTTTATGCGCTTCGGGTGCATTCCGCGCGCGACGCCCCGCCAGGCTGACTTTATAATTATCAGCGGCACGGTTACGATGAAAATGGCCGAACGCGTTAAGAGACTTTACGACCAAATGGCCGAACCGAAATACGTGCTCTCGATGGGCTCCTGCGCCAATACCGGCGGCCCATACGCAAAGCACGGCTACCATGTGCTGAAGGGAGTCGACAGGATCATTCCCGTCGACGTATACATCCCGGGCTGCCCGCCCCGCCCCGAAGCCTTCCTCGAAGGCATGATGAAGCTGCAGGAAAAGATCAGCCACCAGGCGATTTTCGGGAAACGCCAAAGGCTTTCCGCGGACGAAATCGCCGGTATCGAACAACACAACAAGGACTTTGCGCGCCAGCTCGCCGAAGCCGACAAAGCTAAAGAAGCCGAAAAGGTTAAAAACTAAAAGATAGAATATAAATATGAAAGCAGAAGAAATATATAACACGCTCAAAGCGAAATTCCCGGATTCGACAGTTTCCTTTACGACCGACGAATTTACCGATCCTTTCGCTACGGTCAAAGCGGACGATCTAAAGCGATTGGCGCTATTCCTTCGCGACGATCCGAAGCTCGACTTCGACTACCTTGCCTGCCTTTCGGGCATGGATTATAAGGATTCCTTCGGGGTCGTCTATCACCTTTATTCGGTAAACCTAAAGCATCGCTTCGTCGTTAAGGTCATGCTCGACCGCGAGAACCCAACGATACCCAGCGTCGAGCGCATCTGGAAGACGGCCAACTGGCACGAGCGCGAAGCCTACGATATGTTCGGAATTAACTTCGAAGGCCACCCGAATCTCATCAGGATACTCTGCTGCTACGATTGGGAAGGCTACCCGCTGCGCAAGGACTACAAGGTGCAGGAAGAATACCACGGCACGAGAGTCCCCGAATAATTCATTAAATTGAAAAAATACTATAGGATATTAAAGTGAGCGAAAAGAAAATTGTAGACGTTGATTTTGGGCGGGTCGATACCGAAAGGATGCGCCTCAACGTCGGTCCGCAGCACCCCTCGACGCACGGCGTGTTGCGTTTGGAAGTAGAACTCGAAGGCGAGATCGTAACCGAAGTCGTGCCTCACATTGGGTATTTGCATCGCTGCTTTGAAAAGTACGCCGAGAACCAAGGCTACCCGCAGATAATTCCATACATCGATCGCATGGACTACATCTCCTCGATGAACAACGAATGGCCCTACGTAATGGGCATGGAAAAGCTCATGGGCATCGAAGTTTCCGAGCGAGTAGAGTTAATCAGGGTAATAGTCGCGGAGCTGAACCGAATCGCCAACCACCAGATAGCTGTCGCTACCTTCGGTATGGACGCCGGCGCGTTTACGCCGTTCCTCTATTTCTTCCGCGATCGCGAAATGATATTAAACGTATTTGAAAAGCTCTCGGGCGGACGCCTTCTCTACAACTATATGTGGATCGGCGGCTTAATGCGCGACGCATACCCGACCTTCAAATCGGAATGCCTTGATATAATTAAGACCGTACGCGCTACCAACGCGGAAGTCAACGAATTGTTAATAGGCAATAAGATATTCGTCGAGCGCACGGCCAACATCGGCGTGCTGCCGGCGGACGTTGCTGTCAACTTCGCATGCTCCGGCCCCGTGCTTCGAGGCTCGGGCATCCCGTTCGATTTGCGCCGCTCCGAACCGTATTCGATTTACGATAGATTCGATTTCGACGTATGCGTAGGCAAGGGCGAAGTCGGAACGCTCGGCGATTGCTGGGACAGGAATATCGTGCGTATGCGCGAAATGGAACAAAGCTGCAGGATAGTCGAGCAAGCTTTAGCTATGCTAGGCGACGCAAGCGAAGACGTGCGCGAGAAAGTCCCCAAGAGAGTTAAGCCGCCCAAAGGCGAAATTTATGCGAAAGCAGAAGGCCCCAAGGGCGAGCTGGGCTTCTATATTGTTTCCGACGGCGGATTAAAGCCCTACAGGGTCAAGGCGCGCGGCACGAGCTTCGTTAACCTTGCTGCTCTTCCGGAAATATCCAAAGGGTACATGATCGCGGATCTTATTCTTATACTTGGCTCGATCGATATCGTATTGGGCGAAGTCGACAGGTAATTAAGTAAAAACAAATTAAAAATAAAGCTTAGTTGATATGGAACATAATTTTGTTTATAGCCTCTTTGGCGAGAATGTCTGGACGTTATTAATCGTCGCGGCTCTCCCGCTGGTCTTTATTCTGCCCTACGCGCTGGTCGCGATCCTGGGCGAGTTAAAAATATCGGCGTGGATGCAGGACAGGGTCGGCCCCATGCGCACCGGTTGGAAGGGAGTCCTGCAGCCGATAGCCGAGGTGCTTAAGCTGCTGCAGAAGGAGGACATTACTCCGGCGGGCGCGAATAAACCGTTATTTAATATAGCTCCATTCTTAGCGTTCACAGCGGCGTATGCCGCTTACGCAGCGATACCGTTCAGCTCGGTATTCATTCCCGCGGGTTTGAATATCGGCTTGTTCTATATCTTTGCGATCGGATCCTTCGGCGTTTTGGCTATTATCATGGGCGGTTGGGCTTCGAACAATAAATATTCGGTCCTTGGCGCTATGCGCGCCGCGTCCCAGATGATCAGCTACGAAATCCCGATAGCCGTTACGCTTTTAACGATCGCTACTCTCGCGGGCAGCCTGAACATACAGGAGATCATTCGCCAACAGGGCGGCGGCTTCTGGAATTGGAACATTCTCGGCGGCTATGGCGGCTGGGAAAAGGCTTGGGTCGTTCCGTTTATGATCGTTATGTCCCTGATATACTTTATCGCATCGCTGGCGGAAACGAACAGAACACCGTTCGATATCCCCGAGGGCGAGAGCGAGCTCGTAGCGGGTTATCACACCGAGTACAGCGGCATGAAGTTCGCGATGTTCTTCTTCGCCGAGTACGCAAATATGTTCGTCGTGGCCGCGCTTTTAACCGTAATGTTCTTCGGCGGCTGGCAGTCTCCATTCGGCGATATACTGAACGGGCCGATCTGGCAGATCGTATGGTTCATAACGAAAGGCATGGCGTTCGTATTCCTGCAGATATGGTTGCGCTGGACGCTTCCAAGGCTTCGCGTAGATCAACTTATGTACACGAGCTGGAAAGTACTGCTCCCGGTTTCTTTCGTGTGCTTCCTGGCGATCTCTCTCTGGGCGATGATCAGGTAATCGGCGCAGAGACTTATAAAATTGATAATTAGTTTCCGTAAGGAGTAAAATAAAAATGGCAACATATTTTGGAAATATATGGAACTCGATCTACACGGCGCTTGTCGGTATGAAAGTGACGATAGATCACATGTTCCAAAAGAAAGTCACGCTTCAGTATCCGGACCATTACCACCCGATACGCGATGAACAAATGCCCGAGAACGCCCGCAACAGGTTGTATTTAGACATAAATAAATGCGACGGTTGTTCCGCGTGCGTTAGGGCTTGCCCTTCGGATTGTATTACAGTCGAAATAGCTAAAGTCACTCCGGGCGATCCTGAAGTTCCGGCTTTAGCCGACGGCAAACCGCGCAAGACGTGGGTGACGAGGTACGACATAGACTTCGGTCTCTGCTGCTTCTGCTCGCTCTGCACGGAGGCATGCCCGACGGACGCAATCCAGATGACCCAGGAATTCGAGTACTCCACGTACAACCGCCGCAACCTGATCTACAGCTTCTCGGATTTAACCCCGGATCGCGCGGCCGCTAAGAAAGAAATGTACGCAAAATATGCGGAAGAGAAGAAGCGCGCAGAAGCCGAGGCTAAAGCCAAGGCCGCCGCGGAAGAAGCTAAAAAAGCCGACGGGGCTACGGCTCCGGACGCTAAGCAAATTACTAAATAGCGGAATTATTAATTAAAGATAAAGCAAAGATATGGACTTTTACGGAATAGCGTTCTATACGTTTGCGGCAATTATCCTTATATCGGCAGCGGGAGTTATATTCTCCCGCAAGCTGATGTATTCGGCTTTCTCGCTGCTGTTTACATTTTTCGGAGTGGCCGGCTTTTACGTCCTGCTTAATTCCGACTTTTTGGCGATAACGCAAATCATGATCTATATCGGAGGCATATTAGTGCTGATCATCTTTGGCGTTATGTTGACCTCGCGAATAACGGGCGTGGACATTAAGTCCGGCCTTACGGGCAAGCTGCAGATAGGCATGGCCGCGGCCGCGGCCGCGATCATCGCGCTTTCGCTCGGCGTTATGTTTTCCGGTACGACGTGGCGCACGCTGCCCTCGGCAAACGGCGTTTCGACAATCGAGGCCATTGGCTCGAGCCTGTTCACGGAATATTTAATCGCGGTCGAAGCTGCGGCCGTAATGCTGTTGATCGCATTTCTCGGGGCCGCGCTCATAGCTCGCCGTCCTAACAACTAACATTTAAAATTAAACGGGTTCAATATGGACATAGGATTAACTCATTTCCTGATAATCAGCGCAATTCTCTTCTCCTTTGGCGTGTACGGCATCGTTAGCCGCAAGAACGCCATCATGGTCCTGATGGGGCTCGAGCTTATACTCAACTCCGCTAATATTAATTTTATCGCCTTCTCTAAATTTGGCGGCATGAATATGGACGGGCAGGTAGCGTCGATCTTCGTTATCATACTCGCCGCGGCCGAAGTCGCGGTAGCGCTCGCCATCGTTCTGAATATTTACCAAAACTACAAGCACATAGACGTGGACGAAATCTCGGGTATGCGCGAGTAGAAGGCGCAACGAATTAAGAATATAAATTAACGTAAAAATAAAATTATGACACCTGACAATTTATTAACGTTAGCGGGAGTGATCCTACTGCTGCCGCTACTCGGATTCGTAATTTTAATTTTCTTCGGAAAGAAATTAGGACGCGCTTCCGGTTGGCTCGGCACAGGCATACTTGCCGCCGATCTCGCGCTTTCTGCGGTCGTTGCCTTTAATAAGCTCGTTTATTACGGCGACGCTGGCATGATCCAGGTTAAATTCAATTGGTTTGACCTGATTTCGAGGAAAATTACGATTGGAATCGGCTTAGATAACCTTTCGGTGATTATGCTGATCGTCGTTACGCTTATCAGCACGCTCGTGCACCTGTTCTCGACGGAATACATGGCGGACGACAAGAGGTACTCGCGGTTCTACGCATATTTGGGAATATTTACATTCTCGATGCTTGGTATAGTTATCGCCAATAACCTTTTAAATATGTACATATTCTGGGAGCTCGTGGGCATTAGCTCGTACTTGCTCATCGGGTTCTGGTACGAAAAGGATTCGGCGGCGAACGCAAGCAAGAAAGCGTTCCTTACGAACCGTATAGGCGATCTTGGCTTCTTCATTGGAATCATGATCTGCTTCTTTACCTACGACACTTTCATGTTCGACGAGATCTTCGCTAAGATCTCCTCCGGCATAATTCCCTTCGATAGCGGTTTCTGGCTAACGATGGCGGGCATATTGCTCTTCTGCGGCGCGATCGGCAAATCGGCCCAGTTCCCGCTGCACGTATGGCTGCCGGACGCAATGGAAGGCCCGACCCCCGTATCCGCGTTAATCCATGCGGCAACCATGGTCGCGGCCGGCGTATACTTAACGGCGCGCATCTTCCCGATGCTCACGGCCGACGCTATGCTCTTCGTCGCTTATATCGGCGCGATCACGGCGTTCGTTGCCGCCACTATCGCTATTACTCAAAACGACTTTAAAAAAATATTAGCATATTCGACGGTAAGCCAGCTTGGCTACATGATAATGGCTCTCGGGGTCGGCGCGTACACGAACGGCTTTATGCACCTCGTTACGCACGCATGGTTCAAGGCCTGCCTCTTCCTGGCTTCCGGTTCCGTTATTCACGCAATGCACCACGCGATGCACCATGCGCATAACCACGACATGGACCCCCAAGACATCCGTAACATGGGCGGCTTGCGCCATACGATGCCGAAGACTTATTATACTTTTCTTTTCGCAACGCTCGCCATCGCAGGCGTGCCTTTCACGTCCGGCTTCCTTAGCAAGGACGGCATACTAGCCGGCACGCTCGCTTTCGGTAAGCTCACCGGCCATTGGACGATCCCTATAGCGGGATTCGCCGCGGCAGGCATGACGGCGTTTTATATGTTCCGATTGGCTATTGAAGCTTTCCATGGAAAACCCAAAACGCATATCGCCGAGCATACGCACGAGAATAAAGCCGTTATAACCGGCCCGCTGATACTATTGGCGGCGCTTTCTATCTTCGCCTTCTATTCATGGAATCCTTTGGACGCGACGAACGGTTGGTTCCAGAAATTAACTGCAGCCCCGGCTACCGCGGTCCCCGCGGCATACCAGTACGACTTTATTATGCCGTTGGCAAAGCACGAAGCGGCCCCTGCCGCGCATGAAGCTGCCCCGGCGCATGAGGCGACAGCTCCGGCCGAGGAACATGGCTCGGCGCACCATGCTCTAAATATATTCGAAGAAACTATGCACGGCCAGCACACAACCGCTATGATTCTCTCGCTTCTAATCGCTGGCGGAGGCATACTTCTCTCGTTCACTTTCTATCAATTTAAGATTTTCAACCCCGACACTATAGCGAATATGATAAAGCCGCTGTACAAGCTGTCGTACAATAAGTGGTACTTCGACGAGATATATGCAGCCACCTTTATCGGCGGAACGATAGGCATTTCCAAATTGCTTTCCTGGTTCGATATCTACGTCATCGACGGCGCCGTCAACGGTATGGCATCCCTGTGGCGCGGAATATCCCTTGTCGTCGGCTGGTTCGATAACAACGTGGTGGACGGCTTAGTAAATTTCACGGCAAACTTTACCGGATTTTGGGGCGGGATACTACGCAAGCTTCAAACGGGCCGCGTTCAGACCTATATCGTGCTTTCGGTGATCGGGTTGATGATACTGGTATACTTCTTTTCCTAATTTGATAATTAATGAATAAAAATAGTAATCCGGAGGATTAATGTTGGACTTTCTTGGTATCGGACCGCTAACTCTGATAACATTTCTGCCGCTGCTTGGCATGATTGCCGTGCTGTTGGTCCCCGCCGGGGCAGGCGAAAGCGGTAAAGAGACTCAAAATAACATAATGAGATGGCTTACGGTTGGAGTAACTTTCCTTCAACTCGTTCTAGCAGTTGTCATTTACCTAAACTTTAACAACGGCATGGTCGGCGTCAACGATCCGAACAGCATGCAATTCGTAGAACGCGTTCCCTGGATATTTGTGCAAGGCTTGCCCATGCTTGGCGACGTGCGCATAGATTATTTCGTCGGCATAGACGGCTTGAGCGCTCCTATGATACTGCTTACGGCTTTGATTTGCTTCGTTGCTTCCTTTGCCAGCTTCGGCATTAAGAAATCCCCGAAAGGGTATTTCGCGATGTACCTTTTATTGGACCTTGGAATGATGGGCGTTTTCGTAGCGCTTGACTTCTTCCTGTTCTACGTTTTCTGGGAGCTCATGCTTCTGCCGATGTACTTCCTTATCGGCATCTGGGGCGGTCCCCGCAAAGAATACGCCGCTATCAAATTCTTTATATATACGTTATTCGGTTCCGTCTTCATGCTCTTGGTTATGATCGCGCTCTACTTCGCGGTAGGTTCGTTCAACTTATTCGACATGATGGATCCGACTAAGTTCTCCGCTAGCGCAATGCTGGCCGGCATAGACACCACTTGGAGATACGCGGCTTTCGTAGCTCTCTTCGTCGGTTTCGCGATTAAGGTTCCGCTGGTACCGTTCCATACCTGGCTTCCCGACGCTCACGTCGAGGCCCCGACGCCTATATCGGTAATACTTGCGGGCGTCCTTTTAAAGATGGGAACCTACGGCATGCTTCGCATCGCTTGGCCTATCTTCCCCGACGCGGTTCGCTACTTCCAGGATTACATCGCCTTCATCGGCATGGTTTCGATCGTTTACGGAGCGCTCTGCGCTTTGGGTCAGCACAAGATCGGCAAGCGCGACTTCAAGAAGCTCATCGCTTACTCATCGGTTTCCCACATGGGTTACGTTATGCTCGGCATGAGCGCGATGAACACGAACGGCATGGTCGGCGCTATTTTCCAAATGTTCAACCACGGCACGATCACGGCTATGCTCTTTATGATCGTGGGCGTAATCTACGATCGCGCTCATACTCGCGGCCTGGACGACTTTGGCGGTTTGGCGAACAAGATGCCAATCTACACCGGAATTATGAGCATCGCCTTTTTCGCGGCAATCGGTTTGCCCGGGCTTAGCGGCTTCGTTTCCGAGCTCCTGGTATTCCTTGGCGCATTCCAAACTTATCCCGTTTTGACGGTGATAAGCGCATTGGGTATCGTTTTAGGCGCCGCCTACATGCTCTGGGCTCTTCAGAAGGTCTTCTTCGGCAAGCTCCCCGAGCGCTGGCAGGGCCCTTGGGATCCGACCGGTAAGCAATACAAGCACGACGACGTGAACGGAATAGAGCTGACGGCTCTCATCCCGCTTGCAGTAATCGTTATCTACCTTGGAATCCAACCCAACGCGGTAATGAATATGATGACCGGTTCGGTTAATCACTTGATTGAATTCGTTAAAATTGGCGGAAACTTCGCCGGTTTGTTATAATCAATTTTATTAAATTATTTCGGCAGTAAAATGAATCCGAATTATAACTTTAACGCCGGCGATCTCGCAGCGCACGTCTCGGCCTTCGGACCCGAGCTTGCCCTGGTAATTACATTTGTGGTTGCTATATTAGCCGATATAATTATGAAGCGCGTAAAAAATGTCGCAGCATTCGTAGTTCTATTAGGATTTATTGCGACAGGATTCGTAATGGC
The DNA here is from genome assembly GCA_050260015.1 of Chloroflexota bacterium. Lineage (GTDB taxonomy): Bacteria > Bacteroidota > Ignavibacteria > Kapaibacteriales > UBA2268 > JBLNBN01. Next base: position 110,468 of record JBLNBN010000028.1, on the reverse strand, counting down.
GTCTCAATCGGCTGCGGATCAATCGATCTTTTCGCAAGTTCTCGTAGCCGACTCGTTCTCAATGTTCTTTAAATGGATTATTCTCCTTTCGAGCGGGGTCGTCGTCCTGATGTCCCTTGCTTCGAAGGAATTAAATACGCCCGGACGCAGCATGGGAGAGTATTATTCCCTAATATGCGGAATGACGTTCGGCATGTTCCTGCTCTCCTCGAGCGCGAATTTAATTATGATTTACCTCGCACTCGAAACTATGTCGCTCTCCAGCTACGTGCTCTCCGGCTTTACGAAGGAAGTGCGCCGCGCTAGCGAAGCGTCGCTCAAGTACGTTCTTTACGGCTCGCTGGCCTCCGGCTTTATGATCTACGGTATGTCGCTCCTCTATGGATTGACCGGTTCGCTGAACATTTTCGAGATCAATTCCTATTTGCTTTCGAATCCCGTTCAGACAGTTCCGCTGTTCGTGTCCGGAATGATGATTATCGCGGGCTTCGCCTATAAGATTTCAGCCGTGCCGTTCCACTTTTGGACGCCCGACGTCTACGAGGGCTCCCCGGTGGCCGTTACCGCTTACCTCTCCGTCGCTTCTAAAGCTGCCGGGTTCGCGGTATTAGTCCGCTTCGTAAAGAGCGCTTTTATCGACCCTGCGGTTTCGACTCCGGAACTATGGAACACGCTTTCGACTATCAACTGGAAGTACGTTATCGCTATTCTTGCGGTACTTTCCATGTCGCTCGGCAATTTAGTCGCTCTCTGGCAGACGAACGTAAAGAGAATACTCGCGTACAGCTCTATAGCTCATGCGGGCTATTTGCTAATGGGCGTCGCCGTAATGACGAATGCGGGCAACTTTGCCATCCTCGTGTATTTCTTTATGTATATGCTGATGAATCTCGGCGCTTTCTACGTGGTACAGCTCGTAGCCGGCAAGATCGGCTCGGAGGAACTGGAAGACTACAACGGTTTGGGCTACCGCGCTCCCGCGTTGGCTGCGGCAATGACGATCTTCCTGATCTCCCTTACGGGCCTTCCGCCGACGGCAGGCTTTATCGGCAAGCTCTATCTCTTCGCGGCCGTGATAAACGACCCCAGCTGGATATGGCTGGCAGTTGTAGGCGTGCTTAATTCTGTAGTTTCGCTCTTTTACTATGCGAAGATCTTCAGGAATATGTACATCCGCAAGCCCGCCGAAGACGCAGGCAAGCTAAGCTATGGGATGACCTCCCAGGCCCTTATGTACGCCCTGGCGGCTCTTACATTAATTTTCGGCATCTGGTATGGACCGGTCGCCGCATGGGCTGAAAAAGCCTCCAATGTATTTATTAAGTAAGCTCCCGTCAACAGTTAATAAAATTAAAAGCCGCCCTCAAGGCGGCTTTTTTTATTAGGTAAGAATAGTTAACTTTGTTTTTTAGGAAGACTTCCCTGAATAAACGTTATGGCGGTTCAGGAGAATATTCGATTATTTATACTGGAAAATAGATGGTAAAATTGAAGACTTTGGCATTCCTCGCCTTAATTTGCATATTATCGGCGCGCACCGCTTTCCCCCAGTCTTTCGAGGGGAAATCCTTGCTGTCGAAAATTAATTCAAAACGGTATTCCGGCGATAAGCTGCTTGGAATGAGCGATAAATACTCGACCCTGGCCGAATTTAATATGTCCTTTAGCCAATCAGAAGAGATATTTAATTCTAATTCCGCCACGGTAATAATAAACGACTTCCCTACGGATCCCATATCCTTCGATAAAGTCGAGCTGAGAAGAACTGCTTCCGCCGCCGATCAAAGAACTAAATGGTACAAAGTCGAGCGCGGGCAAAGAATACCGGTCGAATCTCCAAAAATTGTCACTTACCGGGGGAGGATCTCCGGCCGCGAGAATAGCGACGTCGTACTTACCTATTACAACGGCTACCTGAACGGCTACGTTAAAAAGGCGGACGGCGAATACTATGATATCACTTCGAGCGGTAAAAGCAAAATTGCGGTAACGGCGCAAAACTTACAGTACTTAATGGGGGACTACGATCCGTCCGAAGGATTGAAAAGCGACCTGGACGCGCCAGAGTCCGCAAGAAAAGCGATCAAAGAACGCTTGCAAGCCGACATTAAACCCGATTTTACCAAGTTGCTGGAATGCCGCGTTGGGATAGACGCGCCAAATAGCTTTTACGAGATGATGAACCGGGATTACGATAAAGCGGCCGCCTATATCGCTTCGGTTATGGCCCACGTCTCGATCCTCTACGAAGAAGCGATTAACGTTAGGATTACGATTCCGATGGTGTTGATAAGAACGACTAAAGAGGGCGATCCTTTCGCGCAGTATGATGAGAAAGATTTTTATAGTATGCTTTTTAAGATGCCCGACGTATGGAAGAGTCTTCGTTCCGAGGATTTGTCCCTGATATGCCTCTTCGTGGGGAATTACTCAACGAATACGGGCGGTACGAACGGAAGCTTTAGTATTGGCGGCATTTCCTACGGCGGCGAGCCCGGGGTTGGCAGTCTCTGCGATACGTCCTCCGGGTATTGCCTGCTCGGGATCAAGGGCGGTACGAAGTATCCCAATTACAACTATACGTGGGACGTATCGGTAACAGCCCACGAGATGGGCCACAATTTTGGCGCCCCGCATACGCATAGTTGCTACTACGAACCTGATTTAATCGATACTTGCGTAACGCAGACTCAGCCCACGCAAGTTTGGGACGCCTGCCTGGACGGGGCAAATGTGCCCAGGCTTGGCACAATTATGAGCTATTGCCATATAGCGAACGAAACTCATTCTGTCGAATTAAAATTCCATCCCCGGCAAATACCGGAAATGCGCCAGGCCGCCCTTAACTCCGCCTGCGTAAAGGAAGCGGATTATCCTTATGTCAAAATCATCGCTCCCCTCGAGGATAACAGATTCGTTACGGGGGACGACATCGAGGTTCGGTGGGTTTTTGCAAAAGTTGAAAAAGTCGACGTATATTATTCCTGGAACTCGGGGATAAACTGGAAATTAATGGCGGGCAGGGTCCCGGCCGCCGATGGGAAATGCTTGTGGAAAGCGCCGCATTACAATACGGACGAGATGATATTTAAAGTGGTGGACAGCGACGACGAGGATGTTTTCGACGTCTCGGATTCGTGGGTGAAAATCATTATCCCAGCCATAACGATAAGCGCCCCCGGCGAGAACGAGTCCTACAGCGTCAGGGAAAAATTGGAAGCGATGTGGATGGGCACGGTCTCTAAAAATTATAACGTTTACTTCAGCTCCGACGCAGGTAATAAATGGACCTTGATATCCGGCGCAACCGCTGTAAATACGCTGAAATACGATCTACCGGACATAGTATCCGATAGCTGCCTCGTACAGGTAGAGGACGCCGACAACCCGGCAATCTATGCAACGAGCCCGGTTTTTAAGCTCGGGCACGAATCGTTTGAATTTACCTACCCAATGCCGGGCGAGACGCTATGCGGCTTAAGCGATTACGACGTGAAATGGAATTCTTCAAATTTAAACGAGTTTAAGCTGCAATGGAGTTCCGACGGAGGCTCTACCTGGAAGTTCGTAAAGTTAGGAGCAAAATATAAAGCAAACGCGGGAAAGCTGACCTGGAAAACGCCGGGCGGCCCGCTGAACCGAGTCAGGTTGCGCGCAGTGATGACCGACGAAGCGGCAAGCGTAGCTACATCGCTTGCCGGCGATGTTATTATCGACACGTGCAAAACGTCGGGCGTCGACGACGCCTTCGTACGCGAAGGGTCGCTTTCTATAATTTCAGCCGCTCCCAACCCTGCGGGCGAGGAAATCAGCCTGAGAATTAATTGCGCGCGAGCAGGGTCGGAAATAACGCTGTCGGTCGTAAACGCTATAGGTACGAGCATGATTCCCGACGCCGTTTGCGCGCCGATTGAAGGCGTAAACGAATATAAGCTGGACCTGCGCCGGTTAGCCTCCGGAAGGTATTTCGTAGTAGCGAGATCTCAAGACGGTTTACAGGTTTACCCGATATCAGTTATCAAATAATCCCCGCCTCTAGCTATAATTATTAAAAAGCCGCTTCCGAGCGGCTTTTTTTGTTTATTATAAATTATTTTTCTAAGAATTAATAAATTCTTATTTTATAGATATCTTTGAGAGCCGCTTGCGAGAATGAACAAATTTTTGTTAATACTGGTAGCCGAAATTCTTTTTGGCATAACTCCTCTCACTTCCGCTACATTCGACGGAAACTTACTCCTTTGGAAAAATTCCGGCAAAAACTTCGCTACTGACGGCATCATACGCGATCAGTCCACGGAAATTTCCGTCGCTGAATATAATCTTTCGCTGCAATATGCCGAAAAAGCCTTCAACGTCGACCAAAACATAATAAAGATACAGGATTTCCCGGTAAGTCCTTTTGAGAGGACAAATATTGAATTGCGCGTAGCAGTTTCCCCATTCGATAGCGCGACTAAGTGGTTTATGGTAAATGAGCGCGGGGAAGAGCTCCGGGTCAGTTCTCCTGCCGTTAAAGTCTTTAAAGGGAAGATAGAAGGGGAGGATAGCTCGGAAGTAATCCTGGTTTACTCTAATGGCTATCTGAACGGTTGCGTTAGGAGCGCCCATGGTACTTATTTTGATATTACGTCCCTTGAAAAAGGAACCGTTACCATCGCTCCTGCCGACCTTCCATTTAAGATCGCCGGCAGAAGCGTCGCTATTGAATCGCAGGATTACCTGCCGGTAAAAATCGATCAAATTGAGAATATGGGTTTGGAACCTGCAGAGCTTACATTTTCCAACTTATTGGAAGCTAAAATTATTATTGACGCCACCTACCGCTTTTATCAGAAAATGAATAATGATTACGACAAAGCCGCCGCCTATATCGCTGCGGTAATGTCCTACGTATCTATAATCTACGAAAGGGATATTAATGTAAGGCTAGCAACGCCGTATGTGGAGATTAGGACCAGTTCTAATAATGATCCATACTTCGATAGAAAAGGCGAAAAGATTGACAAAGATTTAAACAAGCTCCCAGGCGTTTGGAAGAACAAGCGTACGGAAGACATAGCGGCAGTATGCCTCTTCGCAAATTTCGATTATCCCGCCGGGGGACTCTCCCGGTTCAGTTCGCCCGGCGTTGGGCTGCTATGCGATCGGAATTGGTCGTATTGCGTCGTCGGAATGGAGGAGAACGTCATATTACCTAATTATAATTATACCTGGGACGTTAGCGTCGTCGCGCACGAAATAGGCCACTTATTCGGAGCGCCGCATACCCACATCTGTTACTACAACCCGCCGCTCGACACCTGCGTTACACGTCCCGCGGTACCGGACGCTTGCCTCGATGGAAATCCCGTGCCGGCCCGGGGGACTATCATGAGTTATTGTCACTTGACTTACGGCGCCGTTGAGCTGGCTTTCCATCCCAGGCAAATACCTCAAATGAGAAATGCGGCCTTGGCCTCGGCTTGCATAAAGGAATCCCGGCGCCCCGCTATTAATATAATAAGCCCGACGGTTAAAAGGGCATACGAACCCGGCCAGGAAATAATTATTGGTTGGTCTTATTCTAAAGTAGCGACCGTGAATATTTATTACTCTACAAACGAAGGAACAAGTTGGATTGAAATAGCTAAGAATATCCCCGCCGAAACGGGAGAGATAGCTTGGAAAGCCCCCTCGACGCCTACTGCGAAAATAATCCTTAAAATAACGGCATCCGCAGACGAATCAATCTGGGACATATCCGACGCATATCTTGCCGTAATAATTCCCTACATAGAGATAATAAGGCCGCGAGAGGACGAGGAGTATGGCGAAAAAGAAACTGCTGTATTCCGATGGGAGGCTCCATTAACGGATTCGGTCGATATCTTCTTCAGCGTTGACGCGGGCAGAAATTGGAAGCTAGTGAGGAGGGCTTTTTTTGCTGTAGGGATACTGTTTAATTTCAATGGAACTATATCCGATAGTTGCCGGATAAAAGTCGTAGACGCCGGGAGAGAATGGCTCGTCGCAGTCAGCCCGCCGTTTAAAGTCGGCCCTACCCGCTTTAAATTCCTAACGCCTAAGCCGGGGGATTCGCTCTGCTCTTCGTCGGAAGCGTCCGTAAAGTGGGAATCAAGGTATTTAAACGAAGTACTTTTTGAATGGAGTTCCGACGGGGGACAAAAATGGGAAACCTTAGAGGGCTCGGTATTCAAAGGAGAATCGGGCGGAATGGTATGGAGCGTTCCCGATGGTTTTTACCCGCGAATTGCTCTTCGCGCAATTATGAATTATCATTCCCAAAACGCTGCAATAGTTTTGGCGACCCTGGACCATTTGTCAATATTTCCCTGCAAGCCCGATTCAGTCCAGGCGGTAAAGATACTTTTCGTCGCTCCGAATCCGGCAAGCGAAGAAGCTATCGTAACGATACAATCCGCCGGCGGTAACGCGCCAATAACCATTTCGGTATACAATTCGATTGGCGCCCTGGCGCTACCTGAATTCTCGTTTACAGCCGAAGGCGTAATCAGCGCCCGCGCGCTCGACCTCCGGGGCTTGTCTTCAGGCGGTTATTTCGTCGTAGTCAATGCGGGGAATGAGCGTTCAGTTTATCCATTAGCAGTGATCAGATAGAATACATAAAGAAAAGCCCCGCTTCAATCTGGAGCGGGGCTTTTTTAGATTTTGTCCGAAAGTAGATGATTAATCCATTTCCATCGTGAATCTGTGCTGACGTCTTGCGGCTTTTAGCCTGGAGAGTCTCTTCTCGACCGAGGGTTTCATAAACGCGGTTCTTTTCTTAAATTCTCTTAGCACGCCTGAGCGTTCGTATTTTTTCTTAAAGCGTTTTAAGGCTCTGTCGATATTTTCGTTTGATTGAAGAGTTACGCCGATCACTAGATTTTTTCACCTACCTTTTTTCTTTTATTTATTTATAATATTTTTAAATTCAAATTTTATGCGTAATTTATAGTTGTATAACGACGCCTGGGAGGCGCGGTTTAGTTTGACAAATTTTCAATTAATCTCTTTTCGTTGTTCTTTTCGAACTGGACGAGTATAGAACGTCCACCATTGCTTGTTACTTCTTTAGCCCTAACGATGCCGACGTCGTCCCACACGGCGTGAAAGATCACATCGCCAATTGCGTATTCTTCTTTAGGCGAATACTTTTTAGCGTCCTCCCGAGCTATATGGACCACTGCATGCGATTTATCAGCCTCGGCTTCGATTGCGTCCAAATTTACAAGCTGAGAGTGCCGGCTCCGCGTACATCTTGCCCACTGGTGACGTCCCGTCTCGGTTTCGATAGGTTCGCCGATGAGCTCGTGCTTTGTTTCCTTCATTAAAAACGGGGAATACAGCGTGATGTACTTAGCCCTTCTCGATCTTTTTCTGACAACAGCCATAACGACCTTCATAAATTTATTATAAAGAACAAATTTCAGTTGCAAAATTACGAAATTTTTTGGTAAATCGCAATAGTTATAAGAAAATAATTAGCGCCAGTTAAATATTAACCCTACGATATATGTTCGATAACTATTTTTACACCAATGCCGATTAACACCAAACCGCCTATAAAAGTAAGTTTATCGCCAAATGTATTTCGAGCTTTTGCGCCCAATTTTATTCCTACGTATGTCATTGTTGCCGCTACTACGCCGATAAAGACGCTTGGTAGGAAAATTTCGCGCTGGAGCAAGCCAATAGCAAATCCTATGGCCATGGCGTCGAGGCTTGTCGCTATGGAAAGGGCTATTAACGTCATCCCGCGAGTGGCGTCGCGCTCGCTTCGTTCCTCCTGCGACTTAAACGAATCGCGTATCATTTTTCCGCCGATCGCCGCTAAGATCGCCAATGCGATCCAGTGGTCGAAGTCGGCTATATAATCATTTATCTTTGCGCCAGCCAGCCAGCCTATCAGCGGCATCAGGAATTGGAACAAACCGAAGTGGAAAGACAGCCTGAATTTCTGCCTGCGGGTCGTTTCGCCGTTAGAGAGCGAACCGACTGCGAAAGCTACCGTAAATGCGTCAATGCCGAGGGAGATCGATATGAAAATGAGTTCTAATAAGCTATCCATTACTTTTTCTTATAATCCAGTTTCGGGCACAAATCGTTAACTACGCACTCGCCGCACTTAGGGACCCGCGCGCATATCTTGCGGCCATGCTCGATCATATAGTGCGCGAAGGGAGTCCACTCCTCCTGGGGAACGACCTTTTGCAATTCAAATTCGATTTTATCCGCGTCCGTCGATTTAACGAATCCCATGCGATTGGCTAATCGCATTACGTGGGTGTCCACTACGAGCGCGGGCGCGTCGAAGCAATTCCCAAGAATGCAATTCGCGGTTTTGCGGCCAACGCCTGCGAGAGTTAGAAGCTCCTCCATCGTGCCGGGCATTACCCCGTTGAATTTTTCAATTAGCGTTTGAGCGGCTTTTTTGATATTGGTCGCTTTTGCATGGTAAAACCCCGCGGAATATATATCGCGTTCGAGCTCCTCCTGCGGCGAGGCAAGGAATTCCTCCGGCGAGCGGTACTTTTGGAACAGCCCGGGGGTTATCATATTAACGCGCGCGTCGGTGCACTGCGCCGAAAGGATCGTCGCGACAAGCAATTCAAATGGAGTCGTATGCCGCAGCTCGGTGCGGACTCTCGGGGTATGCGGCTTGAGCCGCTCTATGATCCGGGCCATACGGGCTTGCTTTTCCCGGAGAGTTTCCTCGGGCATGTCCCTTCGCTCATTTATTTCAATTTCAGGCTTGACAGGTTTTTTCATAAGTTTTCAAAAATATGCATGTAAGTCAACCTCAAATATAATGAAAACTTAGCTTGCAGGATATAAGGCCTTAAACGTTTTTTTCGTAATTTTGCCGCAGCTAAAATATGGAAATAAAGATGGATTTAATTAAATTTTGGACGGATTGCTCCGCGAATAACATCGTGCTGGATAAAGATCAGCTCGATATGGTCGAACGTTTTTATAATGAGTTTCTTCACTGGAACGAGAAGGTCAATTTGATCTCCCGCAAGGACGAGCAGCACCTGCTCGAAAGGCATATTTTGCACTCGATGACCCCGGCCAAGTACTTAGACATTAAGGAAAAGGCGAGATGCCTGGACGTGGGCACAGGCGGCGGCTTCCCGGGCATTCCTCTGAAGATCGCGCTGCCCACTATCCACATGCTACTCTGCGATTCTATCGGGAAGAAGATAAAGATTACGGATATGCTCGCTAAGCATACCGGGCTGCGCAATATTGAAGCCATTAACGCGCGGGTCGAGGAACTGCCTTCGATCAGTCCGTCATACGTCTCGGCTTTCGATTATATCTTCTCGCGCGCCGTCGCAAAGATAGCGGTCGTCGTCGCGCTCTCAAAGAAATCGCTTAAACCCGGCGGAAAGATCGTATTCCTGAAGGGGGGCGACCTGACGGCGGAAAAGGAAGAGGCGACGACTATGTTCAAAAATCTAAAAATTGAAGAAATTAAAATAGAAATGCTCGGCTACGATTGGTTTACGCGCGATAAAAAGAAGATAGTCGTCTGCGAATTCGAATAACAGTAACATTTTGGCTCATTAATACGTCTAAGAACAATACAAGCTCCGCACGCGGAGCGTTCTTTTATCTGGCGTCCGTAAACGGTTATAATAAAACAACTAACAAGATGATAAAAAGAAATATTATATATGCGCTCTTTCTTTTGGTCGCTGTCGCGCAATACGCCGAAGCCCAGGAGAAAAGCGCGGTAAAGCTTGCGCGGGTTAAATACAGCGGCGGGGGCGATTGGTACAACGACCCGAGCGCCGAGGTGAACCTGCTCCGGTTCGTTAATAAGAATACAAATATCTTAGTCGAGCCGACGTACGAATACGTCGACCTGGCTTCGGATAATTTATTCCTCTACCCGCTTATCTTCATGACGGGCCACGGCTCGATGAAGCTCAGCGACGATGAAGCTCATCGACTGCGCGCATACCTCGAAAACGGCGGATTCCTCTACATCGACGACGACTACGGGTTCGACGAATTTGTGCGAAAGGAGATGAAGCGGGTTCTTCCTGAATCCGATTTTAAAGAATTGCCATATAATCATCCGCTGTACTCCGCTCATTTCAAATTCGATGCCGGGGTGCCAAAGACCCACGAGCACGACGACAAGCCCCCGAAGGGCTACGGTATGTTCGTCGGCGATCGGCTCGCCGTTCTATATACGGTAGAAAGCAATCCTAGCGACGGTTGGGCGGACCCGGAAGTTCATAACGATCCTCCCGAGAAGCGCGAAGAGGCTTTGAAATTCGGCGCCAATATCATCGTTTACGCTTTGACCCACTAAGCCGAAGGAAACCAATGGAAACATACCAGGAACAATATAAAACGCTTACTCATAGGCTTCGGGCGGTCCGCCGCAAGGAGACTTTGAATTTATTAGGCGAGGGGCTGCTCCGGACTCTATTCGTCTCGATCTGCCTGCTTTTCGCCGTAGCGCTGGTTGAAACTGTCGCCCGGGGCGACCAGGCCTTTAGGCTGGCATTATTGATCATCTGGGGGCTCGGCTCAGCAGCCGCCTTCGGATTAATAATGCATCCCGCGATACTGCGCGCGCTTGGAAAGCGGAACAAACCGAACCTGAACGAGATGGCGCTTCGCGTAGGCGAGCGCTTCCCGGAGGTTAAGGATAGGCTCGGCAACGCGCTGCAGCTGTTCCCGCTGATCGACGAGCCGCGCGGAAATTCTTCGGATCTCGCTTACGCCGCGTTTTACGAAGTAGCCCGCGAGACGGAAGCCCTTGATTTTGACGCAATTATTAGCGGCCGCCGTCTGCGCGCCGCATTTATTATGTTCTTTATCGCGGGCGGAATTTTTCTTGGCTCGGTTTTAGGATTTCGCTCGAGCCTGGGCGAATCCCTTTATCGTATAGCCAATTGGAACCAATCGTTCCTTCCCCCGGCTCCTTTCGGGATATACATACAGCCGAAGTCGGCCAAAGTATTGCGCGGAGCTTCCTCCGCGGTGATTGTAAAGGCGACCGGCCAAGCCCCCGAGAGCGTTGTTTTGCATATTAAAGAAGAAAATCAAGAGAATTACGATACGTTTACTCTAAAGCTCGACACTGGGAACACCTACCGCTACGAGCTTCCAGCTATGAAGAGCTCGATGACCTTTTACGCGGAAGCCGATTGGCTGGGTTCCTCCATCTTAACCGAAGTGGGAACAATTAAAGTTATTCAAAAGCCCGTAATTAAAAGCCTGGCCGGAAGCGTCAACCCGCCTTCATACGCTGGGCAGGGCTCACGTAGCTTCGACGAGCAGTCGGCGGATATTACCGCGCTGCGCGGCGCTACTGTCGGAGTGCATTTAACTTCAAATAAAGACCTCCGGTCCGCGCGTATTGGTTTCTTCCGATCCGGCGCCGATTCCACGGGCAGGAATTTCGATACTACTTTTATACCGATGCAGGTAAACGGCGCGGGCGCTCAAGGGCGTTTCTCCGTGCAGACAAACGGCTCCTGGTTCGTAGAAATTTACGATAAGGACGGCGAGCGCAACGAGGATCCCGTAAGCTATGGCATCGTCGTTACGGAGGACGGCGCTCCTTCGATCTCCCTGCTGGACCCCGAAGGCGACGTTAAGCTGAACGAGGATGCAATACTGCCGCTGAGAGTCGCTATTTCCGACGATTACGGATTTTCTTCGCTCAAGCTGTTCTATAGGTTGGCCGAATCGAAATATTCTTCTCCCGATCCGAAGTTCAGCTACGTTGAAATTCCTTTCGTTAAGAATTCTCTTACGTCTGAAGTAGGTTATCTATGGAATCTAAGCAAGCTTGGAATTTCTCCCGAAGATAGATTTGAATTCTATGTCGAGGTCTACGACAACGACCGCATACGCGGCCCGAAATCTGCTCGCACGCAAACCTTGACTGCGCGCCTGCCCTCGATGGACGAAGTTCTGAAGACGGCCGACGCGTCGCAGGATAAGATCGAGAAAGACCTAAAGACGGCCCTGAAGGACGCCGAGCAGGTCAAGAAAGAAATGGAGCAGCTAAACCGCGAGCTGGACAAGAAGAAGCCCGGCGAGCAAATGGATTGGAAGCAACAGAAAAAAGCCGACGAACTGCTCAAGAAGCAGCAGGATATAAATAAACGGCTCGACGAAGCTCAGCAGAGCCTTGCCGAGACGACTAAGCAATTGCAGCAGAACAACCTGCTTTCGCCCGAGACAATGCAAAAGTACATGGAGCTCCAGAAGCTAATGAAGGAAGTCAATTCCCCCGAGCTACGCAAGATGCAGGAGCGTATGCAGCAGGCCCTTCAGCAGATGTCTCCCGAGCAATTGAAGAAGGCCATGGAGAATTACAAGTTCGACGAGGAGCAATTCCGCAAATCGATCGAGCGCTCCATGAAAGTGCTTCAAAGGCTGCAGGCCGAGCAGAAGAGCGACGCCTTGACGAAGCGCGCCGAAGAGCTATCGCAAAAGCAGGACGAGCTACGCAAGCAGGCCGAAAATACTAACGCCTCCGACGCGCAGAAGCGCAAGGAATTAGCCGAGCAGCAAAAGCGGCTGGCCGAGGAATTGGATAAAATTAAAAAGGAAATGAACGAGCTCGAGCAGCTTATGAAGCAAATCGGCGAAAAGGAAATGCCGATGAACGAGCTCAACCAGGCCGAGCAAGCCCTAAACGGCGAAAAGACCGAACAGGACATGCAGCAGGCGGCGCAGGACATGCAAAACGCAAATATGCAGCAGGCGAAAAACGCCCAGCAACGCGCTTCGCAGAACCTGAAGAATTTCGCTCAGAAGATGAAGGATATGAAGAAAGCGATGGAAAACTCCATAACTAAGGAGGCCATCCGCAAGATGCAGAAATCCATCAACGATCTTCTCGAGATTTCAAAAGACCAGGAAGACATAAAGAACAAGACCAGCAAGACGGATTACAACTCGACCCAGCTTCCCGAGCTTGCCCGCCAGCAACAGCAGCAGCTCGAGGCGCTCGCCAACGTGGCTAACGGCATGATGGAGCTCGCCGAGAAGTCCTTCGCCGTGACGCCCGAGATGGGCGAGCAGATCGGCCGCGCGATGCAGGGTATGCAGGAAGCTATTAGTAAAATGGCCGATCGTCGCCCCTCGCAAGCCGCCCAATCGCAGGGCGGGGCTATGCAATCGCTCAACCAGGCGGCAAGCCAGATGAAGGATATGCTCGGGGCGATGAAGCAGCAGGGCAACGGCAGCTGCCCCAACCCCGGGGGCACGAATCCCAGCGGGCAGGGCGGGCAAGGCGCTATGAGCTTCTCGCAGCGACTGCAGCAGGCTGCGGGCCAACAGCAGGCCCTAAACCAGCAAATGCAGCAGATGATGCAGCAGGGGCAGGGCGGCGAGAACGGCTCGATGTCCCAGGAAGCGCGCGCCAAGATGGGGCGACTCTCCAAGGAGCAGGGCAGCGCGCAGAAATCCGTCGAGGAGCTTGCCCGCGAGCAAAAGCAATTCGGCGGCGAGGACCGCAAAACGCTCGGCGATCTGAATAAAATAGCGCAGGAGATGAAGGAAGTGATGCAGGACATCGAATCCGGCCGCGTTACCCCCGAGACGTTGAAGAAGCAGGAGCGAATTCTCTCGCGCCTGCTCGACGCAAACAAATCGCTAAACGAACGCGACATGGAGAAGCAGCGCGAGGCGAAGTCGGGAAAATTCTACAACCAGAAAAGCCCCGAACCGCTGAACCTGAGCACGCAGGAAGGTAAGCGCCAAGCCATGCAGGAGCTCTTGAGATCGCTTAAGCAGGGCTACAGCAAGGACTACGAGCAGATGATCCGGCTCTATCTCGAATCGATACAATCAGGTAATTAATTAATTTATTGCGTAATTTATTCAGAAACGGATATTTGAAACAGTGAATTATTATTAAATTATGAATAAATAAATATCGATAAAAACAATTAAATATAAACAACGTCGATAACAGGGCAAGGGCGCCATTTTTCAGAAAAAAATGAGCCCTGCCTTTTTTATTTGTAGTCAACTAAATTTTTACTTTGTCATATTAAATCGCAGGATTTATCATGAAATTCAGATTAGCTATTAACGGATTCGGCAGAATCGGTAGAATTTCCGTTCGCGAACTCATGAATCGCAACGCGGACGTTGAGATCGTCGGCATTAACGACTTAACGAACGCGGCGACTCTCGCGCACCTCTTCAAATACGATTCGGTGCATGGGAAATTCCCCGGCGAAATCAGGACCGAAGGCGATAATACGCTTGTAATTAACGGAAAATCTATAAATATCTCCGCCGAAAAAGAGATCGAAAAACTACCGTGGAAGGACGTGGACGTAGTCCTCGAATCCACCGGCGTTTACACGAAGCGCGAGGCATTGGAACGCATCGTAAAAACTACGGGCGCAAAGAAAGTCGTGCTCTCAGCCCCGGCAAAGGATAAGATGGACGCGACGGTTGTTCTCGGCGTTAACGACGACCAGATGACCGGCCAGGAAGTCTTCCTCAGCAACGCTTCCTGCACGACAAACTGTCTCGCCCCAATGATGAAAGTTCTCAACGATAAATTCGGTATCGAAAAGGGTTTCATGGTAACTACGCACTCGTACACGAACGATCAACGCATACTCGACCTGCCGCACGGCGATTTGCGTCGCGCGCGAGCAGCCGCCGTGAACATGATCCCGACCAGCACCGGCGCCGCGAAGGCGATCGGGCTCGTTATCCCCGAGCTAGAAGGCAAGCTAAAGGGCTACGCCGTACGCGTCCCGACTCCCGACGGCTCGCTGACCGACGTCGCATGCGTGTTAAAACGCGAGGCTACTAAGGAGGAAATCAACGCGGCAATGCGCGAAGCGGCCGAAGGCCCGATGAAAGGTATTATGGAATACACGACCGAACCGCTCGTATCCAGCGACATAGTCGGCAATCCGCATTCTTGTATCTTCGATTCGCTCCTAACGGATGCCCAAGGGACTCTCGTTAAGGTTGTCGGATGGTACGATAACGAATTTGGTTACTCGAACCGCATCGTGGATCTCATCCTGAGAGTAGGCCGCGAATTCGCTAAATAACCGGGACGGAACATGATTAAATCTATATTTCAAGCCGACTTCAAGGATAAGCGCGTACTCGTTCGCGTCGATTTTAACGTCCCGATGGAGGACGGAAAGATCACCGACGATATGCGCATCGCCTCGGCTCTTCCCACTATCGATAAGATAATCGATTTGGGGGGCATTCCCGTGCTTATGTCGCACTTCGGGCGTCCGAAGGGACAGCGCAACGAGAAGTATTCCCTGAAGCCCGTCGCGGACTACCTCCGCGAGCATTTCGGCTATAACGTCATCTTCGCCGAAGATTGTATCGGCGAACCGGCTGAAACGGCGGTCGCAAAGGCCGTGCCGGGCGACGTCGTGTTGCTCGAGAACGTCCGCTTCCACTACGACGAGGAGAATAACGACGCCGAATTCGCTAAGAAACTGGCTAAATTGGGCGACGTCTACGTGAACGACGCTTTCGGCTCGGCGCATCGCGCGCACGCTTCGACCGAGGCGGTAGCTCGGCTCTTCGAGGAACGCTATGCCGGCGCGCTCATGATCGAGGAATTGGACAACTTAGGCTCCGCGCTTAAGAATCCTCGTAAGCCGTTTGTCGCTATCTTGGGCGGCTCCAAGATCAGCGGCAAGATCGACGTAATTAAGAACTTATTGGGCAAATGCGACGCCATATTAATAGGCGGCGGCATGATGTTCACGTTCTTTAAGGCGCAGGGCAAGGAGATAGGGAAGTCCATTCTCGAAGTTGACAGGGTCGAACTCGCTTCCGAGCTTCTCCGCGAAGCCGAATCGAAGGGCGTGCGCTTAATCCTGCCGGTCGACGCTCTCGTCGCCGATAAAGTGGAGAGCGGAGCAAGAACCCAAGAGGCTTCCGTCGACGCAATCCCGTCCGATATGGCGGGAGTCGACATTGGCTCGAAGACGATAGAGCTCTTTAAGGCGGAGATCGTCAAGGCCGGCACGGTCGTTTGGAACGGTCCGATGGGAGTCTTCGAGATAGAGGAATTCTCCAAGGGGACGCGCGCGGTGGCCGAAGCGATGGTCGAAGCTACGAAACGCGGCGCCCAAACAGTCGTCGGCGGGGGAGATTCCGCCGCGGCAATTAACGAGTTTGGGCTCGCAAAGGAAGTGTCGCACGTCTCCACCGGCGGAGGCGCGTCGCTCGAGTATCTCGAGGGCAAAACTCTTCCCGGCGTAGCGGCTCTTGAAATGTGATAGATTGAATTTGGAATATTACGAGGCGGCTATGCGAATAGCCGCCTTTTTTATATGCTTAACTGTTATATAAATAATAGGCAAGCGCTTGCGCGTCAATTACAGGCAATGCCTGCGGCGCGCCTGTTAATCGATCATTGTTATATGATAACTGACTTCCAGTCCCGAAGGGACGGCATTATTCGTAATCGAATGCAAGCGCGGCGCAGCTTACGGAAATTTCCCCGCCAAAGATAACAAGCCCTGAAAGGGCGGCATTATATCATTGCGGAACAGATAATTTCACCCCTGCGGGGTTTAGGCGCTTTCAGGGATCGTTTGCCGTAAGCTGCGCATACGGTTACGAATGATTTTACCCCTGCGGGGCAGCTTTATGGATATTTTATCATGACCCTCATCCTAACCTTCTCCGAGGAGAAGGAACCAAGCCTCCTATTGCCAATCGCTTGAGCGTTATTCCCAAATTTTCCTATACAAAGATGGCCTTTAGGGAGAGTTGGAGTGGTGGTTATGATTAAATATCCATTTTTATCAATTTCATACAACCACCCCTCAGTTCCCTCCTAAGTTTAGGCGGGGAGGGTAAGAGCCTACATTATATATAAGATAAAGCTTACGGCAGTAATCTTTTCTGCAAAGATAGCTCCGTTGGGACGAGGGCCAGTTCTTTTCTTTACAAGCGATTAGGCGGCGCTCACTATATTTGTTATACGAAGATAGCCTTTAGGGAGAGAGGGGGGGTACTGTTAATATCCAACTTAATAAATAAACGGCAATAGCGCGGAAGTGCGCTCCTTGTATTCGTCCCATTCTGCGCCGAATTGTTCGCTTAAAAGCCTTTCTTCATCCCTAATTCGCCAGATCAATACTAATAGAATCAGGCCGACGATACCGAGCGCCAGTAGCGAACGAAAAACAAAAGCGATTCCGATAAAAGTAATTAGAATACCGAGATAGCGAGGATGTCGCACTATTGCGTACGGCCCGCTTGTGATTAATTTATGACCTTCCTGGATTGTAATATGCACGCTAAATTGCTTATCTAACGCTATAAATGACCAATTCATAAAGAAGTATCCCAGCGACGTTAAAAATAGTCCTACGTTTCTCAAGAGTTCCTTTTCGCCAATGGTCCAAATATCATATCGATCGGAAAAAGGGCCTCCGATCAATAGAGCGATTGGTAATATCTGTAGAAGAGCCAAAGAATACTTATGGTAATCTAAGCTTTTACTTCCTTTGCGTTGGGGATAGCTTTCGCCGGGAACAAATAGAACTACTCCAAGCGTAAAAACCACGATCATTACGGAGTATATCATTCTGCTTTCATTCTGAAAGTAACCGTTTACATCGTTTACTCCCCAGCCAAGGATCGGTAAACCGGCATAGAATAGCATTCCAATAATCCAACGGACGAATTTCTTCACGGGATAACTCCAGTTAATTATTTCAGTTTATTCCGTAACTATGCGGAAGATAATATTTCCTATTTTGTGAAAAATTAGCTAAAATATGATTGATTAGCAAGCAAAATATTCGGCTCTGGGTTATATTAGTGGAAAATGATTTTTGATTAAGCTCATCATCCTAACCTTTTTTCCGGTTAGGAAGGAACCGAGCCTGCCGTTTTCAACAGTTACTTCGTCATTCCCGGGCGAATGCCGGCGGCACGCCTGTTAATTGATCATTGTTATTTGTTGATTGTATTTGCCGCCGCGGCTTCGCCGCGGAGGGGGAGTAGGGGCGGCAGCGTTGGCTACAGATGTGAAACCGCTACGCGGTTCGTAAAATTTATGCATTTATAAATGCTATCACGTAGGAAGCCTATTGAAAATAACTCTAACAATTACGCCGTAGGCGTTGGACATCTGTAAAAAGCGCTTTGTGGCCAATACGCTACGCTGTAGGCGTTGGACAAGAGGCGTGGCTCCCGTCATCCGCCCTTTGAGTAATAGGCGATGCCTTTTATGGAATCTCCTAATGAACATCTTATTGTATGTTACTCGCGTAGGGCAAAGCAGTTACGGCGATTCATGGCGAATATTAACCTTAAAATATACTGATTTTAATGGACTGGACGCCGAGTGTTTTTGCGAGCGAAGCGAGTAAAAATGTATCGAGGCGTCTTTATAAGACCTGACGTCTCGATACAATTTTTTTTCTCGTACCCTCGAAAAAAAATCACTCGACATCCCTTTTGTTCATCTGCCCTTTGAGTAAACGGCGAAGCCTTTTATGGTATCTCTGAATGACCCAAGCTTCTATAATTCAAGCGCTTGCGCATTACTACCACATATCCGATCCGGTTTATCAGTATAATCAGTTTAATTATAGTACAGACAGATAGAGTCCGCGTGGGGGACCGGAATGACCGGATTTCTCGCTATCGTTATTTCCTTGATTGAATTGCGCGAATTTAGTAATTTTGCCGTGTCGGATAATTTCTTTTGTCCATTAACTTTACGGCGCGATGCGAACGATCCTTTTCCTGCTGCAAAAAGAATTCTTACAGATATTCCGCAATAAGCAAATGCTGCCGATTATCTTCCTGCTGCCGATGTTCCAGCTATTCGTGCTGGTGCATGCCGCGACGTTCGAGGTTAAGAATATTAAGCTCTACGTCTCGGATTCGGACGGCTCGCAGACGTCGCGCGCGATTATTTCCGCATTCCGCGGCTCGCCGCAATTCAATATCGTTAACGTTTCGAGATTCTCCGACCCGGCGAAGCGGGCGATAGAGACCGGCGAGGCGAAGGCGGCGTTGATCGTTCCCAGCGGGTTCGAATCCTCCATATATAGAAAAACTCCCGAACGGCTCCAATTGATAATAAACGCGGTAGACGGTTCGGCGGCGGGCATAATTCAAAACTACGCGCAATCGACCATTACGCCGCTGCTGCGGGAAACGGCGGCGAAGTTGCAACCGGCGCTTATGGCGCAGGCAAGCGCGGCGCCCGAAATTACGACTATACCGAGGTACCTGTTTAACCCGGAATTGAATTATAAATATTACATGACGCCCGGCATCCTGGCGGTGCTCGTTACGGTCGTAGGAATGTTCCTCGCGGCTATGAATATCGTAAAGGAGAAGGAAGTCGGCACGATCGAGCAACTGAACGTAACTCCGCTCGCGCGCAGGCATTTTATAATTGGCAAGCTCCTGCCGTTTTGGATCATCGCGCTCTTCGAACTCGCGTTGGGACTTGCCTTCGGGCGCGCGGCGTTCCATATCCCGCTGGAGGGCGATTTCTTTACGCTCTTCGTTGGGGCGGGGCTTTACCTTTTAGTAGTCCAGAGCTTCGGCCTGATGATCTCGACGATCTCCCAAACGCAGCAGCAGGCGATGTTCATCGCGTGGTTCTTCACGATAATATTTATCCTGTTGGGCGGGCTATTCACGCCGATCTCCTCGATGCCGGAGTGGGCCCAGAAGCTGACGATGTTCAATCCGGTGGCGTACTTCATCGAGATATTGCGGCGGAATTTAATTAAAGGCGCGGGATTCGCCGACGTAAAAAATTTATTGATCGGGCTCGCCGTCTATGCGACGGCGGCGCTCACGGTAGCGACGCTGCGGTACAGCAAAACGTCGCATTAATTTGATTATACTATAGAGAAATAGAATATGGAAATGAAAGAGACTGTAAAATACATAGCCGAACTCGCCCGCTTGAGCTACAGCGAGGAAGAGATCGAGACGTTCGGAGCGAGGTTCGACAAGATACTCAATTATATTGAAACCATCAACGCTTTGGACCTGGAGGGCGTGGAGCCTCTTACTCACGTCATCGACACGAGCAACGTGTTCCGCGCGGACGAAGCGCGTCCTTCGCTCCCGCTGGAGGAAGCGCTTGCGAACGCTCCAAAGCGCAACGAGAATTTCTTTAAAGCCCCTAAGGCGATAGAATAATGCGCGCCATAGGTGTCATCCCGGCTCGGTACGCCTCTACGCGCCTACCGGGCAAACCGTTGGCGAGGCTGGCCGGCATACCGCTTATCGAGCGCGTATGGCGCGCCGCCACGCATTCCCGCGAGCTAGCCGACGTCGTCGTCGCCACCGACGACGAACGAATCGCGGACTTCTGCCGCTCGATAGGCGCGCGCTACGCGATGACGCCTTCCGAGCTGCCAAGCGGTACCGATAGGATTTACGCCGCGCTGCAGAGCTACGGCGGCGAGTGGGACGTAGCGGTAAACATACAGGGCGACGAACCGCTTATAACGGGGGAAATGATAGATTCGCTCGTCGCGGCTCTCGAGGAAAACGTAGCCGACGTAGCGACTTTCGTTTCTTCCATCAAGACTTCCGAAGAACTCTCGGACCCGTCCTGCGTAAAGGTAGTATTGAATTGCCGGTCCGAGGCGATGTACTTCTCCAGGTCGATAATTCCCTGCGTGCGCGACGCCGAGCTGCCCGATTGGATAAACAGGTTCAAATTCTTTAAGCATATTGGCATCTACGCGTATAAAATGGCGGCTCTCGAGAAATTCGTAGGCCTGCCTCCGTCCTCGCTCGAGATCGCAGAAAAGCTCGAGCAACTGAGGCTATTGGAGCAGGGCGCAGTCTTCCTTTGCCTTGAAACCAGGCGAAAGCTAATAGGAATTGATACTCCGGAGGACGTCGAGGCATTTGAACGATACTTAAACGGAAATAAATAAGAAAGGAACAATGAACGCACACGCGCTTACACACGAAAAGCCCGCTCCGGGCGCATTAGTCCGTTGGACTGTTCTCGTTCTCATCTCGTTCGCGATGATGGGCAATTATTACATATACGACAGCATCTCGCCGCTCGCGGACGTGCTTATCTCGCAGCTCGGTTTCGGTAAATCCGACATCGGCCTGCTGCAGAGCATCTATAGCTTCCCCAATATCATAATGGTGTTTCTCGGCGGCATAATAATCGATAGGATCGGCACTCGGAAGTCCGTGCTGCTCTTTACGACCTTCGTAATGATGGGCGCGGTAGTTACTGCGCTGCAAGGCAACGTATGGACGATGGCCGCCGGAAGGCTTATCTTCGGGCTGGGGGCGGAATCGATGATCGTTGCCATAACGACAGTAATCGCTCGTTGGTTCAAGGGGAAGGAACTCTCGCTTGCGTTCGGATTGAATTTAACCGTCGCGCGGCTCGGTTCGTTCCTCGCGCTGAATTCTCCATCCTGGGGCAAGTCGCTCTATTCCTACTGGCAATCGCCCCTGTTGGTGACGGTTGCGGCCGGAGTTTTCGCCGTAATTTCGATCGGCGCATTTTATATTCTCGACGCGCGCGCCTACAAAAAATACTCTATGCCGCAGGACGGCGCGCAGGACAAGATCGTATTTTCCGAGATGTTTAAGTTCGGCGCGGCGTTTTGGTTTATTTCTGCGCTCTGCGTGACGTTCTATTCGGCGATGTTCCCGTTCCAGACGTTCGCGGTTACGTTCTTCCAGGACGCGCATGGCACGTCGCGCGAGGTAGGAGGGCTCCTCTCCAGCCTTCTGACGCTCGCCGCTATGATCTTTACGCCGCTCTTCGGCTTAATGTCGGACAAGATCGGCAAGGGCCGCGCTATAATGATGATGTTCGGCTCGCTGCTGATAATTCCCGTATATTTAATGATGGCATACCAATTCGGCAAGCCCGACGTATTGACCTCCGGGGATTTCATTCACCTGAACCTGGAATTCTTCGGCCTCGTCGGCGACCTGCCGATTTATCTCCTGCCCCCGATGTTAATGATGGGAATTGCGTTCTCGCTCGTGCCGGCAGTTATGTGGCCGTTTGTTTCTTTAGTAGTCCCGTCCCAGAAGCTCGGCACGGCCTACGGCTTAATGACCATGATACAAAATATCGGTCTTTTCGGCTTCAATTTAATTATCGGCTTTACTAATGATTCATTCGGGGCCGGGGCTGGCAATCCGCAGGGCTATACGCCGGGCATGTGGATCTTCACCTCGCTCGGGTTCTTCGGGCTCGTCTTCGCGCTACTCTTGAGCCGCTACGAAAAGAAAGCCGTGGAGAAACAAGCCGGAAGTTAGTAATAAAATATTTTGAAAGAAATATATGCCGGGCGTCCGAGTGATCGGGACGCCCGGTTTTTTATAGGAAGAATCCGTAAAAACAATTTAAAATTGGCGATTTTTGCGGTTGCTTTGTATTAATTCTTTTTGTAAATTAATTTATTCACCGTCTCCCTGATTGCGAAAGTACTTTCTAACCATAAAGTTGAGGCTGCAATGAAGAAGTATTTCGTATTATTTTTAGTTCTCTTTGCGATATCATGCTCGGACGACAAAAGCGAAAATCCCGAATCGCCGATAGTGGCGGAGCTTAGGGGAGAATCGCAAAAAGCCTATAATTATCTGAACAAGGTACGCGCAAACCCCTCGGCGTACAGCGCAGAAATGTGCGTCGACCTAAGCTACGTAAAGTCGAAGCCGGCGCTAAATTGGAATCCCTTGCTGCAAAAGGCGGCGGAACGCAAAGCGCAGGACATGGCCGATCGCAATTACTTCGCGCACGTCGATCCGGCCGGGTACGGTATGAATTTCTATATAAATAAAGCGGGCTATACCTTAATACCTGATTTTTTAAAGGAGAATAAAACTAACAATTTTGAGTCCATAGCCGCCGGGGTGAAGTCCGGCGAGGAGATAATCCGGCTGCTCATCGAGGATAAGGGCTACGAGGACAACCCCGGGCATAGGAATCATTTATTGGGAATAAAGGACTTTTGGGCTAACTGCTACGATATTGGGATTGGGATCGCGTACAATCCAAAAAGCGAGTACCGGTACTACTGTAGCGTGCTGATAGCGAAACATGAATTCTAATAAAGCTTAAATAAATTAAAAAATCCGGCTTCCGAAAAGGAGCCGGATTTTTGTTTACCGACATTTAACGTTAATCGATTGGCCGCCTGCCCTGGATAAGGCGTATCAGGACCGCTGCGATAGCCAACACGAGAAGTATATGTATAAAGCCGCTGAGCGTATATCCGCTAACCATGCCTAGCACCCAAAGCACCAGCAGGATCACAAAAACTGTCCACAACATAACTTATCTCCTTTCTTAAAAAAACGAATTAACTTATATGATAAATTAACGAGGCCAATATGAAATTATTTTAAACATTTGTTAATATAGAATTTCATTTGATTACAGCAATCGTAATAGATTATTCACAATAAATTAATAATCGATTCGTTATTTTAATTGTGCGTTAATAAAGGATTAATAAACGTACATTGGGTTCTCGAAAATAAGTATCCTATTATATTAAGGAGATACGGCAATGAAGAATATGATCAGAGCTGCTGCAGTATTGACGGCGATTATCTTATCGACTTTCTCGCTGCATGCTCAAGAAGCCCAAGCTTTCCGTCCGGCCTTTGGAATTAAAGGAGGTTTAAACCTCAGTAATATATCTAACGATCGAGCCGACCTAAACGACGATAATTATAAGCTCGGTCTGCATTTTGGAGGGTTCGTCGAGGCTCCGTTCAACCCGTTCATAGCGATTCGTCCCGAGTTGCTTTATTCGATGAAGGGCAACGAATCCAGCTACAATATGACGACGTTCGCGCCTACTGTGCCGTCGGGCGCGGGTACGATACAGTTTAACCTGCATTACCTCGAAATGCCGGTCCTGGCGGTCTTCAGGCTATCGAATAACATCGATATACAAGCCGGTCCGTATGTGGCGTACCTGCTAAGCGCGAACTTGACGAATAATTCGAATAACGATTCCTTCGACAATGTCGAGAATCTGGACGTGGGAAATTTCGAACGACTGGATTGGGGCTTGGCGACGGGGGTTAGCTTTAATGTGGCTCCTATTGAAATTGGTTTAAGGTACTCCTTCGGACTTAAGAATATCGAGAAGGAAGAGAGAGCCGTTCAATTGATGAATAACGCGAAGAATTCGAACTTCCAACTCTCCGTCGGCTTTAAGCTATAACTTAACGAATATCGTACAAAAAAGGCGACCTCGCGATTGGGGCCGCCTTTTTCTATTTCCGCTTTTCGATTTGACATTTACTTTCTATAAGTCGTAATGCTTACTTTCTCTTAAATCTAACAGCGATGAAGTAAAGAAGCCCGATTGAAAAAATCAATGTCATAAGGGCTATGAAATTATAACTATAGACGTTAAACCAGGACCAGCCGATGGAAAGGGGGCCGCCTTTTATCGATTTATACATACTTTTGCTAAGAGCCATGGGATAAATATAAAAATTATACCACTGATTGCTCAACGAGGAACTGGTCAGGTAAAGCGAAAGCCACGATACCGAGATTAAAGCTATCGAATTCCATAGAGGAGGTAATTTCCTCTCGCTCAGCCAAATATGAAAAACGATAAGGGGGATCGAGCCGGCGAGGATTGAAGCGCAGCAAAATATTGTATTGTAGAGCAGTTCTGCGTTTATCAAGCTTTCGCCTTTTATTAATGCGGAGTATGAGTTATAGTTTATAAAAAATACTCCCGCAACGATTAGCAGGCCAAGTATATTAAAGAGAATGGCATAAAAGAACTTTGCGTAAAATATAGTCGATTTGGGCAGCGGCAGGGTATCGATGCGCTTCTTAACGTTGTTCCCGTACTCAATGCCATAGGATTTTGACGATAGGAGAGCGTTTATGAGCGGGAAAGAAAACACTAAATAAAAGAAATAAGTGAAGTAAACCATTTCAGTAGCCGAGACAAAAAATGACGCTTGCGAGTCCATCAATAATTTAGCTGCAAATGCTCCGAATAGAGCGCTCATAAGGGAAATAATAACTACCTGCGTCAGATTGCCCAATGTGCTCTGCTTCATAAATTCGACCTTGAAGGCGCGCCCAAAAGCGTCGAAATCGATTTTGTTTGATTTAGAATTCACTTGCCATCGCTCCTTTTGTAAAGAAATACTCCCTGTATCTTTCTTCCAGGCCGGCAAAATCGTTCTCAATAGGCCGATTCTCTACGATCTTTCCGCCCTTCATTATGCAATAGTGAGTGCAGAAGGATTCGGCCTCCTTTAGTAGGTGAGTCGAGACTACTATCGTCGTGCCGTAATTTGTATTTAACTCTTCGAAAATGCTTTTAAGGCCCATTACCGCGCCGGGATCCAATCCATTGAAGGGTTCGTCCATTACGATCAAATCGGGGTTAAAAAGGAGAGCGGCGGCGATATTCAAACGCTGCTTCATACCGGTGGAAAATTTCTTGAACTTCTTCTTATCGTCCGGCAAACCCACTTTAGCGAGCGCCTCCGCAATTCTATTTTCGGGTATTTGACGATACAGGCAATGGAGCTTTAGGTTTGCGCGCGCGTTTAAATGCGAGTAAAACGCGGGGGCGTCAAGCGTGAAGTAAGATTTGGAGTATATCTCGATCGCGTTTTCCGAGTAATTGAGCCCGTCGATCGTGATTTCGCCCTGAAGCGGCTTGTAGAGTCCTGCGAGCAAATGCAGGAGCGTCGTCTTGCCGACGCCGTTGGGGCCGATTATGCACGCGATAGAGCCGGATTCGACCGTAAAGTCTTCGATGTTTACCTGGAATCCGTCGGAACCGTATTTAAAAAGGACGTTCTTAAGTTCAATAGCCATATAATGTCCCGTTCTTTAGTTGTAAAAATAAAAGCCCCTTCGCTATATATCGGAAGGGGCCTTAATTTAAAGAGGAAATTACATCTTTCCGTTGCGCTTGATGATGTCGCGGGCAATGACGAGCTTTTGAATTTCCGTCGTGCCTTCGAAGATGCGATTGATTCGGCTGTCGCGGTAGTAGCGCTCGATGGGCAATTCGCGGGAGTAGCCCATGCCGCCGTGCACCTGCATAGCGAGGTCGACGACCTTGTCGAGGCCTTCGGAAGCGACGAGCTTAACCATAGCCGATTGGCGGGAGAGCATCTGCTTCTTGTCGTAAAGATTAGCCGTGCGGTAGATGATGGATTCAGTCATATAAATGGTAGTAGCCATTTCTGCGAGCATGAATTGAACCGCTTCGAAGTTCGCGATCGGCTCGCGGAATTGCCTGCGCTCTTTAGCGTAGTTGGTCGACATTTCGAGGAGTTCCTTCATCGCGCCGAGGCAAGCCGCGCCGAGGCCTAAGCGGCCGGCGTCGAGCGTCTTCATTGCGATAAGGAAGCCGCGACCTTCTTCGCCGATAATGTTCGTTTTAGGAATGCGAACGTTATCGAAAGTCAAAGAGCTGGTCTTGCTGCCGCGGATACCCATTTTCTTTTCGGGCGCGCCCGCGGTAAAGCCGGGGGTGCCTTTTTCCACTACGAAAGCGGTGATGCCGCGCTTAGTGCGCGCGTAAACTGCGAAAGTGTCGGCGAAGGGGCCGTTAGTTATCCAGAGCTTCTCGCCGTTGATCACCCATTCGTCGCCGTCGAGTTCGGCGCGGGTGGAGAGCTCGAAAGCGTCGGAGCCGGCCGTGGGCTCGGTGAGCGCGAAGGCCGCTATCTTCTCGCCCTGCGCGAGCGGATAGACGTATTTTTGCTTAATTTCTTCCGTTCCGCCGATAAAGATAGAGTTCGTTCCGATAGAAACGTGCGCGCCGATAAAGGTGGCCGTCGAGAGGCAACCGCGGCCGATTTCTTCCTGGATCAGGCAATAGCCGACTTCGCCGAAGCCGCTGCCGCCGTATTCAACCGGGAAAGCCGCGCCGAGCAGGCCTAATTCTCCGATTTTCTTAATAATATCTTTGGGGATTTCTTCATTTTCGTCAATTTTAGCTGCGATTGGTTTCAATTCGCTGTTTACGAAATCGCGAACCATTTCGCGGAGCATGATCTGCTCTTCGGTTAAGGTAAATTCCATCATCTTAAGATCTGTCCTGTCCTTATATTAGAGAATATTTGAGAATTAATTATTGTTCGATAAAGTTAAGTATGCTCTCGCCGCCGTCGACGCGGATAACGTCTCCAGTAATCCAATAGAACTTTTCGTCTACGAGCAACGAAACGGCTTTAGCGACGTCCTGCGGGACCGTATTGCGGTGGAATGGGTTGTGCTCGCGCGCCTGAGCGAGCATTTTTTCGAAACCTGGTATCTTTGCGGCTGCCGGCGTGTCCGTAAGCCCGGCGAGGATTGAGTTTGCCGTTATCTTGTACGGGGCGAGCTCTACGGCGATCTGCCGGATATAGCTTTCAAGCGCGGCTTTAGCGGCCGAAACGGCGCCGTAGTTCTGCATAGCGCGCGTGGAACCGATCGAGGTCATGCCGAATATGCGGGAATTCTCCGCTAGCAATTTCTTCTGGAAGAGATCCTGCACCCAGTAAACAAGGCTGTTGGCCATGACGTCCATCGTCATTTCTATTTGTTTCTTTATCACCATTTCGCCGTGGTTTTCCGAAAAGAACGGACGGATAGCTCCAAAAGCGAGGGAGTGAATGAGCACCCGGAGGATATGGTTTGGATCCTCGGAGTGTTCCTTCTGTATTTCTGCTATTACCTCGGCGCGTTTTGCGTCGTCGGCAGCATTTACATTGAAGAACTTTGCGCGCACTCCAAGAGCTTCGATTACGCGGCGGAATTCTTCGGCCTTTTCTTTATTCGCTCCAATGTCGAGGTGCACTCCATATATATTGTAGCCGGACTTGGCCAACTCGAGAGCGCATTCCCTGCCAAAACCCGAGCTAACGCCCAGTATCAATGCGTATAGATTTCGGTCTGCCATGTTTTCTCCTCTTGTGTTCATGTTAAATCTCCAATAGTTTTCATTTAGCTTAAGCTAACAAACTTACAAAATTAAAAAAAAATCTCGGCTTTGAAATTAATTTGTTTTTAATTGCGTTTTATAATAAGTCAAGCGGCTATTTGGCTTGCAAATTGCTGTTTTTTTGGGATAATCGGCTGGCATTATGATTGGGTTCGCTATATTTTCGCTGTTGGCGTTTCTTGCGCTATGGGTCTTATTTTTCAAGGGCTACCATGTTGGTAGCTTTCCTGCGTGGCTTAAGTTCTGCGTCAACGGCTTTATAATCGGATTCTTCATAGCCGCCCTGATTCTTTTTTCGGCGCTCTCCTTTAATTCAGTAAGGAAAGTAATTTCACCGGAAAAATCCGAGCAAACGCTGATCATAGAAAACAACGGGTACTCCGAGCGGATTTACGCCATATACGAGCGGGACGGTTGGAACGGCGAATGGATGGCCGCTTATCCCGAGGGGAATTTTACGTATACGCCCAGATTTCTGGTGGCGGGGCGTGGACGCGATACGCTTCGGCTATTATTGGACACGATCCGAATAGACCAGGTCTTTATTCTCAACTCGGAGGATATACCTTCCGCAGTTTCATTCGAGCCCTCGCAGTACCCTGTAAAATTTTACGCTTCCGACTTCGAGCATTATAAAGCCGACGGGCCAATAACTCTGGACCATACGACGGAGTGGACGGGGGCGATCATGGCGTTTTGCTTCCTGCTTGCGCTGTGGTTCGTCGCGCTGAATCTTAACCCGCATACCCTGCTCTGGAGGATATTTTTGGTGATTGCCGCGGCCCTAAGCTTTGCCGTGGTTTACCCGGCGTATTACTTCCTTAGAACAATAATTCAGAATTACTAAATCAATTGAAATCCAAATAAAGCGATGAAACAAAAAGGCATCTCGGTCTGCATCATTACTAAAAACGAAGAAAGGAATTTACCCGATTGCCTGCGCTCGGTCGCCGGCATTGCGACGGAAATTATCGTCGGCGACACCGGCTCGACCGACTCCACTAAAAAAATCGCCCGGGACTTCGGCTGTCGCGTCGTGGACGTAGAGTGGCGCGACGACTTCGCATACGCGCGCAACGAAACTCTAAAGCACGCTAATTGCTCCATAGTTTTAATAATCGACGCCGACGAGAGACTGCAGAACCCGGAAGCGGCGCTTGAACTCCCGGGAATAGATAACCCCGGGATCGGCGGTTGGATAGCAAGCGTCCTGTCGCACGCTTCGCGCGAGGACGGCTCGGTGGATTGGCATTCGGCCGGCGTTCTCAGGATTTTCAGAAATCTTCCCCACGTTAAGTTCGAGGGCGTAGTGCATGAGCAGGTAACGGCTTCGCTAGTCAATACCGGCTACAAGCTTCAGCCCTGCGACGTCAGGCTGATTCATAGCGGGTACGACGTGAAGGGCGCGGCCTTCGACGCGAAGCAGGCTCGGAATCTAAAATTGTTAAACGTCGCATTGGAACGTACGCCCGGCGACGCCTATTTGCTCTATCAGCGCGGCCGCACGCACATGGCATTAAAGCGCGAGAGAGAGGCTATAGCCGACCTGAAAGCGGCCATAGAAGCCACGCCGAAGGGACACTTCTCGCTGCCCGGCCTGTTGAATCATTTATCTCTTATTTACTTTACCGGCGGGGAGGTGCCCCGCGCGCTCGAATGCGTGGAAATTTCTATAGCGCAGAACCCTGAGCAAGCCTACGCGAACTTCCTCCGAGCCGAAATATTAATAGGATTGAATAAGTTCAGGGAAGGGCTCGCCGCGCTCGACGAATCCTTCAGGCGCGAGAACTCGATGAACGTGCAAAGCCTTATTATGGGCGAGACTCGCATACCCGAGGGTAAGAAGCTCTTTCTGCGAGGCCGCGCGCATTTGGAACTGAAAGAATTTCCCGAGGCCTTCGCCGCCTTTACCGAGGCGGTCAAGCTAAACCCGCGCGACGCCGATAGCATGACCGGGCTTGCCGTGCTTGCCTTCAACGTCGGGAAATTCTTGGACGCGAAGAATTTGATCGAGGAGGCCGTTAAGCTCGCCCCGGGCAGAGAGGATATACTAAAGTATAAAAAGTTGATTGACGATAAGCTTGGAATTTCTGAAAGAAAGCGTACCGTCACGCTTTCCATGATTGTTAAGAACGAAGAGAAGATGCTCCCGGGATGCCTCGAGAGCGTTAAAGGGTTCGTCGACGAGATAGTGATAGTCGACACCGGCTCGACGGACGGCACGATAAAGATAGCGGAGAGCTACGGCGCGAAGGTTTACCGCGACGAATGGCGGAATGACTTTGCGGCGGCCCGCAACGAAAGCCTGAAGCGCGCGACGGGCGAATGGGTGCTTTACCTCGACGCGGACGAACGGCTACTTAACGCCGGCCTTGTGCAAGGGGCCATTAGCAGGGTCGACGACAACGTTGGTGGTATTGTGTGCACTATAGAGAGCAAGCACTTCAAGCTCGACGCCGACCCGGAAATGCACCGCGGGGGGTACCCTAGGCTTTTCAGGAATTTGGGCTATCCGAAAGTGGAATTTCGCGGTCGGGTGCACGAGCAAATTTCCCCGTCATTCGTCGAGAAAGGATACGTCATGGTCGATTCGCCGTTATTAATTGAGCACCTTGGCTACGACCGCTCGCGGGAGGAGATGGAGCAAAAAATTAAGCGCAACTACGCTTTGCTGCTGGACCACGTGCGCGAGGAGCCTTTAAACGGCTACGCTTGGTTCCAACTGGGGCAGACTCTCGGGCACATGCATCTCGCCGAGCAGGCGGAGCAGACCATAAAATTCGCTATCGGTTGCGGCAATCTATCGGATTCGGTTTATGCCAGCGCAGCGGCGACGCTCGCTCAATTTGCAGGCAACGCGAAGAGATTCGACGAGGCTCTCGATTGGGCGGATCGATCGATAGAAAAAGCTCCGAACCAGATCTATTCCAGGAATCTCCGCGCTCACGCCCTGCTCTACCTGGAACGCTACCAGGAAGCCGAAAAGGAGTTCGAGGAAGTAATGAAGCTGATGGACCGCCATCGCACAACTCCCACCGCCGGTTACGACGTCGAGATAAGCCCCGAAATAGTGGAGCGCGGCATCCGTATGGCGAAAGCGAAATCAATGGGTAATGATTAGTAATAGGGACGCCGAGTGTTTTTACGAGCGTAGCGAGCAAAATTGTATCGAGGCGCCTAAATTCAATTAACAAATAACAAATATCAATGATCAAAAGCCACGTATGTTTTCCCAACCCCGGAGGGGTTACAGCTTTGTAACGCGAAGCGCGACTTCCCCCGCGCCACTCCTTCCGCGGCGGAGCCGCGGTAACGATGAGAAGAGTACCCTGAGCCCCGTCGAAGGGTACGGCATGTGAAAACGCCGGGCGCTTCGACAGGCTCAGCGACCGGCTTCAGAATAAATTATTTCTTAACCCCGGAGGGGTTACAGCTTTGTAACGCGAAGCGCGACTTCTCCCGCGCCACTCCTTCCGCGGCGGAGCCGCGGTAACGACTCCACTACACGTGCATTGCCGCTCCCCACGCCATTTCTCCCTGTTTTCTTCAAAAATCGAAAAAAATATATTTTTCCGGGTGTTACAAAACGGCAGTTCGTTTGTTTATATAGGAAAGCGAATGTGCAAATTTGAAAAAAGGTTTTCGGAAATGACGCGCAAGCTCTTGAAAAACCAGCGATCGTCGTCCCCGCGAAGGCGGGGACCCAGAGACAGTATGGATTCCGGGTCTGGCGCCCGGAATGACGCATCATGAGCCGTACCCTGAGCCCCGTCGAAGGGTACGGCATGTGAAAACGCCGGGCGCTTCGACAGGCTCAGCGTCCGGCTATCTCTCGGCAAATTTTATCCCGCAGCGGAGCCGGGGAATCGTTCGGCGGGGAAATGAACGCGGAGCGTTCGTACTGCATTCCCGCGCGGAGCGCCGGAACGATGAAATAAAGTGGTTTTATCTTTAATTTTAGATTACAAAGGGATAATTTATGTTGAAGCTCAAAACTATTCAAAAGCATGCGGCTCTCGTCGCAACATTCCTCTTCATAGCCTCATTCTGGGGCGCAAACGTGGTGCAGGCCCAATGGGAACCAGTCGGCCCTTACCAGGGTGGAATAAGCAATCTTAATAAATTCGGCGATACTCTATTAACGTTTTGCGGTAAGAAAAGAGCATACGCGGCAGGGATGGATAACTATTTATGGAAAAGAGTAAACCGAACGCTTCCCGAAAAATCGCGCGCTTTGATCAGGGACAAAGATAATCTATACGTTTTACTGGATTCGTCAATAGCTAATTCTACCGATAAAGGCGTTACCTGGACAAAACCGAGTTGGATGAAAAAATTTGAAGAACTAAAATGCTCGATAGCAAGCTGTTATATAAAAGATAGCTTTCTTCTTATATCTACTTCGAAGGGCGTTTTTACTTCAAATAACTACGGCGTTGATTGGACAAGGAACCAGTTCGAGGGCGAGAATGTCTCTGGGAGTGATATTTTTGTCTCTAAAAATACGGATACGTTAATTTTGGGTAGTTTGGCAAAGATCTTTATTTCCTATAATCGAGGCTTGAATTGGAAAAAAATAATTATTGATGACAAATCAAGCGATCAGGAGGTGAAGGTCCCTTTTTATTATAATGGAGATATTATTATAAGCAGTCACGACGAAGGTTTTAAACACTCGGAGGACGAAGGAGAAACCTGGCAGAAGAGCTATAAACTACCTTTCTTCGAGAGATTTTTCTTATTGGACTCTAATCTTATCGGGCTTTGCAACGATAAAACGAATCCAAGCGGTCTCTATATTCTATCGAGGGATAGCTCTTCTTACAAAACGGAACGCATACTACTCGAAGGCGTGGAAGTAAAGGATTTCCTGAAAACAAATGATAATACGTTATTGGCCGGTACAAGCAAAGGCCTAATGATTTCTAAAGACAACGGATTGACCTGGGAAACGAAAAAGGATGGACTTCAGGAAGTTCCAATTTCTCTCCTGGCAAGCAATGGAAATTCTTTGATTGCTATAGGATCGTATAACAGATCATTTCTCAATTCACTCACTTCTGATTTAGGAAAAACCTGGAACTCTTTTCCGCTCGACACAAATCATTTACAGGCGAGGTCAATTGATATAAAAGACAGCTTTATTGTATATACCGATTTTCCTTATTATACAAAAGGTAGGTTATTTTTCTCAACTACTAGTGGGGATACGTGGCAGTATTTTACTAACGAAATCTCCGACTTAACGACTTATTGCGCTATTATTACATCGAACGGTTGGATAATAGCGCGTACCGAAAACGGTGTTTTTCTATCCAAGGATAGCTGTAAAACTTGGGAATTAACCGACTCAAGCGCAATATCATACTCGCAAACGACGCTCGCTGAAACATCAAATGGAATACTTGCCGGCTCTGATGACGGAGCGCTGAGAACTACCGATAACGGTCTAACATGGAATAAAATTGATTACGCATTCAAGAATCCTAAAATTTATGGAATACATGCTAAAGATAGCGTTGTAATCGCATTCAATTTGGACAGCACGCTATACATTTCGACCGATTGCGGCGATAGCTGGCAACTTAGAACTACCCCGTTCCCAAATATGTTTAACGCTGAAGTTATCGATCGCATTATATTCTGCGCGTCAAATTCAGGCATTTTCTATTCAACCGATCTTGGCTCTGTTTGGAAAAATGCGGGGGACGCAACAATAAATGATTATATATCAGGAGTTAAGAGAATAGGCGATTATATCTTTATCGGATCTGCGGAATCCGGCGTGTATAGGGCGAAGCTTTCTGATTTTGGTATCCACGTTAGCGTGGTTGAAGATATTGAATCGGAGACCAATAATTTCTTATACATTTTTCCTCCATTTCCATTACCGGCGAAATTGCAATTAAAAGCTCTGATGTATTGGGACTACAAAAATGATATTGAGCAAGCCGACATCTCCGTTTACAACCTCTTCGGAAAGGTCGCCGGCAGGGAAGACATTATAATAGAAAAGACCGCTCCCTACAGCGGGTATCTCGTCTGGGACTGTTCGCGCTACGAGCCGGGCGTCTACTTTATAGTCGTGCGCCACGGCGACGCGACGCAAATGATTAAGGCGATAGTGGAGAGGTAAACTTCCGGCAAGTAAATGAACGCGGAGCGTTCGTACTGCATTCCCACGCGGAGCGCGGGAACGATGAGAATAAAAAAATCCTCTCTTGCGGAGAGGATTTTTCGTATAATTAACTTGATTGTTCGAACGTTACTCGTCCCTCGTTTTTATCTTGCGGTTGTTCGGGTCGAGTTCCATCTTGCGAAGGCGGATCGATTCGGGGGTTACCTCGACTAATTCGTCCTCGGCGATGAATTCGATCGCCTGGTCGAGCGAGAGTATCCTCGGCGGGCGGAGCGTTACCGTCGCGTCGGAGTTGGACGCGCGCATATTGGTTAGTTTCTTTTCTTTCGTGATATTTACGTTGAGGTCGACTACCTTGTTTCTTTCGCCGACGATCATACCCATATACACCTGGGAACCCGTATTGATGAAGAGTTCTCCGCGGTCCTCCATACCGAAGGCGGCGTAAGCGGTAGCCCTGCCCTGGCGGTCGGCGACGAGCGCGCCCGTGTTACGTTGCGGGATAGCTCCGAACCAGGGTTTGTAGCCCTCGAATAGCGTGTTCATAATGCCCGCGCCCTTCGTGTCCGTTAGGAACTGGCTGCGGAAACCGATTAAACCGCGCGACGGGATAAGGAATTCCAGGTTCGAGCGGCCGCTGCCGGTGCTCATCAGGTTAACCATAACGCCCTTGCGTTGCGAGAGCTTTTCGGTGACGACGCCGATAAATTCTTCGGGTATATCGAGGTAGACATGCTCGACCGGTTCGAGGGTTTGGCCGTTCTCCTCGCGGAGGATAACCTGGGGCTTGGATACCATAAACTCGTAGCCTTCGCGGCGCATAGTTTCAATAAGGACCGCCATCTGCAATTCGCCGCGTCCGCAAACTTCGAACGCGTCCGCGCGGTCGGTCGGCTTGACCTCCAGCGATACGTTTCGGAGCGTTTCTTTTTCAAGACGCGCCTTTATGTGGCGGCTCGTAAGGAATTTTCCTTCGGTGCCTGCGAAGGGGCTGGTATTGACATAAAAGATCATCGAGACAGTGGGCGCGTCCACCGTAATGCGGGGCAAAGGCTGGGGATTCTCCAGCGAAGTGACCGTGTCGCCTATGGCTACGCCGTCGACGCCGGCAATTGCGATAATGTCGCCGGCGCGAACTAAATCAACCGCTTTTTTCTTCAATCCTTCGAACGTATAGAGCGAGGAGAATTTAACCGACTTCACCTGACCGGTTTCGCCGCAGAGGCCGTAAGTTTTATTCATTTCGAGCGCGCCGTTGCGCAGGCGCCCGATCTGTATCTGGCCGACGTAGGAGTCGTAATCGAGATTTGTAACGAGAAATTGCGGAACTTCCGCGTCGTTGCCCTCCGGGCCCGGGATGAACTTAATAATCTCGTCGAAGAGCGGGCGGAGATTGTCTCCTTCGTCGCCAAGGTCGCGTAGAGCGATGCCGTCGCGCGCATTTGTGTATATGATAGGGAATTCAATCTGCTCGTCGTTCGCGTCGAGGTCTATGAAGAGATCATAAACTTCGTCGATGACTTCCTTGATTCTCGCGTCTGGACGATCTATCTTATTTATAACTAAGATAATAGGCAAATTCTGCGCGAGCGCCTTCTTCAGCACGAAGCGCGTTTGCGGCAGCGGGCCCTCGCTCGCGTCGACGAGCAGCAAAGCGCCGTCGACCATCATCAGGCTGCGCTCTACCTCGCCGCCGAAGTCCGCGTGCCCGGGGGTGTCTACGATGTTGATCTTGATGTCGCCGTAGAAGATAGCGGTGTTTTTAGCGAGGATGGTAATTCCGCGTTCGCGTTCAAGATCCATCGAATCCATAACGCGTTCGGCAATATGCTGGTTCTCGCGGAAAGTGCCGCTCTGCCGGAGCAAAGCGTCCACGAGAGTCGTTTTGCCGTGATCGACGTGAGCGATAATGGCGATGTTCCTGATATTCTCATTTCTCATAATATAAAGACCTATAATTAAAGCAATTCCGCGATTGCGAAGAGCCTGTATTCGCCGCCGATACGTGCGAAGTAAAAGTTCCTGCTCGGGGCGGCTTCTTCGTCGCCATCGCCGACAAACACAACGGAAAAGAAGTAAATACGATCGCCCTCTTTGATCGGGGCGGCGTTTTTACTTAAGTTAAACATTTCAAAAAAGTAATCTTCAGCGGATAGCGTATCGATTAAGCTCTGCGGTTCGCCGCCGAGCGCGTTAACGAAATCCTCGTCGAAGTAATCGTTAAGATTCGCCATAAAAGTCCGTTCGTCAAGCTTGCCGTCGGCGTACGCCAGGGCAAGCGGAAATTTGACCAGCCGGGACAAAGAACGCGCGTTCTTGCTCTTGGCGGCGCTTTGGAATTCCTTCCAAAAGCTGTCGAAATCTCCTTTAACGGCAACCTCTTGTGCGGGCCGCTCCGGCCGCGCGTCGGGCTTCTTATCATTTGAGCACGACGAAACGACAATTAAAGCGAACGTAGTCGCCAGCAAGAATAGTAATGCTTTCACGGCTTTCTCCAATTTTTATTTTCAAAATTACGAAAAAAATCGATAGGAGCGCCTAAGTTATCGATAGTATTAATTCTAAAATATTAAATGGTTAAAACGTTTTAATAATATAAAATTTGTTAATATTTGGGGGGAACTTATGGTTACGCTTCAAAAGTACGAAAATATAGTCGATGATTCCGTAATCTATCGGCTTTATAAAATGGGTAAGAATATGTATTCGAAGCATATCGTAAACGTAAACTCGACGTCGCAGGGCGGGGGCGTGGCGGAAATGCTTTACACTTATATCCCGCTTTTAAACGATATCGGGGTCGAATGCGGATGGAGAATCCTGCATGGGAACTTTGAATTCTTTAACGTAACTAAAAAATTCCATAACGGCCTGCAAGGCGAACAGGTAGAGCTAAGCCACGAAGAAAAAAAGCTTTACGTGCAGACAAACGAGAATTTTTCCCAGATCAGCCATTTTAAGCACGACTTAGTGGAAATTCACGATCCGCAACCGCTACCCCTTATAAACTACTACCGAAAACGTCAGCCATGGCTTTGGCGTTGCCATATCGATCTCTCCAAACCAGACCCGATGCTTTGGGATTGGATTAAGCGCTTTATCCTGAAATACGATGTAGTCATAGTTTCTCATGAGAACTACAGGAAAGAGGATCTGCCGGTAGAGCAGAGGATAATCCACCCGGCGATCGATCCTCTAACGATAAAGAACAGGGAAGTGACGCAGGAGGAAATAGACAAGATCATCGCAGAATTCAATATCCCTATGGATAAGCCAATTATTACGCAGGTTTCGAGATTCGACAAATGGAAGGATCCGCTTGGCGTAATCGAGGCGTATAAGCTCGTCAGGGAAAAAACAGACTGTCGTTTGATCCTCTGCGGCAGCATGGCGAGCGACGATCCAGAAGGAATACAAATCTATAACCAGGTGGTAGCTTCATCGCAGGAGTTGATCGATTCTGGCGATTTAATGTTAATAGTAAAGGAGGACAACCTGCTCGTCAACGTACTGCAGCGAATTAGCTCGGTAATAATTCAGAAATCGCTTCGCGAGGGGTTCGGGCTGACCGTAACGGAAGCGCTATGGAAGGGCACGCCGGTCGTAGCTTCGAACATCGGCGGGATACCGCTGCAGATAAAGGAGGGCGTAAACGGCTATCTCTGCGAACCAAATGACATCGGCGGCGTCGCCGAGCGAATAATCTACCTGCTCGAGCATGAAAGCCATGCAAAAGAATTAGGCGCGGCCGGCCGGGATTACGTCCGCCGCAATTTCCTGATGACCCGCCTCTTGCTCGACTATATGAGACTCTTCGAAGAGTTGCTCTAAAGCTCTATTCGGAGGCTTCGGCAGGTATTGAAAAGTAGAAGGCGCTTCCTTCGCCGGCGGCGCTTTCTACCCAAATCCTTCCGCCCTGCGCTTCAACGAAATCCTTCGCAATCGATAGCCCTACGCCGCCGCTCATGCCGTCGGCGCCGTTCCGCATGAATATTTCGGGTTGGCGCGAAAGAGCTATGCCCTCGCCAAAGTCGCGAACGCAGAAGATAACTCCCCGATCGCCGCATTCGGCGCTAATTTCAATCCTGCTGCCGGGCCGCGAATGCCGAACGGCGTTGCCGATGAGGTGCACCAAAGTCCAAACCGTCTTTTCGCCGTCCGCGTAAACGAGGGGGAGATTATCCTCGAATTTGCTCTCCACGGTTATCCTGCGTTCGGCAATATTTTTTTCCTGGGCTTTAACTGCGAAAAGAGCTGCGTAGCGGGGGTTGAGGTAGCTGAATTTCATTCGGACAGTTTCGGTTTCGTCGGGGGCTTTTTCGATTATGTATTCTATACGATCGCGTAGGTTCTCGATTAAGGCTTTTATCACGGACAAATCGGATTGATCCTGCTCGCGGTCTTCAAGCGTATGCTCGAGCTTTTCCAATTTAGATGTAATTTGCTCAAGCGGTTTCATTAGGTCCTGGGTGAGCTTCTTGAACGCGTTGCTCTGCCCGGCCAGCTCTACTGATGATTTGTTGAGTCTTTTCGATTCAGTTTCCATAGTCTACCGCGATATATGGTTATATGCAATACTGTAAGAATTTACATTTAAGCGAATTTTATTTGCAAAAATAAAGATTTTTTCGCATATAAGTTTAGTCCTATTAAAATTAATTTTTATGCTTTACAACTTTAAAATTTGTTTAAATTTGTAGCTAATCAGTTTAGTAAAAATCAGATTTATATATATGAATTGGGAAAGTATAATAGAATTTACTCTAAACGAGGGCATTTATATATTGATGCTGCTCATTATTCATTTCTTTGTCGCGGAATCGATATGGCTGCGCCATAAGCTGGGCAAAAATTACCAAAGCGCGCCGGACTTTTTGCCGGGCGCGCGAAGGAAATCAATAATTTTAATGGCCGTCGCAGCCGCGCTGTTCGCAATAGTCGTCCTGCTGCATTCGCGGGTCGGCAATGTGACCTACGAATTTATTCTCCGCGGGCTGATCTTTATCGGTTATCTTGGGTTCGCGGTTAAATCCTGGCGTCGCATGAGCTACGGCAGCGTGCTCTACTATGGAGACGAAAGCTTCGCCGTCTATAGGTTCGGCTTTATGGGTTCGCCTCTTTTCAACACGCAAAAATGGTCGAACGTGGAAAAAGCGGAATGCATGAACGATAGGAATGGAAGAACTTGCAAAATCGAATTTAAGAACGGGAAAAAGCCGGTTATTTTCAGAAGCTTAGAGGGCGGGAACCAGGAAATAGAGAACTTGCTGCGCGAAAGAGTAGAGCTAAAGGAGTCAAAATGAAATCATTTGAAGAAATAATAAATTCCGAAGAATTTACCGCTGAAGAATTGGCGAGGCTGCTCGACGCCGACGAGACCGAGCAAGAAGCTCTGCGCGCGCGCGCGGAGCAAGTATTATTCGACTACGTAGGGCCGAACGTCTACCTCCGCGGCTTGGTGGAGTACTCGAACGTATGCCGCTTCGATTGCTATTACTGCGGTATTCGCCGAAGCGCGAACGTATCGGAGCGTTATACCCTGGAACCGGAGCAAGTGGTTGAGGCCGCCGTATGGTGCGCGAAGAACGGGCTTGCCTCGTTCGTTATCCAGAGCGGGGAGCGGAGGTCGGATAAATTTATCGACGACGTCTGCCGCATCGTATCCGAAATAAAACGCAATACGAGAAGCGAAAGACTGCCGGACGGGCTGGGAATTACTCTCAGCATCGGCGAGCAAAGCTATGCAAGCTATAAAAGGCTTTTCGAAGCCGGGGCGCACAGGTACCTGCTGAGAATAGAAACTACTAACCCCGCTATTTTTGCCGCTATACACCCCGAAGGCCAGTCGCTCGAGGAGAGGAAAGAAGCGCTGGGTTACTTAAAGGAGGTTGGGTACCAGGTGGGAACGGGCGTAATGATCGGCCTGCCCGGGCAGACCTCGTTGGACCTTGCGCGCGATATAGAGTTCTTCCGCGACATTGACGTCGACATGATCGGTATGGGTCCTTTCCTAATTCACCACGACACGCCAATGAGCGAGTACCTGGAGGAATGGGAGCGACGAAAAGAAGATATTTACCGGTTAGCCCTCAAGATGATCGCGACGACCCGATTGG
Organism: Chloroflexota bacterium; assembly: GCA_050260015.1. Classification (GTDB taxonomy): domain Bacteria; phylum Bacteroidota; class Ignavibacteria; order Kapaibacteriales; family UBA2268; genus JBLNBN01. The sequence goes on along the minus strand of JBLNBN010000028.1, from coordinate 70,245 downwards.
CCTTAAAGGACATAAATATAGCCTCCACCACCGCGCTCCAGGCCTTAAAGCCGCAGGGCCGGAACGAGGGCCTGCGCCATGGCGCCAACGTGATAATGCCCCTGTTCACCCCGCTGGAGGTCAGGCAGAATTACAAGCTGTACGACGGGAAGCCGTGCCTGGACGACAATGCCGACGACGCTATGGATAAAGTGATCAAAAACGTCGCATCTATAGGAAGGCAAGTCGGATTGGACCTCTGGGGCGACTCCAGGCATTTCAAGAAGAGACAAACAAACGGCCATTAATCGTTTGTTAATTAGAGCCAAATGGCGTAAATTTGTATGTTGTACAACCCAAAACGCGTCCCGAAATGAAACTGTTTAGAATAAAAGCTTTATTACTTATATTAACAGCTTTGACAATCGCATCGTGCTCCTCGGCAAAAAACGAAGAGAACCGGTCCGTTGACAAAGTATTCCAGGATGCGGTTGAGAAGTTCAACAAAGATGAATTGCTGGAGGCGCAGAGCGACTTCGACATTATCAAGATCCAGTACCCTGCAAGTCAATACGCCGACGACGCCCAGTTCTACCTGGCCGAAATAAGCTACAAACGGGAGCTTTATATCCAAAGCGCGTTTAATTACAATTACCTGCGCCGGATGTACCCCGGAAGCGATTACGTAAAGACCAGCCTTTACAAAGCTGCGATGAGCTATTACCAGCTGTCGCCCCCGTTCGATCGCGACCAGGATTATACCCGTAAAGCTATCCAGGCGTTCCAGGAGTTCCAATACCTATACCCCGAGGACTCTTTAACTTCCGAAGCTGGCGCAAAGATAATTGAATTGCGCGAAAAGCTCGCGGAGCGCGAGTTCTTTACCGCTACGCTCTATATGAAAATGGACAGCCCGAAGTCCGCTGTCATCTACTATAATGCCGTCATTGATAATTTTAACGATACTAAATTCTACGAGGACGCCATCTACGGTAAAATTCAGGCGCTGAAATTGATGAATAAAAACGAAGAAGCGCGCGCCGCAATGGAAACATATAAGAAAAAATTCCCTGCGGGAAAGCATATATCGGAACTTGAGAAACTGTAGAATACTTCGGGAGAGAACATGAAAAGGCTATTACTAATCGCTCTGCTGGCTCTGGTAGCTGTTGAATTTTCGTTTTCTCAGGAACTTTATCCATCCTCTTTGGGCGTTTACCTCGGCGGCAAGGACGGTATCTCTACCACGGTGGCCCCGGCGGGCCGCGGGAATGGTCAGGCGTTCAGCGATTTGCCAGACTTCGGCTTCAGCTACTACCATCCCCTCGGGGAAGTTAATAATCTCGGCTTCAAGTTCGATCTCGGCTTCGAGCGCAACGTGTTCACAGTCGTTCGCAAGACCGACGACAAGAAATTTTACCATCGCTTCGACTACATTTCCATAAATCCAAATTTCTTCTTCCAGGGCGCCTTCCTCGGCCTGGCCTATAATATCCCGATCCATGCCGATTGGGAAGGCCACGAGATAAAGAGCGGCGCGCTGGCGTCCGGTTTTGAAGTTACCGGCGGTATTGAATTTAATTTGCTGGAGGATAAGACCGGCAGATTGAACATCCTTCTAAAGGGAAATTACGTCCTATACGGGGTCTACGACGACTTTTCCAAAAATGATCCTCTAGGGGCAGTTATTCCATCGGCTACTAACGAAAATCATAACCCCCGGCCTTTTGGCGGGATGCTTGGGGTAAGCTATTACTTCAACCTAAAGGAACCCAAATCGATAGAGTACGAGCTATGACGCTCCGCGCGGCATATCGCGCGCTGGCCGCGGCTTTTTTTTTGCTCTGACGGCCTGCGCTAACCTCCAGCAATCCGGCGGGAGCGGATCCTCTATCCCGGAATCGGTTTTAATACTCGGCGTTCGGGCCTACGGCGCGTCCGACGAACGCAAACCGCCGGTTATACTTCTTCCAGTAGAAAACTCATCGTTCTCGCCCGGCATAGGCGAAACTTACGTGACTGTGGAAATCGACGCCGGCGGGGGAGTCCCACCGTCGCTCTACGCTAAGATAATCCATTGCAAGCCGGACTGGACGCCTTCCGATAATATTTTTATATCCGATATCGCTACCTCGCGAACGACTAACATCGAATGGTACAGCTCGGCCTCGAGCTCGAAGCTCTTTCGCTGGCGCGGCAGGCTGAAAGTTCCCAACGAGCAGCTAAAATTCAAGTACTCGGGGAACTGGAAGATATCGTTTTACGATCTATACGGGGACGAGAGCGCGCCGTTGGCCGAGGCGCGAGTATTTGTAGTCGAGCCTTGGGTAAGCGTTCGGATGAATCTCTATACTCAGATGTACGACGCGGCATTCCGCGTTAGCTCCACCGCGTTCTCCGTTGAAGCGCTGGCCTCGACCGAGCGCAGCATATTGGAAACTCAACTAAATACGGCCGTATTTTACCGCAACCATCGCTGGTTCGAGCCGATCGTCATAACGCAGAATTCATCCCTAAAAACTTACGATAGCCTATATCGCTACCCGATCGAGGGGAGCGTATCGGGATTTTCCGGCGTGGAGAAGAGATTTATAGCGACCCCCGTGCCCGCCGAAAACGTCTACAGGCAGTTGGATTTGACGGATTTGGGATACTGGCCCCGCACGGAAACGCCAATACGAATGCCCTTTTCGGACTTGCGGCGCAACGGCAGCTACCTGCAGGACGACTACGACGGGGCGATAATCACGCGCAACGTCTACGGCTCGATGGACGATTACGTGCCTGTCGAGTTTGCGCTCGACCCGGAAGGCCGCCCGAGCCGCGACGACGTATTTATACTCGGCTCCTTCAATGGTTGGCAGCCCTCGCCGCGCTGGCAAATGTATTACGACGCGGAGCAGAGGCTTTATTCGCTACGCCAGTACGTTCGGCGCGGGCTTCACGGCTACCTCTATGCGACGGGCAAATACAACGTCGATACCCAGAGATTTGAAAAGTACTCCACGGACGAGTTCGAGGGGAACACCGCGTACTCCAACCACACCTATATTTGCTTTATTTACTACCGGGAATTAGTCGCCGGAGGCTTCGATAGGTTAGTAGGCGTAGGCGCGGGAAATACTTTTGGAAATATGATCCGCTGAAAGAAAAAATAAAATCCCGCAATTTGTGTCTAAAAGTCAGTAAATAGGTAAGGAAGAAAATGTATATAGAAAAAGAGATCGTAAAGAGAATTCTTTCGGGCGTATGTCCTGAATTAGAGTTCTATGAATTCCACAGCCAGTTGACTATAATAGTTCCCAGGGAAAAATTAAAGGACGTCTGCCTTGTATTGCGCGATTCTGAAGCGTCGCAATTTGACTTGCTTTTGGACGTGACGGCGATTGATTGGAATAAGCGCGGGGCGAGATTTGAAACCGTATATTTCCTTTATTCAAATCCCTTAAAGAAAAGATTGAGAATAAAAGTTCCGGTCGACGGAAAGAATCCGCATTGCCCGTCCGTTATCGATATTTGGGAGAGCGCCGACTGGTACGAGCGGGAAACGTACGATATGTATGGCGTGGTCTTCGACGGTCACCCGCACCTGCGTAGATTCTATATGCCGGAGGATTTCGTCGATCCAGAGACGGGCGAGCCTCTGCACCCTCTCCGCAAGGACTTCCCGCTGATGGGAGTTCCCGGTTCCCTGCCGCTGCCGCCCTACCCGGAAAAGTATGGGAACCCGATGTAATTTGGAACAAAGGGACGCCGAGTGATTTTCGGGTACCGAAAATTGTATCGAGGCGTATAGAGAAAAGCAATAGTATTACCCGAATTTCTTTTTTGCAAGTTTCGAAATAAATTCGGGTTTACTGTTGATCAATGCTTCTTTTTTTCTTCGACTCCAGCCTTGAACTTGTTTTTCTCTGTAGAAAGCGTCGTCAATACGAGGGTACTCTTCAAAATAAACAAGTTCGACTGGTAAACGAGTTTTAGTATATTCTGCTCCTTCGCCATGTTGATGCTGCCATAATCTTAATTCGAGATTTTTGGAGCTACCTGTATAAAATGAGCCGTCCGAGCATTTAAGAATGTACATATAGGCCATATATGTCTATCCATATTTGAAGAATTTATAACGTCTCGATACATTTTTCTCTCGCTGCCGCTCGTGAAAAACACTCGACGTCCCCTAATTACTTCAAACCGTTCCGGCTGATAATGTCGGAAATAAGCTCGGCGATCATTAGGGCGTCGGCGGCGTCGCGCGCGCTCACTTCAATCGGCGAGCCGTTTATTATCGCGTCGATGAACGATCGCTGTTCCTCGGCGATAGCGTTTATCTTCGGCGCTTCGGGCTTGCTGAAGAATATATTGCGATTCCTCACTCCTTCGCTGATCGTGCCGAGCATAGTCGCGAGCGAGCCTTTCTCCGGCTTCTCGCCTTCGTCGCATATCGTGAAGACTTCCGAGCTCTGGTCTGCAAAATCGATAGAAATATAGGCGCTTTTCTGAAATATCCTCATCTTTCGCATAGGATTTGCGGAGATACGCGAAGCGGTTAGATTTGCAACTGCGCCGTTCTCGAAATTGATCCTTGCGTTGGCTATATCGATCGTGTCCGTTATTACTGCGACGCCGGTCGCGTCGATGCTTTCCACGGGTGATTTCACGAGCGACAGCATTATATCGATATCGTGTATCATTAGGTCGTGTATGACGGAAACGTCGGTCGCGCGCGGTTTAAACTGGGCTAACCTGTGGCTCTCGATAAAAACGGGCTCGATGGCGTAGTCCTTCAGCGAAGCGAGGGCCGGGTTAAATCTTTCAACATGGCCAACCTGCACTATGCGCTTGCGTTCGCGCGCTAAGTTGATAATATCCTGCGCCTGCGGGTAGGAGGCGGTTATCGGTTTTTCAATAAAGCAGTGGACGTCCGCAGAAAGGCAAACATTAGCGATTTCGTAGTGTAGCGAAGTAGGAGCCGCGATCGTTACGGCGTCGCATTCCGATATCAATTCCCACTGAGTATTAAAGCTGCGCACGCCGTTTTCTTCGGCTACCTTCCGGGCGACTTCGGGGTTCGCGTCGTACACGCCGATTAGTTCCGCCGTTTCGCAGGCTTTCCAGAGCTTCGTATGTATTTTTCCAAGATGGCCGGTTCCTATAACGCCGACTTTTACCTTATTCATTTTCGATTCTTGCAATAATAAAAAAGGCAATATGAGAAAAAAATTCGAAACTCAGCGCTATTAACCTATGGCAATTAGAGTTTTTTCGTCGATCCTTCTCCCGGTTCGCTCGTCGACGGCCTCTAGCAAGAGTAAGTAGCCTCCCCTGGCAAGCCTTGCGCCGCCAGTTTCCAGGCCGGACCAACGGAACGATTCCTTGCCGCTGTGGCCGCTCCTGCAAAATACTTCAGAAATAAACCTGCCGGAGACGTCGTAGAGCGTTATCCTAACGCTCCATACTCCTTCCGGCAGGTTGAAGGATATCTTGGTCGGATTCTCCGCGGAAAAAGTCCTGGGCTCCGCCGAAAACGCTCCTTCGGTAATCGATAGCATTAGCGAATTTACGGCGAGGGGCGTGGCGCCGACGTCGGAGCTGCCCCAGGAGGATTTAAGGGCGGAGGGAAGGCGTTCGCCGCGCTTTTCGAGGCTAATTCCTTTCGTGGAGCCTTTAGCCGTATGCCATTCGGGAGAGTAATCCAGGGAGTCCTGAGTCGCGCCCGTAAAGTCCCTGATTATTACCTTATCGCCCGAGTTATTAAGGCTTATTTTCTTAGAGTTTATAATAACCCGTTCGGAGCCGGCTAATTCCGGATTAGAAAGAAAGAATGCGGAGTCCCACGCGCAAACGGCAAGCGAATCGGGCGGGATTAAAGCGTCGATCGTTACGGGGGACGCAGAGCCCGCGTCGCAAAGGCTCCAATCAAGAAGGTTAAGCGTATCCGCGCTAGCGTTATACAGCTCGATAAATTCGCAATCGGCGTCGTACATTATTTCGTTTACCAGTAGCGAGCCGGGAGCCGGGACTTTCCTCGGGGGCTTATCGCAGCTGTTTTTGCGTCCGGGCGTAGCCCCGGATTCGTCCTCGCTTGGTGCGACCGCGCCTGGGGATATAGCGGGGAGTTCCGCAGAGACGCGTTCGTAGGATTTGCCTTTCTTACCCCATGAGCTTTTATAGAGAAATAGATCTTCGACCATTGAATCCAGTGCATTTGCAAGTCGGATTGAATCCGCGTCGTTGTTCAAGGAAGGCAGGGCGATTTGGATGAGAGCGGCGCCCGCCGGGATAGAGCGAGCCGCTTTTAAAGCGTTTGTATCCTTGGTAATTAACGCGTAGCCGCAGGCAGGAAGAGATAGCGAAGGGAGCGGCTTAAGAGTTTTCGCGTCCCCGATTAAATAATTGGAGAGCTCGACCGACATCTCGGAGCGATTGAATATCTCGATCCATTCGGGCTCCGGAGCCGTCGGCGCGGGGAAAGCTTCGTTAATGATAATTGGCGCGCCCAATGAACGAACGAATGAAATTAAAACGAAAAAGAATATCGCCGCTTTCATAAAACCTCGATAACTTTACGTATAATAAAGGCAAATATACGTTTTCTTTTATACTTATAAAAGAAAATTATTGGTGGCGGAAATAAAAAATTAATTAAATCTAATAGCCCGGACCGGGCTTATCCTGCTGGCGATATATGCGGGGATTAGCGTGGCGGCGAGCGAAAGGGCGAACGACGCGGAAATAACGAGCGCGTAGTGCCACGGAACTATTTCGATCGGCAGCGCGTCGAGGAAATAAATATCTCCCTTCAGCGAGATCAGCTCGTAATGCTTTTGCACGAGGGAAAAGGCGAGAGCCAAAGCGCAGCCGGCGATCGAACCGGCAAATCCTATGAACCCGCCCTGCGATAGGAATACGCCTATTAAATCGCGCCGGCGAAGCCCAAGAGCGCGTAATATGCCGATTGAATGCGTCTTCTCGACGACCGCTATCAGGAGAGCGGTAACTATGTTCATCATTGCGACGAGACTAATAAGCGCCAATACTATCGGGATCGGCTCCTTTTGAAGGTCAATCCATGCGAATATGGAATTATGCATTTGGTAAACAGTCGTAGCGAAGTAGGGCATGCCGAGCTGCGATTCTATCCTGCGTGCGCTCTCGGGAGCGAGCGTAATATCCTTCAGCTTTAACTCGAATGTCGTTGCCGAAGTAGGAGCAATCTCGAAAAGGGACGCCGCGGAGTTAATCGGGATATAAATAAATAGGTCGTCGTATTGCGCCATGCCGCTGCGGTACGTGCCGATCAATTTAAACTTCATAATCCTGGTCTCGGGAAGCTCGCCAGTATGGTAATCCTGGGAAACGAGGGCGAAAACCACCAGGCTGTCGCCCGCCTTTACGTCCAATTTCTCCGCAAGCCGTTGCCCGATGAAAGCTTCCCTGGCGTTTGGAGAATCGAAGCCCGATTTGCCGGAGATCAATTTAAGCGCTTCGCCCGGGGTAGCTTCCACGCCGCGAATGTTTACGCCTTCCACGCCCTTGCGGCTGCGCGCAAGCCCCTCGCGTTCAATTATTGATTTGGCCTCCGTCACCTCCGGGAAATGGCTTTTAATCCACCCCGTCGTCAAGTTGCGGTGGGGCATCGGGTTGTTGCCGAACGAACGGACAGTAATATGGGAAGTAAACTTTACCGCGTTCTCGCGGAGCTCCGTATCGAAGCCCTCGAGCGCCGCGAGCGAAACGATCAGCGCCATGCTTCCAAACATTACGCTGAGCAGAGCTACTGCGCGAATAAATCCCAAAAAGCGATTCTTCGAGCCGCTGCGCATAAATCTACGCGAAATAAAGTTTACAAGCGTTGATTTCATTTGTTTGAAAAGGTCACGTTCAAGAGTTTATAAACAAGCCGCGCCGTCGTCAGGTCCGTATGGTGAATTCCTTCTACGGGGGCCAGCTCCACGACGTCGAACCCGATTATTTCGCGCCCGGAGGCGACGATTTCACGGAAGATAGCCAACGCTTCCTCGTAAAGCAGGCCGTTAGGCTCGGGCGTGCCCGTAGTCGGCATTATCGACGGATCGAAGCAGTCGACGTCGAACGTAATGTAAACCTGCTTAGCAAGCGTGGCAACGGCTTTCTTTACCCAATCGGCGCCGTAATCGCCGCGACGGATAGCGTAGGCAAAGAAAGTATTTACCTTGCGCTCGCGGATAAACTGGGCCTCTTCCTTGCACTGCGCTCGTATTCCAATTTGAGTGATTCGCTCCGGCGGGAAGAAATCGGCGACGCGGGACATAACGCAAGCGTGGGAATAGGGCGAGCCCTCGTACTCGACGCGCAGGTCGGAATGCGCGTCGAAATGCAGAACGCTCATTTCAGGGTACTTTTCGTAGTGCGCGCGTATAGGCGCGAAGGAAATAGTATGCTCTCCGCCGAGCGTAACGACGAATTTACCGTCGTCGAGCGCGCGTTTGCATTGCGATTCGATCATTTCAAGCGCCGCCAGGTCCCTCGCTTCACCAAAATCGATTGGGGCGAGCGTGGCTATTCCGCGATCGTTGCATAGCTCGCGTTCGAATTCCTCGTCGTAGAACTCGACGTAGGCGGAAGCTTTTAGGATAGCCTCGGGACCGTATTCTGCGCCCCCGCCGTAGCTGACGGTTTGCTCGAACGGAGCTGAAATGATCGCTATCTGGGAATTTTTATAATTCGAGTATTCTTCCTCGATAGCGAGGAAATTGCTCTCCAAAGGGAGAGTTTCGGGTAGAGCGTTGTATGAACCGTTAGTTGTTTGCATTTCTATTCCTTCTGAAAATTCTTACGTAATTGGCATGCTCGGCGGCAGTGCGCGCGAAGTTATGCCTCCCGGAGCCGTCGCCGACCGCGACGAAATATAAATAATCATTTGTTTCCGGCGCGAGCGCGGCCAGTATCGAACTCTTGCTTGGGGAGTTAATAGGTCCCGGCGGCAAGCCCTTATATTTATACGTATTGTATGGGCTGTCTATTTCAAGGTCGCGCAAAAGCACGCGCGACTTATCCTCGCCGAGAGCGTATTGCACGGTAGGATCCGCCTGCAGGAGCCATCCGCGGCGCAACCTGTTTAAGTATACTCCCGCCACCCTTGGGCGCTCCTCGGGAACCGATGTCTCCGCCTCGACTATGGAAGCGAGCGTTAAGATCTCGTGCTTCGTCATTGTCTGGGCGCCCGCCTTGCTTATAAGCTCCTGCCAGACTTTTTCCTGCTCGTCCAGCAGGAAGTCGAGCGTCCTTCGCGGCGAGCTATGCTCGGCGAAGCGATAGGTCGAGGGCATTAAATAGCCTTCGGCGGTTCGCGCGGTAATGCCTCTCGCCCTTAAAAGAGAATCCTTCCGGGCCCAACGCATGAACTCCGCGGAGTCTACGATCGACTTTTGCTTTAATAGCGAAGCGAATCGCTTTAACGTAATGCCTTCCGGGAAAGTGACGCGGCCAGTGTAGAGGTATTTGCCGGTAAATAGCGTCTTGAATATTTCCTTGTTAGGCGCGCCGCGGGGGATCCTGTACTCGCCCGCTAAAAGCGGCTTCCCGGAGAAGCGCGAATAGACCTGGCCGGCAAACGAAAAAAGCCATCGCGGCCGAAGGGCGCCGACCTTGCCTGCCTGCGAGATCGCCTCGGAAATTGACGAACCTTTTGGCGCGGTGAAAATTATTTCGCGGTCTGGCGACACTCTCTTGTTCAGGGAGTAATCCAGAAAGAAATAAGCCGACGCGCCCAAAAGGGCGATCGTAAGTAATATTAACGCCGTAATCCAAGCGATATTAACGTTTTTTTTGCGGGAAATGTTCTTTTTTAATGCCATTTACTAATGCGTCAAATAATATTCCCAAAATTACGTAAAAATTTTTGGAGGCAAATTGAAAAAAAAATACATATTAAAAAAATATAATCGTAACAAAATCACAGTTCATTTGTTTATATTAGATGTTAGGATGACAAAAACAATTTTTCTTTTCTATAGAGGGCATTATGGAGCATTTTCACAGATTTAGCAGAATAGCTTTATTCGCATTTCTGCTCGCAATTTCAGCTTCTATTTTCTCCTGCGACGATTCTCCGATAGAGAATCCTGAAGCTCAAAAGCTTACCGGGACAATAATAGACGATTCCGGCGTACCGGTGAAAGACGCATTTGTCGGGGTAGTCGACGAAACCGACGCCGTAATTGACTCCACGCTAACGGACGCAGGCGGCGCCTTTACATTAAGTTCAATCGTAGGACCGGTCGACAAATACTCGCTATTGGTCGTTCATAAGGACTTTTCCGCAATCCGCGAGAAGCTTAAAAACTTCTTTAACAAATCGCAAAAGAAATTCCCCATCAAATTGCAAAACGATAGTTGCTGCGGCAAGCTCGAGGTCCAGGTATTTAAAAAGAGCGATTCCTCCGCCGTTCAAAACGCGCAGGTAAAGCTTAGCGTAGGCAACGTCACGTTGAAGGTCCTTCAAACGGGCGAGAACGGCAAAGCCGTTTTCGAAAATCTATGCTTTATGAAGTATTGGATCCGCGTCGCTAAGGACGGCTATAAGGTTGTAGAGGAAGATTTTACCATAGAAAATTGCGACCCGAAAGTCGTTAAAGTATACATAGACACCAAGGAAAACGGCCAGGGCGACAGCTGCTGCCACGGCGTCGTATACTTCGTTTCGCAGAACGGCGACGGCCAATCGCTTAAAGAAGTAAATTTCAGATTGAAGAAGATAGGCGGCGACGTACGCGAGGGCAAGACTGACGCTAACGGCGTTTATACCTTCACAAGCATGTGCCCCGGCAAGTACTCATTTAGTTACTCCAAGGACGGCTATAAAGGCGGCGAATTCGAGTTCGAATTAGGTTGCAACGACACGCTGGAGCTAGTAAAGAAATTAACTCCAAAACCGGCGGAAGACAGCTGCTGCCACGGCAAGCTAAAGGTGCTTCCAAGAGTCGCCGGGACCGATATTCCAATAAACGGCGCTAAGGTAGTACTCTGGAAGAACGGCAAGCAGATTACGAGCAAAATTTCGGAAAACGGTTACGTTCTTTTCGAAAACCTTTGCGAAGGAACTTACGGCCTTGACATCTTTAAAGAACAATACAAGCATATCGAATTCCAGGTCGAGCTCGGCTGCAACGACAACAAGGAAGTCGAGAAATACCTTAGCAAGGAAAATTCCGACAGCTGCTGCAACGGCGTGGTATATCTTAGGGTTAAGAACTCCGAAGGCGAGTACCTGCGCAACGTAAGTATTAAGCTCTGGAAGGGCTCGACAGTCCTTGGAGAATTCAAGACGAACGATGACGGAGGATACGCATTAACGAAGATGTGCCCGGGCAAGTATGCGTTCAGCTTTAAGCTCGAAGGATACAAGGAAGCCGAATACGGCTTCGAGCTCGGTTGCAACGATACCCTGGAGTATACCAAAGTATTAGTTAAGAATGTTCCTGACACATGCTGCACGGCTAAGCTAAAGCTGCGCGTCCAGGAAGCAGGCACGGAAATAAATCTCAGCGGGGTTCGCGTTGAAATCTACAAAAATGACCAGCTAATCAGCGATCCAAATACAAACGCGGAAGGCTGGGCCGTCGCCGAGGGACTTTGCGCCCCGGTTAAATACGAAGTAGTATTTAAGAAAGACGGTTACGTTACTAAAACGGTAGAATTCACCTTCAACGAATGCAAAACTATCACTGAAACGATCAGATTAACGAAACAATGAAATAATATCGATTCAAAAATCACACATAAGAACGTAGTATGTAAGGGCGATGAAATTAATTATCGCCCTTTTTTGTAAAATAATTTGGTTGCCCAATCAACGAGTTTTATTATATTTGTTATAAATAAGTACTGCCAAATCAGAAATTGCTATTTTTATTAATGAGCGGCGTAAATGCAAAAAATAATAGTTGTCGGAGCATCCGGTAGCGTCGGCTGGGCAGTTTTGGAAAGCCTGTTAAAACGCGGCGCAGAGGCCGTAGCTGCCGCGAGAAATATAGACGAGTTACAAGACTTTCAGAAGCGGGGCCTCGAATGCAGGCATTTGGACATAACGGATAGCTATACATGGGCCGAAGCCATGAACGGCGTTGATAAGATATTCCTGATTCGACCTTCGAGGTTGTTTAACGTTCGGCGGGATATGGAACCTTTTTTAGAATTCCTTTCCGATCAAAACCTTACTCAAGCGGTATTTTTATCGATCCAGGGAGCGGACAAAGATCCTCAATTGCCGCATTCCAAAATAGAGCAATTTATCATCAGGCGATGGATACCTTATACATTTCTGCGACCTTCCTTATTTATGCAGAACTTAATCGAAATACACCGAAACGAGATAAAATCAGACAACATACTTTTTATACCCTCCTATTCAAAAAAGGCGAGTTATATCGATATAAGGGACCTGGCCGAAGCCGCCGCCGTTACCTTAACGGAGGACGGGCATCTCAGCAAGACTTACGAATTAACCGGCGCCGAATCAACCAGTTATGAGAACATCGCTAAGGAATTATCCAACGCGCTTGGGCGGCAAATAATGTACAAGAACCCCTCTATTCCCGAGTTCCTATGGGTTAAGCGAAACGAGGAGCATCCGCTCTCCTACGTGATCGCTGCGCTTGCTTATAACGAGCTGGCCAAGGCCGGAAAAACCGAGGCAAGCGTCTCCACCCTGGAAAGACTGATCGGAAGAAAGCCGACTACTCTAAGCGAATTCATTATCGAACATAAACTAGAATGGGAGTAATATGAACTTCAAAGACGGCGATATGCTATCCGTGAAGATGCTTCGGATAACGAAGGAAGGATCGGTTTTCCTATCCAAAAAATTGAAAAAATACAATATAGGGCACGGGCAGCATGCTTACCTGCTCGCTATCGCGGACAATCCTAAGATAACCCAGGACTTTATCGCAAATCATTTTAAAACGGATAAAGCCAACGTATCGCGGGGCGTCGCAAAGCTCGTCGCCAACGGCTACGTAGAGTACAAGTTGAGGCGGGACGATTTACGATGCAAGGAACTGACTGTTACGGAGAAAGGCACAAGCATAATTGGAGATATTTTGGCCGCTATCGCCGAATGGGAAAGAAAGTTGGTCGAGAAATTAACCCCCGAGGAAGCGGAGCAGCTAAATTCGCTACTATCCACAGTCGAGAAAGACTCGTTATAAAAAAAAGCCCGCAAACGTTTGCGGGCTTTTTCTTTTAAGTCTAATTTACTTTTCCAACGGCATTATTTAACGACGACAAGCTTGGCTACGCCGCGTTGCGAGCCGGTCTTGTATTTGATTACGTAAACGCCCGGGGATATGCGGGAGCCCGAATAATCAGTTAAGTTCCAGTTAATGGTCGCGTCGCCGCCGTTGAAGAATTCCCTTGTAAAGTTCATTACTCTCTCGCCGGCTAAATCGTAGATCTCAATTTCTAATTTGCCGCCGAACCCTGAGGATAGCTTAATTGACGCGATATCAACGGCAGGGTTGGGATTGACGGAAAGCTCCGCTCGCGCGACGCTCTCCGCGACGCCTTTGCCCTCCACTTGCCCAAATATGCGCTCGCCGGAGTTCCAGATAGTACCGGAATTATTCGTAATCAAATTTGAAGCGGATACGGCATAGTAAACCTGGCCCTGAAGGTTCGTAGTGTCAATAAATTGAAATCCATTTATTCTGGCCTTGTTTAACTTTTCGTAAGGTCCTTCCGGGGACTTCGCGCGGTAGACGTTGTAGCTGGGCGTTTCGCCGTCGCCGTCCTGCGTCCAATTAATTTCAATAATCCCGTCGCCTATCCTGTTGAGCGTAAGCGAGGAGGGCGAGGGAGTTCTGCCGGCAAACATCTTCAGAGTCGGGTCGCCGATTAAAGCCGTGTGTACCCCAGCCGTGCCGAAAGTATATATAACGCTTTGGCTTGAATTGAGCCAAATTACGTTGTTCTTATAAAAGTCCGTATTGTTTTGCGATATTACCGTACTTTCTCCGATATTGTACCCCAGGCCCATGCGATGAACGTACCACTGCGGCCTTCCTGCCCATGCGCAAGTTAACACGGAGGGCTGGGAAGCGATAGCGCTGCGAATAAAGTTATTCTGTTGGTTCCAATCGCCGAAGTACGAGCCGAATAAAAACGTAAATATTCCCTTGACCGGCTTGGTTACCATGTCGTCAGTGTTGCCGACGCCGCCGGCGCCTTCCGGCCATCCGCCGCCGCAGCCATAGGACCAGAGGTAATTATCGAGGCCTAAAGATTCGAAGAAGTCAATCTCCTTAACGCTGTCCTGGCCGCAGAGCGCGCCGAAGTTTCTCCAACCCGAGGTAGCGAATCCCTCCGGGATGCCGTAAGCGCCGAAGTTGTCGTCGACAAGCCCGCGGGTGATATAGGCAGTTTTACCCTGGCGATAGTCCAGGTCCTTCTTTAAGTATTCCTCGATTAATTGAGTTTCCGATTTTTTAAATTTTGGAAGATTGTAAAAATCAATACGTCCAATTTGTATCTTTACCTGGTTATTCGCACCGATAAAGGTACTTATATCGAATTTACCGTCGCCGGGAACGTTGTGATTGTTTACGTCGGAAGCGGAATCGACATTTACCGTGTTATCGGGCCAGGGCGTTTTGTTTAACACGCCGTAATAACCGTCGGCAGGCCATGCTCCATAGTGATTGCCATGAGCGTCGGGGGCAATGTCGCCGGAGTAGGGGACGGGGATTCTTCCTATTAGGGTCACTGTTCTCAATCGATAATTAGTATCGGTCGCAATGCCGTAGATACGATTTTTGACGAAGGCGACCTTGTCTTTATCGAACGCTTCCGCGCGGGGAGCCAGGTAGTAGGGGAGAACTCGCCATCCCTCTTTTTTTAGCTGCTCGGAGTAAAGGTCCAGCGAAGGTTTTATGCCATCGTATAAAGTTGAGTCCACTACTAAAAGCACGTCGCCCATATCGTCCTTCTCGGGCGCCTCTATAGCCGCTCCGATATAGCCGAAAGCGTAGAATTTCCACCCATTCGGGGCGGAACCGTATTTTTCTATGGCGGAGCCGTATACTTCGTATTCGTATTCAACGCCAACTTTAACCGTCGTGTCGACGTAGCTCGTCTTAAGGGAGTCCAAGTTAGCGGCAAGCAGCTTCCAGGCAGAAGCGGAGAAGTCCGACGCTAATTTGCGCCTGACGTTATAGGTTGACGCGTAGGGGTGCTTTTTCCAATTAACCATGATGGTCGGCTTGGGTTGCGTCGAGGTCGTTATACCGAGCAGTATAGACTGATCGACCGTCGAAACGTTTGGCATCTCTTGCGAGTAGGCTAACGACCCCGCGACGAATGAGATAAACAAGAAAATGTATAAATTGCGCATTTTGCCCTCGTTTTGAATAGATTTAATTAGATTATTCCGTCCTGGAAAGAGCGTCGATATTAGCGGAAACTTTTTTCATCATCTCCGTCTCAAGTATGCCGTTCGATTTCCAGAAATGCACCTGCGTCGTCACGTAATCTTCGCGCCCGCTGATTTCCCCCCGGATTTCTAAAGATACAGTCCCGTCCTTCTGTTCGGCGACGATAAATTTATACTGAAAGCGGGCAGTAGTCCACGTTCCGCCCCTAATGATAGGCATAGCATAGCTGAATTTGTCCAAAACAGTTTTAGCGCTGTCCTTGTTCTGCGTTAGCAAGCAGTAGTCGGAATGGATCGAACCCTTGTAGACGCCGTCGTCGGTCTGCTTGTAGCTCTTCTTGATCGTTTGGCAATTCTCGTCTTCAAGCGATTTTAGTACGCCTTTCCAAACGATTTCAAACGGCTTTGCGTAAACCGTATCGTATTTTTCCTTGTAAAATTTTAGTCTCTCGGGCGTTTTTTCTGCAAACGGATCTTCGTCTTGCGCTTTTCCGGCTGAAAATAAAACAAAAAATGATACGAGGGCCCAAAGAACCAATTTCATAATAACTCCAATAGAATATTTCGATTATCAATATATATGAGCTAAAATTATGATTAAAAAATGAATTTTACAATTATTTTTTATTTATAGTAAAATTAAGAACTTCTAGGCGGGCGAGCTACGAAAGCAGCCTTCCCGGGGAGTTTGTAAATAGTTGATTATTGCGTAATTTTGAAATCCTGAAATAAATTTAACGCGCGGAAAGGCATATTGGCTAAACGACTTACATTTGAAGAGGTATTGCGCATATTAATGCGCCTGGATTTTGTGACGAAGCTCTCAAGCGAACTCGAAAGCGATAAAAAGGAAATCCGGATAAAAAGATTGGAGGGCTCGCTAAAGGGCGCGACCATCTCCGCCGCCTGGCACATTCGGAACCGAAGGATATTGATCGTCGTGCCCGACCTGGAGCGGGTGGAAGAATGGCAGCACGACGTCTCGCTTTTCGTCAAGGACGCGCAGGTAGCTGCTCTGGCCAAGCCTCAAACATACGTGCGATTCCAGGAAACGGACGTCGAGGAGCACTACGGATGGCTCGTGGAAGGATTGACCGCGCTGCTTAGCTCCGACTGCTCGATCGGCATTATTACCCCCGATATATTCGACCTTAAGATACCCCCGCCCGGCGAAGTGATCCGGCATAAGCTAAAGGTTTCCCGAGGCGACAGGAGAGACTTCGAGGAATTTACCCAAAACCTGCTGCTTAATGGATTCAATCGTAAGGATTTCGTCTCGCAGCCCGGCGAGCTGGCAATTCGCGGCGGCTTGGTGGACGTATTCCCGCTCGGTTGGAACAATCCCGCGCGCATCGAGTTCTGGGGGGACGAGATCGAATCAATCCGCGAATTCGACGCTCTCTCGCAGCGAAGCGTCCGCGAATTCGACGACATTGAGTTCATCGCCAATATATTCCACGAAAGCACGACGGAATACTCCTCGTGCGTTTTCGATTATATTTCCCCCGACACCGTTTTCGTTATGGAAAACGCCGAGAAACTGGAGCTAAGCGAGGACTCTCTTAAACGATTAGAGGAGTTCCGGCGCGTGCGAATTAATGATTTCGGCCCTGCGGATATAACTGTTAAATCCGAGCCGCAGCCGAAATTTTCCGGCAGCGTGAAGGAATTGGCGAAGGCTTTGCAGGAGTACGCCTACCAGGGCTCGCGCATATTGCTCTTCGCCGAGGGTAAGATCCACCTCGAGCGTCTTCGCGAGCTCGTTACGGGATCGCTCGAGGCTCCGCCCGAGGAAGTGACCGAGACCTCGCGCGGCATGGCGCCCCCCGAAGAGACTTTAGAAGCCATAAGATGGCTCGAGGAGGCTCCCTCCGGCGGCTTCCTAATGCCCGATATGAGAATAGCCTGCCTAACCGAGCACCAAATATTCGAGAGACGAAGGGCGCGCGCGGAAAACCGCTCGCAAAAGAAAACCGAGGGCATGACGCTTTCAGAGCTTAAGGAGCTGAGAATCGGCGATTTCGTCGTGCACGAAGACAAAGGCGTCGGCAGGTTCGACGGCTTTCAAGCCGTCAAGATGGGCGGAATAAAGCAGGACTGCATACGCATAGTATTCGCCGAAGGAGATATGCTCTACGTCCAGACTAATTATATCCACAAAGTGCAAAAGTACCAGGCCTCGGAGGGCGTCGAGCCAAGGCTGACGAAGCTCGGCTCGGCTGAATGGCAACGCAAGAAGGCCAAGACAAAGAAAAGGCTAAAGGACATCGCGCGGGACCTGATAAGGCTTTATGCAAAAAGAAAAGCGGAAGAAGGAACGGCTTTCCCGGCGGACACGATCTGGCAAAAGGAATTTGAAGCCTCGTTCATTTACGAGGACACGCCCGACCAGGCGCGCACTACGGAGGAAGTAAAGCGCGACATGGAAAGCGATTCGCCGATGGACCGCCTCGTCTGCGGCGACGTCGGCTTCGGCAAGACGGAAATCGCATTGCGCGCGGCGTTCAAAGCCGCCCAATACGGCAAGCAGACCGCAGTGCTCGTGCCGACGACGATACTCGCGCAGCAGCACTATATGACGTTCCGCGACAGATTCGGCAAATACCCCGTAAACGTCGAAGTCATTTCCCGATTTAGAACCAAAGCGCAGCAGGGCGAGATACTGGCGCGGCTTAAAAAAGGCTCGGTCGACGTAATAATCGGCACGCACCGCCTGCTAAGCAAGGACGTGGAGTTCAAGGAACTGGGGCTGCTCATAATCGACGAGGAGCATCGCTTCGGGGTTTCCGCAAAGGAAAAGATAAGGCAGCTCCGGGCTTCTATCGACACCCTAACTCTAACGGCTACTCCTATCCCGCGCACGCTTAATTTTTCGCTCATGGGCGCTCGCGACCTCTCCGTTATGGAGACCCCGCCGCGCAATAGGCTCCCGGTTTATACTGAAATATTGGAGTGGAACAACGAGAAAATAGCCTTCGCTATTCGCCGCGAAATAGAGCGCGGCGGGCAGGTATTTTTCGTTAACGATCGTATCGACGACCTTGAAAAGATAAAAAGCGACCTGGAGATGCTTATGCCCACCTTTAAGTTCGGCATAGCGCATGGACAAATGCCCCCGGCAATGCTCGAAGGCGTCATGGAGAAATTCGTCCAGCGCAAGTACGACGTTCTGATCGCGACGAAGATAGTCGAGTCGGGCATAGACATACCCAACGCAAATACGATATTAATCAACCGCGCGCAGAATTTCGGGCTTGCCGAGCTTTATCAATTGCGCGGCAGGGTCGGCAGGAATAACATCCAGGCGTATTGCTTTTTGCTGATTCCGCCCGTTAGCAAGCTCAACGAGATTTCGCTTCGCAGGCTCCAGGCCATCGAGGAATTCACCGAGCTCGGCAGCGGCTTTAAGCTCGCCATGCGCGACATGGAGATCCGCGGCGCGGGCAATTTGCTTGGAGCCGAGCAGAGCGGTTTTATAATCGATATAGGTTTCGAATTATTCCAGAAAATACTCGATGAATCCGTCCAGGAACTTAAGCTTGAAGAATTTGCCGATATCTTTGGAAAAAAAGAAGATAAGCTGAGATTCAAAAACGACGACATCTCGATTGAGCTCTCGACCGACGCTTACTTCCCCACGGATTACATAAAAAGCGACACCGATAGATTCTTCTACTACAAAGCTCTCTATCGGGCGGAAAACACCGCGGAGCTTAATAGCATAGTCGACGAGATTAAGGATAAGTTCGGGAGGCTGCCCGACCAGGCGCGGGAGCTAATCTTCGCCGTCCGAATGCGTATCGCGACGCTCGACACCGGATTTACTCGCATCGCGCTCCGAAACGGCAAGCTGATTGCGGAATTCCCCCCGGAAACGGACGAATCCTATTATCAAAACGCCTTTGTTCACGTGGCCGATTACATCGGCTCGCTTCAAGGCGCAAAGCTGACGCAAACCCGGAACAAGCTGCTTTTGGAGGCCAAATTAGATAGTAGAGAGGATGCGTTAGATTTGCTCTGGAAAGTAAAGAAAACAATAAAAGCTACCGTTTTAGACGAATAAAACTCAGTGCGAGGCGTCTAATTGGTAGTTTCTTTTATATTAATAAATTGATGGAATTAGCCGTATGGGAAGAATTTATGCCGCGTTCGTTATGTTTTTTCTGACGTCGGCGTTTATTGTTGGGGCGAGCGCCTCCGAGAAGATTATCATTAAATTCCGGGAGGGATTCCCTGCCGGCTTGAGGATCGATTCCACGGCAGCCCCCGAATTAGCGGCATATCCATCCAAACGATTGATCAGGCCAGCCTTAATTGAAGCGCTTGCAAGAAAGCTCGCAGGGCGCCGCGAGAGCTTGGGTAGGGGAAGTGAAAATCCTCTTTCAAGGCTTTACGTAATCGAAGTCGACGCAAACGCCCAGGCCTTTGCAAAAAAGATATCTTCTCTTCCTTATATAGAATACGCCGAGCCCTATCCCCGCCATCAATTTTTCGATATACCGAACGACACGCTTCTACCCGAGCAGCAACACTTGCCGCAGATCCATGCCTTCGAGGCGTGGGACGTATTTACCCCGCTCGATACCGTGGTAATCGGCATAGTAGACACCGGGGTGGACTACGAGCACGTCGACCTGGGCGAGCAAATGTACGTTAACCCCGGCGAGAGCGGCCAGGACAGCGCCGGTCGAGACAAACGCGGCAACGGGTTGGACGACGACGGCAACGGCTTTATAGACGATTGGCGCGGGTGGGACTTCGTTAGCTCGGACTCGGCAGGCGAGGATAACGACCCTATTCCCGGGCCGTCGCACGGCACTCACGTGGCGGGCATCGCAGCGGCCACAATAAATAATATTGCCGGGGGAGCCGGCATTGCGAAAGCAGTCAGGATAATGCCGGTTAAGGTGGCAACCGATAACCCGTTCGACAGGAGCGTCGTTAATTCGTACGAGGGCCTGCTTTATGCGGCCGTAAACGGCGCGGACGTTATTAATCTCTCCTGGGGGTCCAACTCAAATTCAACCTCGGAAAAGGAAGTCCTCGCGCAAGCGGTCGCCGCCGGTGCCTTAATCGTTGGCGCCGCCGGCAACGACAGCCAGGAAACGCAGTACTTCCCCGCCGGCTACGAGGGGATTATTTCCGTAGCCTCCGTCGAGGATGACGATAAGAAGGCTTATTATTCAAATTATCATTCGAGCGTGGACGTCTCCGCGCCGGGTTCGAACATCCTCTCCACCGTGCCGGGCGGCTTCTACCAGAGGATGAGCGGCACGTCGATGGCTTCGCCAGTCGTAGCGGGCGTCGCAGCGCTCGTTAGGGCGGCCCGCCCCGAGCTGAACGCTTCCCAGGTCGGCGAGCTTCTCAAAGCCACTTCGGACAACATCGACACGCTAAATACTTTTTACGTTGGCAAGATAGGAGCCGGCCGCATTCACGCCTATCGCGCCTTAGCGGATAAAAACCCCAGGTCTTTGATTATTAAAAATATTAAAATAGAGGACGAGACGGCGGACGGCTCCTTCGACGAAGGCGAGCGCACGTACGTTTCCTTTACTGTAGCGAACGCGCTGACCGACCTGGAGAATCCCGTAGTTAAATTCTACGTTTATTATTCGGCGTTTACCTCGACTTTAATCGATTCCATTGAAGTGGGGGAACTAAAGGTCGGCGAGGAAAAGGAATTTACGCGCACCTTCAGCTTTACCGTTCCCACGAACTTAGCCCTCGATTATCGATTAGAGTATAGACTCGTCGGCTATGAGGACTCGGTAAAATTAGGCTCCTCCTCTGCGCTCGTAACTGTGAATCCGTCCTTTAGGAATATGACCGCAAATAACATCAAAACGACGATAAACAGCCGCGGAAATATCGCTTATAACGACTATCCCCAAAACGCCCAGGGCATCGGATTCCATTATGGCGACTCGGACAACCTGCTCTACGAGGGCTCGCTGATAGTTGCCGAGAACGACTCCACGTTATCGAGCGTCGCGCGCGGCTCCGTGCAGAGCTACCAGGACCGCGACTTCCAACCGGAAAAAGCCGTAACGATCGATTCCGTAGGCGGTAAGATAGACGGGCATATCGGTTCCGCTAAATTCAGGGACGAAGGAGATTTTGTAGAGGCAGGCGTCGCGGTAGATCAAACTATATATCAATTCAAAACGCCCCGCAGGTCGGATTTCCTGCTAATTTCATACGACATAATAGATACGCGCGGAAAAGCGCGGGAGAACCTATTCGCAGGTCTCTATTTCGATTGGGATATCGGGGTGTCTCTATTAAACGAATGCTTGTACAGGTCCGATATCTACGGCGGCTTCGTTCGCTCGCTAGAGGACTCTCTACCAATTGCCGGGGCTATGCTCATTTCCGATCAGAGATTGAATTTCTATCCGATTAACAACGACGGGAAAAGCGAGCAGGACCCGGGCGTTTGGGACGGGTACACCCGCCGCGAAAAGTGGCTCACTATCTCGAGCGGCGTCGCGCGCTCTAAGAGCGAAACCACGGACGTTTCAATGGCTATAGGCGCGGGACCTATTAAGTTAGGGCCGAACGACACCGCAAGGGTAGTGTTCGCTATTTACGGAGCCAATAACGAAAAATCGCTTTCATCTATTTACCAGGCGGCTTGCGATGCCGCGATAGAATTGGGATTGACCAAAACCACTACGCGAGGAGAATTGGACGGCATATTGTCTCCGATTTTTCCTTCCCCGGCCGACGAAATGATCAACATAAAGTACAAGATCCCCGAAGCGGCCCGCGTCACTATCCGGATCGTCGATTCGCGGGGCGGGGCGGCGGCCCGCGTCGTCGGGAACGAAAATTTCCCGAAGGGCCGCGGCGAGATAAAATACTCCGTAAAGAGTTTGGCGCAGGGAGCTTACTGGGTGGAACTTGACTATGGGAGCGGCGTGGCGCGGAAAAAATTTGTCATTATGCGGTAGGCTGGCACGCAAAATGATTGTTCCCGTGCATGACATTACAAGAAACAATACCGTCGGGAACGCGAGTTAGTTCCAATTCTTTTTTAATTACTGTCAAGGGCGATTCCATGCTTGGCGCTGGGATCCGCTCCGGCGACGTTCTCGTCGTCGACCGCGCGGCTACCCCCGAGGAAGGGAAGATCGTAGTCGCTTCGATTAACAACAAATTAGCCGTTAAACGGTTGTCATTCGACGAAGACGGCGTCCAGCTCCTCTCGGAGAACCCCGCATTCTCGCCGCTTCGCGTCTCGCGCGAGGACAAGTTCGAGATTTGGGGCGTCGTTAAGATGTCCCTGCGGAACGCGTAAAAAAAATTCTCTTTCCCCCTTAAGCTTAAGAGGCTGCCTGCAAACGGCAGCCTTTTCATTTATCATTTAACATTGATCATTTATCAACGCTGCACAGGAAACTGAAGCATTGAAATATCGAGCTATCCGCTTGATATTGAAGGACTTGTCGCTCCGAAGCGCAGCGAGGAGTCCAAATTGTCTGAACCAGGATTAAGCTGATTTAACTGAATAATATGATTGTATCTTAAAAGTGGATACGCTAATAGCTTGAAATTGAAGGATTTGTCATTCCGATGAACTAAGTGAAGAGGAATCTAAAGGAATTGTTCGATAAAAGTTACGCTGGAAATAACGCATATATAACTATACCTCTACGCCCCCGACGAATCCGAAGGATTCGAATGTCTATAGAAACGCGCGCCCCCCTCTATCACCAACCGGCGGCTTCGCCGCAGCAACAACTCCACTACTCGCGAAGCCGCTCCTCACGCCATTTCTCCCTAATTTCTTCAAAAATCGAGAAAAATAATTATTTTCGGGTGTTACAAAACGGCAGTTCGTTTGTTTATATAGGAAAGCGGATGTGCAGATTTGAAAAAAGTATAGGAAATGTAGCGCCGTACCCTGAACCCCGTCGAAGGGTACGGCAAAGGAAAACGCCGGACGCTTCGACAGGCTCAGCGACCGGCAGCCGGTTACATTTTTCTTAACCCTGTAGGGGTTACAGCTTTGTAACGCGAAGCGCGACTTCTCCCGCGCCACTCCTTCCGCGGCGGAGCGCCGAAATGATGAGAACCCTTGCGCGTTCAGACTTTGTCGATAGGGATGAATTAAAAATGAAAACAAGATTATTTAGCGAAAGAAAAATATAGAAAGAATATTTGAAAATTTTTATTAAAATGAAAATATCGCTTGCATATCTGTTATTTTTTTTTAGGTTCGTAATTAGATGTGCGATTTATCTTACCGCTACATTAATTACGGAGGGAAATGTGAACTTAGAAATTGCGCTTTAAGCCAGGGGCGGATAGACGGCGTTTATCCTTGGCTTTAAAATCAGCGCGAGACCGGCGGCGGCTTTTAGGCATAGGCCGCTTTTGAAATAAGTCTTAGAATCGGCTTACTGCCTTCGAAGTATTAAGTAATAAACGATTTATTAACTTAAAGAAGGAAATCAATAGAAATGATTTCAACAAAAAGACTTCGATTTGCGGCTCTCGTCGCAACATTTCTCTTCATCGCCTCGCTCTGGGGCGCAAATTTAGCGAAGGCGCAGTGCCCGGAAGGAACTACGTAACAAGTAATCGAAATGATGGTTAATAACTGTTTTTATCACGTCGAAGTTTGTTACTACTGTAACGACAACGGAGGACCCAGGCCAAGCGAAATCAGCATAATAGGATTCAATAAGATATTCACTACATGCACTCAAACTTGGAGCTTTCAGCAGGTCTGTAATTACCTATATGCGAATATATGTAATTATGATTTCTTGTATAGTCACTTTTGCGTAGAGCCTCCTCCCGGCTCTATCCCGAACTGTCTCGATGGAGCATCGGATCAATTTATAATAATTAAGCATTGGAACTGCTGGCGACAGGAATGCTACGGGGAAATCGGGAATACCCATATCACCTTCCGACCTTGCAATACGGATTCATACTGCGAAGAGACGCGACGTTGGTGCTGGGAGGAAGAAGGTATAGGAGGAACAAGATATATGTCGAGCTCGACTTTTGTTCAAAGAGGATCGTTCTCTTGTCCGGTTGAAGCAGAAAACGTAACTCCACCATCGGTACCAGGTCAAGTTAGCGATTGTTTCCGGTACCGTGCAGGTTGTAATTAGTAATATGGAGCAAGCTGTCATGGCTTGCTCTCCCTTTTAATTAAAACTAATGAATATTATGAAAAGACACTTTATAATTCCATTTTTATTATTTGCATTCTTAGGGCTAAATAATGCCTTTTCCCAATGGACTCATACTAACGGCCCATACGGGGGAATCTTCCATAATATCTTTGAAGTACAGGACTCCTTATTAGGCGTCTCTTCGAGTGATAATTTTTATCGATCTGGATTAGAGAACAACTATTGGGTTAAATCAAACTTAAAATTGCCCGCCCGGCTTAACAGCGTTTACAAAAACGACGATGAATTGCTCTTTTGTACGGATAATGGCGTTTATAGGTTGTTAACTCACGAAAGCGCTTTTGAGAGAACATTTCCCGGTCTGCCCTATGACACCGTAAAAAAAATATTTGTGAATAGGGGCGTGGCTATTGCTTCTATATTCGTTAAATTAACCGACGGCATTTACAATTTTGTAGTTATTTCAAAGGATAGCGGGGCTACATGGAACTTTTTAACCGTAAACGGGAATCAAATAGGAAGCGATTACTTTGCCGCGACCGCGAGCGGCGACACGATATTTGTTGGAATATCGAACGGAATATGCGTAACCCATGACAGGGGTAAAACTTGGCATACGCATCTTGCATTGGCATACCCCAATTTTACTAATATTAATGAAATTTATATTAGAAACGATACTGTTTTCGCTTGCTCGTCCAAAGGCGTCTTTTACTCTATCGATTATGGACAAAATTGGAAGAACGTCCCCTTACTGGGAGAAGCCCTGAGCTTATCGTTTATAAGGGATAAAATTTTCGCAATTTATGGAAGAGCCGGCTTCGCTTCGCTGATAAAATCCGGGAATGATTTTGAATCTGATTTTTGGGGTCTTAAAGATAGAACTGTATATAACATGATTGAGAGCCAGGGTAAAATCTACGCGGCTACCGACGCAGGTTGCCTTGTTTCGAAGGATTTGGGCCTTACGTGGGAATTTAATAACCCGGGGTTTGTTGAAACTTATATAACGAGCTTCGCCTCTTATAAGGACACTCTGCTGGCTAATCTGTCAACGGGCGGTTTCTCATCGTCCGCGGATCATGGGGAAACCTGGTCTTCATGGGGAGCTGATTCCTTGAACTATGCGTTCTATTCTATATCGATGAACGACGAAATCGGGTATGCGTTGACATTTTCGTCAAATGCGAAACCATATCTTTCAAAGACCGTTAACGGCGGGAAATCTTGGAACCTGGATGGATCTGATTTTAAGAGTAACGGCATAACGAGCGTGCTCGCATTGCCGAATGGACGCGCTTTAGCAACCGTCCATGGGGGCATTTATGAATCTACCGATAAAGGGGATTCATGGCGAATGATCGATAGCGCCCTAACGGAAACAATAGCTTATACTTTGACAAGTAATTCGCGCGCAATTTTTGCAGGTTCCAATAATGGTATACTAAAGTCGACCGACGAAGGTTTATCCTGGAATTATGTCGATTATCAATTCGATACTGGCAACGATATCGGGGCTGTTTCCAACGATGATTTAGTCGTGGCTTATACGTTGAAAGCGGATCTCTATATTTCTACTGACGACGGGATCGGTTGGACCCGCATATACCCTCCGTTTGAGTCTATTAGTAGAGTCTACCTGTATGGTTCGAATGTAATAATATTAGTGCCTGGCGACAACATCTATGTATCTCGCGATTTGGGAAAGACGTGGGAGGAAATGGGTCCGACAACTAAAGGTAAGGGGTTTTATCCTTTATTTATCCTGGGAGATTATATTTATGCCGGCACGTATCAACATGGCGTTTATAGAGCTAGGTTAGAGGATCTTAAATTGAAATCAATTAATGAACCTACCGTTAAAATAGAAAACGCAAAGGCCTGGTACAACCCGGCAACGGATATAGTGGAGATTAGCCCAGCTGGCTTCCCTTTCACGGTTGAAATATTCACCTCTCTCGGGGCCAGGCTACAGGAACATCGGGACGAAGAAAACATAGACGTTTCCCGTCTCCACTCGGGTATTTATCTACTGACTATAAGAAGCAAGAGCGCTATTAGCTTTTGCAAAATTGCAATTAAAAGATAGGATGTATTAACTAAACGCAGGCAAAAATCATGAAGGCTTCATTACTAGCATTAATCATAGCGCTTGTATCAACTTTTGATGCAATTGCCGATGAAATAAAAGTTACTCCTATTTTGGTGGATTATTTAAGTTTTAGCGAAATAGAAGGCGCCGTATTTGCGCTTGGAAGCGACGGCTGCGCGCTCCTGAGCCGGGACGGTTGCAAGACCTGGGATAGGATTCGCCCGTTTGATCAGGGAGATGTCCTTTTAATTGAGAAATTGGACGATAAACTAATAGCCGTGAATTCCACGGGCGAATTTGCTATATCGGAGAACGCGGGCGGCGACTGGCAAAAGGTTGCAAACCTGGATATGGAATTTCTCGCGGCGGCGAAATTCCCGGAAGGTTATTTTATTCGGACAAAGAATTCATTGCTCATAGTTTCAAATGATTTTGAAGTAACTTCGGAACGTCCGTTCTTTACAAATACTGAAATTTATGACGCCGTAGGCCAATATTTGAAATTAAATAAGTCAATTGCTTATCATAAAGGTTCCTTTATTGTGGAATCAGATACTACAACTTTAATAAGTTTTGATAAAAGCTTGCATCCAATCGACTCCATTTCTTTTAAAAAACTGAAAATCTATAAGGATACAGTATGGTATGAAAGAGGTTACGAATTAATAGCCGAAGGCGATAATTTGTATTTTACTGCTTCAGTAATAGTTAAAAGGGAAGGGAAGTACTATAGTCGAAAGTTTATATATATAATTAAAGAATTCCCTGGTTTTGAGAAGTTTACTGAACTTCCGAAAAATACATTGCATAACATTATTCATGATAAATTAATTAGCATAGAGAGAACGAATCCATTATTTAACGACTCTTCTATTATAACTAAACCTTATATAAACTACAGTTATATGGATGTCTTTAAGTTCCAAAATGAATTATTAATATGCGGCCGGACCAGTATTCTTAAACAGTTATCGCTTCCCGATAGTTTATTGACAACGATTTCCGACGGATCTGTGGCAGGAGGCATTACATTCCCTGAAGCAATAAACGATACGACTTTACTATTATACAGCGGCTCCAATTTCTCATTCAACCTGCCTATTTTATTAAGTCATAATAACGGGGCAACTGTTCTCCCCGTTTCTGTGAAAGAATTGATCAACTCTGATAATAAAGATTTTGAATATATGTTTATTTTCAAATATTTTGATGCAACTAATAAAGTTTTGCATTTGATAGGCAGAAGTCAATCTAATATCCAGGCGAAGCATTTTATCAGTTACGACATAGGGAAGAGCTTTATTATAAAAGATATTGAGGGACTCTCCTTCAATTCGTCCATCGATTATGTCGCCAATTCCAATTTACCGGGCTGTATCCAAAAGCATGGCGACGGTTTTGCGGGTGTAATTGGACAAAATTTTAGCTTAGACGACCGGAAAAAAATATATCTATTTGATAGGGATTTTAACTTAACAAAGCGGATTTCGCTTGTTACCGGGATACTAGACTATGTCGTTCCTTTCGATACTTCGTCTTATTTCATACATTGCGCAAACGCAAGCGGAGGGAATAGCGAGGTTCGTTTCACAAGCAATAACGGGGTAAATTGGGAAACTATAAAAAGGTATCCGAAATCAAACCAGGAATTGACGGTATTCGACTTTAAATTGAACGAAGAGCAATATATTGGATTATCCCATTTTAGACCTTTGGATTCTACGGTAGTGTTTGACGTCGTTAATCTGCGCACGAAGGAATTGGAAACCGTCGCAAGTTGGAAGGTAGTAATTGATTCTTTGACTGTAGTCTCCAGCGTAGCAATGGATTACGACAAAGATTTCCTGTATATCACTTATTGCGATACTCTTTTTGCCCTTCGTGACCTACGCGATAGGGGCAAATGGCGCCATCGTATAATCCCGCATAACGGGAGAGTTTACGGAAAGCTTAAGAAGGTCGTTGATAGATTCTTAGCTTTATATTATGACGAACATACCCCCTACAAGGGATATTACTATTGGCTAGAACCAGAGATACCGCTTTCGGCGTCTGAAAATTATCAGTCGGAGGTTAGGAAGAACTTTCTCTACTGCTTCCCTCCCTACCCCAACCCCGCCAGGAACGAGGTGCGCTCGCTGATCTATTGGGATACGAGCCTCGACATAGACAAGGACGACATATCGATCTATAACCTTTTCGGCAAGGTCGCCGGCAGGGAAGACATAACGATCGAGAAGACGGCTCCCTACAGCGGCTACCTCGTCTGGGACTGTTCCCGCTACGAGCCGGGCGTTTACTTTATCGTCGTCCGCCACGGCGACGCGACGCAGATGATCAAGGCGATAGTGGAGAGGTAAGTTTTGTGTCATAATCGCTATGCAGGGTATCGATCAGCCTATCCGTACAAAGGCCAGGCTATCGCCCTAAGTCCTATCCAATTCGTTAAGCGCGCGCTCCGCTTCGGATATTCTTTGATTTATCTCCTCTCTTGTCAGGTCGTTGCCGGGGGAGAGAGGTTGAGAGTATCTTAAGATGATTTTTGAAAAGGGCAGGGGAAGCGCGAAGCGGTCCCAGCTCTTGCTGAATCTATAGGCGGCTGAGAACTCCACGCCGCACAATACAAGCGGTACGCCGGCGCGTTGGGCCGCGACTACGGCGCCGGCCTTGAACTTACCCGCCGGGCCTCGCGGGCCGTCGGGCGTGATTAATACTAACGAATTGGAGGCGAGCTCCGTCAGCGCGTCGAGCGCCTCCCGGCCGCTCTTCGAGGAAGAGCCGCGCACGACGCGGTAGCCCCAGCGCTCCAATAGTTCTGTTAATATAGCTCCGTCGCGGCTTTGGGAGACGAGCGCGGAAGCCTCCGTCCCGGCGAACCGCTTCCAGACGGGCAGCATCGAGCCATGGAAAAAAGCCAGCACGGCGGGGGCTGCCGGGCGGGCGCCAATTTCCTTTATCCTCCACGTGCGGCTCAAGGCGTCGATGAGCCTAATAGCCAGGCTTCGGGAATTCACTATTCCTCCCCGGCTTCGCGCGCTCGCCTCGCCTCGCGGGCGCGTCGTCCGCGTTCGGCTATTTTGGCCACCTGCACGCTGATCTCCCAGAGAGCGAAGAGCGGGGCGGCGAATATCATTTGGCTGACAGGGTCGGGCGTGGGGGTGAGCACGGCGGCGATGATTAGAATTGCTACAATGGAGTGCCTCCAGTACTTGCGCATCATCTTTGCAGTTATTATCCCAAAACGCGCCAACAAGAAAGATAGAATGGGCATTTCGAATATTATGCCGCTGGCGAGCAGCATCATAGTTATGAAGCTCAGGTATTGATTGACGTCGATAAAGTTCTTAATTTTCTCCGTTCCAAAGGACGCTGCGAAGCTGAGCATCGAGGGAATCAATGCGTAATAGGAAAACACGACGCCGATCATGAAGCTGACCGAAGTCAAAACGGTGAGGCTGCCGACCCACTTCCGTTCCTTGTCGTAAAGCCCCGGCGCGATAAAGCGCCACAACTGGTAAAGTATGAACGGGAAAGATAATATAAGGCCAGTTATTAGGATAACTTTAAAGTACAGAAAGGGTTGGCCGAACGGCGCAAGATTTTGTAAAGTCAATCCATATTTCGCGGCGGGCAGCAGGAGGAAATTCTCCATAATATCATCAATAAAAAAGCCCGTCGCAAGGCTTGCGACAATAATGCCGATAAGCATATATATTATTCTCATCCGCAGCTCTTCGAGATGATCGAAGAAGCCCATTTCAGGTTCTTCGCCCTTGCCGGGCTCTTCCTCGTCTTTCGTTTTATCGGACATTAATCCGCCGTTCCTTTGTTTTTGGATTATAACGCAAAATAAATAGTCGTTAAAGTTGTTTTTATTTATAATTTGCACATTCTAAGAATATAAAGATAAGAAAAGTTAAAATATATTCAATTGCACACAAGGAAAGAAGTTAAGAAAAAGAAATGGAACCTGCGATAATAGTGGCGCTTATGCTTTTGGGCGCATTCAGCGCGGCGCTTTCGGCGGTATTGAGCTCGCTCAGCCAGGAGGAAATAAACGAGATCTCCGAGCTAAAGCACAAGAACTCCGAGCGCCTGATAGCATTAAAATTACGCTACGAAGATAATATCAATTCATACGTTATTTTGGAACTCTTCCTCTATACGCTGGCGGGCGGATTGCTTGGCAGCTATATTGAATTACATTTCCATAGTATATGGGGGCTGGTTGGGTCGATAGCGGTATTTTTCATATTTACCATTTTTTTTCGGTATCTCTTTTATTCCCTGGGCATTCGTTTCGCGGAGCGTATCGGGCTGTTCCTAACCCCGATAATGTATCTCGTCAGTCAAACCATCAAGCCGTTAACCCAAGCCCTAAAATTAATCGCCCGCAACATAGGCGGAGAGCCGCCCGACGAGGCCTCGCGCGAGGAGATCGCCGCCCTTGTCGATACGGCGCACGAGGAGGGGTCGCTCGACGCGGGAGAGTACCGCATCCTTCGCAATATGATTCACTTCAAGGACGTTCTCGTTTCCGACGTTATGACGCCGAGGACGGTTATGTTCGCCTGCAAGGCCGACACGACTGTCGAGGAAGCCCTGACAATGCCCGAGCTGCAGATGTACTCCCGGTTCCCGGTTTGGGAGGGCGATTCGCTCGACGACGGCATTATCGGTTATATCATGTCGAAGGACGTTATGCACGCGGCCCTTAACGGCAAGCTCGAGCAAACGCTGCGTTCTTTAACTAGAAAAGTATACTTCATACCTGAGAACGCGGACCTCGACAAAGCTCTCGAAAAGTTTTTGCAGCGCCGGCAGCACCTCTTCGTCGTCGTAGACGAATACGGCGGGATAGAGGGCTTGCTAACGATGGAGGACGCGGTGGAGACTATTTTGGGAGTGGAAATAGTGGACGAAGCCGATAGGGTGGTGGACCTGAGGCAGCTAGCTAAAGAGCGCCGCGACCGCAGGATCAGCGAGCAATCCGCCGGGGAGCTGTGATCTGCGATCGCGGACTCAATTTCAGCTAAGGTATCCTCATCCTATAGAAAGAACGCCAGACGAATACCAACGCGACGATGAAGAACGCCGCGCCGATCCAGGGCGCCGTCGGGGCGAAGTTCGGTACGATAGCGATTTCCATCGCCAGCAGGCCGAAGAGAGTCGTGAACTTAATGATCGGATTCAGCGATACCGAGGAAGTATCCTTAAACGGATCGCCGACCGTATCGCCGATTACGGTAGCCGCATGCAGATCCGTGCCTTTTTCCTTCAAATCCACTTCCACTATCTTCTTGGCGTTATCCCAGCTGCCGCCGGCATTAGCCATGAAAATTGCCTGGAACAGTCCGAAAATAGCTATTGAAATTAAATAGCTGACGAAGAACGAAGCGGGCGCGGCCCTATCAGGAGTCGACGATGAAAAGAAAGCGAACGCCAGCGCGAAGGAGAACACTGAAATGAATATATTAATCATGCCCGATTGCGCGTACTGGGTGCATATCCGCACGACTTCCTTCGAGCTTGCCCACGAGGCCGCCTTGTCCTGCGCGGACGCGTTGAGATCGATATTTCGTTTTATATAGGAAACGGCTTTGTACGCTCCGGTAGTTACGGCCTGCATCGACGCTCCCGTAAACCAGTAGATCACGGCGCCGCCCGCAAGAAGTCCCAGTATCGAGTACGGATTGAGCATATTCAGTATCCGCTCGGGCTCAATGCCTAAGGACTGCCGCAAAACGAGTATTAGCGAGAAGATCATCGTGGTAGCCCCCACGACCGCCGTGCCAATTAATACAGGCTTGGAGGTCGCCTTGAACGTATTGCCGGCGCCGTCGTTGGCCTCGAGGTATTCCTTGGACTTTTCAAAGCTTGGCTCAAAGCCGAATTCGCCTTTTATTTCCGCGGAAATATTCGGGCGGGTTTCTATAAGCGACAGCTCGTAGATCGATTGAGCGTTGTCCGTGACGGGGCCGTAGCTGTCCACTGCTATCGTTACCGGGCCCATGCTAAGGAACCCGAACGCGACGAGGCCGAAGGCGAAGATTGACTCGTAACTCATCAAGTCCCTCAGTCCGAATTGCGAAATAAAATACGCGATAAACATCAGGCCAAGTATTAGCATCCCTATCCAGAACGCCGAGAAATTACCTGCGACAAGCCCGGAGAGAATTGTCAGGGACGGCCCGCCCTCGCGCGAGGCTTTAACGATCTCCTTGGTATGGATAGCCTTCGTGCTTGTGAATATCTTGGTAAATTCCGGGATAAGCGCCGCGCCGAGCGTGCCGCAGCTGATTATCGACGCCAGGATAATCCAATATGAGCCGCCGATGCCCGAAATAATGAAATAGCTGATCGCGAAAGTAAAGACAATCGATAGCAGGGAAGTAATCCATACAAGCGAGGTAAGCGGCTTTTCGAAATCAAGCTCGACCGATTTAGAATATAGGAGCGAATTGACGCCTTTATTTATATAAAACGCTAGCATCGAAGTAATGATCATCGCAATACGCATTACGAATATCCACGTAATAAGCTCGGCCTGGTAAGCCGGGAGGACGCCAAGCACAATAAAGCTGATGAGCGCGACTCCTGTCACGCCGTACGTTTCAAAGCCGTCGGCGGTAGGGCCGATGGAATCCCCGGCGTTGTCGCCAGTGCAATCGGCGATTACCCCCGGGTTAGCGGGATCGTCCTCGCGGAGATTGAAAACGATTTTCATAAGGTCGGAACCGATGTCCGCAATTTTAGTAAATATACCGCCGGCAATGCGCAAAACGGATGCGCCGAGCGATTCTCCAATTGCAAATCCGATGAAGCAGGCGCCGGCGAGATTCCCGGGCACGAAGAGCAGGATAATGAGCATCATTACAAGCTCGACGCATATTAGCAGAACGCCGATGCTCATACCGGCTTGCAGGGGAATGTTCAGCAACCTGAGCGGCTTTGGGATAAGAGAGGCGAACGCCATGCGACTATTGGCGTACGTGTTTACGCGAATGCCGAACCATGCGACCCCGTAGGAGCCAAGGATTCCAATAACGGACCATAGGAGGATAATGAGCACGCTGCCGATGGGGAGCGCTTGCAGAACCAGGAAGTAAAAGCCAATGCAGAGGCCTATTAAAACTTCCAGCAGGACAAGGAATTTGCCCTGCTGGATTAAGTAGGTTTTAGCGGTTTGAAAGATCAATTCCGAGACGTCGAGCATCGAGCGATGCGCCGGCAGCCCTTTGACGTGCAGGAATTCGTAAAGTCCGAAGATCATGCCCAACCCGCACACTGCCAGCCCTATGAGCAGTAGACTGCGTTGCTCCGGCAATAGCGTTGGTAAAATTAAGTTGGATTCGCCGGCATAAGCGCCGGCTCCTCCAAGGAATAAAATTATTGCCGCTACGGTTAGAGCGCGTATAAAGCTGAATTTAGGAGCTTGAGACATCATACAAATACCTTTAAAAAATTATTAATGATATTCTTTTCTTGTTATCTCGGACTTATCTTAATTATGATGCAGTTATCGTGCCAAAATTAATTATAGTTTAGTAGCTCATCTTGTTTATCTTGACTTTCCCCCGGAAGATCCAATAAATCGTCGCCGTATACCCGATTACGAACGGCATACCTATGCATGCGATCACGAACATAATCCCCAGCGTCTTTTCGGAGGAGGCTGCGTTGTATATCGTCAGGCTATTTGCCGGGTCCGCGCTTGAAGCCAGGATATTCGGGAAAATCCCTATAGCGAACAGCATAATCAGGAACGCAATGCTTGCGGCGCTGGAGAGGAACGCCCGGAAGGGGCGCCCGTGATAGATTTCGCGCGGGATGTTCGCTATCGCTAGCATATTCAGGATCGCTACGAGGAACAACCCTGGGTAATCCTTAATATGATAGATCATGTCGGGAATAAAGATCAAAGTAGCCATCGTCGTCATTACGTAAGTAATAACAAAGAAAATTATGGTATTATTGACCCACCCGCGGAGCTTGTCCTGCAGCTCGCCTTCGGTCTTCATCACTGAATAGATCGAGCCGTGCATCATGAAGAGAGCGACGGTCGTTATCCCGACGAGGACTGAATAAGGAGTCAACAATTCCCAAAGCGTTAAGTTAGCTTCGCGGTCCGCGCCGATAGGCACGCCCTGAATTATATTGCCGAGCGCTACGCCTAGCAGGAGCCCGATTAGGATAGATGCCACGCTGAAGGCAATATCCCAGCTATTGCGCCAGCGTGCGCTCTCGCGCTTGCTGCGGAATTCAATTGCTACGGCCCGGAATATTATCACCATTAGCAAGAGCATAACGGCGACGTAAAAGCCCGATGCGAAAGTCGCATAAACTTCCGGGAATGCGGCGAAGAGCGCGCCGCCGCCCGTTACGAGCCATACTTCGTTCCCGTCCCAAACTGGGCCGATAGCGTTTAGAAGCACGCGGCGGTCCTCGTCCTTTTTAACTAATAAGTAAAGAGCCCCGACTCCTAAGTCAAATCCGTCGAGTATGGCATAGCCGGTCAGAAGCACGGCTACCAATATGAACCAGGTAACGTTTAAATCCATTATGTAGACTCCTTATATATTCTTCTTATCTTCAAAAATTACGCTCTGGCGATCGTATTCGGATTCGATTTCTTCGGCGTGCTCTGGCCCGGCTTTTATCTTTCTATCGAGCAGGAAGATAAATAGGGCGAGTAGGAGCGCGTAAATCAAACCGAATAGAATAAGAGAGAAAATGATCTCGTTCGCGCTGACGGACTTCGAGATTGCGTCGGTCGTACGGAGAAGCCCGTAAACAATCCAGGGCTGCCGGCCAACCTCCGCGCTCATCCATCCCAATTGGTTCGCCATCTCCGGCAGCGCCACCGAAAAGACAAGCAGCCATAGGAAGGGTTTATTGTTCTCCAACTTGCCCATCTTCCATAGGGCGAACGCAAATCCGCTTATTAGAATCAACGCCATGCCTATGCCCACCATAAGATGGAAACTCTGGAAAACCAATTGCACAGGCGGGCGATCTTCCTTCTTAAACTCATTTAGTCCCGTTACGGGTTTGCTCGCGTCCATATACACAAGCCATGAAAGCATGCCGGGTATCTTAATGCCGTGCGCGGTCTGGTTTTCGTCGTCCACCCATCCCATAATAAATAGCCCGGTGGGCGATGTGTTGTAGTGCCCTTCGAACGCCGCGAGCTTAGCGGGTTGAGTGAAGGCGACCTGCTGCGCGGAGGCGTGCCCGGTTAGGAGTTGTAAAAGGGTGGAGGTAATCGCGAAAACTATTCCTATTTTCATTGTTGTGCGCGCGAACTCTATATGCTTTTTCTTAAGCATATAGAAAGCGGCCACGCTGATAACCAGGAACGCCGCGGCTATCCAAGCGCCGAGTATCGTATGCGATAACCTTTCGAACGTGGAAGGATTGAACAGAACGGCGGCGAAATCGGTGACTTCAGCGCGCGTTATTCCTTCGCGCGTTACTATATGGAAGCCGGCGGGAGTTTGCTGCCAGGAGTTCGCTATAACGATCCAGATGGCGCTAAAATGCGCGCCGAAAGCCACCAGGCAGGTCGCGATAAAGTGCGTGCGCGGCTTTACTTTGTCCCATCCGAAAACTAGCAGGGCAAGGAAACCCGATTCAAGGAAAAAGGCGAAAATGCCTTCGGCTGCGAGCGCCGACCCAAACACGTCGCCTACGTACCGCGAGTAAACGGCCCAGTTCGTGCCGAATTGAAATTCCATTACTATGCCCGTAGCCACGCCCACCCCAAAGATGAGCGCAAAAACTTTCACCCAGAATTTTGTCATCTGCTCGTAGAGCGGATTCTTCGTCCGCAAGTACATTCCCTCCATAATTACTAAGATCACTCCCAGGCCGATTGAGAGCGGCGGGAAGAGATAATGAAAGCCTATCGTGAAGGCGAATTGTAATCGAGAAAGGATTGCAACATCCATAACCATCCTCGTAAGATTTATAAAAAAGTATGTTTACGTTTGTTCATAATATACTAAAAAAGCCGATTCAATAATTAAAATATTTTATCGCTCGGTTTATTAATATTAATTTGCGCTCGCCGTCATATATTAAAAATGAAATGAGTATAAATATGAAGAAGTTATTGCATAGCGATATAATAAATCTAATTTTCCGCCTCCTGCTTGGTTTAACTTTTCTATTCGTCTCTTTGGGCAAAATTGCTGAACCGGCGGGCTTCGCGAACGAAATAGCCAACTACCGGACCGCTCCGGATTGGCTTGTCAACCCGGCGGCGATTATTTTGCCATGGATCGAGCTGGTTTGCGGGCTGGCTCTGGCGGCTGGCGTAAGGATCCGCGCCAACGCTTTGCTTGCGCTTGGAATGCTTGTAGTTTTCGTCCTGGGTATTATTTCCGCGATGGCGCAGGGACTGAATATAAACTGCGGGTGCTATTCGAATATAGCCCAGCAGAAGGTCGGCTTCGGAAAGATACTGGAGAACCTCGGGCTCTCGGCAGTCGCGCTCTACTTGATTTATTCAAAGGGGGACAAGTATTCGGCAGACAGGGCGGCCCGCGCCTCCTCCCCCGTCGAAACGGCGGAACGCGCATGAAAGCCGCGAGGCTTTTATCGCTTGGAGCTAAGGCTCTTCTTACGAGCTTCGAGGAAGCTCTCGCGCCGGGAGCGTGCGTCGTCTGCGACCGAAGGCTGCTGCACGGGGAAAGGCACTTATGCGGGCCCTGCTACGCTAACCTGCCGCTATCTCCATCTTGCGACGAGATTTACCAGAAATTTATTAATAATTTTTCCGCCGACAATATCGCAGTGTCCCGCGCAAGCGGCCTGATAGCTGTCGACGAAGAGCGCGCCGCCCTGAAAATAGTTCATGCCCTGAAGTACGAGGGGCGGCGCTCGATTGTATCAAGATTCGCCGAAGCGTTTGCCGCGAGATTGATCCGCGACGGTTTTACGGGCTACGACGCGATCATACCGCTGCCGCTGCACCCCGCGAAAAAGCGCGAGCGCGGCTACAACCAGGCTTACCTGATCTCGGATTCGATCGCCGAACCGCTTGGTTCCAGGTCCAATGAAAAGATAATTTACAGGAAGAGGTACACTCAAACGCAAACCGCATTGAACGCCGCCGAAAGGAAAAATAATATAGAGGGCGTATTCGAATGCCGCGGCAACGCAGCCGGCGGGAAATTTTTAGTGGTGGACGACGTAATGACGACCGGCTCGACAATAAATTCCGCCGCATTGGCTCTTTTAAACGCGGGAGCGGCTTCCGTAGACGCCGCCGCGCTTGTTATCGCATAATATCTAATTAATAATAATGGAATATAAATGAGAATAGAACTCGAAGAAACCGTATGCGTGGTAATCGATTTCCAGGAGAAATTGATGCCCTTCATCCATAATTTCGAAGACATGATTACCCGCTCCGGCAAGCTGTTGCTCGGCTTGCAGAAGCTCGGCGTCCCGACGCTCATCACCCAGCAATATACGAAGGGATTGGGAGCGACCGTCCCCGCAATTGTCGATTCGCTCGGCGAAGCGTTTATCCCGGTGGAAAAGATGACGTTCAGCTGCTGCGGCGAGCTGGAGTTTATGCAGAACTTGCTTGCGCTCAATCCGGCCAACGTTATAATAATCGGTATAGAGACGCATATCTGCGTTCTTCAGAGCGCGCTCGACTTTATCGGGCAGGGCATGAACGCAATAATAGTCGAGGACTGCACTTCCTCGCGCAACCCGCGCGACAGGGAAGTGGCTATCGAACGCATGCGGCACGAGGGCGCGGTCGTCACGACGTACGAATCTATATTAATGGAACTTTTACGAACTTCGGCTTCCGAAAAATTTAAAGAAATATCAAAAATTATAAAATGATGCGACGATACGGGAAAATTTCATAAATTGGACTTTTCCCGTAAGCTTTTTTTATTCAGAATGAATTTTATAGTTTCAATTTTAAATAATCCGCAGAGACGCCGCTTCTGGCTTTCGCTGGCGTTGGTAGCCGCGGCGCTCGCCTACATTTCTTTTTCGGACTTCGGCGTGCTCCGCCGGGCCAGGCTTTCCGCAAAGCAGTCCGAGCTAAAAGCCTCCATAGAAACCGAGCGCTTAAGGAGCGATTCGCTGCGAAGCCGTATAAAGGCCCTACGCGCCGATACGACCGAAATAGAACGCATCGCCCGCGAGAAGTACGGTATGATAAAACCGGGCGAAAAGGTCTATATCTACTCCAAAGATCAAAAATAAAATTTTTTTAAGCGTTTACGTTTATCTTCGTAATAATCGAGGATTAATATGTATTTAGGTATAGACGTTGGCGGGACGACCGTCAAGGCAGGGCTTATCGATAACAACGGCGAGCTGACCTGGAGCGATTCCCGCCCCACGCGCGCCGAAGATGGGAAAGAAGCTTCGGTCGAAGCTATCGTTAACTTTCTTGAGGAAATACTCGCCGCGAGGGCGGACATAAAGAGCATAGGCGTCGGCGTGCCGGGAATAGTCGGCGCCGGGGGCATAGTGCGCGTAGCGCCCAATTTGCCGGGCTGGCTCGACGTGCCGCTCGGCGAAATGCTTAGGGGTAAAACGGGGATAAGAATTGCCGTAGAGAACGACGCGAACGCGGCGGCCGTAGCTGAACTTCTGGGCGGCGCGGGCGTAGGCGTTAAAAATTTCATCTACGCGACGCTCGGAACGGGCGTAGGCGGCGGCATTATTATAGACGGCAAGCTCTATACCGGCGCTACCGGCGGAGCGGGCGAGATCGGCCACATGATCATCGATCACCTGGACGCCCCCGTTAGCGATGAGCGCGGATACCGCGCTGGGGTCGTCGAGGAGAAAACCGGGCGCGCCCAAATAATTAAATTAGCTAAAAAGATCGCCGCTAAGCGGAGGGATTCCGCTTTGAACGGCGTAGAGGATCTCGACGTGCTGAATATCTCCGAGGCGATTTACGAAGGTGATTGGGCCGCGATTGAGACCTTTAAGCTAGTCGGCTACTACCTAGGGCTCGCGTTCGCTTCGGCTATGAACCTGCTCGATATCCACTATCTTATCATCGGCGGCGGCATCTCGCAAGCGCACCCCATGCTGTTCGATTGCATAGCGGACACTATTAAAAAGCGCGCTCTGCCGCACATCGCAAAAGACTTCGAGCTAAAGCCCGCCAAATTCCTGCAGGAGACGGGAATATACGGCGCCGCGTTTTTGGGAAAGCTGGAAATGGAAGCATAAAAAAAAACGCCTTGTCCAAAAAGACAAGGCGTTTTCGTTTTACGTCGGGGTGAAAGGATTCGAACCTTCGACCCCCTGGTCCCAAACCAGGTGCGCTAACCGGGCTGCGCTACACCCCGTAAAGAATAGCAAAAATACGGGTTTTCCCGCAGATAAACAAACGGAATCTGCGCCCGGTTAAACTCCCCTGATCTTTTCCGACTTATTGTAGAGCTTCTCATCGATAGGCCTGTATTTGTCTATCCATAACATTTCCAGTATCGATAGGTCTTCCGAATAGTTATAATCCGGGTCGTCCTTCGGCTCGAGCGTTTCCGCGATTGCAAATTCGAACGCCTCCGCGCCGGATTCGTTCCAATCCCGCTGCAAGCGGGAGTTCATGTGCATTTTAGCCGAAAGCAGCATCTTGTGCTTGTCCAATACGCTCTTCAGGTTCAGGCTGGAGCCCAGGAAAACCAAGCCGCTATTCTTATTTTTGATCATGAACACGCCCATCGGCGGGATCATCCTCTTATATTCTTCTTTTAACCGTTTTTTGTCGATCATCTTTAATCCGTATAAATAATAATGTTCTATTTAGCGAATAGCCTGAAGGCTTTGTCGTAGTTTTCCAGGAACTTAAAATAATCGTCGGGCAAGCGGCGGTTAACGTAGGAGAGCAGCATGCCTCCCACCATTGAATCGTGCGCCCGCGCCCGCGTGGCCGCCTCGCTTTGGCTCCATCCGCGCTCTTCCGCAAGCTTCGACCACCCGTCGGCAAGCAGCTCGCCCAGGGCCGAATTAATCGCGTCGAGAGTAGTTTTATGGTAGCGCGCGTCCGAGATCTGCTCGACGAACATAAGCCGGTATATGCTCGGATACTGCACGAAGTACTTAATGTAGGATTTCGTTATCGTCGCGACGTCGTCCGATCCTTTTGAATCGATGCCTACGAAATTTTTTAATTCGACGAGAAACTCGCCGACGGCTGTCATAGTCAAATCGCTAAGATCCTTAAAGTAGCTGTAAATCGTCGCGAAGGAATATCCCGCGCGCTCGGCTACGTTGCGTACGGAGAGCGCGCGCAAACCCTCGCCGAGCAACAGTTCCTTGCAGGAATCTACGAAGTAGCGCCTCATGCGCTCTTCCTTGATAGGTTTGTTTTGCATAATACTTTTATCAATGTTAGAAAAATAAACACTGCTAAAATAATAAACAATGTTAAATTATGCAAATTTAATTTTAATTTTTTCCACGAATGTTTAACTTGCAAATATCATATCGAAATTGCTAAACAAACGCATCAATAAATAATAATTACAAGGTTGGCCGCAAAATTATGCCTTACAAAATACTTATCGTCGAGGACCAGGAGATGGCCGCCCGCCAGGCTTCATTAAACATCAGGAAAATGGGATACGTAGTGGCGGGCGTTTGCGTCCAGGGGAAGGAAGCGATCGAATTTGTCAGGGAGAATCCCGTCGATCTTGTTTTGATGGACATAATGCTTCCCGGCGAAATAGACGGCATCGAAGCGGCCGCGGAAATAAACGCGCTCAACGTAGCGGTATTGATAATTACGGCGCTGGACAGCGACGAATTATTAGAAAAAGCTAAAGTTGTAAACGCTTACGGATACCTGGTCAAGCCATATTCCAACGGCGACTTTAAGAGGTCCGTCGAGACCGCGCTGAACCTTCATCAGCTCCGAAACAAGCTCCGGGAGAGCGAGGATCGATACCGCGCCGTCATAAACGACCAGCTCGAGATGGTCTGCAGGTTTTATCCCAACGGCGAATTAACCTTTTTCAACAAATCCTTTTCCGAATTTTTCAATCCCGAATCGGACGGCAATCGACCTGCTAATATCAATAGAAATATCACCATAAAGGATCGCGAAGCTCTTAACAAATCCCTTGCCGAGATTACGAGGGAGGCGCCGGTCTCCAAATCCCTGCTAAGGATTGTAAAGGGGGTAAAGATCTGCTGGCTCGAATTTATTATCCGGGGCTTCTTCAATGCGGAAGGGAAAATAAGGGAATACCAGGCCGTGGCGCGCGAGATAAGCGACAAAGTAATGGCCGAGGAGTCGCTAAAGAAAATTACGGATCGATACCATATCATTTCCGAAATGACTTCTGACTTTATTTATACGGGATTTATCACGGACGATGCCGGGATAAAGCTTGATTGGATCGCGGGGCCTTACACCAAGCTGACCGGTTGGACTTTCGACGACTACAAAGGCTTCCCCCAGGGCGTCTTATCAATCGTGCACCCGGAGGACATGGGGCAATTTCCAACAATAGTGGAACGCGCTTTAAAGAATAAATCCTGCACGTCGATCTATCGCGCCCGCACAAAGACGGGCGAATGGCTTTGGTTCCGCGACTATATGCGTCCCGTTTGGGACGAATACGACAGGAAAGTTACCCGCGTAATAGGCGCTGTGCAGAACATAACTGAATTTAAGAAGACGGAAATCGCTTTAAAGCAGAGCGAGGAGCGATTTAAGTTCGCTCTTGCGGCGAGCGCGGACGGTTACTGGGATTGGGACGTAGCGAACAACCGGTTTTTCGTGTCCGCCCGCTCGATGCAAATATTCGGCCGTGCGCCGGAATCGATTGAGATCGCAGCCTCCGATGCGGAGAATCTCGTTCACCCCGCCGACAGGGAGAGATACGTAAAATGCGCCTATGCGGCATTAAACGGCGAGACCGAAGATTTTACTATTAAAGGCAAATTCATTCACGCGACAGAGGGCTACAGGTACATCCTGAGCCGCGGCAAGGTCGCTTTAAGGGACCAGCAGGGAAAGCCCCTGAGGATAACTGGCGTCCATATAGATATCAGCGAGAAGTACGAGGCCGAGCAAAAGGCCGAACGATTCCAGGAAAAGTTCAGCAAAGCGTTCAACTCAAGCCCCGTTATGATGAGCATAACGACGCTGGAGGACGGAGTCTACCTCGAAGTAAACGAATCCTTTCTAAAAAATACGGGATTTGCCAGGGAGGAAGTCATTGGGCGAACGGCAAAGGACGTTGGCGTCTGGGCGGACTTCGCGAAGCGCGAGGAAATGAAGCGCGAGCTGCTTAGGAACGGGGCGGTCAAAGCGGGCAAAAACAGGATGAAGACCAGGAACGGCGAATTGCTCGATATCATTCATTACATTGAAATACTTGAAATTGACGGCGAAAAGAGATTGCTCTCCAGCATAATGGATATTACGGATTTCAACCGCGAGAAGGCCCATCGCACCTTCGTCGAAGAAACGCTGAAGGCCGTTATGGAAGCCTCCCCGGTAGGAGTTGGTTTCCACATAGAACGGCAGATCGTTTGGGTGAACGATAAATTCTGCGAGCTGACGGGTTATACTAACGCGGAGCTTGTTGGGAAAAGC
Organism: Chloroflexota bacterium; assembly: GCA_050260015.1. Classification (GTDB taxonomy): domain Bacteria; phylum Bacteroidota; class Ignavibacteria; order Kapaibacteriales; family UBA2268; genus JBLNBN01. The sequence goes on along the minus strand of JBLNBN010000028.1, from coordinate 27,007 downwards.
TCCGAAACCGTATACGCAAGCAAAAAAGAGTACGAGAGGATCGGTTCGATCGCCTACGGGGAAGGCGGACAGTCAAACGGCATAAGCGCGGAAGTAAGATGCCAGCGTAAGGACGGCGGGATAGTGGATTTCTTCGTATTTAATCATCAGGTCGATCCCGACGATCCTAAGAAAGGATACATATTTGTCGTAATCGATATTACGGAAACAAAGCGGGAAGAGCGCGAAAGAAGCAGAGCCGTTAAGGAAAAGCTGGAACTCGAGGTAAAAGAGGCGAAAGCCCAGGCGCTGCTATTGGAGGCGTCTAAGTATGCGTCCGTGGGGGCCGTCATAGCAGGTATCCTGCACGAGATAAACCAACCGCTGAACGCAATAAAAATGGGCGCCGAGGGCCTGTTGTCCTGGAATAAAATTAAATCGCAAGGTAAGTCGAAATTGCCCAGCCAAGCCGTGTCCGTGCTCGGATCGTTTTCAGTCGCTACGGAACGGATCGAGGGAATTTTAAATCGGCTCGACGCCTACCGAAGGAACGTCAACACTACGGCCGTAGCCGACGTCAACCTGAACGAATGCGCCGCCTGCGCCGTCGGCCTGGTTAGGGAGAGTCTGCTGACGCACCGGGTCGAGCTTGAACTGGAGCTCAGCGAGCGCCCTATCTTCGCGTTGGCAAATAGTCTTACGATCGAGCTTGTCATTACCGCGTTGCTTAATTATATAATTAAATTGCTCGATAAAAAGCCGCTCGAGCGTAAGAAATTAGTTTTATCCACCGGCGAATGGAATGGAAAAGCCATCGCATCCATTTCCGGGCAGGCATTGGAAGGCGAGCTCGACGGATTTGCATCGATAGATCCGCTCAAGGAAGCCGTCGGGGAAATTGATATCGAACCTGAAATTATTAAAATGTACGTAGAGCAGTTCGGAGGCTCGGTTAAAGCCGTTGATTCGGAGCAGGACGCCGCGAAAATAATTATAGAGCTGGACCTGGCGGACGAAGCGAGCGAAGAAAATCGTTAATCCTGATCCTTGCTTTCCGAATCGGTGGGAACTAATTTAACCGTTTCAATGCGCCGTTCGCTTCGGGTTATAATTTGGCAACTGTAGCCGTCGATCCGAAATATCTCGCCTTGCTCCGGGATCCTGCCGAGCAGGCTGGTAATGAGTCCGCCGAGCGATTCGTATTCCTCGCTCTCCTCGAGCGGATAGGGAAGCGAATCGTTCAGCTCGACGATCGACGTGGCCGCGTCCACGGTAAACTCTCCCGCTACGATCTCCAGCACGTGCGGCGATTCCTCGTCGTATTCGTCCTGTATCTCCCCGACGATCTCCTCGAGTATATCCTCCATAGTAATTATACCGGCCGTGCCGCCGAAGTCGTCAAGCGCGATTGCCATGTGTATGCGGCGCTTTTGCATTATGCGCATCAGGTCGCTTATCTTGTCGTTTTCGTGAACGAAGAACGCAGGGCGGATAATGTCCTCAAGGATTATTAGATTCCGATTCATCAGGAGAAGTAGTAAGTCCTTTCCGTAGACCTCGCCAATTATATTATCTATCGTTTTATCGAAAACGGGCAGCCTTGTGTAGCCCTCCTCGTTGTATATCTCAAGTATTTCGTCGGTGGGCAAGGAGCGCTCGATGCCGACTATGTGATTGCGCGGCACCATAACCTGCTTAACCGGGGTGTCCCGGAAGTCGAATACGTTTTCCAGCAGCGCGTGCTCGTTCTCCTCGATTACTCCCGAGCGGGAGCCTTCCTCTATTAAGTAGCGAAGCTCCTCGGCGGAGTGAGCCTGCTCGCCCTCCTTGGCCGGCGGCAAGCCCATCAATTTAAGCAGCCAGTTCGCAAAGTGATTTAACGCCCATATAGCGGGGCTCAGGGCATAGTAGAAAGTCCGTAGAGGCGCGGCCACCATAAAGGTAACTTTTTCGGAGCGCTGTATTGCGAGCGATTTTGGGATAAGCTCGCCGAAAACTATATGAAGAAAGGTAATAAGCGCGAACGCAACGGGCAGGGCGATAGCATGAGCGGCCTCCGGCGTTAGCTGAGCCCCGAAGTAACGCAGCGTCTCGAGTATTACCTGGGAAACGACGCTCTCCCCGATCCAGCCTAGCCCTAAGCTGGCGAGGGTGATACCAAGCTGCGTCGCGGAAAGGTAAGTGTCTAAATGGTGTACGAGCGGCTTCGCTATCAGCGCTAATTTATTGCCGGTTCGGATGGCAAGCTCGATTTGGGATTCGCGAACCTTGACGATGGCAAATTCCGCCGCTACAAAGAAGGCGTTCAAAGCAACAAAAAATATCGTCAATAATAGATTAAAAAGCATAATTAAACCGGCAGTAAGTCGAACGTTTTATAGCGAAAATGCTTATCTGTATGGAAACTAAAGTACTTTACGAAAAAATCGTGCAACTCGCCGGCGCGCCGCGAGTCGATCTCAAGTTCCTGCAAAGCGTCCAAATCGCTTTCGGATATACTTTTCAAGGCAACTGCCGTGCCGAGTTTTAGAAAAAAAACGCTTTTTGCGGATTCTCCGTAATTTTCTAAAAACTCCCCGTCGGAAATTGAAAAAGCGATCCTGGCCTCCTCCGGCGCGGAGCCTTCGATGCGCAGCGAGGAGAAATCCGCGGCGAAGCCCATGCTCTCCGCCAATTTTAATTGGAAGGAAACGAAATATGTAAATGAATTATTAGGTAGAGAGTTCAACTTGGTTAAATAGGCCGCCAGCGAGTCGAACAGCTCCGGGTCGGGCTCGCGTTCTTCCTGGCTCATATTAATAGAATCAAGAATTAGCATTGCCGAGGAAAGCGCTTCGATATTGCGCGAGATCTTTATCAACGGCTTTATTGCTTCAGCGGACGAAAGCAGGTAAAGGCTGGTCGCGGGCTTTTTGTAGAATGTGTAGCTACCGTAGCTCAACGTTTCGAGCGACGCGCCAAATTTGCTCTTCGGAACGCGGGCGCCCTTAGCTATTACGGAAATAATGCCGTATTCGCGGGAGTATAGAGTCGCGATCTTACTTGTGTCGCCGTATTTGCGCCATCGCATTACGATCGCATCGGAGGTAGCCAGCATCGCCTGCCCGCCTAAAGTTTAACAAATTTATAAAACCGGGATTCCCCGTCCGCTTCAGCTTGCATTAAATAAAGTCCCGGGGGAAGCGCTCTAACGTCTATCCGCGCCGGGTCGCATTCGCGCTCGAATATAAGCTCGCCGGTCGAACGGAATACCTTTACAGTTCCACTCGCGCCCGCGGGAAGCATAACGAAATCGTACGCGGGATTGGGATAAGCGTCGGCAATTTTATCCTCTTCGCGTACAGAAAGCGTCTTAATCGAGAAGTCCGCAACGAAAGGCAAGTGGTCCGAAGCGTCCGAGCTTGCGGAGTAATCCAGCCCATACTGGGTCAAATACTCCGACGGAAGCTCCTCGGTAAATAGCGCCAGAGAATTCTTTAATTCAAGCGTGGAGGATGTATAAAAGATGTAATCCAAAAGCGAGGCCGGGTAATCGCTTGCGGCGTTCCGCCACGTGTAAGTCATGGGCACGAACGGCTGCACGGGCTGCGCTTGCGCGAAGCTTCCCACGCCCGCGTCCGGCGGGAGCGTTTCGCCCGTGGAAAGCTTGCCGTCTACCAAAGTTCGGTATTGCGCCGAGGAACCAACGAGATTGAAATCTCCGAGCATTATGATAGGAGCGTTTTTTTCAACATTAAACTTAAAATTACCCGAATTTATCTCGCTGATAGCTTTTACCAATTTATCGGCTTCCTCGGCTCTTTCCGAATCTTTATCGCCTGCCGGCAGGTGCGACGCGATAACGATTAGGTTAGTCCCTAACGCATTTTTGGAGCTTAAATGAAAAACGCCGTTCCCCGCGATATTTTCAATATCGATTATAGGATAGCGGCTAATTAATACTATATCCGGCTCCGCCTTAAGCGAGTATAGCGGAAGGGGGGACATGCTTGGATAGTATTTCGAGACCAGGACCAGGGTTTGCTGCGCGGTATGATCGTAAATTTCCTGAAGCGCTATTACGTCAGGTCGGAGCGCGGATATTAGCTTGCCGAAGGCGGCGTCCCCGGCGGGAGTGAAGATATTATCCATCCTGGCGTTAAAGGTCGCAACCCGAAGGTCCGAGTTAACGGCCCGCTCGATGGTAACGGGCGCCGAGAAGATCCTTTCGCCGTCCAGTTGGATCGTCAATGGGGCGTCCCCCGGGGCTTGGTCCGACCCGGTAGTCATCCAAAATCTTGTCGAAACTTCCGGGAATAGGACCTTTCCCTTAATTGCGACTTTTCGCTCTATCGCAAACTCAAATTTATTCGACGAGTAGGAGGGGAGGGCTACTAAATTTAGATGCGAATGATTTATAATAGTCTTTTCGCCCTGCACAATATGCGAACCTTTTAAATTGGCGAAGTCCCATGTTAAATCCGCTCCAAAACTTCCTTCGCCGGACTGCGCGTTTAAATCGGCATCGAAAAAGAAAGAAACGTCATAATTATTTAAAACTATTTCCTTGGACAGCTCGAAATAAACGAAAATAAACCGGGAATCGGTAACGGTTTTAATAGCTAGTATTTCCGTTCCATTCCCGGTAGGAGTTTTGGAGTAAGCGGCTTGGACGTCAGCCCAATCGTCGAACTGGCCGTCGACCGTAATATTATATTCGACGGCGAAAAGCGCGCTCGTCGAAAGGACAAGCAGCGCCGCCAATAGGTATATATTTTTCATATTTAGACCGTAACTATAATGACAACTTATGCTTCTTCCCCGCTTTGGGAGTAGATTTCGTTCAATTTCTTCTTTACTTCAAGCAAATACCACTGCGGGGTGCTGGTTGCGCCCGTTATACCGCATTTTTCTACGCCTTCGAGCAGGGTTCTGTCGAGCTCAGAGATATCCTCGATGAAGTACGTGCGTTCATTCTCTTCCTTGCAAATTGTATAAAGGCTCTTACCGTTGGAGGAATTGCGCCCGGCAACGAAGATGACGACGTCGTTCGATTTTGCAAAAGCGCGCAATTTTGTTTCCCTATCGGAGACAAATTTGCAAACCGTATCGCGGTAGAGGAAGAACTTATCGTCGGCTTCGTCGGGCTTCATTTGGTCGAAACGCTCCTTGAGAGCCGCCGCTATGCGTTTTAAAGTGGGCTTGTCCATAGTCGTCTGCGAGAACAGTATTGATTTCTTAGAGAAATCGACTTTTTCGAGGGCTTCCCGCTCGGAAGCGACCACTACGCATTCGTCGTTGCATACGCCGCGAAGCCCCACTACTTCCGCATGGTCGCGCTTTCCGAAGATAATTATCTGGTAGCCCCTCAGGAAGTAATTCTTAACGACCTGCTGGAGGGATTTAACGAGCGCGCAGGTGGCGTCTATCAGGTTAACTCCCAATTCCTCCGCGCGGTTGTAGGTGGAGGGCGGCTCGCCGTGCGCTCGTATTATCACTTTAGAGTCCGAGGGGAGATCTTCCAGGTCTTTATGCCGGATCGTCTCCAACCCGATCTTTTCCAGTCTTTCTATTTCGCGGGGATTGTGAATTATTTCGCCTAGCACGTAAATTTTTTCATTAGGCGATTTATCTAAGCAGTCGTCTACTTTGCGGATCGTTTGCAGGACTCCCCAGCAAAATCCCGCGGATTCATCTATAGTGACCTTCATATAATATCCAAATGTTTACGATTCTGCAATTTTCGACGCTGCGATTAATATTTTATTTGTCTGCTCTTCAATCGTAAGGTTGGAGGTATCAATTTCTATAGCGTCGTCGGCCTTGCGCAGGGGGCTCATTGCGCGCGAGCTATCGTAGCGGTCTCGGTCCTCTATTTGCTTTTTCATTTCCCCGAATTCGACGGCAATTCCTTTAGCGGCGAGCTCCTTCCTGCGTCGCTCCGCGCGGGATTCTATAGTAGCGACAAGAAATATCTTTAAATCGGCTTGGGGGAAAACGACAGTGCCAATGTCCCGCCCGTCCAGGACGCAGCCGCCTCGCGAGCCGATTTCGCGCTGCTGCTCGACCATCTTCTCGCGAACGAGGGGCATAGCCGAGACCGGGGAGACGAACTTAGTCACATCGGGCGTTCGTATCTGCTCGCCGACGTCCTCGCCGTCGAGCAGCGTACGCTGCCCGTCGGGGCTCTGCTCGAGCTTAATTTCAATTTTATCGAGTATCTCGGCCACGTTGTCCTCGGTTAGCTCCGAGCCGCTGCGCAGCCATGCGAGGGTCACCGCGCGGTACATCGCGCCGGTGTCGATATAAATGTATCCAAGTTTTTCCGCTACGATTTTAGCTGACGTAGTCTTTCCGGAGCCGGCGGGGCCGTCAATAGCGATAATGAGTTTCTTGTTCATAATTTTAGGCGAAGCGTTGTCAATGGGATTTAATCAATGATTCAATTTTAGAAAGGGCGGCGCCCACGTCCTCAAAGCTATGCAACAGGACGTCGGGAGCGCTTTCGCGGAGAACGTCCGCCGGAACACCGCCCGTCGCAACCGCTATAGACTTCGCGCCGCAGCTCTTGGCGCAGGCTACGTCCCGCTCCGTATCGCCGACCACGTAAGTCCGGTCGGGCGAGAACGTTCCCTGGCCGTAGATAGCGTTGCCGCGCTCGATAGCCAGGGCGCCCAGCAGATTCCTGTCTTCATGGTCGTCGCCGAATGCGCCGAAGGAAAAGTACTTGTCCAACCCGAAGCAAGCGAGCTTCAGGTACGCGTTTTGGCGGAAATTACCGGTCAGCAGTCCTAATTCTACGTCCGGGCGTTTGGCCAGCTCGGTAATAAGCTTGGCGACGCCCGGCAATAGCGTTAAAAATTTTGGCGACATATATTCGCGAAACTTTTCCGCGGCGCGAGCGAAGATCTCTTCGAAGCGCGGAGCGACGGCAGCATGGGGGATCCCGCACGCCGACGAAATATGCCGGATAATAGCTAAATCGGTCATTCCCCTAAACGGCGGAATGGCGCGAGCGCGTACGCTTGCGCCGAAGAGTTCGCCGAGTAGTTCCGTTAGGATTTGACGCGCGACGCCCGGCTCCATATTTAATATAGTGCCGTCGATGTCGAATAGAAAAAGTCGCTTCATAACAGGATTAAAACGGTACTTCGTCGTCTTGATCCAGGAAGTCGTCCCCGGAAGCCATAGAGCCGAAGCCGTCGCTAACCTGGGGGCTGTCGCCTGCGTGAGCAGTGTCCCTTCCGCCGAGCAATAGCATATTGGTGGCGCGAATTTCAGTCACGTAGCGGGTCACGCCGTCTTTTTCATAGCTGCGCGTTTTAATCTTGCCTTCGATGAATACTTTGCTGCCCTTCTTAAGGTATTGGTTTGCGATTTCAGCAAGCTTTTCCCAGAGAACTACAGTGTGCCAATCGGTGGATTCCTGCCAGGCGCCGCTCTTGTCCTTGTAGGAATCGGTCGTGGCGACGCTGATTGTGCAAACTGGCACTCCGTTCGGGGTAGAGCGCAATTCCGGATCGCGTCCCAAATTCCCGATTAACTGAGCTCGGTTTAATGATTTCGTCGACATATAAACTCCTTTCTTAAATGTGATAACCGATTTTCGAAATATATCAAAAAGTTTTTATTTCGGCAATTTTTTATTTCAAAAAGACTTACGGGGTAAACGGCTCTTATTTTACCAATTGATTTTTAATGGCGTAGTGCGTTATCTCCGCGTTAGTTTTCATGCTCATCTTCTCGAGGATGCGTATTCGATAGGTGCTAATCGTGTTAATGCTCAATCCCAGCTCCTGCGCTATCGCCGAGACAGTCTTCCCGGAGGCGATCATGCACATAACCTGGAACTCGCGGTCCGAGAGGCTGTCGTGCAGCTTGGTTTCCTTCGTTTGCTCCAAATTCGATGCGAGGAGCTCCGCGAGGCTGGCCGAGATATACTTTTTGCCCTTGGCGACTTTGCGTATAGCCTCGATTAGCTCGTCCGGCTCGCATTCTTTATTTATATAGCCTGCGGCGCCCGCCTTCAGGATGCGTATCGCGTATTGCTCCTCGGGGTATACGGTAAAAATCAGCACGGGCAGATCGCTTTTTATCTGCTTTATTTCTTTTAAGGTTTCCAATCCGTCCTTACCGGGCATCGAGATGTCGAGCAACACAACGTCGTAGCGGAATTGCTTTATTTTTTGAAGCAATTCGTCGCCCGTTCCGGCTTCGTCCGTAACAATTATATCCGGGGTCTCTTCGAATATTTGGGTTAAACCCTTACGGACGACTGCGTGGTCGTCCACAATAATTATTCGTATCATTTTATTACTTCTGCTTTCTTATCGTCTTGTTTATTTTTAGTTTGGAACGTTAACAGTAACGGTTGTTCCTATGCCCACGATGCTGCTTATCTTAAACGTTCCCCCGAGGAAATCGGCCCGCTCCTGCATTCCCAATAGCCCGAAGGATTTTGGGTTCTCAGGCCGCGTCGACTTCATCCCTACTCCGTTATCGCTCACTTTTAGCTCTAGTTCGCCGGGCGACTCAATCAGCGAAATATCGACGCGCGAAGCCTGCGCATGTTTTGCCACGTTCGTAAGTAATTCCTGCGTTATTCGGAAAAGCGCGATCGACTTATGCTCGTCAAGTTCTATATCGTGCTCCGGCAACGCAATATTGCACCGTATGCCGGTTTGCTTTTGAAATTCTTTCGCCTGCCACTCGAGGGCGGCAATGAGCCCAAAGTGGTCCAGCACGGAGGGCCGCAATTGAGTAACTATGGCCCGTAGTTTCTTTATCGTGCCCTCGATGAATTTGCTCATGTCCGTGATGCGCTTCTGTAGAATATCCTCCCTGAGGAATTTCTTCTTGAGCAGCAGGTTAAGCTCCAGTTTGAGCGTAGTCAGCGCATGCCCCAATTCGTCGTGAATCTCTATGGCTATCGTTTTACGTTCTTCCTCGCGGGCCGATTCGATATGCTTGGCCAGGTTGCGGAGCAGCTCGCGAGACGTCTTTAATTCCATCTCGGCTCTTTTACGTTCGTCGATGTTATGAATCGTACCCTGGACGTAAATAACGCGGCCCATCTCGTCGGAAATATTTTTTAAGTACTCGTTTACCCAAACTATTTCGCCGTCGTGCCGCTGGATCCTATACTCGTATTCGTATTCGAAACCGGGGGAGGACCCAATTTTGTCGGCGTTTAATTGCCTTATCTTAGCGTCGCCCGGATGCACGAGCGAAAGGTAATTGACCTTTCCCGAGACGAAGTCGTCCGAGGGATAGCCGGTCAGTTCTTCCGAGGAGCCGTGCATAAAAACTACCCTGCCGTCGGCGGTCAGCCGGTAGGCGATACCTTTAAAGTGCTGCAGGAAGCTGCGGTAGCGTTCCTCGCTCTCGAGCATAGCTTTTTCGTAGGCCTTCCTTTCGGAGATGTCGTCGAAGATAGCGACGATTTCCCCGCTGTTTAGCTTGTATGCGAAGTTCTCGCGCCAGCCCTTTACGCCTTTTTCGTCTATGTAAGTAAATAAGAACTGTCGGGAAATCCCAGTTCGATGCACCTGCCGCAGCGCTTCCACCAAATCTTTATTGCGTGCGAAGTCCAATACCTGGCTTAGTCGGCGACCAATAATGTCCTCTTTCTTGATCCCTTCTATTAGCTCGCCCGCGCGGTTGAAATCTTTAAAAACGAAATCGGACCCGTTATCTATCGGGTCGTAAACAGCGACGCCGCTGCTCATATTCTCGAACAACTCGCGGTATCGAGTTTCGCTTTCAAGTATTTCCCGCTCTTTCTGCTCGATAAGCTTCAATTCATGCGAAGCGTCGGTTTCCTCGAGCTTTGCAAGTATCTCCTTTAACGTTCCGAGCGAGCTGCGCCTGCCGCTTTCTAAATCTTGAATAGCCTTCTTTAAAGCGTCTAAATAAAATTTATCCATAACTAAAAAAATACCCTTAACTCAATATCAAGTTTCAATTGATATTATGAAGTATAAGGGTATTTTTAATTTTTAGCTTACACGTTGAAATTTAAAATTCTATACTGACCGATTACCGGCAGATCCTTAGCGCGGCCGCTGGCTGCGTTAATTATTCCAATTATCCAGAGCACGAAAATCGCGATCCCGAGGAATATATTAACTATCCAACCGACTATCGGGATAAGGCCGACAATCATATTCGCTATCGCCAAAAGGAGCAGGAGCAAACCCTGGTTAGCGTGGAACATCGCGAAACGCGACTTCGGCGCGGCGATCATGGGAATGAAGAACAAAATATAGGCCAGGATAGCCATGACTTTATTTTGTTCGATATCCGCTTGGTCAAACAGAATTGTTTGCTCGGCGTCGTTCATGTCTTCAATCATTTTTTAACTCCGTTTATAATTATTAACAGCAAACTAACTTCCAATTATTAAGCGTTGATAGCGCCATTTTTAAAAATCTTTTAATTCTCGTAAGCAATATAACAACAAAGCGGTAAATAAAAAACATAATTATTATTAAATCTGCTTCATCGGGCGCGGGCGGCTCCGGGGCTTGTCTTTTCCGTTAAAAATACTTAAATTGCGGCGCAGCGCATAAAAATCAAATGGAAACAAACGATGAGAAAGACCTATATATTCCTTGCCATTTTAGCCTTATTTTCCTTTAATTCCGCGGATTCCTTCGACGCCGCTACGAAGCGCGTCCCATCGGATTTTTATAAATGGCTATCTTCGGCAAAGCTTCCAAGGGAGCTGACGTTTTGCGGCGAGCGCATACCGCTGGAAAACCCGGACACTTACGAACGCGCCGATCGCGAGTTTTACTTGCTCCTTCAGCAGCCCGGTCAAATAATTATGTACGTTAAGCGCGCGGGCAGGTACTTCCCGGCAATGGAAAAAGTACTTCGCGAAGAGGGAGCGCCGGACGACTTAAAGTACCTTGCGGTCGCGGAGAGCGCCTTAATGCAGGGCGCGACTTCCGGCAAGGGCGCGCATGGCCTATGGCAATTCATGCCCGCTACGGCGCGTCAATTCGGATTGGTTGTTAACGATTACGTAGACGAACGGCGCGACCCCGTCAAAAGCGCGCGAGCAGCGATTCGTTACTTAAAGGCGGGATACGAACGACACAAATCGTGGATATTGGCCGCGGCCGGCTACAACATGGGCGACGGGCGCGTCTCCGGTAGCCTCGACAATCAGGGCTCGACTAATTTCTTCGATCTATGGCTTAACGAAGAGACCTCGCGTTATATCTTCCGAATTGCTATAATAAAGGAGATAATGCAAAACGCCAAAGAGTACGGGTTCGACGTTTCCCCCGATTACCATTATAAACCCTACGAAAGCGACACAGTCACTGTCACGGAAGCTATACAGGACCTTTCCGCATGGGCTAAAGCCAATGGCACAAACTTTAGAGAAGTCCGGCTCCGCAACCCATGGATAACGGGAAAAGCGCTGCCCAGGCCTACCAAAGACGCCTGGACGCTCGAAATACCTAAAACCCGCAACACCGAAAATTAGGGCCTGGTTCAAGCATTTACAAAAGCCGCTTCCGAAAGCGGCTTTTCTTTTGAAAATTCTATGCATTTGTTTTCCGTCTATATTAAATCAAACGAGGAAAACGTAAATGAGATTTCGCATTTTATTGTCTATCGCTCTTTTTTGTATAGCCGCGCTGAACGCGCCGGCTACGGTCCAGTTGGATCTCTCAACCCCTCGCGCGGCGGTGGAGTCCCATCTTTACTTTACCACGGAGCCGAACGTGCGGGCGGAGCTCGCCGCCAGGACGCTTGACTATAGGAATATAGAGCCGAAAACGGCCCAGGATTTAGCCGTTAAGCTGAAAAAAATTATGGACGGGCGCGGCCTGTTTATCAAGCTCGAAAGCGTGCCGAACTTGCCTGACTATATAGATTCGAATACGAACGAAAACCGGTATCAGCCTTTTGCAAAGTATCCGGAAATCTACCTTGAAAAGGTGCGGGGCAGATGGATGTACTCCTCCGAAACCGTCGCCTCAATAAATAAGCTCTATGAGGAGACCTTCCCGTTCGAGCTCGACACGTTCGCGAAGTACGTGCCGGAATTTGGCTTTTATAAAATATTTGGACTTTCGCTATGGCAGTGGGCCCTTTTGATATTATTCTTAGCGGTCGTCTACGTTACAGGGCACTTGGTACGAGGGGCTCTTCTGCTTGCGGCGGATAAGCTTTTTGGTAAATTTGAGCGCTGGAGGGCGATCGCGCTGTATATTAGACCGAGTTCAAAAAGCGTCGCGCTGATTTTTTCGGCTATACTGGGTTTATATTTTATCCCGATGTTGCAATTCCCCGTACGGTTTGCATATGTGCTCCTGCTCATCGCAAAAATAATAATTCCGGTTGCAGTAACTGTAACTTTTTTTAGATTGGCCGATTTCTTCGCCGATATAATTAATAGGTTAGTCACGAAGAAAAACGCAAAGCTGCAAACAAGCCTCGTGCCGTTCATTCGCACTACCATGAAGGCGATAGTGATAATCTTGGGAGTAATATACCTACTCGAAGCTCTGAACGTCCCTATCGCTCCGCTGCTTGCGGGCGTCTCGATTGGCGGTTTGGCCCTGGCCCTGGCGGCGCAGGAGACTCTAAAAAACTTATTCGGCTCGGTGACTATATTGAGCGATCAACCCTTTGAAATCGGCGATTGGGTCAAAGTCGACGAAAAAGAAGGGGCGGTGGAAAAGATCGGGATGCGATCCACCAGGCTTAGAACTTTTTCTAATTCGCTGGTAACGATCCCAAACGGAAAGCTGGCGGATCTGACGATAGACAACGTCGGCAAACGCGTCTATAGGAGATTCGATCCGGTAATTAACGTAGTCTACGGCACGAGGATTAGTATTATTAACGCTTTTATTGAAGATTTGCGCAAATTGATTACGGAGCATCCCGCCACCAAGAAAGACGACTACCAGGTGTACATTAAAGAATTGGGCGATTACTCTATTCGAATAATGTTCAATACCTTGATACTGGCTACCAGCTGGAACGAGGAACTGGAGATTAAGCATAAATTCATTTCGGATATTTTAACGCTCGCCGAGAAATATGAGATCGAAATTGCGCTGCCCACGCGCAAGCTGCTCTTCGACGAGAAAGCCGGGAATGTGAATTATTTAAAATCGGCGGATATCCCGGGGCATAACAATTTCAACAAAATAAATAATAATTCCGACTCGCAGACCTAAGTCCCGCGCAGAACAAATTGCCAAATCGCGCATTTTTACCGGTTGCGCAATTATTTTATTGCCGTTTCGCAAAATTGTCGAAACGGCAATTTTTTTATTAATGTTTGCTTCAACTAATTCATTCAATTTATAACGGTTTATCGGAAAATAATTAATTTGCTCGCAATGGCATATTTATTGGAATTAATCGATCGGCTGGAACTATTTAAAAGATGAAATTAACAATCTGAATATAATTAATTTTATGAATTTGGAGTGAAGGATGCTTAAAAATGTGAAAATAGGAATGCGATTAACTATTGGTTTCGTGCTAATAGTAGTAATGATGATCGGTATGATGTATTTGTCCTATCGGGAATCCGATGAATTGAATGACAAGATGAACGAACTCGTACAGGACCGGTGGGCTCGTTTTATGCTTACAAGGAAAATACTGAATAACGTTAATGAAAACGTAGCTGCAGTACTTACGGTCGCAGCCTTAGATCCGAAAACTCAACCTGCCAAGGTAAAAGAAGAACTAAGCAAGCTTGAGGCGCTTAAAGCAGAGACTACTCATTGGATTGATTCTTTACATAAAACGGTAAAGGACGAAAAAAGCGATCTAATGCTTGATAAAGTATTAGAATGCAGGAAAGCCTATGGCAAGGTTCGTGAAAAGCAGCTGAACATGGAATTATATAACACTGCTACAGATGACGAAATTGATATTCACCTTATCGGGGAATTTTCCGAAATCTTAAAGGCTTATCGGCAGAGCATAAAAGACTTCGGAGATTATCAATATAAAATCGCGTTAAAGTTCGCCGATACAGCCGGCAAGGAAAAGGACGATGCCGACAAATTGATAATAGGCCTCTTCGCGCTTTGTATCCTCATTATGGTTGCAATCGCTTTCCTAATTACTAAATCTATCAATAAGCCATTGAATCAGGCGCTGGCCGCTCTCGATGGGATGGTTAAAGGCGATCTTTCAACAAAGATCGATTACGACGGCAAGGACGAAGTGGGCGTAATGCTCAATTCATTGAGGAACACAATGACGACGATACGGAATTTGGTTACGGATATGGATCTAGTCATCGAAGCGGCCGAGCGCGGCAACTTGAGCTACCGCGGCGACGTAAGCAAATTCCAGGGCGCCTGGTCTAATTTATTGGAAAAGATGAACGGAATTATGCTTTCGATCGAGCGCCCCGTCGGCGAGGTCAAGGGCATTATGGAGAAATTAGCTCTAAACGACTTAACTACAAAAGTCTCCGGCAATTATACAGGCGCGTGGCTCGAGCTTAAACAATCTGTAAACAACACTATGGAAAGGCTCGAAGGCATACAGGACATCGCCGAGCGCGTTTCCGTCGGCGATCTAAGCAAGTTGGAAGAACTGCGCTCTATCGGCCGTCGCTGCGAGAACGATAAGCTAATGCCGTCTTTAATTAAGATGATGCAGGCGATCAATGAAATGATCCAGGATACTTTAATGCTAGCCCAAGCCGCTAATGATGGTAAATTCGAAACGAGAGCTAACGCGGCAAAACATTTGGGCGAATACAGGCAAATTATAGCAGGGGTAAATCAGACCCTTGATATCGTCGTCGATAAGGTCTTCTGGTACGAACAATTGCTCGACGCGATTCCTTTCCCGCTTTCCGTAACCGATAACAATATGAACTGGACTTTTATTAATAAGCCGGTTGAAGACTTGCTTAAGTTAAACCGTAAAGATGTAGTTGGGAAGCCCTGCTCGAATTGGGGCGCTGCTATTTGCAAAACGGAGAATTGCGGCGTAGAATGCTTGAAGCGCGGCAAATCTCAAACTGACTTTGAGCAGGCCGGAATGAACTTCCGCGTCAACAGCAGCTACGTAAACAACGCCAAGGGCGAGAAAATTGGTCACATCGAAGTCGTTATCGATCAAACCAAGATAATGAAGATAGCCGAGTATACGAACATTGAAGTAGCTAAGCTGTCCCACAATCTTGACTTGCTTAGCCGCGGCAATTTCAATTTCAATATCGATACAATGGCGGGCGACCAGTACACGAAAGAAACCGAAGAGAGCTTCCGCAAGATGGCAGGAATGCTCGATAAGGTACGCTCCGCAGTTATGTCGCTCTCCGAGGACGCGCAGACGCTCGCGAAGGCGGCGGTCGACGGCAAGCTTAATACCCGCGCCAACGCCTCGAAGCACGAGGGCGACTACCGGAAGATAGTAGAGGGAGTCAACGCTACGCTTGACTCGGTTATAGGTCCCTTAAACGTAGCGGCGGACTATGTTGATAAAATCTCCAAAGGTAATATACCAGCGAAAATTACTGACCAGTACAACGGCGATTTCGACACGATCAAGAATAATTTAAATAAATGTATCGATAGCGTAAACGCTTTAATCGCCGATACTATGATGCTGGCCGAAGCGGCCGTAGAAGGCAAGCTCCAGACCCGCGCGGACGCGACGAAGCACGAGGGCGACTACCGGAAGATAGTAGAGGGAGTCAACGCCACGCTCGAAGCGGTCGTCGCGCCGGTCAACGAAGCGCAGGATATACTTAAATACATGTCTGCAGGCGACTTCACTAAATTGGTAATGGGGTCTTACCAGGGAGACCACGCTGCGATAAAGAACGCGATTAACGAAACTCTAAATTCGATTAACGAGATACTTGGGCAGGTTGCCGAAACGGTCGAGCAGGTCGACCGCGGCGCGCAGCAAGTGTCCGACGCCGCTATTGCGCTCTCGAACGGCGCCACGGAGCAGGCCTCCTCCCTCGAAGAAATAACGAGCTCCATGTCCGAAATCGGCAGCCAAACGCGGAACAACGCCGAGAACGCCGACCGCGCGAACAAGCTCTCCGTTCAATCGCTCGACGCCAGCGAGAAGGGCGACCGCGAAATGAAGCAGCTCGGAGCCGCGATGACGGAAATTACGGAGTCAAGCAAGAACATACAGAAGATCATAAAGGTCATCGACGAGATCGCCTTCCAGACGAACCTCCTGGCGCTCAACGCGGCAGTCGAAGCCGCCCGCGCCGGAGTCCATGGGCAAGGCTTCGCAGTCGTCGCCGAAGAAGTGCGGAACCTCGCCGCGCGCAGCGCTAAAGCGGCTAAAGAAACCGCCGAAATGATTGAGAATTCGATCAAGACGGTGGAAACCGGCAGCGCGCTTTCCGAAAGAACCGGCGAGGCGCTCTCCGAAATTAAGGAGCATTCGCAAAAGCTGGCGCGGGTTATTGAAGAGATCGCCACGGCAAGCGCCGAGCAGGCACAGGGCATAGCGCAGATCAACGTTGGGTTCCACCAGATCGACAAGGTGACGCAGCAGAACACAGCTTCCGCCGAGCAGAGCGCCTCAGCCTCCGAAGAGCTCTCAGGCCAGGCCCGTATGCTGAAGGACATGCTCTCGAGGTTTTCTTTGACGTACGCTCGCAAGCATTTCTCCTCCGATGAGATTGGCGCGCCCCGCGTAAAGAAATTAACGAACGGCTCGAATAACCTCCGCGACGCGGCGAAGATGATCGAGGATAAGTACTTTACTGATTAGAGTTACCGTTAGCGAACCCGTTAACTGTAACTTATACAGGGAGAAAAGGGCTCTTCTGCAAGGAAGAGCTTTTTTTATGGCTTCTAAACTTAATTTATTATTAACGTATGTTAATAATGTCGGATTAATTAAAATACCGCAATTATACATAGAAAAATTTAGACCAAATAAATAAATAATATGAGCGTCGTTTTTGTTGAGGCAACCCATTAATGAAAATTTAAAATCGAATTATATTAATTTAAAGGTCAATAAATGGAAGGCAACTTTTCAAACAGGGTAAACGAGGTAATCCGACTAAGCCGCGAGGAAGCGATAAGACTGGGACATGATTACATCGGCGCAGAGCACTTGTTGCTCGGAATTATCCGCGAGGGCGAGGGGATCGCCGTGAAAATACTGAGAAATTTGGGAGCCGATCTCTTTAAGATTAAGAAAACTATCGAGGACGAGATCAAGCCGACTTCCAATACGATGACGATCGGGAACATTCCTTTGACCAAGCAAGCCGAGAAAGTGCTTAAGATCACTTATCTCGAGGCAAAACTTTACAAATCTGACATAATCGGCACCGAGCACCTCCTGCTTTCGTTGCTACGCGACGAGGAAAACATTGCCGCTCAATTGCTCGCGCGCTTTTCTATTAATTACGAGAGCGTTCGCCGCGAGCTCGACAACATTCTCAGCGGAAAGCCCACGGGAGGCCCGAGAACGCCGCAACAACTGGCTTCGCAAGGCAAGTCCCGGGGCGGGCAGAAAGAGAAAGTAAAAACGCCCGTGCTCGATAACTTCGGCAGGGATTTAACTAAATTAGCGGCCGAAGGCAAGCTCGACCCCGTTATCGGGCGCGCGAAGGAAATAGAGCGCGTATCGCAGGTGCTTTCGCGCCGTAAGAAGAATAATCCCGTGCTCATAGGCGAGCCCGGCGTCGGCAAAACGGCGATCGTCGAAGGCCTTGCAAATATGATAGTCGGTAAAAAGGTTTCCCGCGCGCTGTTCGACAAGCGCATCGTAACGCTCGACCTTGCGGCTCTCGTCGCCGGCACAAAGTATCGCGGCCAGTTCGAGGAGCGCATGAAAGCGGTCATTACCGAGCTCGAAAAGGCGAAGGACGTTATCCTGTTTATCGACGAGCTGCATACGATAGTTGGAGCGGGCGGCGCATCAGGCTCGCTCGACGCTTCGAATATGTTTAAGCCGGCTCTCGCCCGCGGCGATATCCAGTGCATCGGCGCCACGACGCTCGACGAGTACCGCCAGTATATAGAAAAGGACGGCGCGCTCGAACGCAGGTTCCAGAAAATTATTGTCGATCAGCCAAGCGCCGACGAGACTAAGCATATTCTTTACAGCATAAAAGATAAATACGAAGATCATCATAACGTTAACTACGAAGATAAAGCGATCGAGGCTTCGGTCTCGCTGTCTGAAAGATATATTAGCGACAGAATGTTCCCCGACAAGGCTATCGACGTTTTAGACGAAGCCGGCGCGAGGGTGCATCTCTCTAACATAACAGTTCCTAAGGAAATAGAAGAATTTGAAAAGCAGATCGAAGAGGTGCGCAAGACTAAAAACGACGTAGTCAAGCAGCAGAACTTCGAGGAAGCCGCAAGGCTGCGCGACAGCGAAAAGAAACTGCTCGCCGAGCTTGACGCCGCGAAGAATCGCTGGGAGACGGAAGCCAACGAAAAGGTCTATCCCGTCACCGAGGAGGACATAGCGGACGTCGTCGCCATGATGACCGGCATACCGGTCAACAAGATCGCCGAGAGCGAATCCAACAAATTGCTCAACCTGGGCGAAGAGCTTCGCAAGATGGTCGTCGGGCAGGACGAAGCGATAGAATCGCTCGGAAAGGCCATCCGCCGCGCTCGCGCGGGATTGAAGGACCCCAATCGGCCAATCGGATCGTTTATGTTCCTCGGCCCCACGGGCGTCGGTAAGACGGAGCTTGCAAAAGCTTTAGCCCGCGTAATGTTCGAGAGCGAAGACGCTCTAATCCGCATAGACATGAGCGAGTACATGGAAAAATTCGCCGTATCGCGCTTTACCGGGGCGCCTCCCGGATACGTCGGCTACGAAGAGGGCGGCCAGCTTACCGAAAAGGTGCGCCGCAAACCCTATTCGATTATCCTCTTGGATGAAATCGAAAAGGCTCACCCGGACGTGTTCAATATACTGCTGCAGGTGTTCGACGACGGCGTGCTGACGGACGGCTTGGGTAGAAAGGTGGACTTTAAGAATACCGTTATAATCATGACCTCCAACGTCGGCACCCGCGACGTAAAAACTGGCGGCAGGATCGGCTTCAATGAGGACTCCGAGAAGAGCGAGAACGAGCATATTAAATCGACTATCGAGGAATCGGTTCGTCGACTCTTCAACCCGGAATTCATAAACCGTATCGACGATTTCATAATCTTCCATAAGCTCCGCAGAGAGCATATTTACAGCATAATCGACATCCAGCTTGAACGCCTCACGAAGCGGTTGAAGATTAATCAAATGACGCTCGAGCTGACTGACGCGGCCAAGGACTTCATCGTCGAAAAAGGATTCGACGAGAAATACGGAGCTCGCCCATTGAGGCGCGCGCTCCAGAAATACGTCGAGGACGAGGTCGCCGAGGAAATTCTAAAAGGCAAGATAAAACCCGGTTGCAAGATAATCGGGGAGTTCAGCGCCGAAGAGAATAAGATTGTTTACCGAGTAATCGATAATATCTTAGTCCAGGCCGAGAGCGAGCTCGCAGGAAGCGAAACTCCGTAATCCCGATCTAAATTATCTCCTGAAATAGAAAAGGCAGGTCTTTTTACAGGCCTGCCTTTTTTTATATTACTTATTGGTTCGCTTATTTGGAGAATTCTTTCAATATTTCCACGAGAGCGTCCATTTCCTCTTTCGTGCGTTTCTCGGTAACGGCTACGAGCAAGCCCTGCTTCATCTCGGGCCAGTAGGATGTGTCCACGCCGGGAAGGATACCTTTTTCCGTGCCCTTGCGAATGATTTCGACGGCGGGTACGGGAGTTTCTACAAGGAATTCATTGAAGAACGGCTTGTCGTTCATCAATTTAAAGCCGGGAATCTCGGAAATTCTCTTAGCGAGATAGTGCGCTTTTTGGAGGCATTGCCCGGAGGCTTCGGCGACGCCTTCCTTGCCCATCGTTTCCATGTATACGGTAGCCGCGAGCATGAACAGACCTTGATTAGTGCAGATGTTCGAAGTTGCTTTTTCGCGCTTGATCTGCTGTTCGCGGGTCTGGAGCGTTAGCACGAAGCCGCGTTTGCCTTCCTCGTCCTCCGTCACGCCGCATATCCTGCCGGGGAGTACGCGAACGAATTCTTTCTTGCAGGCGAAGAAGCCTAAGTACGGGCCTCCGTAGCTGAGCGGGATGCCGAGCGGCTGGCCTTCGCCGACTACGACGTCAGCATTGTAATTAGCCGGGGCTTCGATCGCGCCGAGCGATAGCGGGTTGACGGCCACTATGAAGAGAGCCTTTTGCGTATGGCAGATCTGCTCGATCGAACGCACGTCCTCGAGATTACCGTAGGCGTTGGGAGTTTGAACGACGACGGCCGCAGTTTTGTCGGAAATAGCCGCGCGGAGCGCTTCGAGATCGGCTCTGCCGTCTTCGCCGATAAATGTTCTGAACTCTAATTTTCGGCCAACTGTGACGGTATCCATCACCTGGCGGAAGAACGGCTGAATTGTGCCGGCGATAAGTATTTCGGTTTTACGGGTATAAGCGTTAGCCATCAAGCAAGCTTCGGCAAGCGCGGAACCGCCGTCGTACATAGAAGCGTTCGAAATGTCCATGCCGGTTAAAGCGCAAATCATGGATTGAAATTCGTACATCGCCTGGAGCGTGCCCTGCGAGACTTCCGCTTGATAGGGCGTGTAAGCGGTCTTAAATTCGGGGCGTTCAAGCACGCTGCCAACGATAGAAGGCACGAAGTGATCGTACGCGCCGCCGCCCATAAAGCAAGCGAAACGGTCTGCGGATTTATTTCGAGCGGCGTATTCGGTTAAAAGCTTTGTTACTTCATATTCCGAGAGTTTAGGAGCGATATTCAGATCGCCCTTTAAGCGGATTTCCTCAGGTATATTGCTGATAAGTTCGTCGAAGGAAGCGACGCCGATAGAGGCGAGCATCTCTTTTCTTTCTTCTTCCGTATGCGGAACGAATGCCATTTTCTATAACTCCTGAAAAGAATTAGTTCAATTACGATTTTTCAAACTACAAAGTTAAGAAAAAAAGGCAAACCTTGCGGTTTGCCTCTTAACAAAAACCTAATAAATTCTATGGTTTCACAGTTAGTTCGATTTAACGAGAGGAAAATCGTTAGCTTCGGTTGCCTTCCAAGTCGAGAAGCCGGTCTTATCCTTGATTAAATCGTAGATCATACCGCTTGCGCCAAAGCTGAGAGTTTTCGCGTCGTAGCCGAGCATTCTAAGGTAAGCTGCGACCTGCGCGCTCGTCTGGCCAGTATAGCAGTAAACGACGATAGTTTTGTCCGTCGGCAATGTCTTAAGAGCGGCGGCGAGCTTAAGGTCGGCCTTGGGAGTGTACTGAATTGCGCCGGGGATATGGCCCGGATCGTCGTACTGTGCCTTAGGCCAGTAGTTGATTATGTAAAACTTATTAAGGTCCTGGAACACGGCGTCGGCGGAGAGTACAGCCTTGCTATAGCCCTCGGTCAGCAGCGCGGCGGCGCGGGCTTCAAGAATTTCTTTGCCGGTCGTTTTGCCGGTCGTTAGCGAAGGAAGGGAGCCGGCGGCGGCCTTCGCAGTTTCGGTCTTTACAAATTGCGACGCTTTGGAATTGCCGGAGGCGACAGTATTGTTCCAGCTCTTTGCGAGCGAGGCGTTCCAGGAGGACATGCCCCACTTGAGCGAGTAAACGTTATTGTAGCCGAGCAGTCTTAAAACCGAGACGGCGTAGCCGGCGCTCTGACCGGTGTAGCAGGCGACAACTACTTTTTCGTAAGTTTCGGGCTTGGGATTCATCGTGGCAAAGGCGTTGATCAGGTCCGCTATCGGCACGTTAACCGCTTCGGCGATATGGCCGAGCGTATCGTAATCGCCTTTTGCGCGGACGTCGATAACTTTAATCTTTTCCGGCTTGGCCAGAAGGTCGGCGCGAAGGTCCGCAGCGACAATCAGGGCCGGGGCGTTCGTATTGATATAATCGCCGTTCGCTTCTAAGTATTCGACGAGGGAAGTCGCTTCGTCCTTGGGCGGCGTCGAGGGATCGTCTTCGTCCGAGCAAGCCGTAAAGCTTACGATTAATGCGGTCGCGAGCAGCGCCGCGTAGAATTTTTTCAATAGATCTTTAAACATATTAACTCCGTTAATGGTTTATAAAAAAGCTTATTAACTGTTATAATCCCCAGGAAGCCGGAAGCTTACCGTCAACCGTGACGCTCTTGCTCGCCTGCTTTTCGAAGTCGTAAAGGTCGCTTTCGAATAAATAGAGATTTTTGTTGCGATATGTATCGCCCTCTTTTTGAATATGGCAATTTGCCCAACAGGAAGCGCCATCCGCGACCTTCGTCGTGGCGGTCCAACGCAAAATATTGTGAGGCGTAGTATAGTTCCAGGTGGGGAAAGCGTCAAAGTTAGGCATTTGCCCCACGCCGAAGACCGACCAGCTATCGGGAGCGTGCGGCGTGCGGCGAACGAGCGAAAGCTTGTAATTCTTCGCGTCCTTGATCGGGTTCAGCGCGATCTTGAAGTCCTGGTAAGAGGGAATTCTGGCGCTTGCCCCTGCTATATGGCAGCTACCGCAATTGTTGTACGGTTGCGAGTGGCATACCTGGCAGTTGAAGTCGTTGATATGCTTTGAATGGTATTCGTTTTTTGCGGCAAGATTAGAATGGCAGTCTTCGCACTTCGGAGCGTTGGCTACTTTATAGCGATGCTCGTACTTGACCCCGTCGCCGTGTAATTCCGCCTTGTCGTGGCAATTTATGCATTTGTACCCGGCTTTCGTAAAGTGGACGTCGGGCTGCGTTCCCGAAGCAATGCCGAGGTAGGCGTGGCCCCCGCGCGTTTTGTGGCATGTTATGCAGGTATTGTTCATGTCCGGGGTCTTTATAAATTTATGGCCGGCCATGAGCCCGCCGCCGCCGGCATGGGGCCTATTGACGTGGCATTCGCCGCAGGACGCGTGGCACGTAGCGCAGTTTTCAGCATAGCCTTTTTTCTGCTCGGCGGATAGCTTATCGAATTCATGCGCCCCGCCGTGGCCCATCCTCATCGCGACCTTGCGCATCTGCCCGAAACCGTTGTGTATATTAGTCTTCGCGCCGGCGACCTCCGCCGCGTGGCACGAAGCGCATTTCTCTTCGGCGGCCTTCGACGGGTGCGAAATAAAGTTTCCGGAGTGGGCGACTTTCTTGTCGTCCGTTCCGTCCGTTCCATTGTGACACTTGACGCAACCAAGCTTGCCGTGAGCGGTCGCCTTGAAGTCGGAGAACCCCTCGCCGAGGTAAACTCTATCGTAGCGTTCGATATGAGGCGCCTCGCCGCCGCAACCGCCGCCGCCGGTAATTGTGTCCGGGGCCGCGATTTGCTTCAACGTCGCATAGTCCGAATGGCATCCCTCGCAGGAATTGATTTGCGGCTGATTAGGATTGTTGGCGCTCTCGTCCTTGCTGCAACCGGCTAGCGATAGGGAAACTGCGAATAACAAAATAATAATGAATTTTAAGCGAATAACTTTTTCCATAAGCTCCTCGGAAAAATTTAAAGAGATTGTTGCTTTTTTCTCTAATTTAACGGAAAGAAGTTGAAAAAACAAGCGGAATAATATTGTAAGCGTTTGTAAAGACAATAAGTTATAGGCGTAATAGGATAGGCTAATCTTTTTATGGAATAAAAATGAAGTATTGCGTATACCTCTTAAATACTTGATATATGGTCAGCTTTTATAAGTTTATCGAAGCTAAAGTATTAATAAAATTAAAGCGATATTGTAGCTGAAAATATCTTTCCGGATCGCACGTTTAAATTTTTTTTAAAACTATCACTAGGATCAAAAATGGCTCAATTCTCGCCCTACCTGAATTTCCCGGGCAACTGCCGCGAAGCGGTAGAGTTTTACCGCGAAAAGCTCGACGCCGAACCGACCAACTTTATGAAGTATTCCGAATCCCCGGCGCCGCACGAACCCGCCGACGCGGATAAGATCATGCACGTAATGTTCAAGATCGGGGAATCCAACTTTATGGCGGCTGACGCTCCAAGCGCTTACCCTCCCAAATTTGGCAATAATATTTGGTTCAGCCTCGGTTTTGAGAATAAAGAAACCGTTGAAAAGTACTTTAATAACTTAGCCGAAGAGGGCACGGTTGCTATGCCGTTGCAAAACGTGTTCTGGGGTTCCTATTTCGGCATGGTTACCGATAAGTTCGGCGTTCCGTGGATGCTTAGCTGCGAGCTTCCTAAAGAAAGCAATTGATATGCATAAATATAAAGCCGGTTTTTGCCGGCTTTTTATTTAATAAAGCCTACTTAATTTCGTTTTCACCCGTACTGTATAAATATTCGAATTATCAATATGAAATATTTCGTGTTTGCTTTGATCGCGCTTCTATCGTTTCAAACTTTTGCGACGTTAAGCGCTTCCGAACCCTTGAAGAAAATCATAGTTCGCATCCCAACTAGGGCCGGGGATAGTCTTGTTGCAGACGCCTGGGTGACCGGCGAATCAACGCGAAAGCCTGTAATATTTATTCAAACGCCATATAATAAGATCGCGCAGGACCTGCGCAAGGGCAGCCCGTCAGAAATAGCGCGAATTTATTTCGATACGGCGAATTACCATTACGTAATTATGGATTGGCGCGGTCTCTATAGTAACGCCTCCGTCGCAAAGCCTGGTTACGATCTTGGATTGGACGGTTACGACGCTATCGAATGGATCGCGGCCCAAAGCTGGTGCGACGGTAAAGTAGGGACTTACGGATCCTCCGCGCTTGGCTTGATCCAATTCCAAACTTTGGCGCAAAATCCGCCTCACCTGGCCTGCGCCGCCCCGTTCGTCATTGATTATAAGAACGAATACGGGGACTTCTACGACGACGGATCCTATAGGGAAGAGTATGTAAAGACGATTTCAAGCTTGGGCTTTACGACGGAAGAAATGGTTTTGTCGCATCCGAAATACGACTTTTTCTGGAAGTTGGTAGAGAATCAAACCGATATTGCCGGTAAAATTAAGGTCCCTCTGTTGCTAATGACCGGCTGGTACGATCACTTCCCGAGCAGCGTTATTCGAGTTTATTCGGACGTTCGAGAAAGAAGCGCAGTCACGGTTAAGGATCAGCATAAATTAGTAATCGGGCCATGGACGCACACCGGGATCGGCCTGGAGAAACAAGGGGAGTTTAACTTCCCGGAAGCTATGGAAATGCCGTTTGCGAAAGTAAGACAATTCTTTGGCCATTACCTATTAGGAGAGGATAATAATTGGGTAGCTTCCCCGAATATTACGTATTTCCAAATGGGCGAAAATAACTGGAAAACGATCGACGCCTGGACGACACCCGGGAGCGATCCTGACACGCTATTCGCGGCATATCCAAACGGGTTAGTCGCGGAAAGATGGGAAATACCGGATATTGTCGAGCAAAAGCAAAGCTACGTCTACGACCCGCGCAACCCGTCGCCGACCGTTGGCGGCTCCCGGTTCAGCCGGTTGCCGGCGCAAAATCCTCCCGGCCCGATGGATATTTCGCAAAAAGTCGAATCGAGAAACGATTGCGTTATACTTACAACGGCGCCTTTTGCAGAAAGCTACTCCATTCGCGGGAAAGCGACCGTTAAGCTTTCCATAGAATCCGACAAGACGGACACCGACTTCGGAGTACGACTAACGGACGTCCTCCCGGACGGAAAATCGATCATATTGACGCAGGGAATGCAGAGAGCGCGATTCAGAAAATCCCTTGAGAGCGAAACGTTCCTTTCGCCGGGCGTTCCCGATTCGGTCGAGATAGAGTTGCCCGACTTAGCTTATACATTCCTGCCGGGACACTCCCTTAGGATAGTCGTCGCTTCGTCTAATTATCCGATGTACTCGCTAAATCCAAACGACGGGGGAACTCTTTATCAAGCCGCCGATACCACGATCGCTAATAATGCGATCAGGTTTGGTAAATCTGAGCCAAGTTACGTAATTCTTCCGGTGGCGCAACCTTCGCACGCAAGGGAGACCCGCTCCAGTCGACTAAGACTCTTCCCCAATCCGGCAAGCGACTTTGTAAACATAGCAGGGCGCGCAGTAGAGGGCTTTGAGATATATGACTTATATGGCAAGAAAGTAAAATGCGAAATAATTGAATCCCCCGGGGGCGCAATTGTCGACATCTCTGGGTTGCCGGTTGGAATCTACCTTGTGGGAATAAACGGCGAAACGGTCAAGCTAATAAAGCTTTAATTTAGGGAAGTCTAAACCGTTAATGAATATATAATTATTTTATAGTAACTAAAAAATAAATTAGGCAAGATTAACATTTTTAAATATATATAATAAATTAACTTACAAATGTTTTTATTCTTCTTCCGTATATAACCAAAATAAAATATTTATTAACGGAAAATTATGGAGGAAGAATGATTCCCACAATACCGAATGGAAATCAATCTGGGTCCTGCGTATCGCGTTTTAAGTTGTACGCAGGTTTATTGATTGCATTCATAATGGCAATTTCTTCGCCGAGCGAGATGTTCAGCCAGATACAAGTCTCGATCACGAAGTCGCATAACGCGCCGAACCCGGTAGCCACCGGTCAGCCGTTCACCTATACGCTCACCTACAGTTGGTCCGGAGGAGCTCCGGGCACGCTCTACATCATGGACGCGGTACCAAATACGCTCGACGTATTGAGCGCGCTGCCCTCCACCCCGATTTCTACTATTTCCGGCAACAACGTTTCATTCGCATTAACTGGCCTGACGCTTCCGAGCGGTTCGGGCACGGTGCAAATTAACGTTAGATTTAAGCCGGGCGTCACCTGCGGCGGCACGCAGGCGTGCAACCAAGCCTCAATTTCCACCATTAAGGACGATCCGAACGGCGTTCGCAGCAACCAAAGCTGCGTAACGGCCGCTACGCCGACGAATAAATGGACGTTCGAGAAGGAGTGGATAGCCGGGTGCGCCGTCGACGACCAAGTCACTTTCCGAATTAAAATTATAAATCCTGCCGGTAGCGATATTGGCGGATTGAACTTAACGAGCGTTAGCTTAACGGACGTTCTACCAACCGGGGCGGTAATTCAATCCATCTCC
>JBLNBN010000027.1:0-8820 GCA_050260015.1 Chloroflexota bacterium | reverse complement strand
ATGAAGGGATTTAGGGAATGGAAAAACCAACGCCATGAATACTATCCATTAGATATATTTTATGATTTTGTCGAAGTAAGCGGCGTACGAACCAAAGCGTATTATAACGACCAATTCGAAGGGACGCCGCAGTATAATTACCGCGATTCCTCCTTTTACGATATTTCCCTCCTTTCCGATCATTCCGTAGATTCGAATATGACTAAAGTCTTCTACCTTGGAGTTTTAAATAGAAGGACGAATCCGCTCGTAATGGAGGACGACACTCTCCAATTTTACCCCACCTACGAATGGGATTTGAATGTCCGAAACGGCGGCGAAAGGCTCTGGGGGCAGGCAGAAGATTCGTTATACTGGCGAGAAAAATTCTGGCAGCGGATGGGCTGCAGAGATATTAGAATTCCATTCCAATACCGGCATGGGACGGATAACCCGTCGACGAAGCTACGCGTCGTCGAACTCGGTTTTGACAACCCGGAAATAAAGTCCTGGAATTGGCGGCAGCCGGAGTACTATCATACGGTCGACACAGTGATAAGCTGGGACGAAACGTTAAGCGCCCGCTTCCTCCCCGGCGAAGGGAAAATCCTGAAGGTTACTCCCGTCAACTTTGGCGAGAGCGGCGTGGATACCTGCCAGGGTTGCGAGGCGCTGAAGAATCACGTCAGGGCGAGCGCGACGCCCGTCCGCTGCGAGGGCCTGCAGCATAAATGGGACGTCACGCTCGAGAACCTCTCGGGCTGCGATTACGATAATTTATCCCTGATAGTAAAATCGGATGACAATTCCGCGCAGTATTTAAATGTCGGCGCAGGCAATACGGGATTTACGATTAATCAGGAAATTGCCAACGGGCAGCGCGTCTGGACATTACAGGGAGCTTTAGCTCAAGGCGCCGAAGTAACGTTCCCATTCTCAATTAGTTCCGCCTACTCTGTCGATTATCAGATAACGTGGGGCGAATGGGTGGACGGTATGTTGATAGAATGCGACTCCGCCCTCCTCTCAGGTCGGGTCGTTAAAAGCGACTGCGAATTAATCGGAGTAACTGTAACCGACACAGGCGATAGTTGCCTTTGCGGCGCCGAATGGAAACCTTCGGAGAAGGAAATTACGATATTCGTACCCGATACCCAGCCATGCGTTGAAGAAGTGAAAATTACCCGTTTTTTACCGCACATCAATCCTCCGTTAATCGAAGAATTAACGCTTGCCGGCGACGGCGTTCATGTGGAAGCGGATAGCGGTACGTACCTGACGTTTAGGTTCTGCCCATGGGAGGATTGGCAAGTTAAGGTACAACTATTCAGCGGCGACGATAAGCTCTGTGAAAGCGAATTTAAATCGCCGGTATGCGACTGCGACACCATCAAAATAACGTCTATATGGAACATGATATATCCGTCTAACGACAAGTTGGGATATAAATTCGATTTCAGGAAAATAATTGATTGCGCCACGGCCTACGACGTCGCCGAGGTCCTCCCCAACGGCGCCTTAGCCGTCGTTAAGCCAAACGTTGCGATACCGGACACAGGCATATCCGGGGAATGGCTTTCCAGCGCAGATTTCGAATTTAGAAAGTATATCATAATCGCAAAAAACAGGGATTGCGCGCCGCCGTGCTACAGCGACACGATAAAAGTCCCTCCAAAGCATTGGACAAATCCTGCCCAAATCAATACAACAGCTAATTTCTTAGTCGATTCGTTGCCGTGCATGGCGGGAATAATAGCGAGGCGGGACGACACCCTGTCAAAAGAAATCTACGGCATTACCGTTTTTGAGGGCCGCGAGCCGTACGCGCTGCTCTACTCGGAAATGCGTAATCCCGCATCCCAACCGCCAATTGATCTTCGCGTTCCGGGCGGGTATCATATCACGAATATCGTATTCCCGTGCGACAGCGCGTTAAAGCTTATTGTAAAGTATTGGGATGAAGACACGGTCTGCGTAGCCGTGGGCGAAATCGACACAACGTGCGGTTCGGGCGACGACTACGAGTACCTCGAAAGTCTTTCAGCCTATCCCAACCCGGCGAGCGAAGAAGTTACTCTCGACTACGAGATGAAGAAGGGCGCCCACGTCGAGCTTGAGATAATAGACGCGCAGGGCAACACGAAAAAGAAGAGCATAAAAGCCTTCAAAGACAAGGGCAAGCACAGCCTGACGTTCCAACTCGACGGCCTTCAGACGGGCATCTACTACGTAGCGCTCCGCGCGGAAGGCGAAGCGATGGCGAGAAGAATAGTAATCATTAAATAAATCGGGAATTCTTCCTGAAATGAAAGCCTGTTTCGTCCGAAACGGGCTTTTTCCATATTGACTTCGTTCCTGGGATTAGCGCGCAGCAAATTATTCATAAATCTAAAGTCGATTCCCATCTATATATTACGCCCGGGCCTATAAGCAATCGCGACGATTAACACGGTTAATTTACGTTTATTGTTTAGTGGGAGAGAATAATAAACTTGGCGCAGGCTCAATAGATATTTTGTTAAGTGTAATTATTTCAATGGTTTAATCGGTAAAAATCATTTTTTTCTTTAATCTTTTTGCCTTAATTTGTATTCTGATAAAAAATTCTTTAGTAAAAGCGGAACAGACAAAAGGACAAAGAAATGCATACTTCTCACAAGCCGGAAAGTCTCCGACAAACCCTAAAAGAGAGGATAGAAGCCGCCGCCCACTGCAGCGTAGCCGATTGCTACCAATGCGGTAAGTGCTCGGCGGGCTGCCCCGTCGCAGGGGAATCGGAAGTCGCTCCGAACCAGATACTGCGCATGCTTCAGCTCGACATACCCGAGCTCGAGGAGCGCGCTCTCGGTTCGGAAATGATTTGGCTCTGCCTCGGCTGCCAAACGTGCGTCTCGCGATGCCCGCAAGGGGTCGATTTGCCCTCGGCTATGGACGCGCTCCGGGCCGAATCGGCGAAGCTTGGCAAAGTTCATCCACGGGCGAAAGATATTGTCGCCTTTCATCGCGCTTTCTTAGATTCTATCGAATCTAACGGGCGCTCCTTCGAGTTCGGGCTTATCCTTGGATATAAGATGCGCACGCTCCACTTAATGCAGGACGTCGCGCTCGCCCCCAAGATGCTCGCGAAAGGCAAATTGAAATTCTTCCCCCACAGGGTTCACAATCGCGAAGCGATCGCTCGCATTTTCGAGCGCGCCGCGCAGGAGGAGAAAGCATGAAAATAGGTTATTTCCCAGGCTGTTCGCTTTTAGGAACGGCCGTTGAATACGCTACTTCCCTTGAGGAAGTATTAAAAGTTTTCGGGATGGAACTCGAGGAGATCAAGGATTGGAATTGCTGCGGCGCCACCGCGGCTCACAACCTTAATCATACTCTCGCTTTAGCTCTTCCGGCGCGGTCGCTTGCGCTGGCCGAGAAGCAGGGCTTCGAGGAGTTCCTGACGCCTTGCGCCGCTTGCTTTAATAGATTGTACTCCGCTTACGATTCTATTAAAAAGGACGACGCGCTTCGCAAGAAAATTGAAAATATAATAGAAATGCCGCTCGCCGGCACGGCTAAGCCAATAAGCGTAATTGAATTCCTGAATAAGAGAATACTTCCCGAACTTCCTTCGAAAGTCGTTTCGAAATTCGAGAAGAAGACGGCCTGCTACTACGGCTGCTTGCTCGTCCGCCCGAAGGAATTAATGCAGTTCGAGCGATTCGAGGACCCCATGGCGTTGGAGAATATAATGAAAGCATTGGGCGCTCAGCCTATCGACTGGGGCTACAAGACGGAATGCTGCGGCGCGAGCCTCTCTATCGCTCGCACCGACATCGTCGGCGCGCTCTCCGGTAAGATACTTGGCGACGCAATTCATCGCGGCGCCGAAGCGATAGTCGTCGCTTGCCCGATGTGCCAATCTAATTTAGATATGCGCCGCCCTGAGATAAATGCCTACCTGAAAACCAATTCCGAAGTCCCGGTGATTTACATTACGCAGGCGATTGGAATGGCTCTGGGATTGGAATCCTCGAAACTGGGGCTTGGCAAGCACTTTGTCGACGCGCAATCTCTTATCTCTATAAATAAGAATAAAGCCGCGATTTTGGACGGCGTTCCCGCACAAAACGGAAAGGAGGCTTAAGACATGGCAAGAATTGGAGTATTTGTTTGCCATTGCGGCGAAAATATAGGCGCGACGGTGGATTGCGGCAAAGTGGCCGAAAGAGCTTCGCGCCTTCCCGGCGTGGCAGTTTCAATAGATTATAAGTATATGTGCTCGGACCCGGGCCAGACTATGATCAAGGAGGCTATCCAAAAGCATAACCTCACGGGCGTCGTAGTTGCGGCTTGCTCTCCGCGTATGCACGAGCCGACGTTCCGCCGCGCGTGCTCGGAAGCTGGATTGAACCCGTACCTCTGCGAGATGGCGAATCTCCGCGAGCACTGCTCGTGGGTGCATCCAAAAGAGGACGCCACGACCGACAAAGCTTCCCGCATCGTCAAGATGCTGGTCGAAAAAGTAAAGCGCAACACGCCGCTCGACCCGATAAAAGTGCCCGTCACTAAGACCGCGCTCGTTATCGGCGGCGGCATCGCGGGCATACAGGCGGCTTTGGATATTGCCAACGCCGGGCATAAAGTAATAATGATAGAGCGCAGCCCCTCGATTGGCGGGCACATGTCCCAGCTCTCCGAGACGTTCCCGACGCTCGACTGCTCGCAGTGTATTTTAACGCCTCGAATGGTGGAAGTGGCCCAGCACCCGCTGATAACGCTCCATACCTATTCCGAGCTCGAAGCGGTCGACGGATTTATCGGCAACTTTAAAGTTAAGATACGCAAGAAAGCGCGCAGCGTGGACGAAAAGCTCTGCACGGGATGCTCCGAGTGTATGCAGAAATGCCCCATGAAGAAGATACCAGACGAATTCAACGCCGGGCTGGGAACGCGTCCCGCTATTTATGTCCCGTTCCCGCAGGCCGTACCGAACAAACCCGTTATCGACCGCGAGCATTGCACTTATTTTATTAAAGGAAAATGCAAACTTTGCGAAAAGATATGCCCCGCGGGCGCGATTAAATTCGACCAGGAAGACGAGATCATCACTGTCGACGTGGGCGCGATAGTCGCAGCTACGGGATACGATCTGCTCGGCACGGATTACTTCCCCGAGTACGGCTACGGTAAGTATAAAGACGTTATCACGGGACTTCAGTTCGAGCGTCTCGCGTCCGCTTCGGGTCCGACTCTTGGCGAGATTCGCCGCCCCTCGGACGGGAAGAAGCCCGAAAAGATAGTGTTCGTAGCTTGCGCGGGCTCGCGCGACCCCGAAAAGGGAATCGAATACTGCTCGAAGATATGCTGTATGTACACCGCTAAGCACGCCATGCTCTACAAGCACAAAGTGCACGAGGGCGACGCCTACGTATTCTATATGGATATACGCGCGGGCGGAAAGAACTACGACGAATTCGTTCGCCGCGCCATCGAAGAGGACGGCGTCAAGTACATCCGCAGCAGAGTTTCCAAGATTTACGAACGGGACGGCAAGCTGATCGTTCGCGGAGCGGATACTTTGTTAGGCTCCTACCCCATGGAAATCGAAGCCGATATGGTCGTTTTGGCGACCGCTATGACTGCCAACGACGACTCCGAATCAATCGCGCAAAAGATGCACATAAGCTACGATCAGCATCACTTCTTCGCCGAGGCGCATCCGAAATTAAAGCCGGTCGAGACGAACACCGCGGGCATAATGCTTGCGGGCGCTTGCCAATCCCCGCGCGACATTCCGGACTCCGTGGCGCAGGCTTCCGGCGCGGCCGCAAAAGCGATCGTGCTCTTCGCAAAAGACGAGCTGACGCGCGAACCGCTAATCGCTGAAGTCAATCGTTGCGCTCCTCCGCAGTTCTCGACTTGCGTGGGGTGCTTCCTCTGCCAGACGGTCTGCCCGTACTTAGCTATAGAAAAAGAAGAAATAAAGGGACGCGACGGCAGCGTTATAAAGACGGTCGCGAAGATCAATCCCGGGCTTTGCCAGGGCTGCGGCACTTGCGTCGCGCTCTGCCGCTCGAAATCGATAGACATACACGGCTACTCCAATAAGCAGGTCTACGCCGAGGTAATGTCGTTAATGAATCAAATGGAGGAAGAATATGTCTGAGTTTGAACCGAAAATCACCGCATTCGTCTGCAATTGGTGCACGTACGCGGGGGCTGATCTCGCCGGCACGAGCCGCGTCAAATACGCCTCGAACGTGAAAATAATACGGTTCCCCTGCACCGGCAGAATAGATTTTATGTTGATTCTCAAAGCTTTCGCGTCCGGCGCGGACGGCGTTATCGTATCGGGTTGCCACCCGAACGACTGCCACTACACCTCGGGCAACTTCCACGCCCGCAGGCGCTGGATGGTCTTCAAGCGCTTGCTCGAGTTCGTCGGCTTCGATAGCAATAGGGTATTCTTCTCCTGGGTGAGCGCGGCCGAAGGCGCAAAGTGGGGCGCGCTCGTTAACGAAGTCACCGACGAAATAAAGAAGCTCGGTCCATGCCTTGAATACGGCAAGCTTGCCGAGATGGGCATAGGCGGTCTCGAGGAGGAAGTATATGTCTAAGATAATTGAAAAAATCAAATCGCTCTTTAGCGCAGGCAAAATCGATTTCATGATCGGCTACGCCGAGGGCGTCGCGGGGAAGGTAAAGCCTTACTTCGCCGCCGGTGCGGAATTCTCCGATAACTTTATCGCCGACGAACGCTGCATTCGCAATCTCGCGGTTTACTTAAATAAAAAAGAGATAAAATCTATCCCAAAGGTTGGGATACAGGCGACTATGCCGGCTATTAAATCCATTTTGCAGTTGGCCGCGGAAAATCAATTAGCGGAGGGGAAAGTTATCGCTCTGGTAGCAACTCCGCAAGGGGAGATACTCGAGCTTTCGACTTTCGCCGAGATGGAAAATTTCCTTAAAAACCCGTTCCCCGATATAGCCGCAATGGCGCGTCAAAGGATTGCGCAAATCGACGAGATGCCTCGCGAGGCGCGTTGGGAGTACTGGACGAAGGAAATGGCGAATTGCGTTCGCTGCTACGCCTGCCGCTCGGTATGTCCGCTTTGCTATTGCACGCAGTGCGCCGTCGAGGTCAACAAACCGCAATGGATCCCCGTGCCGACGCACGCGCAGGGAAATCTCGAGTGGCACATGGTTCGCGCCATGCACCTCGCAGGCCGCTGCATTGGTTGCGGCGAATGCGCGCGCGCTTGCCCCGTGGAAATTCCCGTGGGACTATTCTCGCTCATGCTAAACGATTTCACCCAGGAAACGTTCGGCCAGGCGGCTGGTATGACGGCGAAACCCGACTACGCCCTCGGAATCTTTAAAGACAACGATAATGAAAATTTCATAAGGTAGAATTATGGCACAACTAAAACTAATCGCACGCGACAATCTCGCCAAGCTCTTCGAGGAATTAATAAAGAGCGGGAAACAAGTTATCGCTCCGCGCAAGAAAGGAGCCAAATTCTACTTCGCTCCTGTTAAATCGCTTTCGGAAGTCGAGTTCGATTTCGTGCAAACTGTTCTCTCGGCAAAGTCGCAGGTCTTCCCGCGCACTGAGGAACTCTTCCATTTTATAGTGAAAGGCGGAGATATATTGACGAAAGACGGCGCGCTGAATATTCCCGAGACGGTAATTTTCGGCGTTCGCCCCTGCGATGCGGCGGCTTTCGAGTATATGAAGGACTTCTTCCTCAAGGAAAATCCCGATTACCACTTCGCTATGCGGCTCGAGAAAACAACGTTAATCGCGCTCTCCTGCAAGAAGAGCGACGAATACTGCTTCTGTACGTCGGTAGGGCTTTCGCCCGGCTCCACGCGCGGCTCCGATCTTACCTTTACCGATATAGGCGACGGCAAGTTCTACGTCGAGAGCGTTTCCGATAAAGGCGACGCGCTTATCAATAAATCCGCCGCGCTCTTCGAAGCCACGGAAATGATAAGCAAAACGCATTACGTGGCGGACGTGCCCGTCGCATTCGACGCGGCGCAATTGACCGCGCGCGGAATGGATATGTACAAAGAAAAGAAGTGGAACGAGCACGCTCTCGCATGCCTCGCTTGCGGCGCGTGCGCGTTTAGCTGCCCGACCTGCACCTGCTTCGACATCCAGGACGAGACGACGCCAAAGGGCGGCTCCCGCTATAGGATTTGGGACGCCTGCGCGCAGCCTCTCTTCACGCTCCACGCGTCGGGGCACAACCCGCGGCACGCCCAGCACGAACGCTGGCGCCATCGCGTTTTGCACAAATTCAAATACTCGGTCGACAATCTCGGCGCGGTCAGCTGCGTCGGGTGCGGCCGCTGCGCCCGCGCTTGCCCGGCGGGCATGAATATACTCTCGCACATAACGAATTTATTGGAGGCGTAAATGCAATTTGTAAATATGTACATCCCGTACATAATGAGAATAGAAAAGATAACGAACGAGGCTCCGCTCGTTAAAACGTACCGCCTCGCGTTCGTTAACCCGGAGGACGAGGCTAAATTCAACTTTAAAGCCGGGCAGTTCGGCGAGTATTCGATATTCGGCGAGGGCGAGAGCACGTTCTGTATAGCCAGCTCGCCTACGCGTAAAGGTTATATCGAATGCACCTTCCGCCAGACCGGGCGCGTCACTGAAGCTTTAGCCAACTGCGAAGAAGGCGACCTGATCGGGTTCCGCGGCCCCTATGGCAATACTTTCCCTATAGAGGATTGGGCCGGCAAGAGCCTTATCTTCATAGCGGGCGGTATCGCGCTGCCTCCGCTCCGCTGCGTCATTTGGAACGCGCTCGACCTTCGCGATAAGTTCAAGGACGT
>JBLNBN010000026.1:0-43214 GCA_050260015.1 Chloroflexota bacterium | reverse complement strand
GGGGCGAAGCTGATTTTCTTAACCGGCTTTGTTAAGTACGGGGGCAGAACGAATTCCTCGCTCCATTTATTAAGTTCGAAATTTAAATATTGAGGGTCGGAGCCGTCGGTAAATTCTAATTTAATTCGTACGGGCAGCCTTGTATAAAAGCCCCACGTCGTGTCCTGCGTTTGTTCAAGAATTATGGCGTTGACCGTTCTTCCGCCGTCGTTGTCCGGCTCGCCGCCGCGCGCGTTGATCCTGAGCATCGGGTAGCCCTTGCGGTATATCCATTCGTCGAAGAACCAGGTGAAATCTTTTCCCGTATGCGCGTTGAACGATTCGAGAAGCTTGGCGGTAGTAAAGTTTCCATATTTTGAGCTGTCCAAAAAGCTCCTCAGGGCGCCGTAAAATGCAGTGTCGCCCGCGTAGTAACGCAAAAGAGCCATTACGGAGCCGCCCTTTTTATAAATTGTCCAGGGGTAGTTGGACTTCTGAGAAACGGATTGGAAGTCGTACAGCGGCATCGGCGATTCCTGGGTCAGCGCGAATTTATATTCCGAGTTAAAGCTCTCAACCCATTTCAAATAGGCTTCCTTGCCGTAGAATTTATCGTAGAAAGCGGCCTCGGAATAGCTCGCCATGGCTTCGTTCAGCCAGGCGTCGCGGAAGTCGAGGGGAGTCGAAAGGTCCCCCCACCACTGGTGCGAAAGCTCGTGCGCGATAACGGAATGCACGGAATCCTTTAATTGCTTTACTTGATTCAATACTAAATAATCCAGCGAAACCATAGTCTGGTGCTCCATGGAGCCGGTCGGAGTCGTCGCGTAAGCGAAGCTCGAAAAAGGATACTTGCCGTAGAGCTCTTCGTAGGCGCCGATCATGTCGCCCACGTGCTTGAAAGCGAATTTTATCTCGTCCTCCGTATACCCGTCCTTATAGTAATAAGCCGTAAATGGCAATCCGTTGAAATCGGTTTGGTAAAGCGCATAGGGAGCCAGCGAGAACGAATAGAGATAAGTTGCGCATGGCTCCTCCATCATATACTCGAACTTAAGGCCTTCCGCCGAGGATTCTTTGGAAATCAGCGAGCCGCTCGCCGCGGCGTAAAGATCCGAAGGCGTTCGGAAGACAATGTGGAACGCGGCTTTATCCGACGGATGATCGTAGCAGGGCAGCCAATGCCGGGTCATCGAGACGTACGGAGTCGTAAAGCCCACGCCCATCGAGTAAATAACCCCGTCTTTGGTTGCTACGCCTCCGAACCCCCCGGCTTCGCCCGTCATCTTTCCATGATAGAAAACCCGCAGCTTTACGTTAGATTTAGCGCCCGAAATGGGGAGCTTGGCCATATAGTAATAAACCTTTGCATTATTTGGATCGACTACCTTCGCCGGTTGCCCTATCCGAAGGTCCTTCGCCGGCTCGGCGCCTATCTTAAAGTCAATAAGATAGAGCGAGTCCACTGCAATGTCCTGCAAATGGAAATAAAACTCTCCCTTAGACTCATCCTTAAAATCGAACGTTATAACAGCGCTGCCGGCTATATTTGCCGCATGATCAATTCGCACGTCGGCGTCGTAACGCTTTACGTCGAACCCCGGGTCGCGCCATTGAAGCGCGTCCGCCGGAGCGGTAATAGCCCGGCCTGGCATGAATGCCGCAATCAATGCTATGGCGGAGGCCAAACGGAGAACAATTGTATTTTGAATTTTCATAGGTGGATTCAATTGTAAAATATACGCGCTCGAGGCTCGTTTTACGCCTTTCGCCAATTTTCGGAGCGCAGTTCCGTAAAAATAAACTAATTTTCGGAAATTTTTAAACGTTTTTTTATTATGAAAGATTTCGTTTATATATTGTGTTAAATGAAGGTAACCGTAGTATATAAAGTTTCGGGTTTAGTGCAGGGAGTCGGCTATCGCTACTTTGCAAAACGAGCGGCGGACGCGCTAGGGCTCGTGGGCTATGCTGAAAATCTCTACTCCGGCGAGGTGGAAGCCGTCGCCACGGGCGAAAAAGAAAAACAAGAGCGCTTCTACGCGGAACTGCTCCGCGGGCCTTCGCACGCTCTCGTTGAAAAAGTAATCCGTAGAGAGGTCGGACTTCGCGAATTTCATTCGTTCCAAATTAAATAATTGAATTGAAAAGATTTTCACTTATAATAATCGCATTAATAGCGGCGAGCTTGCAGATCTTCGCCGAGCCCGTTCCATTGGCCCAACTTGAAACGCCTTGCTTTAATCGCATAAAACCGGAAGTCGCGCTTGCGCTTAGCGGAGGCGGCGGGCGCGGTCTGGCGCAAATAGGCGTTTTGCTCGAGCTCGAGCGCGCCGGGATAGAAATTTCCGACGTGGCCGGGACGAGCATCGGGGCTATTATCGGGGGCATGTACAGCTCCGGCTACACCCCCGAGCAAATCGAACGGATCGCCCTAAACGCCGATTGGAACTGGATATTCTCGCTTTCCGAAGAAGATAATCGCGACAATTTATTCCTGGATCAAAAGCGGATCGCGGACCGCAGCCTCGTGACTCTACGTTTCTATAATTATAAATACGTTATGCCCCAGGCCATTTCCATTGGCTCCAAGCTCAATTCTTTTCTTCAAAAGACCTTTTGGAACGCTCTCTACCAAAATGAAAATTTTGACAGCTTAAAGTACAGATTCCGGGCCGTGGCAACGGATCTTAATTCCGGGAAATCGATGGCTCTTAAGGAAGGCAGCCTCGCGACGGCCGTCCGAGCAAGCGCTACCGTGCCGTTGCGCTACAGCCCGGTGCGAATTGACTCCATGCTGCTCGTCGACGGGGGCATTCTGGCCAATATCCCCACGGATTGCGCCGCGGAGTTCAATCCCGATATGATAATCGCAGTTAACTCCACCTCGCCGCTGCTTTCGCTTTCCGAGCTCGAAACCCCTTGGAACATTGCCGACCAGGCAATTTCAGTCGCGATGGCCAACATCTCTTCGGAATCCAGGACAAAGGTCGATTTCCTAATTACTCCCAATATCGAAGCGCATCGTTTTACAAATTTCACCGAAACCGCGAGGCTCATTGAGCGCGGAGCGGAAGCATGCCGGCAGGCTTTGCCCGGGATAAAATCCAGGTATAAGCGCCTGCGCGATTCGATCATTTCCGCCCGCTATTTGCGGGCGTTCGATTCGGCCGTTTCGAGCTTTGGCGACCTGCCGATAAGGTTGGCGACGATGGGATTTGAGCCGAGGGATTCAGTCGCTATCTCGAACTCTTTCCAAAGCTATTCAAAACGCCCCCTGAGCGGGGCGCTTTTAGCCTCTCTCGCAGGGATTAACCAATACTCCTCGCTAAGCGTCGCGCTGCGGAAGCTCCCGGGTGAGCTCGAGCTAAGCGTCGTAGGCCATCCCTACCCTATTCTCGATTCCGTTAAGCTCTGCGGCGCGAAATCGGAAAGGGTGAGGAAGTTAGTCGATACGCTAAATAACCGGCGCCGCTCTATGCGGCTTTCGCCCGAACTTCAAACGGCGATCAGCGAAGAGATTCTCGCGACTTATCGCGCGTCTGGCTATTCCATGGCCGCCATCGAACGCTCAGAGGTCGACCCCAAGAACGGCGTCCTTACGCTTTACGTCGACGAAGCAATAATTCATAACGTTATTATAAAGGGCAACGATAACACGAACAGCCTGCTTATCAAACGGGAACTGCGTATAGCCCCGGGGCAGCCCCTTAATGCGGACAATATCATCAAAAGCCGCGAGAACCTGATCGACGCCGAGCTGTTTAATAACGTCGAGATAATAGTTTTCCGCCGCGGCGCGGATAAAGGAACCGACGTCGTCGTAAAGGTGTCCGAGACGGGCACTACCTTCATTCGCGTTGGCGCCCGGCTCGACAACGAACGTAAGTTGCAGGCCGGGGTCGATTTAACGCAGGAAAACTTATTTAACTTCGGGACGCGCGCCGGGCTGCGAGTCGCAGGCGGCGTCAGGAACTTTGGCGTGGGGGGATGGATCGAGAACTCCCGGATATTCAATACCCTGATTACTAATTCGATAAATCTCTATTTTGACCGCTGCGATCTCTATTCGTTTAGAATTCGCAGGCATAGCGATCGCCGGTACAGCTCGGAGATCAGCGGGGAGAACCGAATTGATCGCATCGGGGCGAGGGTTTCCCTCGGTAGCCAGCTCGAACGCAACGGCAGGGTAGGGGCTGAATACCGCTACGAGTTGCAGCGATATTACGATGTCGGCGCCAGCTCGCTGCCTAATTACTACGGCATCTCGACCGTAAAATTCGTAACGATATTCGACAACGAAGATCGAATGGACTTCCCGACAAAAGGTAGGGTGATTGATTTAGGTTTGGAGACTTCGCTGATCGGTTCCGACATTGGGCGTAGCTTCTCCAAGATGCACTTTGCGTTTCATACAAATCTCTCCCTCGGCTCGCATACCCTCATCCCGTCGCTCTTCTTCGGAGGCGCCGATAAAACGCTTCCCGAAGCGGAATTCTTTAGAATGGGCGGCGAACGCTCCTTCTACGGGGTTCGCGAGGACGAGTACTTCGGCAGGCAGGCCATACGAGCTTCCACGGAATACCGCTATAAGCTGCCGTTCAAGATATTCTTCGACGCTTACGTCTCCGGGCGCTACGACGTCGGGGCCGCTTGGCTAAGCCCTGAGCGTATAAAGGTTTCGGAGCTCCGGCACGGGATCGGCGCCGGGATCGCGTTCGATACGCCGCTTGGACCTGCCAACTTCTCGCTTGGCAAATCATTCTTCTTTTCCGAAAGGACGGCAGGGGCAGTCTGGGGCGACATCGTTGGGTATTTCAGCGTTGGAATGCGGCTTTAGATCTCCTCGCGCTTGACTTTCCGAACTACCGAGTCGTCGGCGCACTCGGCGAGCAATTCCGCTACCGTTTTCCGTAAAACGGGGTGGGTCAT
Source organism: Chloroflexota bacterium (assembly GCA_050260015.1). Lineage (GTDB taxonomy): Bacteria > Bacteroidota > Ignavibacteria > Kapaibacteriales > UBA2268 > JBLNBN01. The sequence continues at coordinate 38,303 of JBLNBN010000026.1, read as the reverse complement.
CTCGGGCGCAATTTCCGCCGCGGGAGCTAGTACGAATCGCCGCTCGTGCATTCGCGGGTGCGGAACGGTTAGAGCGTCGTATTCGAGCGTGTCCTCGCCTAAGAGCAATAAATCTATGTCTATTTCCCGCTCGGTCCAGCGCTTGCGTATCTTCCTGCCGAGCAGGTACTCGACGCTCTTGCAGAATTGTATGATCTGCCCCGCCTCGTAACGCGTCTCGCCGCGAAGAGCGATATTAATAAACCAAGGTTGGTCTGCGTAGCCCACTGGCTCCGTTTCATAAAATGAAGAAGCCGTCGGCTTTTGAATTATACCGGTTCCGGTAAAAAGCCCGACGGCATCTTCTATATTCTGAGCCCTATCGCCGACGTTCGAGCCGAGCGAAAGAAGAATTATTCTCGTTTCCATAACCCGTCCCGAAGCGCTCCTAATTTATTCCCGTACGAGCGTCTGCTCGGTCTCGACGTAATCTATTATCTGGCGCACGGGCACGTATATCTTTCTTAGCCGAACCGTAATGCGTTCCAATATTGAGAACTTTTCCATCAACGAGTTCAGTATTTCGTTGACTATCGTCTCTATTAAATTATAAGATTCTTCTTCCAGTATTTCGTTTACCGCGAAGAGCACCTCTTCGTAATTGACCGCGTCCTTAACGTCGTCGTTGATTATCGCCGAGGATGCGTCGTACCACATATCTACATCTATCTGGAAGCGTCCGCCGATCTTCTTTTCTTCCGGCCAAACGCCGTGGTAGGAGTAAAGCTCCGCGTTCTTGATGGTAAGCTTGGTTAATCCGCTGTTTTTCATTATTATCGTCTTTTTTATTTAAATGGTTCAATCGGTTCGGGCCGTCGCGCTTAGAAGTAAACGCCAAGGCTAACGGCAAGATAGTTTTTCGCGCCCTCGTCCTCGTCCTTGCCGATCAGGTTTAGGTAGTGGTACTTTGCTTCCAGGTTGAGCAGCACGATTTGCAGGTCGAGATCTACGCCGGCCCCGACGCCGAATCCCATGCGACTGTCGGAAGGCGAGTTGGAGATCGGGATCGATTTGCCGGCCCAGTTGGCGTCGACGCTGGAAGTTATATAGTTATAGGTCAGTTCGCCCGTGCCGTAAAGCCCGATTACGCTTTTAAGCAAGTATATATTAACGCCGGCCGAGATGGGGACTACGTTCGTCGTCGTCGTAAGCCTTGCCAGCGTATCGCCGTTCTTCGGATCGATAACGTCGATCTTGCTCTCCGGGAACCGGTTGATCCCGATTCCGCCGACGAAACTTACCATATCGGAAAGCCCGAGGCGCGCTTTTAAGGCTAAGTGGTAACCCGTTGTCACGCCTTTATTATACAATGTTCCGGTCAAAGTGTCCGAGCCGATGGTCCCCTTATTATATACGTCGTTTATTTTATCATTGGGAGTGGAAAGCCCTACGTGGAACCCAATATCCGTTAAAGGAAGAGCCGCCGCGGGAACAATTACCGTAAAGAAGATTAAAGCGAATGCCGTTAAATACTTTTTCATTTTAAATCCCTTTAATTGTGGTTGCGTTAGAAGTCCTTAAACGAATAAATTCCAATTGTATTACAAATATTATCAATGAAAAAAACCCTCATTATATAACGATTTTATTCTTTTATGAATAAATTTTTAAAATTAAAGACTTTTTGCTTCGTTTATAGATTACGAACCGAACAATTGCATTAAATTTCGTTAACACAATAGACAATTAAGATTCAATAAACAGCAGAATGGAGGTTTTAATGAAAAGACTTTTGGTATATTTGATTACGGCTTTTTGCCTAGCGCAGTCGGGCGCGTTCGCCCAAGGCGCGACGGGAACCGATTTCACCTGGCCGATGAACTTCGGGCTCTACGGCGGCCCGAATATGAATATGCATACGCCCTCGTTTACGCGTACGTTCGACGGCGCCAACGCGCAAGGCATTTGGCGCGAAACCGTTACGTTCGACGAAAATAAAAACGATTTTGGCATGAATTTCGGCCTCGTGGGCAACTTCGCTTTAAACGGCACGTTGACCTTATCGCTGCGCTTAGGCTATAACGGCCTAAACGGCACGCTCACGAAGGACAACGGCGGAGGGGACTCCACGCATAATTTTAAGGCGACATTGCCTTACTTCGAGATACAGCCTTCTCTGCAATTCCATAATATTTTACCGATACGCAATATGTACTTCAAGCTCGCGCCGGAAATAAGCATACCGCTCGCCCCGGTGTATGAATATAAGAAAGAGCCTGTCCCCAGCTTTCAAAACAGGCGCTTTATCGACGAGACCGAGCTTGAGGACCCGGCTTTAAGAATCGCGGCGGTCGTGGGCCTCGGCTATGTATTCGACCTGAGCCGGAACGTATTCCTGACGCCTGAGCTCTCTTACCATTTCCCGTTTACGAACGTTTCCTCGAACGATATGTACGATTCGTGGAAAGTTCCGCAATTGCGATTGAGCATCGCGCTAACTTACGGTTTCTTTACTCCCGCGCCGCCGGCCCGCGTCGAGAGTGAAGCTTCGGCAAGCCCGCTCGCCGTCGGCTTCTCCAGCGTTCGCTTCTTCGATAGGATGGGCAATCTCAGCAGCGCCCGCAAGATTACAGTCGAGGAAATCCAGTACGCCGAACTCTTCCCGCTCGTCCCCTACGTATTCTTCCCGGAAAACGGCGCAACGCCCGCTCCCGCCACGCAAGTTACCGAACGTAGCCGCGCCGGAAGCTTCGACATCAACAATCTCGAGCCGGACGCCGTTGGGATTAACACGCAAACTATGAATATAGTCGGAAAACGCATGCAAAACTTCCCCGACGCCAACGTGACAATCACCGGCACGGTCGACAGTAAAACTGAATCGGGCAAGAAGGACCTGGCGCAGCAGCGAGCCGAATTCGTTAAGAACTACCTGATCTCCAACTTCGGCGTCAGCACGGTCCGCCTCAATACGGTAGGCAACGGCAAGCCCGGCAAGGCTTCCTCTGAAAACGACCCCGAGGGAGTAGCCGAGAACCGCCGCGCTGAGTTCTCCACCCAGCACCCCGAAATACTCGCTCCTATCGTTATCCAGCACGATAAGGACCGCATCGCAGATCCGTCTATCGTTCGCTTTACTCCTTACGCCAATAGCGGCGACGCTATCGCGCATTGGGACCTTACGATATCTCAATCCGGGAGAAAGATCAAGTCGTTCTCCGGCAGCGGCGCGCCGCGGGAAGTAACCTGGAATATATCGCCTAACGACCTTGCGGCCAACGAAATACCGGTCGATTACACCTTTGCGGCCCGTACTATCCGCGACGTCTCCGACAGCGAAAGCGGCTCGATACCCGTCGAGTTCATCTCGAGCACGATGCGCAAGCCCACAGAGGAACGCCCCGACAGGACTATTTCCAAGTTCAGTCTTGTGCTCTTCGACTTCAATAGCCCGGCTATCAGCGAGCAAGATAGAAACATAATCGACAAGTATATTATCCCGGCTATTAAGTTTAATTCTACGGTCCAGATATACGGCTACACCGATAGGATAGGCGAATCGGATTACAACAAGAAGCTCGCCACCGACCGCGCTAATACGGTACGCTCCTACATCGAAGGCAAGATGCGCAACGCTAAGTACGAAGTTTACGGGGTCGGCGAGGGCGTCGAGATCTACGACAACGACCTGACCGTCGGCCGCCAACTCTCGCGCACAGTGCAGGTGTACGTCATTACGCCCAAGCAGCCCTAATCGATAATTAAGCGCGACGCGCGCAGTTAAGAAAAAGTCCTCCCCCAGGGATTCGCCTGGGGGAGGACTTTTATTTTTGCATGGCTTGAAAAAAGTTTAACCTTATGTAACTTTGCGGTGTCTTAAGCGTATAAAATTGAAACGTTTTTTTAAAACGGCAATCAATGCGTAACAAATTTCAAATATTCTTATACAGGAAGGAAGTTTAGATGCTAAAAATCCGATTGACGGCGCTTTTCGCGGCGCTGACTCTCTTTACGGCCGCCTCAGTCTTCGCGCAGATGAAGCCGATAAAGTTCGAGAAAGAAACCCTGCCGAACGGACTCGAAGTAATTTATCACGTCGATAAAAGCGCTCCTATAGTAGCCACGGTTATCCACTACCGCGTCGGCTCGAAGGACGAAATGACGACCAATACGGGCTACGCCCACTTCTTCGAGCATTTAATGTTCGAAGCCACCGGCGGATACAAGCGCGCCGAGCTCGATAAAATTGTCGAAGAAGCCGGCGGCACGCTGAACGCCCACACTTCGTTCGACGAAACGGTGTATTACTTAAAAATGCCCTCGAACCACATTAGAACCGCTCTATGGCTCGAATCGCAGCGCATGCGCGGCTTAAAGGTAGAAACGGTTGGCGTCGAGACCCAACGCGGCGTAGTCGGCGAAGAGCAAAAAATGCGTCGCGACAATTCGCCTTACGGGAACTTAATCGATAAGCTCTACGGTAATCTCTTTAAAGGCGCTCACTACGAATGGTCCGTGCTCGGAAGCGCCGAACACATTAAATCGGCTAAGATTTCCGATTTCCAGGCGTTCTACGATAAATTCTACCAGCCAAACAACGCAACTCTTTCCATAGCCGGCGATTTTGAAATAGCCGACGCAAAGAAATGGGTTCGCGAATACTTCGGAATTTTCCCCAAAGGCCCGGAACCGCAGAGGTTCGAAGTAAACCCGGCTCCGCTTACGTCGACCGTGCGCGAAACCGTCATCGACTCCAAGGCCCAGCTGCCCGGCCTGTTTATCGGATTCCAATCCCCGAAACTAACCGACCCCGACTACTACGCTTTTAGCGTTCTTACTACGATACTCTCCGGCGGCGAGAGCTCGCGCCTTTATAAGAGACTCGTAAGCGACGAGCAGGCGGCCGTCGAAGCTTCCGTCCAGGAAATCCCGATGGAAAAGGCCGGCGCCGCATTCTTTGTCGGTATCCCTACCCCAGGCAAGGACGTCGCCGCGCTTGAAAAGCTCTTCGACGAAGAAGTAAAGAAAGTCGCAAAGGACGGCATTACGGACAAGGAACTTGAAAAAGTAAAAAATATGAACGAAGCTTCTTTCATCGTCAGCAAAAAGGACGCCCTTGAAAAAGCGGAAACCTTAGCTAACTACAACAGTTACTTCCGCGACCCGAACCTAATCAACAGCGAATTGGAAAAATACAACGCCGTTACCAAAGAAGACGTGCGCCGCGTAGCCCAGAAGTACCTCGACACGGATAAACGCGTCGTGCTGACTTATATTCCCGAATCCTCCAAAACCAATTAATCAGGCAAAGGTATCAATAAAATGAAAAAAACGATATTAACTTTAATCGCTATCGCGCTCATAGGCGCAAGCGGCCTGGAAGCTAAACCGAAAGCCGCTAAGAAACCTGCGAAAAAAGCCAAAGTGGAACAATCGACAACGCCGACGCCGGCCCCTTCGAAAATCGAATTGAAGGGCGACCCGACGAAAGCCGAAGAAAAAGGCGGAATGCCCGCGCCTCTGCCCGAAAAGAACTTTCAATTCCCGAAGTATACTACGCATAAGCTGTCCAACGGCATTAAAGTATTCCTGATCGAGGACAACGAGCAGCCCACGCTCGCTATCCGCGTTCTGATCCCCGGCGGAACTTCCGTCGAAGGGCAAAAAGTCGGCGTCGCCGATATGACGACCCAGCTAATGACCAAGGGCGCGGGCGACCGCAACGCTCTGCAGATCGCCGAAACTCTTGAGGGCGTCGGCGCGAACGTTTCGGTCTCCGCTTCCGGCGACTACAACACGGTTTACGCTTCCTCGCTTAAAAAACATGCCGACCTCCTTTTCGGCGTTATGAGCGACGTGCTCTTCCGGCCGACTTTCCCTAAAGAGGAAATGGAAAAGCTTCGCACGCAATTCTTAGCCGGCGTTCAGGAAGAAAAATCCCGCTCGGGCCAGATCGCGGCCGCATTGTCGCGCGTAGCCGTCTACGGCGAGAATCATCCCTACGCCGCCCGTAAGACCGAAAAAACCATCAAGGCGCTTACGATGGACGACGTTATGAATTATTATAAAACTCAATTCAAGAGCGATAACGCTACAATCGCGGTAATCGGCGACATTAATGCCGGCGAGATCCTTCCCAAGCTCGAAAAAGTATTCGGCAAATGGGAAAAGGGCGCTCCAAAGATCGAAGTTCCGCCGGCCAAACCAATGCCGCTCGGCGTTTATTTTATACCGCGCGCAGGCTCCAAGCAGAGCTCGGTTATAGTTACGACTAACACCGTCCCGCGTTCCTCCGCCGACTACGAAACTATTGAGCTCGCCGGCGGGTACATGGGCGGCGGCTTCGGCGGCAGGCTTATGAGAACTCTTCGCGAAACTTACTCCTTTACGTATACTCCCTTCGCTTACCAGACAAGCTCGAAGTACGCGAATCGCTTCACGGCGGGCGCGGAAGTTCGCAGCGATAAGACCGACTCCTCCGTAACAGTTATACTCGAGGAACTGACAAAGCTCGCCCAGGAAGGTCCTTCGGACGCCGACTTAAACCGCACGAAGCGCAACGAAGTCGGCCAATACCGCATGGCTTTTGAAAGCGGCGAATACGTGGCTTCCCTGATTCAAAACGCGGACTTCCTCGGCTTGCCGCTCGCTTCGCTGGAAAGCTACCCGAGCCGCGTTAGCTCCATGACTACGCTCGACGTCAAGCGCGTCGCCGATCGCTATATCAATCCCCGCTCGGCTTACGTGGTCGTAGTCGGCTCGCCCGAGCTCGGCAAAGAGCTCGAGAAGTTCGGAAAGGTCTACGAGTATAACTTGGATATCGAACCCCAGTGGGGCGAACGCGCTAAAATGGAAAACGCCGGAGTTACCGTTGAAGAGTTGCTCGCTAAATATGCGCAAGCTATTGGCGGGAAGCAGAATATCGACGCTGTCTCCACTATAGTCGAAAAGTCAACTGTGAAGATGAGCATGCAGGGACAGGAATTTTCCGGGAAAGCCGAAACGGTTCACGCGCAAGGCAAATATCATTACTTGCTCGAACTTCCAGTCTTCACGATGCAGCAATGGGTTAACGGTTCCGAAGCATGGGCCGCCCAAGGCCCCGAAGTCGCTAAGCTCGAGGGCGACGAACTCGAGACCATGAAGCAGGAAGCTATTATGTTCCGCCCGATAAAGCTCGCCGAACTCGGCTATAAGTGCGAAGTTAAAGGTAAAAAAGACGGCCTCGTCGTACTTAAAGCAGTCTCGCCCAACGGCAAGGAAGAAGTTCATTACTTCGACGCCGCTTCATTCCTCCTTACGAGAACCGAAGCGACCGAGCAAGGCCCCAACGGACCTATCACTACGACTTACGAATACGGAAAATATATGCCCGTAGGCTCTGTTAAGATGCCGACCGAGCAGAAAGTATCGAATCCGTTCTTTACGATTAACTCGGAATCCACCTACGAGATCAACGCGCCGGTGGACGACTCCCAGTTTAAACCCGCTAATAATTAATCCGGATTGTAGAAATAAAAAAGCCCGCGTTTTCGCGCGGGCTTTTTTCGTTTATAATGCTTCAGTTAATCGCTTTCCTCAAGCGAAAAGATGGCTTCCAACGGTTTTTCGAAGTGCCGGGCAATCTTTAAAGCCAGGATAACGGACGGGGCGTACTTGCCCAATTCCATCGCGTTGATCGTTTGGCGGGAGACCCCGACAGCTTTTGCAAGCTCCTCCTGCGTTATGTTCTTAATCGCGCGTTCGACCCTCAATGTATTCTTCATTACGCGCGCTCCCTCTTCAATCTCCAAATCTCAACGTTAAATCTGATTATAAATAGTAAGATCAGGAGATTGAAGAAAACGTAGGGTATAATAACCCACGTCAGCCCCCATTGGAATAAGGAAGTCAGCGCTAGCAGCGAGAAACTAACCAGCGTCGACCACATTAGCGAGTTCAATCGAATGCTGGCGATGAACTCGTCCTCTTGCTTCTCACGGGCGAACGCGGCAAGTATGCCCCCGAAGGAGGTCAGGAAAACAAAGATGTTGATCTCTATCCCTTTCGTCAAAACGCTAAAAGACACGCTGTCCGTAAAGATCATCGAGTAGTATATCGCCGGCAAAGGGGCCTGTATTTGCCAATCGAAATGCTGCCCCAGGAACCAAAAAGTTACGCCCGAGACAATTAACGCCAACCCAATCGGCTTGCACCAGCTTGGAAACAAATAACGGCTACTCACGATAAGTCTCCTTTACTATATGTAAAAACGTTTTTACAAATGTAAAGATTATTTTACATATTGTCAAGCATTTTTTTCAACTTCCCGCAAAAATATCTGGCTTAAAATTTGTCGCATAGACTAAACAAAAAAAATATCAGAAAAAACATGTTTCGAGCATAGATTATGGCTAAAAGTAAACAGCCTGCATTGTTAAATTCGCCCGGCGGGGCGGTATTGAACAGCAGCTTTCTTCCTAAGATCAAGAAGAACCTGGACCTGCTTATCGCGTTTGCGATCTTATTGATCGTTGCGCTTTTAATCATTCCGCTGCCGCCTTTTATGCTGGACGTATTTTTGGCGACGAACCTGGCGGTTTCCATACTGATCCTAATGATTTCGGTATACCTGCGGACGCCGTTGGATTTCTCTTCATTTCCATCTATCTTACTCGTCACAACCCTGTTTAGGCTGGGTCTTAACGTGGCGACAACCCGTTTGATCCTTGGCGAGGGGCACGCCGGCAATATCGTGCATGCGTTCGGATCTTTCGTAATTAAGGGCAACTACGTCGTCGGCGTTATTATCTTCCTGATCCTTTTGGTTATCAATTTCGTAGTTATTATCAAGGGTTCTACGCGTATCGCGGAGGTTGCCGCGCGCTTTACATTGGACGCGTTGCCCGGCAAGCAGATGTCCATCGACGCCGATCTAAACGCAGGCTACATCGACGAGCAGACGGCTCGCTCGCGAAGGGAAGACCTCTCGCGCGAAAGCGATTTCTTCGGGGCTATGGACGGCGCGGCCAAGTTCATCAAGGGCGACGCCGTGGCGGGCTTGATCATAGTCGCTATTAATATATTGGGCGGATTTACTATAGGCATGCTTCAGCTGGGTATGGAGTTTGCCGACGCGGCCTCTACCTACACGATACTAACTATCGGCGACGGTCTCGTATCGCAGATTCCTTCGCTCCTGGTTTCGATCGCCGGCGGTTTGGTGGTAACGCGCTCGACGTCCAAGGATTCCATCGACGTCGAGTATTCCGCGCAGTTTATGTCCAAGCCGCGCCCGTTATTCCTCGCCTCGGCCTCCATGTTAATCTTCGCAGTTCTCCCCGGATTCCCCGCTTTCCCGTTTTTGCTGATAGGCGGAGGGCTTTCGGGATTAGGCTATTTTAGGCAAATAAGCATTAAGAACGAAGCTAATAAAAATCTTGCCAAAGAAATTCGGGAAGCCGAGCAGGAAATAGTTAAGCCCGAGGAGCAGCCCGTCGAAGAGCTGCTTCGCGTCGATCCCGTCGAAGTCGAATTGGGCTACAGCCTTATCTGCCTCGTCGACGAGGCGCAGGGCGGCGACGTCTTCAAGCGCATTACTAACGTGCGCAGGCAGCTCGCCACCGAACTCGGCATCATTCTGCCGCCCGTGCGCGTGCGGGACAATCTCCAGCTCGACGCCGAGGAATACGTCGTTAAGATCCGCGGCAACGAAATCGCCCGCAACGTGCTGCACCCGACCATGATTCTTGCCATGAATCCCGGCTCGGCGGAAGGAACCCTAAGCGGCATAAACGTAACCGAGCCCGTCTTCGGGTTGCCCGCTATCTGGATACCCTTCGGCGAGCGCGAGAACGCCGAAGTTATGGGCTACACCGTCGTGGAGTCCCCGACAGTGCTTACGACGCACCTGACGGAACTCCTGAAGCGCAACGCCGACAAGCTGCTGACGCGCCAGGACATAAGGAAGCTCGTCGACAACTTAAAGCAGGACTACCCCGCGCTCGTCGAGGAATTGGAGCGCGACGCGCTCCCGGCGGCAACCTTGCAGAAAGTTCTTCAGAACCTGCTCTCCGAGGGCATACCCGTGCGCGACCTCCCGATCATAACCGAAGCGCTGTTGGAATACTATAAAATAACGAAGAACGTGGACGTGCTGACGGAATACGTCCGCCACAACCTATCGGAAACAATTAAAAAGCTCTACCAGGACGGCGCGGGCGTAATACACGCCATCTCGGTCGATCCGCAGTTCGAGGACAGGATGACTGCCGCGCTGCAGGCCAGCTCGCAGAACGCGCTCGCGCCGACGCTCGGGCTCGCCCCCGACACGATCAAGAACGTCCAGCGCAGCCTCTCGGAAGCTATCGACGAAATAACCATGGCGGGGTACCTGCCAGTAGTTATCTGCTCCGCGCAGGTCCGCCCCTACTTCTACCGGATGATTAAAACTACATTCCCGGTCGTCTCGGTCATCAGCTTTACGGAGCTCCCCGCCGACACGGACATCGAGATACACGCGCAGGTCTCCGTCGGGTAAACGAATCCAACCGTATAGAATAAAAAAAATCCCCGGACGCCTCAGCGGTCGGGGATTTTAATTAACTTTGATCGTCTTAATTAAGAGTTACCGGTAAGGAATAGGCCGAAGAGACAACAGCTACCGCGTATTTGCCGCCGCCGATGTCTTGCAGCGTGTAGTTATAGGAGTATGCGTCAATCCAAAGCTCGCCCGCCTGGAATTTAGCAAGGGCGGCGGGAGCAATTACCAGCGAGCCTGTGTCGGAGCTTAAAGTCTCGTAATTGCCGGAGCCTTCCTGCCTGATGTTAATCCAAACTGATTGAGCCGGCGCGCCTCCATTGTTCCAAGTTATGGTAAAACCTGAGGCTTTGCTGACGTTCTGGTTCAACTGCGGCGAGGTGAATTCAATTTTGTAGCCCGGCGAGTTGACGCTTATGTTAAACGCGGGAATATTCGAGCCTCCGCTTACAGTCCAAACGTTTTGAGAGCCGTTGAAAGCGGCTTTTGAACCCCATTCCGAATCCCCGTAGGTATAAACGGAGTCGGTCGGCGCTCCCTGCGTAAAAGCTCCGTACCGCGGAACGCTCTCGCTGTTCAATGTTACGGCGCCGGCCTGGACCGCGTAAAGCCTGGTTGGATCGGTGAAGCTGCAATCGAAGCTGGGATACTCTACGAACCTTTGTAATTGCGCGTTGTAATCCTTCGTTTGGCAGATCAGCAGTTCGGCAAAGATATCTTCGTCGTAAACGTCCGTGCCCTGCAGGTAGATCGATTGTTCTTTCGGATTAGAAGGGCCTGTTTCATTATCCGAACAAGATGTTATTAGAAACGTTGCAAAAGCCAATGCAGTAATAAATAATGCATATTTGAATTTCATAAACCCACCAGTTTAGTTATGATAATTTTGGAAACATAGTTCGTCGGCCGAATATTTTCCAGTTTTGATAGCGAGTTAATATTAATTTTCTATATTGTGGACCTAATCAATTACTATATGGCAAATTTGATAATCCAATATAGCTAATTCAAAAAAAAAACAACATAATTTTAATATTACGTTGTTTTTATACGAAAATTTCTTCGTGTTATAGAGTTTATTATCAGGGTTACATCTTTATCACCTTGAAATAATCCCCCTCAATTTGCACGTAGTAGGCGCCTGAAGGCAGCGTTGAAACGTCCAGCCTCGGCGAGGAAATAAAGCCGCGCGCCATTGGGCGACCCGCTATATCGTAGATATCGTAGCTCTTGTTCAAATATTTCTCGCCGTTTATTTGCACGTAATCGGTCGCCGGGTTCGGGTAGAGCTGCGCGGGCTTGCCGTAGGCGGCTTCCCCGACCGAGGTAACGGGCGACGTCCTAAAGCTGAAGGCCTGCGTCCAGCGGCTGTAATTGCCGAAGTTGGACGAAGCGACGCGCCAGTAGTAAACGCTGTCCGCGCCGAGGGAGTAATGGAATTCCGGCTCGAACTCTTTCGAGAATATCACCCCCGTTTTGAACGTCGAGTCCGGCGAAATCTGTACGTAGTAATTATCCACGTCCGGCAAGTCCGTCCAGCTTAGCCCGCCTTCAGTTTTCACGCCTTCGGATCTATTCGCCGGTTCAATGAGCTCCGGCATACGCAATTCGGTAAAGAACGCGTGCGTCGGGCTCCAACCGCTCTCGGAGTTCTCGCCGACGGCGGAAACTCTCCAGAAGTACATATTATTATTCTCAAGCCCGGAGTAGCTTATTAACGTGTCGGCCACGTTCGCCTCCTTAAATGCGATGTTGTTAAAGAGGGGATCGTCGGAAATTGAAACCCGGTAGCTCTTTGCTCCCTGGACCGGGCGCCATTTAATTATGCCGACGACGGGGACGCCGCCGTTGAAGTTATGGGGATAGCTTGGTTCAGGAACCTGGATTGAATCCTCCGGGGCCGTCGTGAACGACCTAACGATCGACCATGGACCGGGTTCAAGCTCGGTCGTTAAACGGACCCGCCAGTAATATTGGGTAAATCGTTTTAGGTTCGCTGTTTCCCATTCAGTCGTCGTTTCAATCTTAGCTTCCGCATCCGTCTTTTCAAACGCGGAGCTTTCCGAGACCTGCAATTCGTAGCCCTTCGCGCCCGCCATCGCCTCCCAAATGAATTTCGTCGGGATCGGCGCCCTTGCGTCGTCGTTTGCGGGGCTGATTAATTTAACTGCCGAGAGAGCTTTCGTCGTAAACGAACGCGTCGCGCTCCATGCGCTGCTGTCGTAGTAGCTGTAGCCCTTTACTCTCCAAAAGTACCTGTGCGAGGAGCGTAATTTTGAATAATCGCGCCAATTAAACATATAGGCGGCCGAATCGAGGACCAATTCCGAGAAGTCCGGCGTCTCGGATATCTGCGCTCTATAAAAGTTTGTTCTGCTGATCTTCGTCCACGTAAGAGAACCGTAATTGTCCGTCTCGGCGTCGTTTTCCGGCAACAAGAGTTCCGGGGCCGCCAAGCCGGGCGCGCCGGTCGTGGAGAACGCTCCGACCTCCGACCAATCGCTGATCTTAGCGTCGTTGTACGCCTTTACGCGCCAATATATCTGCGAGTTCGCCGGAGCCTCCGAAAGAGTGAACGCCGGGTAGTAAACCGACGACAGGTAAAGTATCGTGTCCTTAAACTCCTTCGAGCGCGACACCTGCAGCCTGTAACGCTTGGCGCCCTCAGGGGCTTCCCACCAAAGCGTAATATCGTAAACTTTAACGGTCGCGTCCTGCTTCGGAACCTTTAGCTTGGGAGCTTCCAATTTAGTAACGAACGCGCCGCCTGCGGACCACTCGCTTTCGTCCGTGGAACGCTTCGCCTTAACGCGCCAATAATATTGGGTATTATAGCTCAGTTCCGAGTAAGCGTAATTTGCGGCAGTTATATTTTTTGCGTCCGTAATTAAGTCGCTAAAGTCCTTCGAAGTCGAAAGCTGCAGCAGGTAGCTCTCGGCGCCCTTGACGCCGCTCCATTGGAAAATGCCTTTTACTGCAACGTTAATCGCATTCGTATCGGGCGAGCTTATCGTCGGGGCTTCCAGGTTGGTCGTTAATTCGCTCGAAGCCGACCAACGGCTGGAGTCGACGCCGCGATAACCCTTTACGCGCCAATGAAACTTCGTATTGAAATTTAAATTGGGGAAGGCTAATTGCGTTTGGGTAATGTCCTTGAACTCAGCGACAATATTAGTAAAGTCGTTCTTATTCGAGATTTGCAACCTGTAGTGGGTAGCGCCAGCCGAAGGCCGCCACTCAAGCATGTCGCCGCGCTTTACTCCCACCGTTTTATTCTCCGGCTTCATAGGCTCCGGCGCGGAGAGTTCCGTGCGGAAGCTCCTGACGTCGCTCCATTCGCTAATTTCATAATCGTTTATGGAGCACGCGCGCCAATAGTACTTGGTGTCGTTTTCAAGGCCCTGGACGGTAAAATCGACCGATCCCGTAATGGTATTGTCCGCGACCAGGTTTGTAAAGTTAGCGTTTTTAGCAGCTTGCAACCTGTACTTGGTCGCGTTTGGAGCGGCGTTCCAAGTAAAGGTCGCGTTCGTTGGGACGCAACTCTTCCCGTTTGCCGGGGCGGTCAGGGCCGGAGGTCCAAGCTCGTAAACTGCGACGACGAACTCCCCGCCCCAGGAAATATTCGCTTCAATCGATTGCTCGCTTTCGTTATATGTAGTCGCAAGCTCCTTAAATACGCCCTTGGCTTCCTGGTTCCTGCTATAGAATTTTAGCTTCGTGGGGTTGCGGACGCCGATAAAGTCGCTGACCTTAAGCTTTAAGCGGGCTTGAAAATTGTCGAGACCGATATCGGTGATCACCCATCTTGCGGGGTAAATGTAGGTAAAGCTTGAATCCTTGTACTCCGCGTCCGGGGGCGGGTAATTATGCTTAGCGACTGAAATCGTACCGTAGCTGGGGGCGGAGCCAACGTTTAGGGTAACCCCGGTGGTATAAATAGAGTCGTTAAAGACGTACTGCGACGAGGAGGTGATATTCCTCGTAACTGCGTTCATATGCAGCAACGTTTTATATGCGCGGTAAACTGTTTTGCCCGCTGTAGAGCTCAATTCTAGAGCTATGCCGCCCGAGGGCGTTACTTCGGTTATCCTGCCCGTCGCCCAGTTGATTAGCGTATTTCCGTTCGGCAGCCGGTAGGCGCTGCCTAAGGCCACAGCGTACGTTAGCGGCGAGCTTACGTACTCCCAAACTTTTGTCGCTGTTTTCCCGATCTCGTCAATTTGATACTCGACCGCCCGGGAATATGTATTGGGCTTTAAGTTGCCGTTGTCGAATATTAATAGATTTCCGTTTGGCAGGACTGAAACTGAATGCTGATGCGAAAATCCCTTAAAGCCGTTTACTTCGTCGTTCATTATCGCAAATTGGTTCCTTTTCGATTTCGAACCGCCAAACGACCACATTATTTCCCCGGTCGACTTTTTGATCTTCGTTATCGCGTCGAGGTGCCTGAAGGAAACGTATATATTCCCCGCCGCATCCTCGCAAAATGAATTAGCATGGGAAAAATCAATAGTGTTTTGGTAGAGATCTATTTCGTCGGCTACGTCCGTCACGTTTAAACGGTCCTTCGCATGCCACTCCCAGTAGATCTTACCCGTCGGGTCGCTCTCTATTAATACGTCGGAAATTATAGTCGCGTCGACCTTGCCGCCGAGCACGATCTTGCTCATGTCCTTCGTGAATTCCTCCACGTAGAGCATTAGGTAATGCCCGTTCGAAAGCTTGATAAACTCATGGAAGTCCGGGCGCATTCCGGTTCTCGATACGAAAGGTATGCTGTCCAGCAGGCGCATTTCCCTGTCGTAAATCTTATAGTTATCGCTTATTGATATCCAGCTCCCGTCCTTCGCCTGGTTGAAGTACATTATCCTCGAGCTGTCCATGAACATAGGCCGGCTGTAATTGTCTATTACGGAAAAGCCCATGTACTCTATACAATCGAATTGTAAGTAGCCGGGCTCCGGCTTGTTGAGGGCCGTGACTTTCCAACCCATTTCCGTTGGCTGCGCGTAGCAGCGAATTATTCCCGCAATAGCGAGCAATATAGTTAATATAGGTATACGAGTATATTTATTTTTCATTTACATCCCTCCCCCGATTGAATTGCAGGTCGCCGCATATGTATTATGGGATTCCTCTCCTTACTGCTCAACGCCAAAAAAAGTTAGAAGTTACAACTGCCCTCGCTATCCATTGAGCGCTTGGACGGGGGAAACTCCATATCTCGCTTAATACGCATAGCTTGCGGGTGTCTTAATCCAAACATTTTTATTGTTCATTTTTTTATATTATCATGCCTCGTAGCTGTAGCGCCTACGCTTATAGTAATAACTGCTACAATTATTAATGAAAAATAAAAGGCCGCCCAATAGCTTGAGCGGCCCATTTTTTTAATCGCTATAATCGCGATTTATTTACTAATTACTATTTTTCCATAGGCTTTGCTTTCGCCGCAGGATAGAGCGTAAACGTAGCAGCCGGGAGCTATGCCGGCGGCGTTCCAATTTAATACGGCTAAACCCGTCTCAAAGCGCCCTTCGGCGATTGTCGCGATCTCCGTCCCGAGCATGTCGTACACCTTAAGCGTAAGCTCGCCGCCCTTGGGCAGGTATGCCTTGAACGACGCTTTATCGGCTACTGGGTTTGGCTCGAGGCTTACGGCGAGTTCGCCGCTCGTCTCTTCTTCGGCGGAAAGTATGTCGGGCTTGCCGAATATATATTCGCCGAAGTTCTTCGAATATGCCTTTAGAGCGTTAGCTTCGGCGTTGTATTCCGTCGTGAGCGGGTAAAATACGCCGCTGCCAATGGTGTCGCGCTTGTAAACGGTTACTTCCGCTGGGTTCGTTATCTCCGGCAGTAAGTTTAGGTCGAAAGTTATCTCCGGCTTGCAGGAGTCTATCTCGATCTCGGTTATCTCGTAGCGCCCCTTGAATATCGAAGGCGCCTTGCCTTCAAATTGCGGGTAGAGCGCCGAGCAGTCGTACTTCTTAACGAATACGCTGTTGTAGGCGAAGGTGGAGAGGTCCCTTAAAACCATAGTCACGCCCGTCTTTACGCTGTCGTTGTTGAATTCATATACGTTGTTCTGCAGAAGCTCCGAGCGGTATACGCTTGCCGTCGGCTGGCAGCCCGGGATCTCGTGCTTATATATGCGGTAGCTCGTGAAGAGCGGCGGGAACGTCATTTCCAGCGCGATCGAATTGTCCGCATGGACTTCCGTCATCAGCTCGCGCCCCTCCGGGTTCGGTCCGCCCCAGCAAATTACCGTGTTCCCGTTCGAAAGCCTCTGCACCGAGCCCATTAGCTCCGTGTAGATGTCCGGCGTATGGCGGTATTCCCATACCTTCGTCGCCGTCTTGTTCGCCTCGTCCAATTTGTACTCTACGCCGCGCGAGAACTGCGGCTTGCGGATCCAGCCGTTGTCGTAGAACGTTATGTTGCCGTTGGCGATCCTTTTTATGTTGTGCTGGTGCGAGAAGTTAGCGCCGCCGATAGGCTCGTAGTCGTTCGAGAAAGTAAACTGATTCTTCTTTCCTCCGAGCCGCCACATAATCTCGCCGGTCGCGCGGCTTATCTTTATTATCTGGCAGGTATGCCTAACGGAAACCAGCAAATTTCCGTCCGTGTCGTAATCCAACGCGTTGAAGTGGAACGGGTTGACTACCGGCGCGAGAGTGTCCTCGTAGGTTTCGCCGAAGTCTAAATGGTCCCAGGAGCGCCATTGGAAGACTACCTTGCGGTCGGCGTCGAGCTCCTGGATGATGGAGCCGGCGACTGTCGCCGTGTCCACGCCGCCCTGGAAGTATTTGCTCATGTCCACCTTCTGCGGATCCTGCGCGAGCAGCAGCGCGTGGCCGTTCGGCAGCCATTTGAATTCGTGCATGTCCGCCACGTAGCCGTTGCCGCATTGGAAGCTATCGACTATTGCAAGGTCCTTATCCAGGACGTACATGTAGACGTTGGCCCAGAACCAGCCCTTCGGAAGCACCGCGTCCGCGTAGGAGTAAAGCCCGTTGTCCTGCATGTTGAAGTCGTAGCCGCGCACCTTCGTACGCTTCCAGGCGACCGTTTGGCCCTGGTTGTCGGCCATAATTACGAAATTGCCGTAGTTGGGTATTTGGGCCGGATTGGCAATGAAATAATACCCCGGCGCCGGGTTGTTGGAGTTCTTGATCTGGATTTCCGGGAAATCCGTCGGGAGATCGCCGTCCTGGAGCGCATAGGGCGCGCCCGGAGCTTTCTCTTGAGCTGCGGCGGGCCGGATGGGGCTGTCAAGCGGGGTCGTTTTGAAAATAAATTGCGTTGCGGGAAGCGGCTTCCCGTCGATTGTTTTCGGGGAGCCGTCGAAGCGCGCCGTTATTGTTTCGCCTGCGGCATACTGCGCCGCCGGTTCGAACGTGATGGTCATTCCGTCGTCCGAGAGCCGGGCGTACCCCGGCACGGCGCCGCTTTTTTCGCCGGCGAGAGCTACGCAGCCCTTGCCGACCGTGGAAGCGTCGATGCGCTCTGAAAATCGTAAAATGACGTTCGTCGTACGCGAATGGTAAATCGAATTAGGCTTCGGCGAGACGTAATTCAGCGTCTGAGCCGCCGCCGACCCAAATGCCGCCAGTAAACAAGTCCCGATAACAAGTAGCGTTTTATATCGCATAATCATCCCTTTAATTGTGAGTAAAGACAAAACTTGCCGTTACCTAACAACGCAATTTTTCCGAATAAGTTACAGGAAAGTTTTACGGGGGTAAAAAAATGAATATTTAAAATTTTTAATCAATTTATTAGTCTTAACTAATGTGAATGTATCTTGGTTCTTTTAAATTAAATTCTATTTAAGGAGTTCGCGCCATGAATTTTGAAGAATACGATAGAATTATAGAAAAGATGGAATGCGGGGAGCAGCTCGAGCCCGAGGAATGGGGCGAAGGCATTTCCGTCTTAGAGGGCCGCATCCCCGTCGGCGACTTCGACGGCGACGACGAAGAGACCTCCTGGACCGCGGAGGACGATATGGTTTTCAAAGCGATACGGGAGGACATGACAAGCCGGGGATTATTAAAAGCAAAAAAGAGAAAACGCTAAATAAAGGCGGACCAGCGAGTCCGCCTTTATTAATCCATAAATAACGCCTACGACGAGGCGCCGCAACGCAAATATTATTTCTTGCGGCGCCGCGGCATGCTTTTTATTACTGAAGCCGTCGCCTACCTACTAAAGGAAGGATGACGGCTGTCACGTTTCTCCTCCAACCCCTACGGCGTAACTGTCAGCGCATTATTCAATAGATTTTCGAAGCAAAAAAACTTATAAAGAGCGCAAATCTTACGAACCGCGCGGCGGTCTACGTCTGTAGCCAAATGCCCCGGCCGCCATTCCGCGGCGCAGCCGCAGGTTTTTAACGCTAAATTTGCAAAATACCCGATGAAATGTTAGATTGTATTACCTTTCCTGGGAGGTACAAATAATTGCTGTTAGCCTGCGGAATAATGGTTAATTTGATTGAGGAACGCCGATCGTTGAATACATGGAATTTCGATGCGCTGCACTCCTCAAGAAGGATACTTCGCTTGATCATTGTTAATGGTTAATGGTTAATTGTTAAATGTGAAATGTTAAATGTTAAATGCCTAAGCGCTTGGATTACGATGCAATTGTTAATGGCGGTTAGAATTTAGGAACTCGCAGCAATTGTCGACAAAATATTTGTTCATTGTTAATTGTTAAATGGTAAATGCCTAAGCGCTTGGATTACGATGCAATTGTTAATGGCGGTTAGAATTTAGGAACCCGCAGCAAATATCGACAAAAAATTTGTTCAATGTTAATTGTTAATTGTTAATTGTTAAATGTTAAATGCCTAAGCGCTTGGATTACGATGCAATTGTTAATGGCATTTAGAATTTAGGAACCCGCAGCAATTTTCGACAAAATATTTGTTCATTGTTAATTGTTAAATGTTAAATGTCTAAGTGGTTGGATTACAAGTAAGGATTTATTAGATTTATCCTCGTCGACGCTGTGATGGATAACTTGTTGTGGTTGGATTACAAGTAAGGATTTATTAGATTGAACCCGTTAAAGGTTTGATTGTGAACGGTGTTGTGGTTGGATTACAAGTAAGGATTTATTAGATTCGACCGGGAAAGAGGACTGCTACCGATAACGTTGTGGTTGGATTACAAGTAAGGATTTATTAGATTCTCTTTATATAGCTCGTAAAGAGCCTTTACGTTGTGGTTGGATTACAAGTAAGGATTTATTAGATTCGTTTGGGCTTGCGGCTCCCGGCTCATAGTGTTGTGGTTGGATTACAAGTAAGGATTTATTAGATTATTATCGAGGAGACTGTGCTGTTACGAGAGGTTGTGGTTGGATTACAAGTAAGGATCAATAGATTCTTCAACCGTAGGTACGGCGCGATTTGCTCTTTTTACTGCCATCATTCTTCAATCTCAAAGAAGCAAATCTCGCCTTATTTTGCGGTTGGATTACAAGTAAGGATTTATTAGATTACTTCCTTGTCTAACGCGACGGCGGGTTCGGTTGTGGTTGGATTACAAGTAAGGATTTATTAGATTGGGACTCGATAAGTTTACTGATTTGGCTAAGTTGTGGTTGGATTACAAGTAAGGATTTATTAGATTATAAGCAGTTTGATCGGGCTTACCTGAAGTGTTGTGGTTGGATTACAAGTAAGGATTTATTAGATTGGGGAGAACGTTCCTGGACTACTTAGTATTGTTGTGGTTGGATTACAAGTAAGGATTTATTAGATTAACATCCAGTTCCGCGAGAAGTTCAATAACGTTGTGGTTGGATTACAAGTAAGGATTTATTAGATTAAATTTATGGTTGAGCCGATCAACAAAGAAGTTGTGGTTGGATTACAAGTAAGGATTTATTAGATTTGAAATAACGCGGGAAGAACTTCAAGACGGTTGTGGTTGGATTACAAGTAAGGATTTATTAGATTGTAGAGCAGATCATTCTTTCCACAGTCTACGTTGTGGTTGGATTACAAGTAAGGATTTATTAGATTACTAACAGCTCGCCTGCCATGCGTAGAAGGGTTGTGGTTGGATTACAAGTAAGGATTTATTAGATTGTTCGCCCCATTCCCCTAACGCGTAGACTTGTTGTGGTTGGATTACAAGTAAGGATTTATTAGATTTCAAGTACGGAACACGCTGCAACCCCTTTGGTTGTGGTTGGATTACAAGTAAGGATTTATTAGATTAGAGCAGAATAAATATACCCGTCGATGCCTGTTGTGGTTGGATTACAAGTAAGGATTTATTAGATTACGATTGCGAGGACTGAACATATCCAAGGCGTTGTGGTTGGATTACAAGTAAGGATTTATTAGATTACGCTCCCCCCACCCTCTTGGGATTCCAAAGGGTTAGCGGGAAAACGATCTAAAAATATTCGACGATTAAAGGCCTTTGTGAGGGCCTTTTTTCGTTTTTTCAGAAAAATGAGAGCTGCTCAGGGGGCTCCAATCCCTTGCCCTTTTTCCCCTGGATAAAGTTCTTCATATTGCCGAATTGCTTGTCGGTAATATGAAGAATCGAGACGCAGCCGCGCTCCGGCAGGTTGTACTCAATTTGCTTTGCCGTCGCCATCGAGCTTTCCCAGCCCGAGGTTACCTTGATGTACATTGAGTACTGGTGGAAGAAAAATCCGTTCTTTAGCAGAAAATTACGGAATCGCACATACTCGCGCTTGTCGATTTTCGATACGACCGGCAAGTCGAAGGAAACTATTACCCACCCTCCCTGCGGAAGTCAATCTTCGTGGATCAACGTCCGGGATAACGCGCTAAGCGCTTGAATTTAGAAGTTTTTGTCACTCAGAGCGAAGCGAAGAGTCCATTTTCCTGTCACTCAGAGCGAAGCGAAGAGTCCATTTTCCTGTCACTCAGAGCGAAGCGAAGAGTCCATAAACCATTCTACGCTCAAGTCCTTCCATTCGGGATTAAGCGACTCGATTAATTCTATCTTTTTATTCCTACTCTGTCCCTTAATCCGCTTTTCTCTTTCTATTGCGTTGCGGATGTCATTAGTAACTTCGAAATAAACTAATAAATGGATAGAATATCGAGCGGTAAAACCCGAGAATGTATGATGCTTGTGTTGGTACACTCTATTTAAAAGATTAGAAGTTACGCCCGTATAAAGCGTTCCATGTTTTTTTGAAGCCATTATATAGACGTAATAATCTTTCATATCAGCTAATTTACAAAAATCCTTTGGACTCTTCCTCGCTTCGCTCGTCTGAGTGACAAACCCATATATTTTCAGACAATTAGCGCTGCATGAACGGTAGACGCCTCCTCGGCGCCTACCGCTCTGATGACCAACTGCTCGTGCTTTGCGCTCAGGTACGAGGGCGAGCCTATGTGGAGTATCCTCCTATTCATTGACGGGCCTCAGGTACCCCAGGCAATCGATCGTCATTTTAATTCCCTCAATAACTCCATAAGACGTTTTAATTTTATCTGGCGTCGTTTCGTTACCTGTTCGAGCGGAATTATGTTTTCTTAAAATGATAATTCCATTAACATCTAATACTTGCACTCTAAAGAGATTATCATAAACTATAAAATATGTATCTTTCTTGTCTTCTTCGAAACCGACTGGGAGCGCATCTCCCAAGTAAAGATATTCGTTACGCGATAGCGACATAAAGAATTCCTCGCCGCGCGCGCCCTCCCGGTTTATTATTGGCTTTTTAGCGAGCTTTCGCCGGTGCGCCTCGTAGAGCGAGACGGTTTCAAATCGACGCTTGCCGTTCTCCTTAACGAAGATCGCCATGTGGTGATTGCCGCTCGGTTCGGCCCACACATTGTAGTTACGCAGCTTCACCATAGCCCCGGAGGGGACTGCCACGCGCGCTTTGCGTATAGGTTTTATGTTCTTGGGGTCTATCGGCCGGCCGTCCACTTTTTTAGTTAAGTAGAGCGGCTCGAGCATGGCTTTCTGTATCTCTGGCTGCTTAAAGTTTTCCGGGTCTACACCGCGCTCTATCAGGCGCTCCACAACGGCCTTCTTCACCTGCGGATCGATTATATTGCCGACCTGCTTAGGCGTGAGAGCCGTTATGGGCTTTCGTACCGCGTAAGCGAATTTATTTTCTTCTTTTCCATTCCAGAGCCTTGGATTTCCGCCTTCATCCTTCAGTTGCCCGTAGAGCGTTTCCGCGTGGAGATCGCCGCGCACTCGCGAATTGCGCTTGTGCGAGACTATGGTGTTGCGCAGCGCGATCTTTAGGTCCTCGACAAATCCCTTCCAGGGGAGGTCGAACTTAATTCGGTCGTCGTTTAGTTGGCCTTTATCCCGGTTATGTATCGTCGAGAGCCGCTGCAGCATCGAGCGGTTTGTCACGGCGATTATCGCGGCGTCTATCATGTGGTGGCGGTGGTCGTCGCGTTTCTTCAGTATTTTGTCCGACCCGGCCTTTAAGGCTTCGTATTCTTCGTCGGTATAGAGCCATCTCTTTAAGCCCCAGAGATCCCCGATGTAGGAAGTGGCCCGCCCGACGCTAACCGTCACGCAATCGCGCGCGGCGCTTTCGAGCAGCTTCTTCGCGACGCGGGAGATGTAGCGCGTGTCGTTCAGCTGGCTGTGGATGAAGCCGCTCTCCTCGGAATCCTCCGTCTTCTCCCAGCCGTAGTGCTCGGCGATGTTTTTTGTATTGAACTTTTTCGCCTTTGGATCGGGCAATTTCTTTACGGCATTCTTAAAATTCTCTTCGAATTCGGGACGCGATTCCAGGTATTCCTGCGGAGTACGATTGCCTTTATCTCGGTTAATTTCCCTCTTTGTTATACATTTGTTCGCGAAAGAATTATCCAACGAAACGCTATAAGGTATAATATGATCGACCTCATAAGGAGAATCTTTACCAAATAATCGATCTTCCGGTATATGTAATCCAGTATAAATATCTGTTTTACCGCATTCTAACCAAAGCTTATATCTCTCCAAATCATCCTTAGTCGCGTAATCTCTTTTTGTAATCCTGCATATTTCTTTACGAGCTAAGTCGTTGGCTTTTTCATTTGCACGATTCTCCTCCTGGATTTTCAATCTCTTGTCCAAATTGTTCTTAAGCCCGCGCGCAAGCTCGATTCGGATTATGTCTATTTCGCCGTGCAGCTCTATCAGTTCGTTTACGATCTTCCGCACCTGGTGCAGCGTCTTCATTACTATCGGGTTGGCTATCGATTCAATTTCCGGGACGCGCCCGAGGTATGTCTTTTCCTCGTTGCTGAAGCTATGGTCGTAGCCCGCCGCGGCGCAGGCCTCGTGGTACATCATCCCTTCGCGCAGGTAGGGAAGTATATTCCTTATGGCTTTTGTCGAGAGCGCCGCGTAGCCGGGCTCGAGATCGACGTCGGCGAGCTTCGCGGCGGCCTCTTCGGAGAAGTTCCACTTCGCGCGAAGTATTTCGGCGAGCTTTTTCTCGTCCTCCTCGTAGCAGAGCAGCTCCCAGATCAGCCGAACGTCCTCGCCCTTCAGCGTTTGGAATTCTTCTCCCAGAGCTTTCTTGATAGAGCCGAACGAGCGCATGCCGGGTATCTTCTTGCCCTCCAGGTTGACCTTTATCTTCGCTTTGTTGGGAACGCCGATTGCTCTCTTAAACGTCGTAAAGGGAGTTTTAAGGTCTACTTCGGGATGCTCCATAAGGTACTTAAAGAGCTTTTCCTTTTCTTCGAGCGTAAGCGGGCGGCGGGAGAAGTAGTCGCCCTCGGTTTGAATAATTAAATTGTTCAGGTCCTGCAGCGCGCGGAACTCCTGGTACTCCGGCGAAGAGCGGCGGGCGCGGCGCTTGTTCTTCTCGAAGACGCATTTGCCGATCTTGTCCTTTTGGGACTTTAGCGGCCGCTGGTAGAATATGGCGCAATCGCGTATGGCCTTCAGCGCATCGTCCGTCAATAATCCAGGTTGGAATTTCTTCTGGAAATTCCATATTTCGTTGAATTCCTCGAAGTACATACTGCGCTCGGTGTAGCGATTCCGTATGCGTATCGTGTGCGGATCGATCGAGGCGAAATATTCGCCGATAGTGCGGTAGCCGTTCCTGGAGAGCTCCTCGCGCAGCTCAAGTATGCCGCGCTTGCCTGTATCGGCCTTCCCGTCGAAGATAGCGCCCTTGTCCTCTTTCTTCCCGGCAATTCGGTTGCTTTTAAAGCCGCGGCGCCGGCAGATATGGTAGAATACCCGCGCTAATTCTTCCTTCGTAAGCGGCTCGTCGAGCGCGGCTTTACGAAGCTCGTAGGGATTCATTTCCTTCAGCCGCTCGATCGAGCTATCTTCCAGAAATTCGAATTGCCTGAGGAATTTCAAAAGCAGCCGCAAGCGGAACTTTCTTCGGCGCGCCTGCATCCTGCGTTCGCGGGCCTCCCGGCGGGTAGCGTTGCGGGATTGCTCCTTCTTTTGATTTAAATCGTTAACGCCCGCTTCGAACACGCGGGACCCATGGTCGATGATTTGATTTGTGACGTCATTATAGAAGAACCAGCCTACCGAGTTGGTTCCCAGGTCGAGACCAAGTACTCTGGACATAATTTTAAAATATTATTTGTTTGTAAAAATAATTTTTTGTAAATTGCGAATAATTGAAGAGAAAAGCAAGACAAATTTAATCTCTTGCGCGCCGAAAGGCGTCGGACGATTAAGATAGATGACAGAAAGGAAAATTTTTACTTGTAATCTAATCACAATAAGGCTTAAATGCCGTCGGTAAAATCCGTATCCCCGGTGAGGTAACTCTTGTCGGGGATTTTTTTAAAGTAAAAACCCTTCTAAAGCTTAGATTTAGCTTAAGAAGGGTTTAAAATGTATAGAAAATTGAATATCGAATTAATTGCCTACCAATATTAACCTGCGTTATAGTCTGATAACGGTTCGGAAATCATAGCGTCGCCGATTGGCTCTGAAGGCTTTATTTTGCACGAAAACAGCGCATTTACCTCTTTTAAAAACTGGAAATCATCCATCCAAGGAACGCCCATATTCTCGCAGACGTTCGGAATTTTAAGTCTTTTCGAATTCTCGTCAAGTAATTTTATCTCTTTAGTAACGACAGTCGCTTTTTCTACGATCGCATGAGCAATTACCCACGGATCAGCTAAAGATCGCCCCTTTGTATTATCCACTAATCTTTGATGATTTGGATTTTTAGCAAGAATCGCTGTCCAACAGTTTAAAATGGGCCCAGTCCTTTTAGACACCCTGATTTTGGAACTTTTTAGCCAACTTGATAATTCGTCTTCTCCACTTGTTATTTCCTCATAAACATCTTTGGGAATAAATATCTTTCCCTTCCTTCCTAATTCCTTCAAGACATTCCAGTAATCGGGACATAACTGCGGAGAATAATACTTATTCCATCCTTCAATAAATACATTCGAATCCAGGCAATAAGTCTTCTCTTTGAATAATTCCACCATTAAAGCGCCGCTCGTATATTTGCAATTTTATTTATTTTTATATTAAGTAGGCCGCTCGCTTCAGTAGCCATAATCGCTCCATCATAATAAGCGTCCAATACATGCTGGGTAAATAATCGGCCATTCTTATTAAGTTGAAGTATATAATAACTAGGTCCGCCTTCTTTCTCCTTCTGCTTTTTCTTATTATTCGCTTTACGTCTAATAAAATCTATATATTCGTTTTCCGCTTTCTCTTTCAGATTCTTATATTCGCTCCAATTTATTATATCCAATTCCTTCGCACGAACTAAAAGGGCAAAAGAGCTTACGCCATATTTAGAGGAAAAATCTTTAAACACCTCATAAGCTAAGTAACCGCTTTGCTTGATTTTCTCCATAATCTCACGAGGCATCAAAACGTTGCCGGCAACTTTATTGCAGAATCGCTCGACCGGATTCAATCTCTCATCCGATTTGTCTCTCAATTCGATTTCGTTAGATATGCCGCTCGCATTTATCCATAAATGTGCAAGCTCATGAACTAGAGTGAATAATTGAGCTCTTTCCCAATCGGCTGAATTGATAAATACAAATGGCGCAAACGGATCCGCAATAGCGAAGCCCTGCAACTCCTCTGGATCAATTTTAAGTTTATTATGAACGGAAGATGCCCTTGAAACATTAATTCCGACTGCTTCCGCTCTTCTTATCCACTGCAGCAGAGGCGTTGGCGATTTCTCATACTTTATAGGATCAACGCCCAACGTACGAAGAATATCTTCTGCAACCGCTTTAGGATTGTCTTTCTCGGTGAAGCGGCCAATGAAACCAAGTTTTTTCTCTCCACTATCCTCGGCCACTTCCCTCATCCACGCTTGATTTTCCGAAATTTCTCGAATAATAAACGCAGACGCTGTGGAAAGCGCCTTGGAGCCGGGCTGTCTAAAATCCTGAAGCGGCTGAAAGTCCTTTGGCGGACCCGGTAAAAAGAACAGCGCGAAAGGCCTTCTATATATTTTCGCAAGCTTTTCCGCCTGGGAAATGGTCGGCACGCCTTCCCCCGATTCCCACTTGATCAGAAGCTCGGGTTCTTTGGACATCTTTTTAGCCGCATCTTCGATTGAGAATCGAGCGGTTTCACGAGCCCATTTTATTACGCTTGGCGTTATGAAAGCTTTTTCCGCCATCTTTTTATAAATATTTTGACAATTATAAATACATTCTAATAAGCTAATTTACAAATAATTATAATGAAATGAAAATTTATTTTGTCGTTCCTCATTCAATGCCGCCCCCCTTTATAATTTGTTATTGAAAAATATCTTGAAATTTTTGAGTTTTTCAGTTTCTAAGTAATTTCCGTTAAATGTACGCCATTTGTCCCCAAAATCTCTTTCCTAAACTTTCGTCAAACTACTTACATTAATAAATTTACGGATGGACGCTATGCTTTTCGATTTAGAATTGATCCGGAAAACTTACGAGGCGATGCCTGCGAAAATTGAGGCAGCCCGCAAAACGCTTAACAAACCGATGACGCTCACGGAAAAGATACTCTATGCGCACCTCTACCGCGGCGAACCCGCTAAAAGCTACGTCCGCGGCGAGGACTACGTCGATTTCCGTCCCGACCGCGTAGCGATGCAGGACGCCACGGCGCAAATGGCCCTGCTGCAGTTCATGCAGGCCGGCAAGAAGAAAGTAGCCGTCCCCACGACCGTGCACTGCGACCACTTAATTATAGCTAAGGAAGGCGCCAAGCCCGACGTCGCGCTCGCCAACGAAGCGAACCGCGAAGTGTTCGACTTCCTCGCCGACGTCTCGAATAAATACGGCATAGGATTCTGGCAGCCCGGCGCCGGAATTATCCACCAGGTCTTATTGGAAAATTACGCCTACCCGGGCGGCATGATGATCGGCACGGACAGCCACACCGTCAACGCCGGCGGCCTCGCCATGGTCGCAATAGGAGTAGGCGGCGCGGACGCCGTCGACGTAATGAGCGGTATGGAATGGGAATTGAAATTCCCTAAACTTATCGGGGTTAAACTTACCGGCAAGCTCTCGGGCTGGACTTCGCCCAAGGACGTCATTCTAAAAGTCGCGGGAATATTAACAGTTAAGGGCGGCACCGGCGCAATCCTGGAATACTTCGGCGATGGGGCTCGCTCGATTGCCTGCACCGGAAAAGCCACAATTACCAACATGGGCGCGGAGATAGGCGCTACAACCTCCATCTTCGGCTACGACGAAGCGATGTCCAAATACCTCCGTGCGACCGGCAGGGAGCAGGTAGCCGAACTCGCCGACGGGATCGCGCAGCATCTCACCGGCGACCCGGAAGTCTACGATAATCCTGAAATGTACTTCGACAAAGTAATTGAAATAAATCTCTCCGAGCTCGAGCCGCACGTAAACGGCCCGTTTACTCCCGACCTGGCGCATCCGCTCTCGGAATTCGCCGAGGAAGTTCGCAAGAACGGCTGGCCGCAGCATATAGAAGTGGGGCTAGTCGGGAGCTGCACTAATTCATCTTACGAGGATCTATCCCGCGCGGCGTCGCTAGCCCGCCAGGCGGTCGATAAAAAGCTTAAGGCGAAATCGGAATACATAATTACTCCGGGTAGCGAACTCGTCCGCTACACCGTGGAGCGCGACGGCTTGCTCGACGAATTCGAGCATATCGGTGGGACGGTGCTCGCCAACGCCTGCGGCCCCTGCATAGGCCAGTGGGCTCGCCACGGCGCAGCGGATAAAAAACCGAACACTATATTGACCTCCTTCAACCGCAACTTCGCCAAGCGCAACGACGGCAACCCAAACACGCACGCATTCGTCGCCTCGCCGGAGATCGTAACCGCGATGGCGATAGCGGGCGATCTTACGTTTAACCCGATGACCGATACGCTGATAAACGAGGACGGAATCGCGGTTAAGTTCGACGAACCGGTCGGCGATACGCTCCCCGAACGCGGCTTCGAAGCAAAGGACATAGGCTACGTCGAGCCCGCCGAGGACGGTTCCGCAATGAAGATCGTAGTCGATCCCAACTCCGAGCGCCTGCAGCTTCTCGAGCCGTTCGCGCCATGGGACGGTAAGGACTTTACCGGTTTAAAATTGCTCATTAAAGTAAAAGGGAAGTGCACGACGGATCACATTTCCATGGCGGGCCCATGGCTGCGCTTCCGCGGGCATTTGGATAGAATATCCGACAATACGCTGACCGGCGCGATAAACGCGTTCAACGAAAAGGCGAATTTAGTTAAGAATCAACTGACAGGCGAATATATGGGCGTGCCGCAGACTCAGCGCGCCTACAAAGCGGCCGGCATAGGCTCGATCGTCGTCGGCGACGAGAACTACGGCGAGGGGAGTTCCCGCGAGCACGCCGCTATGCAGCCGCGCTTCCTGGGCGTTAAAGCGATACTGGTTAAATCCTTTGCGAGAATACACGAGACGAACCTTAAAAAGCAGGGGATGCTCGCTATAACTTTTGTTAATAAAGAAGATTACAATTTAATTCGCGAAGACGACGTAATTGATATTCTCGGCCTGACGGAATTCGCCCCGGAGAAGCAGTTGAAAATTCTGCTCCATCACTCCGACGGCTCCGAGGAATCGTTCCTGGTGAATCACAGCTACAATCAATCCCAGATAGAGTGGTTTAAAGCGGGCTCCGCTTTAAATCTCTTAAAAAGGCTTGGCGGCGCGCATTCCGCTCCCGCGGAAGAAGTAACGCGGGTGTAAAGGATTAGTCAATTGACGTGACAGTCTGTTGAAAAATGATGAACTGCTGCTCTGACGAGCGCAGCGAGGAAGAGTCCATATATTCTATTAACTCTTTTCTGGCATGCTACCGCGTTGAAAAACGGTAATAACGCTCCGCATTTTAGAGAAATGCGGAGCGTTTGTTTTTAATAGAATAGGATTTATTGAAAATAAACAAGGTCGGTAATTAGGAACGCAGCGAAGGGTCCATATTATAAGAACCAGGATTTTCAGGATTTAATGGATTAATTTAGTGGAATTGACGCGCATACGCGGAAATGACGGGAAGGGTCATTCCGGCCCCCGCGCCGGAATCCATGTATTTTACAAGATGGATTCCAGCTTTCCCTGGAATGACGGGGTAGGGCGTGCTACCGGCGGCTACTGACGTTTAACGGCTATGCCGTTGACCTGGTTGCTTCCTAAACCGCGTAGCGGTTCAACGTCAATAGAAATGATAGTCCCCCCAAAGAATTCCCGAACGTCGTAGACGTTCTACAAGCGGCGTCCACCCCCCTCTTCCCCTAAATTTGCAATAAATCAAATAAATGCTTAAGTTAAAGGTAGAACTTATTAATTTCTTATTTAAATTAGGTCTTATTTTTACTTATACTCGGAGCGAAAGTATGAAGGCAATCTTTTCTTTAAAACAGAACAACGTCCCAAACCTACTTCTACTTTTGAGCTTCGCGTACCCCTTGTTGGGAGCCAGACTTTATCCTAATGCAAGTTTCTACGAGGAATATAATAAGGAGAGTACGACAAGTTATTATAAGTTTGATTTAAGAGATAATATATCTGAATTTAATAGAATTCAAGACAGTCTGAATGATATAAAAGAACATGACTGTTATAATTTGTTACATCATTATGCGGATATTGAGTTTGATAATATGGAGGAAGTGAGGATTGAGAATATGCTTGTATCTCTTGCAAGCAGGTTCGAGATTAGGATCCTTCGATTTAGAAATTGTACTTTTCGGAAACTACCTAATTCTCTGAATAGACTTATGAAGCTCGAAGCTATTCATTTTATAGAATGCGATTCGTTAAAGAGCTTGGGTAAATTCGATCCTATTACACCTATATTCGAATTTTATTTTTTTAATTGCAAAATTCCGAATCTGCCCGATGGTATTGAGAAACTGCATCCAATGGTTAGATTACTCATCCATCTTCCTGATACTCTTAATCGATTAAACCTCGATACTGAATTAAGCAAATTTACAAGAAGAAATAATTTAATAGACTTAGCCATTAGGGGAAAGGATATTGCAGAATTTCCAGAGAGTATATTTACCCTTTCGTCGCTTCGAACTTTAATATTTGAAAGTACAAAGACGATACGATTTCCCTATAAGTTTGATAAACTATTTAATTTATTGAAGCTAACATTGACATGTTGGGATGAGGAAGTGGAAAATAATGCACGGAATAATTCCAACTTTATAATTTATACTCCAATTGATTATATGGATAATAAGTTTCCACATCTAATAAACAAACGATATCATAATATGAGTTTTATATTTATTAATAATTCTCCAAATTCTTATCTTGATGAAACAACCGTTATTTATAGACCTGCGAATATTAAAGACTCAATAGTTAAACAAACATTATCCTTTGCGAAACATGAATTTTGTATAACGACAAATTTCAATGAGGAAAAGTTGTACGTAACGATATTGGACACTATACCGAATGAGAAAATTTTTATGGCTTCACTAATCGGTTTAAATTGGCAAGATATGATTAGAGGCGTTAGAACGAATAATACGATTGTGATAGATTTAAAAAATTCTCAAAAATATTACACATTTTTAAAAATAACTATTGGAAGATATTCAAAAGTATTCGATTTTAGTCGTCATTGAAATTCATATTAATCATTTCATCTATTTATAAAAAACGCTTAAGTCGATATTGAATTAATACTATCTTCAATTGATCGTTTTTGAATCACATAAGGGACGGCATCATTCATAACCGTATGCAAGCGCAGCGCAGCTTACGGAAAGGGTCTTCCAGAACTCATCCCGCGGCTTCGCCGCGGGGGGAAAGGAAAGAAGGAGCGCTTTTCTATAGACATGCGAATCCTGCGGATTCGTTGAGAGCAGATGATCCGACTGTATAAGCGCGTACTTACAAACGTTTTTGTATTTAGAATGTCCTTTGGATTCCTCGCTTCGCTTCGGAATGACCGAGACTTCTAATTTCAATAGCTTGAGCGTCATATTATAAGAACTGAACTTAAAATTCGCCTGATAAATGATAAATGTTGAATGATAAAAGAAGAAGGGCGGACACATCAGTCCGCCCCTACTCTTTTGTTTATCAGCCGCCGCTCATAAAAACGCCCGGCGAACTATGAAATTCTACTCTATCCGTATCCTCGCGTCGACGGCCGTGACGTATTCGGAGTTGCCGAGCAACGGGTTGAGATCGAGTTCCGCGATCTCGGGAGCGGCCTCGAGCAGCGCCGAGAGTCGCATGATAATATCGGCGATCTTGCCCTTATCGATTCCGCTCTGGCCGCGCACGCCCTCCAGGAGGGCCTTGCTGCGTATCGATTCGATCATTCTTTGGGCCTCTTTCCCGGAAATCGGAACGAGGTCCGCCGAAACGTCCTTCAGTACTTCGATAAAGATGCCGCCAAGACCGAAGAGAACGATATGCCCGTAACCGGGCTCGGCCTTCGCGCCGACGAAGAGCTCCGTCCCCGAGAGCATTTGCTGCAGGAGCACGCCCACGGCGTCCTTTATTTGCATGAGCTCGCCGAAAACTTTCTTGGCTTCATCGATCGATTTAATGCCCAAGCGCACGCCGCCGACGTCGGTTTTGTGCACGGGACCTACGACCTTCATTACTAGGGGGAATCCCATTTCGCCGGCGCGGGCTTCGAGTTCCTCGAGGCTTCTTACCGTGGCTTCCTTCGCGCGCGGGATGCCTGCGGCGTCGAGCATTTCTCCTATTGTTTCCGGGGGGAGATAGCCCTTCGGCGCCGAGTCGATAGCTTTGCGGATTCGCGCTACGTCAATTTTCGCGTAAACGGCGCTATCCGTCGCTTCCGGTTTGGGCGCGTTGTGTACTCTTGCGAGCGCTTCGCCGAACGCCACTTCCTCCGGGAATGTGATTTTCCCCCAGGAGAGGAACGAATTAATAGCGTCGCCGGATTGTATGATAGAAGGCTGTATAGCGAAAATCGGCTTGCGGCAGCTCTCCATCTTTTCGCTCAATACTTTATAAACCGGCGTCACGTCGAAGAGCCCGGTCGAACCGAATATAACGGCGGAGCCGTCGATATTTTCGAACTTATTATCGACATAGTCGAGTATTATGCCCAACTGCTCGGCGGTGCCGGTCGCGATAAAGTCTATCGGGTTGGCGACTGACGAGCCGTAGAAGAGCTGTCCGAGCAATTCTTCGGCGGCAGGCCCTTCTATATGCGGCGTATCGATCCCGCAACGCGAGAGCGCGTCCGTCAGCATTACGCCGGGGCCGCCCGCGTGGGTGATTATAGCTAATCTCTTGCCCTCCAATTCTTTGTGGAGCATTACTCCGGCGGCGAGGGCCAATTCTTCGCGGCTTTCGCAGCGAACGATCCCCGCTTTTTTCAGCAAAGCGTCGGCCGCCGCCGAGCTTCCCGCCAGGGCGCCCGTGTGCGACGAGACTGCGCGGGAACCCGCTTCCGTTACGCCGGCCTTAATGGCGGCGATGCGGCAGCCCTTACGGATGAGCGATTGCGAATGCTTCAAGAGCTTCGCGGGATTATTTATTTTTTCAAGATATAATAGCTTGACGCGGGAACTGTTTTCTGGATCGAACGTCTCGTCCCAATGTTCCAATACCTCTTCCACGCCTATCTGCGCGCTGTTCCCGACCGAGAATACGCTCGCGAAGGTAATTCCCTTGGGCATAGCGAGCTCGAGTATGAATACCGCGGTGGCGCCGGAAGCGCTGGCGAAGTCGCAGCCCTTCGGGTCAAGCTTCGGAATAGGCCCGGCGAAAACGCCGTTGTAAACGGGAGTAATTACGCCGATGCAATTGGGGCCGATCAGGCTGGCGCCGTTTTCCGTGCAGAGCGCGGCGAGCTTTTGCTCGAGCTGGCGGCCTTCCTCGCCCATCTCGCTGAACCCCGCTGAAATGATTATAAACGCGCGGGTCCCTTTCTCCTTTATCATCGTCGCGACCGTCTCGAGGCAGAACTTCGAGGCGATGGCGATAATGCCTAAATCGACTTGCGGTAGTTCCGCGGGCGACTTATGGCATTGGATGCCCTGCACTTCCGTTTCCTTGGGGTTG
The DNA here is from genome assembly GCA_050260015.1 of Chloroflexota bacterium. Classification (GTDB taxonomy): domain Bacteria; phylum Bacteroidota; class Ignavibacteria; order Kapaibacteriales; family UBA2268; genus JBLNBN01. The sequence goes on along the minus strand of JBLNBN010000026.1, from coordinate 4,290 downwards.
ACGGCGTAAACCGCGCCGCCGAACGCGCCGTCCAATATGTTCTTAAGTATCTTTCCGCCCGGCTTTTGTATGTCGTTCGACGCGCCGATTACGGCTATCGAGCGAGGCGCGAGCAATTCCTTCGTTATCATTTATTTTCTCGTTTTAAGTTTATTTCAATTATCATATTATTCTTTGAACTATTCCGGGCGCATGGTCGGAAAGAAGAGCACGTCGCGGATAGAGGTCTGCCCCGTCAAGAGCATAACCAGGCGATCGATGCCTATTCCAAGTCCCGCCGTAGGGGGCATGCCCACTTCCAAAGCGTTCAGGAAGTCCTCGTCGATTATCATCGCTTCGTCGTCGCCTGCGGCGCGGGCGCGGGCCTGCTCCTCGAATCTTGCGCGCTGATCGCGCGGGTCGTTAAGCTCGGAGAATGCGTTCGCGACTTCGCTCGCGTTTACGAATAGCTCGAATCTCTCGACTAAGCCCTCTTCCGAGCGGTGCTTTTTAGCGAGCGGAGACATTTCTACGGGATAATCCACAACAAACGTCGGCTGGATTAAATTCGGCTCTACCTTCGCTCCGAATATTTCGTCGAGTATCTTCATGGAAGAAAAGCCCGCCTCCACGTGTATTCCTAAGTCGCGAGCGGCGGCGGCGAGCTCTTCGCGCCCAAGCCCGCGTAAATTCTTACCCGTGTGCTCGTCGTATAGGTCGAACATCTTAGCTCTTCTGAAGGGACGCTTAAAGTCGATCGTCGCGCCGTCGAGCTCGACGGAAGTAGTCCCATGCAAGCTCTCGCAGAGCGTCGAGATAAGCTCTTCCGTCATGTTCATCATCCACTCGTAGTCCTTGTAGGCTACGTAGATCTCGAGCATAGTAAACTCTGGATTGTGCTTTTTGTCCATTCCCTCGTTGCGGAAGTTCTTACCGATCTCGTAAACTCCCTCGAAGCCGCCTACGATAAGGCGCTTCAGGTAGAGCTCGAGCGCGATGCGCATGTAGAGAGGGATGTCCAGCGCGTTGTGGTGCGTTATGAACGGTCGGGCCGAAGCGCCGCCGTACATCGGCTGCAGCGCGGGAGTTTCTACCTCCAGCCAGCCGCGGTCGTCGAAGAACCTGCGGATAAAAGCGATTATTTTCGAGCGTTTTACGAAGACGTCGCGGATATCGCTGTTTACGATTAAATCTAAATAGCGGCGACGGTAGCGCAATTCTTTGTCCGCAAAGGCGTCGTATACTATCTTATTGCCGGCCTCGTCGATTTCTTCCTTTGCGACGGGCAGCGGGGTTAGCGACTTGCAGAGCAGCTCTACCGAGCGCGCATGCACGGAGATCTCCCCGGTGCGGGTGCGGAAGGCGTAGCCTTGCACGCCGATAATGTCGCCGATATCGAGCAGCTTAGTATGCTCGTAAAATTCCGGCAAATCGTCCTTTTTCATGTATATCTGGATCTTGCCGCTCTCGTCGAGTATATGGAAAAAGCTAGCCTTGCCCATACGGCGTTGGCTCATTATGCGGCCTGCGACCGATACGTTCGCAAGCGGCTCCGGCGCTTCGTCCTTGTAGTTATCTAATATCTCCCGCGCCGAATGCGTCTTGTCGAATGACGGCGGGAAGGCGTTCAGGCCTGCGCGCTCGAGGAGCTCAAGCTCCTCCAAACGCCGCGCCTGTTGGTCGTTTCTCTCTAATTCCATGGATTAGGCTCTATGTCTTTGTAAAAATTTTTTTTGCAAAGAAACAAAATTAAAGAAAAATATTGTTTTTTGTTCATTAGAATTTCTTATATTTCGTTTTTACAAATACGTATTGTATTTGCAACAAAATATTATTTATAAACTAACAGGGATTAATTGAAATCTATGCAACAAGGCTCCGCTCCATTTGTACGCGGCGGGGCGGGCAGGGGCGAAATTCAGCCCAAACACAAAATTAACGGCGACATCCGCTACGACGAAGTTCGCGTTGTCGATTCCGACGGGAAAATGCTGGGCATAATGCCCACGCGCGAAGCTATAAAGCGCGCCGAAGGGATGGAACTCGACCTGGTCGAAATTGCGCCGCAAGCAAATCCGCCCGTTTGTAAAATCGTCGACTACTCGAAATTCCTCTACGACCAGGCCAAGAAAGACAAAGCGCAAAAAAAGACGCAGTCGCAACAGCAGATGAAGGAAATCCGCTTTAAATGGCGCACGGCGCTCCATGACTTCAACTTCAAGGTTCGCCACGCAAGACAGTTCATAAAGGAAGGCAATAAGGTCAAGGCCTCCGTTATGTTCCGCGGTCGCGAGATCACTCACCAGGAAATCGGCAAGGAGCTTTTGCTCAAATTCGTCGAAGCTATGCAGGACGTAGCCAAGGTCGATTCGCAATTGAAGTTCGAAGGGAAGCATCTTTCCGTCGTAATGGCCCCCGATAAAGATAAAAAACCAAAAACAGCGACTCCGTCGGCAGACGCATAGACGCGCAGTTCCGGCAGATCGGGAAAAATCGAATTTCGTTTTTCGCTGTTTCGATTTGCCGGAAAATAAATCTTTTCGTATATTGCAAGTTCCTAATTTTACGGGACTTGTTTTTTATTTTTTTTGACTAATTTACGTCAGGTGGAATCACAATGCCAAAGATGAAGACCGGCGGCAGCGCCAAGAAGAGATTCAAGATCACTGGCAGCGGCAGAATTAAAAGAGAAAAGGCTTACCTGAGCCACATCCTCACTAAGAAAAGCCGCAAGACCAAGAGAAACTTGAGACACTCTACGCTCGTTCATCCCGCGGATGAAAAACGCGTAAAAAGAATCCTTTCGCTCGCTTAATTCAGCGCGCAAAGACGTTCTTTTTCTTTTTACTTAATTACGGCAAAGGGCATATGAAGCTCGCCCGAGCCTATTTTTCAACCTCCTAAAATTTAAAGGTATTTTTAAATGGCAAGGTCAACGCATAAAGTAGCTTCGCATCGCAGACGTCGCGATTTCCTCAAGTACGCAAAGGGTTACTGGGGACGCCGCAAAAACGTCTGGACGATCGCGAAAAATCACATTGAAAAGGGCTTTCAACACGCCTACGTGGGCAGGAAGCTCAAAAAGCGCCAATACCACAGCTTGTGGATCGTGCGCATCAACGCCGCCGCGCGCCTTAACGGCACGACTTACTCGCGCCTCATGCACGGCTTAAAACTCAATGGCATTACGATCAACCGTAAAATATTGGCGGATATGGCGATGAATCGCCCGGAAGTCTTCACGGCTATCGTCAACCAAGCCGCCGTAAGATAGTCTTTAGCCCCGAGCTAAAACGAGAAGCTCTCCCTGCGAAGGGAGGGCTTTTTTTATATTTCGAAGCTTCGATGGATTAGCGTAGTACAGACGCTTCAAAAATTCGTTCACATCTAATTTCCTGCGCCTGTGCGTTTTTCTTTCATTTTCTTAATATTGCTTTGGAAATCATGAACGATTTTCGTAAATTAATTAATATTATTTTCAATGATATACGTGGATAAGTCCTATGCCGCCTCTTCAATGGAAGAAACGACTACTTTCTTTTAGAAAAGCCTTGGCTAAACTCCAGGAAGCTGTCGAGATGGAAACTTATTCCGAAATGGAAAATGAAGCTCTCGTCAAGCGTTTTGAGTTTACGGTTGAACTATCCTGGAAGACCCTGCAAGACCTGTTTAAGGATAAGGGCTTTCTTGATGTTATCGGACCTAAAACGGTCGCGAAGCACGCATTCCTGCATGGTTATATCGAAGACGACGAAGGCTGGGTAAAGATGCTCGAAGCCAGGAATTTGGCGGCACATATCTACGACGAAGAAAAAATCGATTCCATTTCTATTGAGATCAAGAATAGATATTTTCCTCTTCTTAAAGCGTTAGAGGAGAGATTGACTAAGGAAGAGGCGCTTTGATATGGAGTTTGGATTATCCGAGGAAAGATATAGAAGGATTACAAGCATACTGGCGCAATTTCCTGAAATTGAAAAAGCGCTAATCTACGGTTCACGCGCCCGCGGCTCCTACCGAACCGGCTCCGATATTGATTTGGCCCTTATCGGCGACGCTGTTACATTTGACCTGATCCTAAGAATAGCCGCCGCCTTAGAGGAATTGCCCTATCTCTATTCCTACGATTTCGTCGATTATGCACGCCTCAGGAACCAAGCCTTCAAAGAAGAGATCGACCGGGACGGGAAGGTGTTTTATGAGAAGGGAAGCGAAATCGAAAGAGCAGCGTATTAATAAAGTACTATCCTGACTGTATATTACAAAATAGGTTCTTTACTCGCCAACCTTATCCCTCTCAACTTTCCTTCT
>JBLNBN010000025.1:0-10691 GCA_050260015.1 Chloroflexota bacterium | reverse complement strand
AACTATATCGATTCGCGGGGCCAGCTCCTCGCAAACGCTTGTGGCCCTCAACGGGATGAAGCTCAAGTCCGCGCAGAACGCTACGTTCGATCTCGCCGCTTTCCCTATATCTCTTTTGGGGGAGGCGCGCCTCTCCAAAGTCGGTTACTCGGCGGAATTCGGCGGGAACGCGATGGGCGGCGCGCTGCTGCTAACCACGCTTCGCCCTAAGGAGGAGACTTACGCGGCAAGCGCTACGGCGGGCGGATTCTCGGAGTTTGGAGCCTCCGCGCGGGCGGCCTTTCCATCGGGGAAGAGCGTTTTCTCCGCAGCCGCTGATTGGACGTCCTCTAAAAATGATTACCCCATAGAAATAGCCGAATACGGCGAGCGTAGAGAAGTGCGCAGGAGCAATTCCGATTTTAAAAACGTGGCGTTTTCCATTTCAGCGGATCGCGCGCTCGAGCTTGGCGCGGCGCGGGCGACTCTCCTGGCGCGCTCTACCGAACGGGGCTCCCCGGGAGCGGTCCTCGCGGGCAATATCGAGCGTCGGAAATCGCGGCTAAAGGAACGCGAAGCGCTGTTGATCGGCGCATGGAACGAATATTTATCCGAACTGGAGCTTCGCGCGGGGACGCTTTTGAGGTACTCCGAAATGTTCTTCGAGAGCCCGTTCGGGGCGGATTCGCTGGTTTTCAAAGGAAACGGCGCTTATTACGCTTTCGACGCGGCGGTAAATTTAGAAGCGAGAGCCGAAGTCTTCGGGAATAGGTTTAAAGTGGCTTTTGAGCCTGCGGCCAGCCGTCTCGAGAGCGATTATATGAAGACGGCCGCGGGAGTGGCGGAACGCGTTTCCTTAGGCGCTTCGCTCGCTGCGGAGCGAAGGTTGGCGCGGTTCGGCTTCGGGGCCTTGGAAGCCGACGCGGCGATAAGGCTAGACGCCGCTTCGGGCGAGAGGGCGGCTCCTTCGCCGGCGGCGACGCTCGCTTTGCGGGATACGCTCTATGAAATATATGTAAGATATACCGGCAACTTCCGCTACCCGTCGTTCAACGAAAAGTACTACCTGAACTTCGGCAACGAGGAACTTAAGCCCGAGACAAGTCGGAACGCTTATGCGGGCGCTTCGATAAAGATTGGAGCGACTGCTCTTTCTATTGAAGGATATTTTATTGAAGGGAAGGATCAAATAGTTTCCGTCGCGAAGTCCGCGCATATCTGGAGCGCGGAAAACGTCGGTCGGGTCGAAACGCGCGGCGTCGAATTCGAAGCGAAGTATAATCTCGATTGGGCGTTTCTATCGTGGAGCGCGACGCTCCAGGAGGCGCGGAATATGACGAAAGGCTCGGCGGCGTACGGCAAGGAATTGGTTTACGTACCGTCGATAATATCCAGAGCGCGGGCGGCTATCGAGCTCTTTGGCTTTAACTTAGACATATTTGCCGACTACTCCGGGAAGAGATATTACCTGGCGGACGGCGTTTCCTCGATGCCGGCGTACTTCACGGCCGACGCGGCTCTCTCCCGCACTTTTAAAGTTTTTGGCGACACCTTTACCGCTAAAATAGAATTGAGGAACGCCTTCGACGAGAGATATGAAGTAATTCGAAGCTACCCAATGCCCGGGCGGGCGGTTTATTTTACATTGGGATGGAAGAATAATTATTAATTGAGAATGGTTAATGGTAAAGAAAGGGACGTCGAGTGTTTTTTGCGTAGGTACGAGCAAAAAATGTATCGAGACGAAGGATAATTGTTAGTGGTTAATTATTAATGATTAATGGAACTACGGTAAGTAGAATTTCATGGAAACGACGCGCAAGCGCTTGGGAATAGAAGACTTTGTCACTCAGACGAGCGAAGCGAGGAAGAGTCCATACAGTCTTTTTTTAAGTAAGTAAATGTTAGTATGTATAAACAAATTCAAATATTCTTAACCCCGGAGGGGTTACAGCTTTGTAACGCGAAGCGCCCGCTCCTTCCTGCTACTCCACCGCGGCGGAGCCGCAGGAAGAGGAGTGATGTGAGAAGATGTCCTCCGTAAGTTGCGCTTCACTTGCATACGGTTATTGATGATGTCACTCCTGCGGGGTGGAAAAGGATATATATTTATGACCCTCATCCTAACCTTCTCCGGGGGAGAAGGAACCAAGTCTTCTGTTATCATGCGCTTGCGCGTTATTTTCAGGGGGCTGTGGACGGCGCGCCTGTTAATTGATCATTGTTATTTGATAAATGATTATGGACTCCTCGCTTCGCTTCCTAATGAACATCTTAGTGTGTGTTACTCACGCACAATAAAGCAGTTACGGCGTTTCGTGGCGAATATTAACCTGAAATTTGCTGATCTACGGAACCGGACGCCGAGTGTTTTTGCGAGCGAAGCGAGTAAAAATGTATCGAGGCGTCTTTGTTAGACCGGGCGTCTCGATACAATTTTTTTTCTCGTACCCTCGAAAAAAAATCACTCGACGTCCCTTTGCCTATCTTGTTCATTTACCCTTTGAGTAATAGGCGAAGCCTTTTATGGTATCTCGGAGTGACAGATCCTTTAATTCCAAGCTCTTAGCGCGTCATTTATTAAGACCTAAATGATATTTTGTAATATTATCAAAATGGACATCATATGAAAAACATCTTTAATATATTTCTTCTGGCTTTGTGCTCGCTCCTATTCGCTTCCTGCGGGGAGGAGAGCAAGCCGGAAAACCCCGCAACTGCAGGCAAATCCTACGCTCTCGCTATCTGCGAGGGGCTGTACGGTGTGAATAATTCCTCCTTAACTATTGTCGATCTCGACAGCGGAACCAGCCAGGCCAATTACTTCCGCGCCGGCGGCGAGATAACGACGCTTGGCGATACGGCATTCGATCTCTATACAAAAGAGGATACGGCCTGGGTTTCCGTTTCGACTTCGAAATCCATACTGAAAATTAAAATATCGACCGGGGAATTGCTTGCGCGTTTGCATATCGAGCGCGAGAGCTTCCCGCGCCAGATGGCCTTCGCTTCAGGGGAGCTTGCCTATTGCGCCGATCTCTACGACAATTCGGTATTTAGGTTTAACCCTCGTACAATGCAAGCTATCGGAGAGCCTTACCATAGCGGACCGCAGCCTGAAGGTCTCGCGTTGTCGAACGGGAAACTCTTCGCGGTCAATAGCGGTTACGGCGACATTGGCAAGGACCATCCGCAGGCGGGTACGGTTTCCGTTATTGACGCCGCGAGCGGAAACCTTCTGAAAAACTTTTACGTGGGGCCTAATGCGGTGGAAATAGCCGTAGACGATAACCGCGGAAAGCTCTACGTCTGCTATTATAACTTGCCTTCCAAGCCCGATTCGCTCGGCGGGATTGTCGAATACGATTTAAACACGTTAGAGAAATTGCGCGAAACCCGCGTACGGGCGCGCTCGATGAAGCTTCATAATGGAAAAGTATATTTTATTGAGGGGAATTTAAATGCTTCGGACGGCATTTCCTATATCGATCCAAGTTTGGGTTTCGACGCTCATAGGGCTCTTGCGAACCCGTACCCAAAGAGGGACATTTGGTACGGATTCGAATTCTTTCCGAAGAGCGGCGGGCTGTTAGTAGCCAACGCTATGAATTACCAAATGCCGGGCAAGCTGGATCGCTTCGACGCTTCGATGACCTATATACGCAGTTATCCGGCGGGAGTAAATCCCTCTAAGATATTTATAAAAGAATAAACGAGGTTAAGCCTATACTTCGCGGATAACCTGCTTTACGACGCCCTGTATCTTAAACTCCCAATAGGGGTAAATCTCTATCGGGAGAAATTTTTGATTGGCGCTGAATAAATAAACCGTGTCGCCTATCCTGCGGTAAGTCTTGACCGTCATCTCCCCGTTTAGCGCGGCTATAACGATCGAGCCGTCGCGCGGAGCCTCCGCCGAGTCCACTATAAGCAAGTCCCCGTCATGTATATTCTTATCGATCATGCTTTCGCCGCAGGCGCGCACGATGAAGCGAGAACCTGATCCGGAGAGCTCTCCCAGGTCGAAGTTCTTTTGGGGAGTTAATCTTGAGGAGGAGCCGCGAGCGACTGTCGCTCCAAGTGTAGGCGCCTCGAATTTATACGATTTCTTTAAAACGGCGGCTTGTCCGACTTTCATTTTCCCTCATTAATTGTTTTAATATGCGATAAACAAAGGGCGTGCCAAATCAGAGCGTGTGGATAATTTTCGTTACGGTACCGACTATATCGAACTCCATATAGGGATCGATCTTCGTGGGTAGGAACGCGCCGTTGTGAGTTTCGAGGAAATCCTCCCCGGCTATCTTCCTGAAAATTTTAACGGATAGCTCGCCGCCGGCGCTTACGACAACGATCTTGCCGTCGGCGGGCTTGCGGCTGGAGTCGACGATAAGTATGTCCTCGCTCGCTATGCCGACGTGCTCGAGCCCGTCGCCGTGGATTTTGGCGAAGAACGTAGTCGAAGGGCGCTCGACCAGGAATTCGTTCAGATCTACTTCCCGGGAGACGGAGCCTTCAACGGGGATGGGAATACCCGCGGCTACGCTCATTTCGAAGAAAGGAAGCTTGCTCCCGCCCTCTGTGGGCTGGAATCCGATTATTTCAATTGTTGCCATTTCTCTTCCTCTATGCTGTGGTTTTTGCCAAAAGCCAATATACCCCGATTTCCCCAATTTTACAAATTGGAAGCGCAATATAACTTCGTTCCCGCCGACGCATGTCGCCTGAAAATTTTATAAAATAAAAAAGGCGACTTTTCTCAAAGCCGCCTTCATTTTTTAGAGTTCTTGCCTATTTATTTTCGATCATCAAAGGATCGGAAAAATCTATCGGCAGAACGGGCATCGGTTCGCCGTTGTTTTCCATGCGGAATTTCAGGTATTGAAGATTATCCGCGGCTTTCTTTACGTTAAATCCGAACATGCCGCCGAAGAGACTTTCAAAGTCGAAGAGGACGCGTTCGGGATATTCCACGATCTTAATCCGGCGATCTGGATCGATTTTTGCGCGCTCTCGAGCTATCTGGATTGATCTGTCCAATCCTCCAAGCTCGTCGACTAAACCTCGCGCTTTGCCGTCGACGCCAGTCCAAACCCTGCCCTGCGCCACCTTTTCGACTTCGTCGTAGGCTAGCCCGCGACCCGCCGCCACTTTGGCTACGAAGTCGCCGTACATAATACGTATGCTGTTTTCAAATTGCATACGTTCGTCGGGGGTTAAGTTGCGAACGGGCAGGCCTATACCGAGAAGCGGATCCTGGAAGGCGAAACCTAAATCGGCGTATTTGCCGCGCTTGACGTAATCCACGGTAATACCAAGAGTATCCTTCAAGCCTTTATCGTATATCCATGCGGATATAACGCCGATTGAACCGGTGATAGTTTGCGGGGCCGCGACTATCGTGTCGGCGTCCATCGAAAGCCAATAACCGCCGGATGCGGCAACCATGCCCTGCGAGACGATAATGGGTTTCTTGCCTTTGTTGTCGCGAATTACTTTCGCCACGTAGTCCGACGCCATAGCGTCGCCCCCGGGGGAGTCGACGCGGAGAACGATAGCGCTTATGTTCGAATTTTTAAAAGCGCTTTCAAGTGCGTCGGCGAGTCTCCGCGCCTTTATGCCTGTCTCCATCGAGCATTCGCCGATAGCGTAAACGACGGCGATATTCTCCTCGCGGTTGCCCCAGCGGTCGTCGGTGGGCTGCTCGTTCATTGTATAAAGGAATGGGCTCTTGAGCGAATTCTCGCGAGTATCGAATTTCTTAATAATGCTGTCCAGGTCGCGCCAACGGCCGACCGTATCGACAAGGCGTTCGCGAACGGCGTCGCTAGCCATATGTTGCACGGAGGAGTCCACGAGCGCGTCGAACCGTTCGGGAGAAAATTTCCGGGAAGCGGAGATTTCCTGGCGGGCGGTTTCGTACCAACCGTCGACAAGCGCCTGGCGCTGCTCGCGGTCGGCTTCGCTCATGTGCTCGCGCGCGTAGTTCTCAACGGCGGATTTATATTTAAAGAGGCGAATCTCTTCGAAACCGACGTCGATCTTATCCAATAAATTCTTATAATAGCTGCGGCCCATTAAGTAACCGCGCATATCTATCGCGCCAAGCGGATCGATAACGATTTTGTCCGCTATGGACGCTAAATGGTACTCGTCTAAAGACGGGCGTTCAAGGAATATGAGGATCCTCTTGCCCGACTCCTTAAATTCGCGGAGCTTTTCGCGGATTTCCCAGAGCATTTCGCGGTCGGCCTGGATATTAGTTAGATTTATAACGAGACCTTTTGCGCCGTTGTCGCGGCGAGCCTCGTCTATCGTCTCAAGTATGCCCTTCAATGTTAAGGAATTATCGAACCAGATATTCTTCTGGTACTTTACTCTGCCGGAGAGATCTAAAACGACATATTCTTTATCCTTAGGGAACAGCTTATCGAGAACGGTTCTATCGAGAGCTCCAAAGCGTATCGCATAGGAGTTGTAATCGTATTCATTGTCCGGGTTGAAGTGCGATTGCGCGGTAACGCCGAACCTGCCGAAGCTGACGTCCAAGCTGAGCGCGAAATTCTTTTGCTCGAAGTAGCGGCCGTTGACCCGGACACCGTCGAGGAACTCCCAGGAGACGCCAGCCGACCAGCTTCCGGCGTCGATATTCTGGTCGTTGAAGACCGACATATCGCCGAAAAACGCGAGCGGATAGTCCCCGAACGGGCGAACGGCCAGGTCGAACACATTCTCGACGTCTTTTTTATGAATGGCGTACGTCTGGTGGACGCCCATGGAGAGGTAGGCGTTCGGGCGGATCAGCGCCCCCCAGTAGGCGACGTTGCTTCGTCCGAATGCCGACTTCGAGCCGCCCGTAAAGCCGTAGCCCGCTCCCAGGCTAAATGCCCGGTCTCCGAACGCGAAGGAGAATCGATAGTCCGTTATCGACTTACCGCTATCGGTTAAGTGGAATACGCCGTTGCCGCTGTATGGCGAGCCGGAGAAGATGCCCCAACGATTAAAATCCTTCAACGCCTTGTTTTGGTCGGACACGACGAAAAGCATATCCGACGAATGAAGATAGGACGTAATGGCCGGATTGCCGAAGCCGTATAGCCCGAACTTAAACGCGCCGGGCGAGGTCTGGTAGAAGTCCTGCATCTGGTAGTAAGTCGCGAAGCTCCGCTCCTGCTTTTGGGCATGCGCCGCTCCTACGGCGAAGAGCGCAATGATCGCTAGTGTGGCGAATAACTTTTTCATAATTCTCCCTTAATAATGATAGTCATTATAAGATTACGAATAGAATTTAAAAATGTTTAAAGAAAAATGACAAAATTTTCCGGGCAACTCTTCCCCAGGCTTTCCAAGTATAGCCTTTTAAAGATCAAATATGCATTAAACTGAAAATTTAGAGCGTTTCCTCGTATTTAGAGCTAACATTAATATTTTAATAATTTTATAAGCGCCGGAAAAAATATCTTGCATAACTCAAAATAAAATTATTAAGTTGTATCCAAAGATCGGAATTAATATTAAGGAATATAAATATGAAGACCTTAGTAAACTCTTTGAATTGCCGCCCAGCCGCTTGGGCTCTCGCTTTGTGCGTCTGCACGCTCTTTATCGCCGCTTCCTCTCTCGCTTTTAGCCAGATTTCTTTCGAGAAAATCTGGGAAGTACCAACGCCAACCTTCCCGATTGATCCTTGCTTTTCAAAAGACGGGAGATTCATTTACGGAGCTTCCGAGACAAATATATTGAAATTCGACGCCCAATCAGGACAGTTTCTCGGCTTTATGGATAGATCTGCGTTTCCGAAAATGTATAAAACCGAAGAATTAGCGATATCGCCAAAAGGAAATTACCTACTAACGCATGACGGCTCGACCGGCCTGTACCTATGGGATACTAAAACGGACAAAGCAGTAAGGTTTATTTACCAGACTGGAGCAGGGTTGGTGATGACTCCCGACGAACGTTACCATATCTACGAAATCGCAGAATCCCATAAACCAAACACGCCGCCAGCATCAGAAAACAGCAATATTTACATATACGACTTACAACTCGATTCTATAATAAAGAAAATACCAGCTTGGGGACATAACTCCCTTCTCGCCCTTTCTTCGGACGGAAAATACCTTGCCACGGTAGCGTACAAGAACGAAAGCAAAAGTACAAGTCCTGACTCGGTAAAACCGCGCCAGAAAGTACTTCTGTGGGATACAGAAACTTGGATTCCTGAAGTGATAGATAGTTTATTGTATGGAAAAGGAGCAGATCTCAATAGCGGTTGGGACATCCGTTTTTCAGAAGATAATAAATATCTTTATTGGAGAACACAAAACTATAAATTAAACAAAATCTATAATATTGAAACGCGTAAAGTTATTGCAGTATCCCCATCCCCTCGAGATTGTTATCGAATAATTTTTCTACCTGATTCTCAATCTTACGGTTTTTGCTACCCTGAGATGGAAGTATTTGACCTGAAAACAAATGCTTCGAAGGGAAAAGTGGATTTTCAATTCTATTCATGGGCTACTTACCCAGGTAAAGGTTTACTTGTCGGGTATGATTTTTCCAAAGGCGCTCTTTTCAAGTTCCACCCTTCCGGAATAACTGATGAAAAAGAAACAAGCGTTTTTAAGGCAAATTATAAAGATTCAAAATTGTATCTTGAATTATCAGAAAAAATTAATGTATCGTCAAAAATATCGATTTATGATATTTCAGGTAAAGAAATCTTAAGATGGAACGAAAAGAATTCTACAATCAAGCATATTGAAATTCCAGTTTCGCTTATACCCGGCGTTTATTTGGTCGGCCTGGAAATCGACTCGAAACAATACACACAAAAAATAGAAGTAGCGAGGTAGCTATGAAAAAAATTATTATCCTCTGCCTCCTTCTCCCAACAATTGCGCTTTACAGTAAAGATTTAATCATAAGGAACATAAAAATGAAGACCTTAGTAAACTCTTTGAATTGCCGCCCAGCCGCTTGGGCTCTCGCTTTGTGCGTGCTCCTAATTTCCGCGTTCGCTCTGAGAGCGGAGGAAACGGTAAACTATACGCTCGAAACCGTCTGGGAGAAGCAGGAATACCCGCCGATAATCGTTACTGCAGCGAAATTCCATCCGAGCGGGGAGTTTATCTATTGCGCTATCGGGAATGAAATCCGAAAAATGGATGCAAAAACAGGAGAGTACGTTTCCGTATTCGATAAAACTGGAATATCCGCCTTAACTAATATCGACGCGATGGAAATCTCAAACGACGGCAAGTATATAATAACCAACAACGGCGTTAAAAGACTGTTCGTATGGGACGTAGCGGCGGAAAAATTTCTCAAGGAAGTAAAAACTGAAAATCAACCAGATTCGCTTTCTATCAATTCCATATCCTTTTTAGGTTCCAGCAATATTCTTGTCTTTGGTTTAAATACACATAAAAGCTATCCAGAATTTACCAACAGCACAGAAGTAATTGTTTTTGATTGGACTATCAACAAAGAACTCTATCGCTTTGTCTGCCCAGGGCAAATCTCAGATGTGAAAGGATCCCCCGACGGCAAATTCATAGCCACCGGCGCTTCCTGGTGCGACGTTCCTGTAAAGAAGTGGCACGATCAGCTTACATTATGGTCAGGAGCGGATGGAAAGCATGTGAAGACGCTTCAAGATGATCCGTCCATTAATACTTGGAATGGATATCGTCTTATTAAGTTTTCTAAAGATAATAAATATATAGGATGTATTGAAAATTCTTATATTGGCCCTCTGGTTCATAGTTTAAGTAATTTTCAAAAATTTTATCTTGTTAATGGGAAAGAATGTGCTGATTTCGAAATAATTCCAAATACCGATATAATAATTTCAAAACTATTTTATTTAGATTCATCGACATTGGAAATACGAGATATAAATTCTAATAAAGTGATAGGCAATTATGATTATAAAGCCACTATACTTGAGAGCGTATTGACGGCAGATAATAAAGTATTTTTATATTGCTTTTCAGGAATATCCACTAGAATATGTGAGTTAAAAAAGTCGATCGGTGTTGGCACAAATAGAAATGATACATCGATTCCATATATACGAATAATAGAAGGAAAGATGTATCTTTCGATAGGAATCAATAATTATAAAAGGATACTATTAATAATATATGATCTAAATGGCAAAACTATTTATAAAGAAGAAATTACCTCAAATCGAAATGAATTTGAGAAGATAAATACGATTTTATATAATGGTATATATTTATGTAAAATAATTGCTGATGGTAAAGAATACACACAAAAAATAGAAGTTGCGAGGTAGCTATGAAAAAGTTATCAATACTTCTACTCATCCTTTCAGGCATTCATGCCTTCTCTCAGAATATCGATCCAATGAAACGTATGTTCCGTTGGGGAGGAACTAACGGGCCATATATAAACCTTTCGCCGGATACAAGTTTGTTCCAACAAAAAGAATTTATGCTGGGCGTACAGTGGGGCGCCCCGCCCCGAATTACGAAAGCCCTGATGATAAAGCAAAGGGACGGCGAGGTCCCGGCTGACGCTTCAAACTTCGTCGATAGCTGTAATTATTTTCTACTTTTAAGAGAACAAACCCATAATTGCGGCCCGGATTTATTGAACGTAAGGGCGATTCAATACGAACCGACTTTGGCGTTAGACCTAAATAATCCCACTAAGTTAATTAAGAGAGATGGCGACAC
>JBLNBN010000024.1:0-3957 GCA_050260015.1 Chloroflexota bacterium | reverse complement strand
CCAAAAAGACGCCGACCCGGCGAAACGTCTTTTATTCTCTCCCGATGGAAAATATTTAGCTTTATGCTATATCCATGGAACGACAGGCGCCAACTATGTAGAACTCTACAAAACAGACGATTGGAAACTTTATACGACGCTTGACGGACACACGGACGCTATCGAAGATATGGCGTTTTCTCCCGACGGTCAATACCTCGCTACGGGGGGAAGAGAAGGAACATTAAAGGTCTGGGACATAAATAAAAAACACATTTATTGGGAAGTACCTAAGGCTCACCTTGTGCCGGAGGTAGAACCTATCGATCCTGGCGCAGTACATAGCTTAGCTTTTATCAACGAGGAGTATATAATTTCTGGCGGGAGCGGATTATTTATTTCGCCCTCTACAGTCAAATTATGGCATCTACCTACTCAGCAGTTAATTACAACGATTTTCTGCTCAGCTTTCCATGATATAGCTACGACGGCTCCGGCATTGGGATTAATGGGAGGTTCGAAAGCATTAACTTTACTTGATTTTTCTAAATATTTAGGAATTAAGGAAAAAGAACCAATCAAAGGTGTAAAAATTCATCCTAATCCCTCGAAAGATAAGGTAACTATAGAATTCACTCCTTTAAAAGAAGAATATTATAAAATTACTCTTTTTGACGCTTCTTTTAAAGAAATATCAGAAATACTAGAAGAATTTCTAGAGAAAACGCATCAAAAAATATCAATACCAATTGATAAACTTTCTAACGGAGTTTATTACGTTCAGATCTCTTCGGCTACGGCTTCACAAACAATATCTTTTATCGTGGAGAAGTAGCCATGAGAAACATATTAAAATTTGCGTTATTGCTAATCGCAATGACTTATTCTCTATTCTCCCAAGATAGAGAACCCTCGCCATTTAGGTTCACATTCTTTTACGACGGTAAACTTTACCGCGACACTTGTCTAAGCGCTGATGTTTTCAAACAAAAGAAATTCGTTTTAGGGGCTCAATGGGGCATGCATCCAAGGATGGCACGTGCGCTCCGCATGAACGTCAACCAGGGCTGGCAACCAAAATTAATACTATTTTAAATAATTATAATTATATTTTGAAACCTTTTCCTTATTTTCTCCTCTTATTATTGTGCGTATTGCCAAATCAAAATATTAACCATTTACCATTGATAATTAACCATTAAATATAGACGCCTTTTATTTGAGACCGGTAATTCCTGTTTTTTCCATTATATAAAAGGATTAGGCTCTATGAAACGCTTTCTTATCGCCTTAGTAATGGCGATGTCATGTTTAACTTCCGCTCTTTCGGCGCAGGTCGGCACGGGCGGCGACACGGTCTGGACGCGCGCTATCGGGGCGGTGGAGCAGGTGCGCTTCTCCCCGGACGGCACTACTATTTATGCATCGCGACATCTGTACGAAAACAGCGAGCCTACTGTGGCTCTCGATGCGGCTAACGGCGAAATTATTAGGCAGTTCCCTGGCATCAATGCCTATCGAATCGATCTCTCCGCCGACGGAATGTTTCTTGCCGGCTGTAACGAAAAAGACACCGTTTACGAATGGAACGCGTTAACGGGCGAACTATTAGGCAAATATACTTCGGAAACTACGGACAAGAAATTCTATGGAGTACTCGACGTAGCGTACTCAGCCGATGGAAAGTATTTAATCGGAAGGACAATGAGAAGTACGTCGACGCTCACAAAAACAAGCGGCTTTGTAGTTTGGGAGCGAGCAACGAAAAAAATCTCGGCGCAAGTTGACGTAACGGATGCCTTAGAAATAGTATGTTCTCCCAACAGAGATATACTAGCGGTAAATTGCATACGAACAAACGACCATCCTGCAACGGTGGAGTTATATTCCACAAATGACTGGCAGTTTAAGGGCTCTCTGAAAGGTCATACGGACGTAATCGAGGATATGTCCTTTTCTCCCGACGGTAAATATCTCGCCACGGGAGGCGGCGACGGCGTGCTTAAGATTTGGGACGTCGAGAAAAAGCAAATCTACTGGGAAGTGAGTAAGGCTCACATAGTTCCTGAAGTTGAGCCAATGGATCCCGGAGCAGTGCATAGCTTAGCCTTTATCAACAACGAATATATTATTTCGGGAGGGAGCGGAGCATTTATTTCGCCCTCTACGGTGAAATTAAGGCATATTCCTACAAAGCAATTAATCACAACGATTTTCTGTTCAGCTTTTCACGACATTGCTACGACCGCCCCAGCCTTAGGTATAATGGGAGGATCAAAGGCCCTTACGTTGATCGACTTTTCAAAATACTTAGGAGCAAAGGAAAAGAAGATTAGCAAAGAGACTAAAATACGACCTAACCCGGTAAAAGAACAAGCATCTTTAGAGTTTACGCCTGAACAAAGCGGATTTTACACAATTAAGCTCTATGACGGCGCTTTTAAGGAAATCTCTACAATTTCTGAGGAGTTCCTCGACAACAAACCTCAGAGAATTCCAATACAGACAGAAAAACTCTTAAACGGAGTTTATTATATACAAATCTCAACGGCAACTACCACTCAAACAATATCTTTTATTGTGGAGAAGTAGCCATGAAGAAAATAATTATTCTCGCATCGCTCGTCGTCGTAGCGATTTCTTCTCTATTTTCTCAGGATAGAGACCCCTCGCCCTTTAGGTTGACTTACAAGTATGACGGTCGGCTTTACGTAGATACCTGCATGAGCCAGCAAGTCTTCAAGCAGAAAAAGTTCGTATTGGGGGCCCAGTGGGGTATGCATCCAAGAATGGGTCGCGCGCTCCACATGAACGTGAACGAGGGGTGGCAGCCGATACCAAGCCCAAATTCATGGGAACAGCTCTACAGAAACCCATTTTCCGATTATAAGCTCTACCATATATGGGATAACGGGAATCATGAACCCGGAAGAGGATTCGTCTTCGAGCCGACGCTCTATATTCCTCCAACTCAACGCGGGCAATTCATAACTAAGCCAAATGATACTACTCATGCTATATGGGGGTTTAGCTATAATTTGGGTTCCATACCTACTTCAACTACTGATCCAAATTTCGATAGGCTGAAGTTGATTAAAACATCATTTTCAACAAGCACGGTAGCGCTTAAAAACGCATGGCCGAAAGATATGTATTATATATAAAAATATTATTAATTATTTTGTGACTAATCCCAAATTAATGTGTCTTAGTAGAATATATTTTATTAATTTGAAAAATTAACCATTTACCATTGATAATTAACCATTAAATATAGATGCCTTTAAGAGAGATCGGATTTCACGGATTTCTTCACATATAAAAGGATCAGGCTCTATGAAACGCTTTCTTATCGCCGCAGTAATGGCGATGTCATGTTTAACTTCCGCTCTATCCGCGCAGGTCGGCACGGGCGGCGACACGGTCTGGACTAAGGCTATCGGGGCGGTGGAGCAGGTGCGCTTCTCTCCCGACGGCACGACGATCTACGCTTCTTACCTCTTCGAGAGCGGCAAGCCCGCCGTAGCCCTCGACGCACAAACAGGGGAAATAATAAGGCAATTCCCCGGAATGAACGCCTACAGAATCGATCTCTCCGCCGACGGGCAGTTCCTTGCAGGTTGCGAACTGACCAACGACACCTCCCGCTATGTAGTTTACGAATGGAACGCTCTTACTGGCGAACTCGTCGGGAAGTACGGGCAGGATGGCGCCGAACTAAAGTACTTCCTTATAAACGATTTATCCTACTCGCCTGATGGTAAGTATCTCGGCGGCATTTACTACCGCAACAAAGAACTGGGCAAAAAGGTATTTGGTTTTCTCATCTGGGATCGAACGACCCGGAAAGTAATATACCAAAAAGACGCCGACCCGGCGAAACGTCTTTTATTCTCTCCCGATGGAAAATATTTAGCTTTATGCTATATCCATGGAACGACAGGCGCCAACTATGTAGAACTCTACAAAACAGACGAT
>JBLNBN010000023.1:0-65624 GCA_050260015.1 Chloroflexota bacterium | reverse complement strand
CGCGAGGATGACTAAAGCCTGCAGATAAAAGCGCTTGCGCGCATTTTCGTAATTCTTAAATCATAATAATCATATATATCAGCTTAATCAAAGGTTCAGACAATTTGGATTCCCGATCGGGGTCGGGAATTACGGGTACTGTTTATTCCCAAGCGCTTGCGCGTCAATTTCAAGAAAAACGGTAGCGCCGCGCTTATTAATTGGTCGTTGATATTTGTTAATTGACTTTGGGTCCCCGCCTTCGCGGGGACGACGATCGCTGGTTTTCCAAGCGCTTGCGCGTCAATTACCCTGCAAAATGCCCGCGGCGCGCCTGATAAATGATAAATGTTAAATGTTAAATGAAGAAACGCCTCCCGAAGATGGTATCTCCAGGAGGCGTTCTTTAGTTGCTTACCTAAATAGCGCGGGTTTACATGCGCGGTTTCGGCTTGTAGTGCGTGTGCAGCAGGTGGTGGGACTTCTCGCCCAGCGGCTGGGTAAGGAAGTCTTTGTATATCTGCTGAACGGCTGGGTTCTCGTGGCTCTTGCGGAGCTGCTTGCCTTCGTCCTCGGCATAGATAGCGGCGATGCGCTTCTTGCGGATTTCGTCGGTAGTGAAGCGGGGCTGGCCGCCGCCGCCGATGCAACCGCCGGGGCAGGTCATCACTTCGATAAAGTGGAAGACTTCGCCCTGCTTGATGCGTTCGATTATAGCGCGAGCGTTCGAAAGGCCATGAGCTACGCCGACTTTTACTTCGACGCCCTCGAGGAATTTCCAATCGGGAACCGTGCCTTCGATCTTAAGAGTAGCGACCTTAACGCCTTCCAGGCCCATTACGGGCTCGAGGTGAAGATTCTCGACGGGCAATTCGCGACCCGTTACGATCTCGTAAGCCGTGCGGAGAGCCGCTTCCATAACGCCGCCCGTGTTCGCGAAGATGTCGGCCGCGCCGGAGCCTGTTCCAAGCGGAGCGTCCATTTCGGTCTCGGGAAGATTATTGAAGTCGATGCCTGCCTGCTTGATCATGCGGCCGAGCTCGCGGGTAGTAAGCACGTAGTCGACGTCCTGGTTGCCGGAATCGGCCATCTCGGGACGTTGGCATTCGAACTTCTTCGCTGTGCAAGGCATGATCGAGACGACCTTAACGTCCTCGACGTCCTTCGCCATGAGGTCGGCATAGTACGTCTTTGCGACGGCGCCGAACATCTGCTGGGGCGACTTGCAGGTCGAGAGGTTGTCCAACATTTCGGGATAATAATATTCCATAAAGTTGATCCAACCGGGCGAGCAGCTTGTAAACATAGGCAGAGCTACCGGTTCGCCGTCGACGATAGCTTTCTTCAATCTCGTCAGGAGCTCCGTGCCCTCTTCCATAATGGTAAGGTCGGCGGTAAAGTTCGTATCGAAGATCTTATCGAAGCCGATCTGGCGGAGCGCCGTAGTCATCTTGCCCGTAACGAGCGTGCCGGGTTCGTTGCCGAAGCACTCGCCGAGAGCCGCGCGGATAGCGGGAGCCGTTTGAACGACGACCGTATTCTCTTTATTGTCGAGCAATTTCCAAACGTTGTCGATATCGTCCTTTTCGATGATGGCGCCAACGGGGCAAACAGCCGCGCATTGGCCGCATTGAACGCAAGCGACGCCGTCGAGATCGAGCATGAACGCCGGGCCGATAACGGATTCGAAGCCTCTGCCCTGCGGGAAGAGCGCGCCGACCGTTTGGAGTTCGTTGCATGCCGTTACGCAGCGGCGGCATTTAATGCACTTGCCGTTGTCGCGAACGAGCGCGGGAGTTTTGGCGTCGATATGTACGCGGGTGCGTTCGCCCTGGTAGCGAATTTCCTTAACGCCCATTTCATTTGCCATTTGCTGCAATTCGCAATCGTCGTTGCGGTTGCAGGTCTGGCATTCGCCGTTGTGCTCGCTAAGCAGAAGCTCGACGACGAGCTTACGGGCTTCGCGAACCTTAGTTGTGTTGGTGCGGACTTTCATGCCTTCGGCCGCGGGGACGGAGCATGAGGTCATGAGCGAGCGGGCTCCCTCGATCTCTACGAGGCAAACGCGGCAGGCTCCTTTCGGGTCTTTACCCTCGAGGTGGCAGAGCGTCGGTATTGAGATGCCGATTTGGCGGGCTGCTTCGAGGACGGTCGCGCCTTTCGGCACGGTAACCGGTATATTATTAACAGTTATATTTATCATTGTTTTCTCCTGATTTGCCTTATTTTCCATAATCACATCTCAAACATCTCTTAGCCTGGCGAACCGCTTCGGATTCGTTCCAGGGTTGCTCGACTTCGACGAAGTTATTCTTACGACGCTCGATGGAGAGCAGCGGAAGTCTCGTGCGCGGGAACGGAACCGGATCCGCGTCGGGATCGTAGTTCGTGTCGTTAATGCGCTCTTCGCGCCAGAAGGCGTGGCTTGCGCCGGTAAGGTATTCGTCGATACCTACGGCCGCGCGCTCGCCTGCCGCGATAGCTTCGATAACTGTTTTTTCGCCTTCGGTAGCGGCGTCGCCGCCGGCGAACACCCACGGAACGGAGGTTTGACCGTTAACCGTATCGCAAACGATCGAGCTTTCGCCGACCATGTTGAGGCGCGTGCCGACGTTGATGAGGCCGGTGTCGAAGCTCTGGCCGAGAGCCATAATAACCTGGTCGCATTCGATAACGAACGTGTCCTTCGAGTTAACGGGTCTGCGACGACCGGAGTAATCGAATTCGCCGAGAGTCATGCCGTTGCAACGAACGCCTGTAACTTTCCCGCTTTCGTCGGAAATGATCTCCTGCGGGTTAGTCAAAGGCATAATCCTGATGCCTTCCTGCAAAGCCTCTTCGATTTCCTCCGCATATGCGGGCATTTCGCCCTTGCTGCGGCGGTAAACGATAGTTACTTCTTCGGCGCCCAAACGGATAGCGGTGCGCGCGGCGTCGAACGCGGCGTTGCCGCCGCCGACAACTACGAGCTTCTTGCCGACCGGGGCCGAACCGCGAAGGTTGTAGGTGCGGAGGAAGTCCATAGCGCGATCTACGCCCTTAGCTTCCTTCCCTTTGATGTTCAAGTCGACCGCCGTCGGGGAGCCGATGCCGATAAATACGGCTTTGTAGCCCTCTTCGCGGAGGTCCTGGATCAGGAAGTCGCGGCCCAATTTCTTGCCGCATTCGATATCGACGCCGAGGCTTTCGATCATACGAATTTCGCGGGCGAGAATTTCGCGGGGCAGCCTGTACGGAGGAATCGTCTGTACGAGCATGCCGCCGGGACGTTGTTCGGCTTCGAACACTTTCGGCTTGTAGCCGAGGCGAGCGAGGAAGTAAGCGCAGGAAAGGCCAGCGGGGCCCGCGCCGATGATGGCGATCTTTTGCTTGGCGTTGATGTCGCTCTCGCGAACTTCGGGAACCTGGATCGTAATTTCAGAATCCACCATATAGCGCTTGAGGGCGCGGATAGAGACTGATTCGTCCATGCTTGCGCGACGGCATTTGTCTTCGCATGTGTGGAAGCATACGCGCGCGCAAACGGCGGCAAACGGGTTGCGTTCGCGGTGAAGCTTTAACGCCTCCGCCAAGCGACGCTCGCCGATAAGGGATACGAAACCGGGGACGTCTACGCCCGCGGGGCATGCGCTCTGGCAGGGGGCGCGAACTACGCCGCGGCAAACGCCGGCTTCGCAATGTTTATTTAATATATGTTGCTCGTACTCGTGGCGGAAGTGTCTCAAGGTCGAGAGCACGGGGTTCGGAGCAGTTTGACCGAGACCGCAGAGCGAAGTTTCCTTGATCATATTACCAAGCTCTTCTAGCTTATCGATATCGGACATTTCGCCCTTGCCGTCGGCTATCTTCTCGAGAATTTCAAGCATGCGCTTCGTACCGACGCGGCAGGGAACGCATTTACCGCAGCTCTCTTCCTGGACGAATTCGAGGAAGAAGCGGGCGACGTCTACCATACACGTGTCTTCGTCCATTACTACGAGGCCGCCTGAACCCATGATTGCGCCGAGTTCGTTAAGCGATTCGTAATCGAGCGGAACGTTTAAGTGTTCTTTGGGAACGCAACCGCCTGAAGGACCGCCAACCTGGGCGGCTTTAAATTTCTTGTCGCCGGGGATGCCGTTTCCGATGTCGTAGATCAATTCGCCGAGCGTAGTTCCCACGGGAACTTCTACGAGGCCCGCGTTATTTATTGCGCCGGCGAGAGCGAACACTTTAGTGCCCTTGCTCTTTTCCGTGCCCATGGAAGCGAACCAATCGCCGCCTTTGAGCAGAATTTCGGGAATGTTGGCGAGCGTTTCTACGTTATTAAGAACGCTGGGCTTGCCCCAGAGACCCTTTTCAGCCGGGAACGGGGGACGCGGACGGGGTTCGCCGCGTTTGCCTTCGATCGAGTTCATAAGCGCCGTTTCTTCGCCGCATACGAACGCGCCGGAGCCCATGCGGATTTCCAGGTCGAAATTGAAGCCGCTTCCGAAGATATTTTCGCCGAGCATGCCAATCTGGCGCGCGCGGTCGATAGCGTATTGGAGGCGTTCCACGGCGAGCGGATATTCCGCGCGAACGTAGATGTAGCCTTGGGTTGCGCCGATAGCGTAACCGCCGATCGCCATACCTTCGATAACCGAGTGCGGATCGCCCTCGAGAACGCTTCTATCCATGAACGCGCCGGGATCGCCCTCGTCCGCGTTGCAGAGGATATACTTCTGGTCGGCGGCGTTCTTCGACGCGAAGGACCATTTCATCCAGGTCGGGAAGCCTGCGCCGCCGCGACCGCGGAGGCCGGATTTACGCATTTCGCTTAATACGTCGTCCGCCTTCATAGAGGTCAATACCTTACCAAGGGCTTGGTAGCCGTCGCAGGCGATATACTCTTCCACTGAAAGAGGATTGATCCTACCGCAATTGCGAAGAACGACCTTGGTCTGGCGGCGGAAGAATTCGATGTCCGTTAATACGGGCACGGGAGTCTTTGCCGCGTCAGTTTTCCACGTAAGGCGTTCGACGATCTCGCCGCCAATAATATGGCTGTCGATAATTTCCTCGATATCGTCGGGGCTTACTTTCTGATAAAATACTTTGTCCTTTCCCATAACGAGAACTGGGCCGCAAACGCAAGGGCCAAGGCAGCCGGTTTCGACTACCTGCACGGCGTCCTGCAAGTTCTTATCGCGAAGGGAGCTAACTAAGGCTTCTTTGACCTTGAGAGAGCCCGAAGCGATACAGCCGCCGCCGGCGCATACGAGAACCTTTTCGCGCACTTCCGCGCCGAGCTTTAAATTTTCGCTGCGGACCGCGTCGCCAATTTTATTGAGATCGGCGATTGATTTTATTTTTTTAGCGTTAGCCATAATTATGCGCCCTCCTTAATGGATTCTTTTTCGGCGGTCTTGTAGTATCCGATTATTTCATTTATTTTGTCGGCCTTAACGCGTTGATGAACGTCGTCGTTAACCATAATGACGGGGGCAAGCCCGCACGCGCCGAAGCAGCGGCCGACTTCCAGCGAAAACAGCCTATCGGGGGTCGATTCGCCAATCTCGACTCCGAGTTCTTTTTTAAGAGTTTGCAGCACCTCTTTACCGCCGCGAACATAGCAGGCAGTACCAAGGCATACGCGAATAATGTTCTTACCGCGGGGCGAAGTGGAAAAGAAAGAGTAGAAAGTGACTACGCCCGCAACTTCGCTGTAGCTCTTATTGAGCCGCTCGGCGATGATTTTTAAAGCGGGTTTCGGCAGATAGCCAAATATCTTTTGAGTCATCTGGAGCACGGGAATGAGAGCCCCGGGCTTTTCGCGATACTCAACAAGAATATCTTCTAATTGGCTATACATCTCTTCCTCGGTAACCTCATGGCAGCAAGAGCCATTTTTCATTTCAGACATAAAACCTAATCCTTTAAATGGAAGATTTGTTAAATAGTTGATTGATAAAGTCAATTGAATTATTTATTGCGCGCAAATTCGATTCCAGGGCCAAAGCGTCGATTTCAAGTGCGGAGTATGCCGTAACGTCGCGCGGAATCGCTCCCCGCCCGTCGCTAACGGCATGATTTTCTGAAAAGTCGCTAAGAAGAGAAAAGAATTTGTCGTTTGCAAAATTTTCATCTATATTTGTCGTGCAGTCCAACTTAATAAGTAAACTATGCCCCATTGGCATTTAAATCCAAAGTCAATAATATTAATTTTAGAGGAAAAAAAACAGCAATGTAAATAAATAGTTCCAAATGGTATTTTTTTCTCTATTACGCTAAAATATAAAAAAACATTAAATGTAAAAATACCGATTTAACCGCCTTAATTATTATGCGGTTAGAAAATAAGCCCTAACTTATCTTATTTAATAAGGGAAATAAATACCGACAAATAATATATTTAGCCTACGCAAAACGTTAAATGATCTCTAAAATATTTATTATTTTTGAAGAAATTTATGTCTAATTAAACAATTCCCGACTTCAAATGAACACGCTATTATTGCTAAATGGAAATTCCGAAAAAATCCTCCGCGCAAACGGATTAGCCGCCGGGGAAACGCGAATTATTAAAATTGAAGAAAAGGATCTTTCAAAGCCAAAAAAGATACTGCGGGCCATTCTATCGGATAGGAGAGCTAACATCTATTTCGGCTGTATAGATTTGGATTACATTCGATTCCAGACCTTCATGAAGTTCTATATCTTCATGGGCTCCGGCAGGGGATCGATAATTGACGAGAGCGGCAAGCGGAATCAGTTCTCGCGCGCGCGATTCTTTTTCGTGGACATCCCCAAATTAGAGCTCGAGGCGATTACCAGCCTAATTATTATACCTTATTACTACATTAAATTTTATATAATACGATGGAAATATCTAAAGAGAGCTTAAAAATACTTTTCTGGCGCACGGAGTTCTTCAGCGCCGTCCAGGAGGGGGGAGTCGCCACTTTCCATCATGGTAAGATTAAAGGCTTCCAGGAGTTGGGGCATAGCGTAGTTTATGCTACGGGGAACCCCGCCCTTCTTCCCCCAAATGTAAAGGAAATAATTATTCCTTTTTCGAAATTTTTTCGGAACTTCCCCGAAGTACTGAATTTACCATACAATTCCAAGGCGATAAGCTCATTCTTAAAAATAATAGAAAAAGAAAGGCCGGATTTTTTCTACCAGCATCATCATGACTTTCATTACGGCGGGGCCGTCGTCAAGAGGGAAACAGGCCTTCCGTTCATCTTACATATGGATGGAATTGAGCTCTGGGTAAAGCAGAATTGGGGAAAACTTTATTTAACTAAACTTCTAAAATGGGCGGAAGAAATACAAGTACATAACGCCGACGCTATCACCGTGCCATCCGCCACATTGAGCAAGCAAGTAGCTCAATTTTTTGGAATAACAGAAGACAAAATCGTTATTTCGCCTAACGGAGTCGATCCGGCAGTTTTCCATGACAAGCTTGACGGCGGGCCAGTAAGAAAGAAGTATTCTTTAGAGAATAAATTTGTAATAGGCTTTTCAGGAACGTTCGGCGCCTGGCACGGCATCGACGAATTAGCCCGCGCCGCCGATTTAATAAAGAAAGCGATCCCAAACGCATTTTTCCTATTAATTGGCGATGGAGCTTTAAGGCCAAAAACGGAAGCTATTTTTGCAGAAAAAGGATTACAAAACGATTGTTTTATTACAGGCTTTTTACCTCTTATTGAAGTGCCGGAACTCCTGGCCGCATGCGACGTCTTAGTGTCTCCCTGCGTAAGCAATCCCGAAGGAGATTTTTTCAACAGCCCAATTAAGCTGTTCGAATATATGGCGATGGGAAAGCCGATCGTAGCGACAAAGGTAGGACAGCAATCGGAAGTCTTTCTAGACGGGCACGACGCGCTACTCGTAGATGAGAAAAACCCATCTGATTTGGGGGAAGCTTTAGAAAAAATATATAAAGACGAAAATTTAAGACGCTCGCTCTCTCAAAACGCGCGCGCGGAAGCGCTTGCAAAATACACATGGCGGCATAACGCCGCTCTAACCGTCGACGCGTTCCATAGAATTATGGCCAAGAGAGAGAAAAAATAAATGCGTTTTGGGAAGCCATGCCTTACAGTTTAACGGATAAAAGCCGATATAGACTTTCAGCGAGGATATATTATGCGATGGAATAAAAGGGTAAAATCGGACGAAGAGACTTCCGGCGAACCAAGCTCGGACAGATACCTTATAACCTACGCGGACTTAATTACGCTTCTGTTGGGACTTTTCGTTATTCTTTATGCTACTTCCCAGATCGATAACGAGAAGTTTAAGGCGTTTTCCAGCGCCTTTT
The DNA here is from genome assembly GCA_050260015.1 of Chloroflexota bacterium. Lineage (GTDB taxonomy): Bacteria > Bacteroidota > Ignavibacteria > Kapaibacteriales > UBA2268 > JBLNBN01. The sequence goes on along the minus strand of JBLNBN010000023.1, from coordinate 57,349 downwards.
CGGAGTACTTCAAAGCGAAGGATTCAAAAACGCTGCAGGGCGGCGACGGAGTCCTCCAGGGACATAAGAAAGGCGTGCCGCTTGCGACGCTTGCGCCGCTTACCATCAAAAGTCCCGCCGAGGTGGAATCGAAGCTTTCGAAAAGCTTAGCGAAGGAAATCGCGCAGGGAGGTATTAAGATAACGTTTGCCGGCAACGAAATGATTTTATCCGTACAGGAAAAGCTGCTCTTTGAATCGGGGAAGGCCGAGTTGAGCGCGGACGCCTATAGAATAATAGATATCCTTGCCGCCTCCCTTCGCGGCTCCGACCTAAAGATCTCCGTCGACGGGCATACGGACTCCGCGCCAATCCGCAGCTTCCAGTTTGAATCTAACTGGCATTTATCCGTCGCACGGGCGACTAACGTCGCTTACGGTTTAGTCAGGGCCGGCGCGCCGGAGGACAATTTATCCATCAGGGGTTTTGCCGCCACCAGGCCCGTCGCGCCCAATTCCAGCGAAGCCGGACGCGCGCTTAACAGGCGTGTTGAAGTCGTTATTGCGCCTGCCTCGCAAGACTCTCCTGCCACGGCAAAAAAAAATAATTAATTTTTTTTGCTTTTTGGTATGAAAACTGATAAAAATTTTTTATATTGAGTTCGCTCGCGAGCGGCTTATTTGCTAAAACATAACGCAGTTGTATGAATAACGAAAATTTAGGACGCACCATAACGACGGCGCAATTTGGAGAAATCGAGATTGAGCCTCGCCACATCTTCCACTTCCCGCAAGGATTGCTCGGGTTCGAGGAATTATGCGACTTTGTATTGATTAGCGAAGAGGAGACTTTGCCTTTTAAATGGCTGATAAGCGTCGAGCAACCGGACATCGGCTTCCCGCTGCTCAGTCCTTGGCTTATTGAATTGGATTATAGTCCCGGCAAAAGCTACAACCTTGACGAACAGGTTTTTTTCGCTATCGTCACTTTGGGCGACGGCGCCGGTAGAATGACGGCAAACTTAAAAGCTCCGATTATTCTAAACGTTCGCGAACAAAAGGGAGAACAAGTTATTTTGCCAACCGATAAATACTCTCCCGAACAGATCATCGGGGAAGCGTAGGTTATATTCTAGTCGTTTTATTAATGTAGCATCGTGATAGCAAGGACACAGTATGTTAGTATTATCAAGGAAGGTAGGCGAAGTTATTACGATTGGGTCGTCTGTGACGGTTACCGTTCTCAGTTACGATCGGGGCATCGTGCGCATTGGAATTGAAGCGCCAAAGTCCGTGCCGGTGCATCGAAAGGAAATTCACGACAAGATCGTTTCTATTAATCGCATCGCCGCACGCACGGAATTGGGCGCGATACGTAATTTATTATCCCTGAACGCCGTTAAATTTGCTGAAGATCGACAAAAAATAGATCTGCCCTCGGTCAACACTAATAAATCCCAAGAGGAGAGCGCAAATGATTGATTACTCGGCTTTGATTATCGACGACGACATCTGGATGCAGCGCATCCTTTCCAAAACAATGCAGAGCTATGGCTTTCGAACTATTCATCTAGCTTCGAACGGGTTTGACGGCGTTGCGCTGGCCGTAGAGCGTTCTCCGCATATTATCATTTTGGACATTCTAATGCCTGAGCTCTCGGGGCACCTCACTATCAGGCTGCTTAAAGCTATAAAGATGACGCGCGACATCCCAGTGCTAATGATCTCCGCGCTGTCCGACGTCGAGAATCTCGGGTTGGCCGTTAAGAGCGGTACTGCGGGATTTATCTCTAAACCCTTTACAAGAGCAACCGTGCTCGAAAAGCTTACCGATATCTATGGTAAGGAGAAACTGGATTTGATATCTCGCGGCGAGCCTATCGACATTCACGATTCTTTCCCGGATTATTCGTTCGACCACCGCGACGAACCGCTGCTCTCGACGCCTCCCACGGCGGCCTATCATCGCAGGGAGCCGGAAAACGAAGAGAGCGCCTTCCCACGCGCCGCCGCAGTAGCGGACGCCGTTACCCGGCGTTACCAGGACGAAGAAAAGCGCTCTATCGAGTCGATTAAAAAACTATTATTGCGTACAAACGCGAACGGCGGCACAAAGAGATAATTACTTCCCCGCCGCTCCCTTTAGTTCGCTCATCGTAAATAGCGGGCGAAGCTCTATGCCCGCCTCCAGAAGTTTTTCCGCGCCGCCTTGCTCGCGGTCTATTACGCATATTGCGCAAAGTATTTCCGCGCCTTCCGCGCGCAAATCCCCGGCGGACAGTATTATCTGCCCGCCGCTAGTGACCACGTCTTCTATTATTACGACCTTTTTTCCTCGCAAGTCCGCGCCTTCGGCCACTTTCGCCGTGCCGTATTCTTTAGCCTTCTTACGAACGAGCGTCATTTGCGCGCCGGTTTCAAACGAGATCGCGGTTGCGAGCGGTATGCCGCCCATCTCTAATCCCGCGAGTAAGTCGAATCCCTGTGGCAGGAGCTTCGCCATACCTTCGGCGATCTCCTTTAATAGGGCGGGACGCGTTTCAAATTGATATTTATCGAAGTATTCGGAGCTTATTATACCGGAACGTAATTTAAACGTCCCGGTCAAATAAGCCGCGTCAAATATTCTTTTTGCTAAATCTGTCATTTTCAATTATTTTCCTAAAATTAAGCCAAACGCTCGAGTAATATTTCAGCGATATCTTTTACGGCTATGTCGTCGATCTTATCCATCGCTTTAACGCCGTCGGTGATCATCGTCATGCAGAACGGACAGTTGGAAGCTATTGTCGATGCTCCCTGCGCTACGAGTTCCTCGGAGCGTTCGATATTGACGCGTTTGCCCTCGGTTTCCTCCATGAACATTTGCCCTCCGCCTGCGCCGCAGCAAAGCCCGCGATCGCCGGAGCGTTCGGGATCGATTATTTCAAAACCGGCCGCCATTAACGTCTTGCGCGGAGCTTCGTAGATGCCGTTGTACCTGCCGAGGTAGCATGAATCGTGGTAAGCGACTTTTTCGCCCGCTTTGCCGTCCTTTTTAAGCTTTAGCTTGCCTTCCGCTATTAATTGCTCGAGGTATTCGGCATGGTGAACGACTTCATATTTACCGCCGAAGTCGGGGTATTCATTCTTCATTGTGTTAAAGCAATGCGGGCAGATCGTTACGATCTTCTTTACGCCGTAACGCTCCATAGTCTCGATATTCTGCTTGACGAGCATATCGGCGAGGTACTCGTTGCCTGTCCTGCGGGCTATGTCGCCGTTGCACATTTCTTCCGTTCCAAGAATCGCGAAGTTTACGCCCGCTTCCTGCATTAGCTTGGCGAACGCACGGGAAATCTTTTTAGCGCGGTCGTCGAAGCTGCCGGAGCAACCTACCCAGAAGAGCACGTCGAAATCGGGATGCTCGGCGGCGGTGCGAACGCCGGTTCCTTCGGCCCAATCCGCGCGCTCGGCTTGCGAGAACGCCCAGGGCGCGCCGTTATTCTCTAAATTAGCGAAGGTCGAGGCGAGTTCCGCGGGGAAATTCGACTCCATCATAACCAGATTGCGACGCATTCCTACGATTTGCGGAACGTGCTCGATCGCGACTGGGCATTCCTGCATGCAGGCCCCGCAAGTCGTGCATTGCCAAAGAGCCGTTATATTCTCGTATTCGCCCACGAACTTTTTGTCCATTATAGCTTGCTCCGCTTCGCCTAATTCGGCTCCGGCGGAAACCTTTTGAAGCAAAGGCGCGCGGTCCTGGGTTCTTTCGCGGACTTCGACTATAACTTCGCGCGGGGAAAGTACTTTCCCCGTTATATTAGCGGGGCATGCCGCGGTGCAGCGGCCGCAATGCGTGCAGGTATAGCTGTCCAATACGTTTTTCCAGGTGAGATCCTCGAAGTCGACCACCCCGAACTTCTCCAAGCCCTCTTGCTCGAAGTCTATCCGCGGGAGCTTATTTACCGGGCCAAGGTTCGATAGGTACACGTTCGGTACCGAGGTATAGACGTGGAAGTGCTTGGAGAAGGGCAAATAATTAGCGAAAGCGAGGATGACGACAATATGCAGCCACCAGCCGATCTCGAAGGCGACGCGCGCGGCGTCCACGGAAAACCCTGCGCCGAGAGCCGACGAGAGCGGACGGAGCGCCCAGGCTTCATTTGGATGCAGGGCCGAGAGAGCCGAATTTTGCAGCAGCAGACCGCTCGTGATTATAAAAATCGAAAGGAGAACGACTACAGCGTCGCGTTTCTCGCTCGAGTCTCCTTGCAAACGCTTTACTTTGAGCACGAATCTGCGGTAGAGCGCGCCCAGGACGGCCAGAATTATTAATCCGCAGAATATATCGGTCAACAGCGTTATCGCCGAAAAGACCGGCCCCAGGAAGCTCCAGGAAAATCCCGGGTAAAACCCCTGGAATACGGCTTCCGACGCCGAGAAAAGGAACACCAAAAAGCCCCAGAAGATGCCCACGTGGAGAACGCCGGCGGGCTGCTCGCGCATTATTTTACTTTGCGCCAGGGCGACCTTAAACATATATGCTATACGCTTCCCGGGATTATCCGTGCGGCTTTCCGGCTGTGCGAGCTTCATATACGAGAACAATTTGCTCAAGTTTTTGAACAGCATCGCCATAGCGGCTATTAAAACGAGTATAAATATTACGTTTTTTACTCCGAATTCCTCCATAAACCCACTTTATTTAATATTAAACAAAATTTCCCCAATAAGTATTACAAATATAAGGGAAAATCAAAGGATTTACGAATTGCTAATTTACCGAATTTGATTATCTAAACGAAGCGTGAAATCGAGCTCTATTTTTTTACCGCTTCTTCACGCAGTCCCGGGTTTGGCGGCGATATAAGGTCGAAGAAATATTTGGAGAGCTCGGCGCTGAGCAGGATGATCAATGCCGAATAGTAGATCCATACGGCGAGAGCCGCTACGACTGCATACGCGCCGTAAAACTTTCCGTAGCTGCTGACCCCGGACACATACCAGGCAAAGATATGGCGCGAAATTTCTATCGACACGACGGACAGCACGGTGGCGAGCATACGAACGGGCCTTCGCAGTCGCTTGTTCGGTACGGACCGAAAGATGAAGGAAAAAAGGATGTAGGAGGTCGTCATCGAGAAGCTCGTCAGAACGAGCTCGGAAAAGAACCACTGGGTAAATTCCGGCAGATATTTATGCATCACGGAAACAAAAAACGAAACGGCCGGCACCATGTACGAATATAGAAATATCAACACGGCGAAGATAATCGTCAGGATAATATCCTTGATGCGATAAAAGAAAAAATAATGCGGGGAGGGTATCCCAAAAATTCTATTAAGGGCGGCGCGTATAGAGCTGATCAATGTCGAAGAAAGCCAGAGCAAAACGAAGATACCGATCCATCCGAAAACGGCGCTATGCTCGTTAATCAAGCGCACTTCGACTATTATCTTATGAACGACGCTGCGCACGTCCTTTGTCGGGGGTAGGAATTCCCCGGCCAGGTTCTCGAGGGAGGTAGCGAGGTTATTCGTATCGAAAACTAAGCTCAACACGTATACTGCTACGAGGAATAGCGGAATCAGGTAAAGCAGTATATTAAACGCAATTCCCGAAGCCATCAGGAATGTGTGGTGCTCCTCCACGCGGTCGGAGAAGGACATTCCATGGCTGTACATTTTATAGAGATTGCCCTGTTGCGATTTAAATCGTTTGTAAATCCCCATATTTTGTTTAAAATTGCATTAGATAGCTTACTAAAATTTAAAATTGAATTAATGCGACAATGAAAATTTACGAAATTTTATCGATCTTTAGCTTATTATTTATCGCCGCATGCGCCAATATACAAGCTCCCTCGGGCGGACCCGAGGACAAAACCCCTCCCAAGCTAAGCCGAGCAAGCCTTGACAGCGTTCAAGTCAATTTCAGGAAGGATAAGATTTCTATAGAATTCAATGAATACGTGGATAAAAATAGAGTCATCGAAAGCCTCACCATTTCGCCGCGGGCGCGTATGAGCTACGATTGGAGCGGCAAGGAAATAGAAATTAACTTCGAAGAACCCTTGAAGGGGTCTACCACTTATATGCTGACGCTAAGCTCCGGCTGGCGGGACATTCGCGGCAACGCCTCCGAGGAATCTCGTTCATGGATATTTTCGACCGGCCCGGAAATCGATTCCGCCCATATAGCCGGCTCCGTATTTTCCGGGGATACGCTCGGCGTAACGCTGGGCGCCTGGAGGCTCGAGGGATTCCGCGGCGATACGCTCGATATTTCATCCACTCTTTCGGATTACATTGCTAAAAGCGACAAATTCGGGAATTACAAGATAGGCGCGTTAAAGCCCGGTACGTATCGCTTAGCCGCATGGCTGGACCGCGACGGCGACGGCGCGCTAACTCCCGGGGTTGAAACGTTCTCGACGGCTTGGCGGGACGCGAAAATAGCTAGTAACGGCGCCGACACGATCCAATTTATTCTCGGCAATCCCTATGACACCTTGACCTCGTGGTCGCGCCGCAGGGAAATCGGGCCCGTCGATACTGGCGCGTTTAGAATAGTATACCTGTCGCCCCGCGACAGCGTTCGTAACGTAAGCCCCCGGGGCGAATTGAACGTATTATTTTCCGGCCCGGCGGATTCGGCTTTATTCGCTTCCTCCGTAAAACTGGTCAATACCGCGGACTCTACCGTCCTGCCACTGACGATTCGCCGCCTAAATGACTCCGCTTACTCCGCGCGACCTGCAGCAAGCTTAAACTCAGCCTCAAAATACCGATATGAAATTAATTTTGGAGCAATTTCGCAAGGGCGCGATTCGTCCATTACTATAAGTTTCCAAACGATGGACGTTTCGGCCTTAACTTCGGCGTCGGGCGGAATCGTCGACGCCAGCGGCTACCCTTGCGTGAAGACGCCGTTGTTCTTCGACCTTCTTTCGCGTAAGCCGCTATTCCCCGGTTTGTCCCAGGGCGGATCATGGAAGATAGAATTTGCCCCCGAGGGAGAGTTCGGGGCGGTCGCCTGGTGCGATTTAAACGGCGACGAAGCTTACGACTTCGGTTCGGCCTTCCCCTTCAGGCGCGCAGAACCGGCGTTTAGTTCGCTTTCCGCGCTTAAGCTGCGCCAGCGCTGGTCGATGGAAAATACTATGATAATAGTAAAGTAGTCGTTTTTCATATTTAATAACCGGAGAATAAATGAAATCGACTGATTTCGATTCCTTCAGGCGAAACGCTCTGCAGTCCGCTTACGACAGGTACGGCGAGCAACTTGCAAAGTGCAGGCTTGGCTTTATCGAGGAATCGGTGCACGATCTACGCGTGGCTATCAGGCGACTTCTCGCCGCCGTAGACCTATTCAATTCTATTCATCCGTTGAGCTATCTCGCTGCAATACGGAAGGACATGAAGCGCAAGCTACGCGCTTTCAATGCGCTGCGCGACGCTCACGTCGCCCTTTCTATAATTAAGGCGAATCTCTACCGCTTCCCTATTCTCCAGATCTATTACCACGAACTCGTTTCAAGGGAGCAATTGCTCGCGCTCCAACTCAAAAGCGAAGTGGAGAAATTTGACGATAGATATGTCGAGGACGCGCTGTTCCTACTTAATCTCTACTTCTCCGCCCACGATTCGGAGAGCTTCACGCTCGACGAAGCTCGCGTCGCGCTTCGCGAAGCGAAAGAAAAGTTCGACAAGAGGCTTGCAGTTGCGGATCCCTCCGACGGCGCAACTATCCATAAAGCAAGGATAGCATTTAAGCGGTTCCGCTATATGGCCGAAGCGCTTTCGATCGAGCTTGGAATAACTAAAGAGAATAAGAAGCGGATGAACGAATACCAGACGCTAATGGGAGAGATACAGGACTCGGAGGCGCTTTTGAACGACTTTACCGCTTTTTCGAAGAGGATTTCAAAGGAATACAGGCCCCAAATAAATGAGGCGCTCAAATATTTAAAGTCTGAACGTGAACGGTTAATCGCTTATTTCTTTGAGCGGAAAGATGTATTTCCCTTGGAGCTGGAATCGGTTACAGCGGATTACTTATAGTATTCGTACTCGTAGACGTACGTCTTAAGGATCTTTCCGTCGGCGTCGCTCTCGCGCTTTTCGCGGATCCTGCCGGCCCGATCGTAAAGGTATGCGCTTATGAGCTCAATTTTCCCGTCAGAATTGATATTTACGACTTCGACGGAGCTTTTGTCGGGGGTATAGCTTAAGCTGTCGCGGGTTATTACGTTGGCGCCTTCGTTGAAAATTCTTTCACTGAGGTAACCGCCGGAGGAATACCTGTTAGTGATGTCCATACTCGTATTAGCGCCGGAAATGTAGTCGGTTTCCTTCTTCTTTATTAAATTGCCAAACGTGTCGTAATCATATTGAACGGTATGGCATATCTTTCCGTTTTTGTCAATTTGCCTGGATATTTTCATCCTGCCTGCAGCGTCGTAAACGTACTCAAACTTTTCCTGCTTTGTAACTGTGCCGTCGCCGGAGTAATACATTTTATCTTCCATGCTGACGGTGTCGTTATACGTAAATACGGAACTTTCTTTCGAGTCGTCCTTTTCGGAGTAAATCACCGAGCTTATCGCATAGCCGTTCATGTCGAATTCTTTTAGGGAAACGATGCGGATCTTCGAGCGGGTAGCGTTATCGGCAAGCCATACGGTTTCGCGTTTCACTTTCGAGGCAAGTTCCGGGGAGGACGGCGCGCCAAACTCGCCGCAGGATGCGAGCAACGATAAAAGCGCTAACAGCAGCAGCGACTTATCAATATTTTTCCGTGGTGCGCCCACTTTGCCTTCGAAATAAATGTTCAAATATATAGACTATGATAATCCTAATTTAGTATATTTCGCAAACAAAATCAAGCGATTTTTTCGGATCGTTATATCTCTTTTAAATATTTTTCCTTAAGCTCTGACAATTGGAGGGAATTAAGCCCTTGCGGCTTGTCGCATACTGAATTGGCGAGGAAGAATATCTTTGCGCTTTTAGCGGCGCAATCCATTAAATCAAAGGCCGTTAAGCAATCCTCGGAGTAAGCCAGGCAGCCGTGGGACTCCCAAATTATCAACTCGGAGCGGCGCGCCTCCGCAAGCGTAGCCTCGGCGATACGCCTCGTGCCCGGCAGCGCGTAGGGGACGTAGCCTACTCCGCGGGGCAGGAAAATAATTGTTTCCGCGTGCATGGAGAACAGCAAGTCGCTAGCGACCCGGGCGTTCATGCCGGGAATATGGCTGAGCGCAATTAGCTCCGTAGCGTGCGAGTGAATTAGGGCGCGCTTTTCCGGGCGCTCCGCGGCGAGGTATGTATGCAGCGCCAAATGCGTCGGCGCCTCCGAGCTCGGCTTTACGTCGCCGTCGAACGTAGCGTAATTTACCCGCCCGCCCGATATTTCAAGCGCGTTCAGCCAGCGCTTCGGATTCCTGGCCACGTCGCGCATTCTGCTGCCCGCAGAGGTCATTAGCAGGCATTGGCCAGGCAGGTCGTAGCTCGCGGCGGGGAGCTCTATCCCGCGCCCGAAATCGAGGTTTTCGGGCTTGCCGATTCTAACTGAAATATTCCCGGCGTTGCATTCCGCCCAACCGCGGTCGCATAGGTAGCCCGCCGTTTCGGCTATCTTATCAATTTCTTCCCCGATGTTCGTCGTGCCCGGCTTCATACGTTAAGCTCCCTCGATTTCCGCGCGGGTATTCTTCTCGACGATCATCTCGGCGACGGCGCAGAGGATCGCCAGAGCGAGGAACAATTGCCAGAGCTCCGAGCCCGTACGCGCGCGTGCTATGCCTGCGTTTAGCTTCCCGTAGCCCGGCAAAACGTCGATATGCGTTTTGCTTTCGTAGTAACCGGCTAATTTTTCCTTTATTTCACCTTTACTGGGCGACCCGATGTCCGACTCGGTTTTATCTAAATTGACCGCTACGGTGGAGACTACCTGGCCGTTAATATTTTGAACTGCGTAAACGCCGGGGCGCGCCGGGGGGTCGAGCTTCAAAAACTGTCCCGTGGGCAGCTCGGCTGCCCGGGCGTAGGTTTCTTTCCCTTCAGGATCTATGATCTTGTAATTATCTGAAACGGCGAATTTTTTTGGTATCGGGATATTGATCGGTTTGCCGGGGACCGACTCCGCGGCAAAATCCTCCGTGGCGGAGAGATAAATTATGCCGCGATAGACTATCGCCGGGAAAATGCCGGTCAACGGCAAGTTGCTCTTTACGGTGGAGGGCTCGACGGCGCAATAGAGAATTCGCCCGCCCTCGGTCTTTTGTTCGGCCAGGAAGGCGCCGCCGGGCATCTGTATGATCGATTCGCCGGATTGCGCGGGAAGGGCCGAGTATATCTTAGGAGATTCCACCGCGCCGCCGCCGGCAAAGACGCCCTCGAAGAGGGGATGCGCTTTGTTAACCGTGACGAAGCCGGCGGGCTGCTCCCGCGAGAAGTTCTTAACGGTAAGCCCGGGGAATCCCACCGCGGCCATATTGGAAATAAACTCCGGCGAGTCGTTCCCAAAGATAAGGGCTGAGCCTCCGCTCTGGAGAAATCTTCTAAGCCGATCGGCGTCGCCGGGCGAAGCGAAGGCCCCGGCGGCTATAATCATATCGTAGCGGGCAAGGTCCACCCCGCCCAATTCCCGGTCGGAGAAGAATTGCGCGTCGATTCGCGCCGTGCGGGTAAGGGAATTAATAACCAGGCGAAGATACGTAGCGGACTCCCCTCCCGCAAAGACGGCGGCTTTTGGCGCCTGCGGGATGATGAAGCCGAAGTGACGGTAGTTATCGGCGTCGAGCGCGTCGCCTTCAAGCTCCACGCTGGCCCGGACCGTGCCCGGCGACTTCTCGGAGGCCGAGATGGCGATCGAGCGCGTCGAGCGCGCGGGAATATCGGCCGAACGCTGCGCGACCCTCCTGCCGTTAAAGTTAAGCGCGATTACCGCGCCGCGCGCGTCCTCGTCGGAGTGGTTGCGAACTATAGCCTCGATCTCAACCGGCTTTTCCGATTGGAATATACGGGACACCACGTTAACTGAATCTACCGAAAGGTTTTTTAGGTCGGCGCGCGATTCAAGCCCGATAGGAACGAAGTATATATTGGCGTTCTTGGCTTTGATCTTTTCCGCTATCGCAGTTTCGCGACGGAAGACGTTAGCCTGCCCGTCGGAAATAATAAAGATTTCCTTGTTAATATTCCTGGAGTCCTCCAGCGCCGCGCTTGCCAGCTTCAACGCGCCCTCGAGGTCCGCGGGCGCCGCGGAAAGCCTTATATTGCGAACGTCCTCCGATAGCCGCGCAAAATTACGCGACGGGGTCATTTTATCCCTAAATTGTGCGCCGGCGAGAGGCAGCGCGATAGCTTCGTCGCCCTCGGAAAGAGAATTCAAAATATCGGCTGCAGCCTTTTTCGATTGGGTGAAGCGCGAGCCGAACTCGTCCGAGAGTTCCATGCTATAGGAGTTGTCTATTAAAATTATCGCGGTCGTTTTTCCAGCCGCCGAAAACAGCGGAAGCGAACCGGGAATAGTCGGGCGCGAGAAAGCCAGGACGGCGAATATAACCGCGAGAGCCCTAAGCGCAAGCAGTATCCATTGCTTTAGCTTAAGGCGGCGGATCTTCGTCTTCTGCATCTCCTTCAGGAACTTCAGCGTGGAAAATTCCACCCTTTTGAGCTTGCGCAGATTCAGCAGATGCAGCAGGACGGGTATAGCGGCGGCCGCTAAACCAAACAATACCAGCGGATTTAGGAAATTCATATTATAATGGAAATTATTGTTCGATAGGTTCGACGACAGCTAATGTATCGGGAACCGGCGTCACGAACTGGGCTAATTTCATAACTGCGTCGACGTAGTCGGCGCTATTGTTGTAGTGGAATATCGCCTTTTTCCTGGACGTTTCCACTGAATCCACCCAGCCATTTGACTTAAGATAGTTGCCGACGGAAAATATTGCATCGCGTTGCGAAAAAAGATCGATTATCCCGTCGCGGTCGCCGTCGACGGCCCAACGCTTAAAGCTGGAGGGCAAAAATTGCGGCAGCCCGAAAGCGCCCGCCCAGGAGCCGCGCACGTCCTTGAAGGAGATCAATAGTTGGCTCTCGAGCTCGCTCATCGCCAGCAATTCGTTTAGCGCCCACTCCGCTTTGCGGATCGCGCGTTGCCTTATCTTCTCCTCCATCGCGGGGAGCTCCGCGGAGTCGCCTTTAAAATTCTCGTGGAGCGCGGCGATATTCAGCGCTATATACTCGGGGCGATCGGCAAGCGCCGCGCTGAGGAATACGCTCGGCAGATGATGCGCGCCGAGATAGTTGCCGTGCTTGGTCTCGACCCAAAGAATAGACGCGATGATCTCCTTCGGGACCCCGTAAAGCTCTTGCGCGGCTTCAAGGTCCTCCGAGTAACGCTCTAAGAATTTCTTTGTTCTCTCGATCGAAAGCTGGGAATAATTTTGCGAGTAATTGGCTTTATTAAGATAGCCGGTAACGTTGATCTTAATATACTTGCCGTCGAAGCGAGTCTCCGGATCGAGCATCAGCCTGGAAATAAAAGCGGTGTCCGCGCCGCGTTCAAGCAGCTTATCGATTACGGGCTTAAAGAACGCGCGCCTGGTAATAGATTGCAACGGAACAAAAGATGAATAGGTAAGCCGGACAGTGGAGAGCGCAACGGCGAATGCCGCGACAATTGTCACATATATGAAAATCGAAAGATTATGTCTAATGATCGGATTCACTTTTCACGCTCTCTTTATATTAAAAACGCAGCAATACTAACAATCTTTGAAATTATTTTGCATTGCTGCGTCCTTTTCCCCCTCAATCTCAAATTCAGCATTTCTCTCAGTTATAAGATGTTCAAATATACAAAAAAGTTACAAACAGAAAAAGAGCCGCCGGCATAAAGTCGGCGGCTCTTTTAAAACTAACGCTTAGCCAGTTATTTATTTTCGGGCTTCTCGCCGCCGAACAAAGTTTTTTTAGCTTTATCCGAAAGCAAATCCTGGAAAGTTACGGAGCCGCTCGGGGAGAGTTCTTTGGGAACTTCTTCCCCGCGGGAGCCCGAGGGCCTTCCGCGACGCTCGCCGAAGCCTTCCCTGTGCTCTCTTCCTTCCCTTCCTTCGCTTCTGCGCGGAGCCGGGTCCTCGCCGCCTGCCGGCTTAAGGATAAGCGATTCCTGCTCGACTACGAGGTCGGTGACCTCGACTTCGATCTCGTCGCCAACGTTGTAGCCGGAGCCTTCGCCTTTCTGCATATCGCGCATTTTACTGCGAGGCATAAATCCGTCGACTTCGTCGTTAACCGTAATAACGGCGCCCTGGGGAATGATCTGGTTAATTATTCCTTTTGCGACGGCGCCGGGCGCATATTTCTCCTTGAATTGGATCCAGGGATTCTCCTGCGTTTTCTTGAGGCTCAGGCTCATATGCTGTTTGCGCTCTTCGATCTTGAGAACTTCCAGTTCGATTTCCTGCCCGAGCGAAACGACTTCGGCGGGATTCTTAACTCTTCTGGCCCAGGAGAGCTCGGAGTTATGCACGAGGCCTTCAATGCCGGGGGCGACTTCGACGTAAGCGCCAAAATCGGTAATGCGGCGGACGACGCCGTTTACGCGGCTGCCGGCCGGGAATTTCTCGGATATGCCCTGCCACGGCGAGGGTTCGTAGTCCCTGCGCGAAAGAGCGATGCGGCGTTTAGACTTGTCCACCTCGACGACTTTAGCTTTTAAAGTCTGGCCCTTCTTTACGCGCTTCGAGGGATCGTCCACCCGGTACGGCGCAAGCCTGGAAATATGGATAAGGCCTTCGACGCCGCCGAGATCGAGAAATACGCCGAACGTTGCGATGCTGGAGACTACGCCTTCGACTTCGTCGCCTACTTTTATGCTATCCCAGAAATCGCGTTCGAGGATTTTCCTGCGGGTTACGATGACCGTAGGCCTGCCGGAAGCGTCCTCCTGGATTTCCTGGATGGTCGTTTCGAGTTCCGTGCCGATGATGGCCGCGAGCTCTTCTTCGCTCGGGTTGCGGCGATTGGAGAAATGCGACGTGGGCAAGAAGAGCGGGAGGTCTTTGTACGTAACTCGCAAACCGCCTTTAATGCGCGAAGCGACGTGCACGAAAATAGTCGAACTCTTCTGCTGCGCGAGCTTAAGCTCTTCGAAGGCCTCTTTGCGGCGTTCTATGAGCGCGGGGTCTTCCTCGACTCTTTGTTGACGCGAGGGACGCTCGGGCTCGGAACGCTCTTGTTTAGCGGCTTCCATCTCGGACAATTCCGCGGAGGCGTCGCCCGGCGTTTCCGGAACGAATTCCGGGGCGGCGGATTTAGCGGGCTCTTCGCCTTCGGGAGCCGTGGGAGCTTTTTCGTCGGATTCTTCCGACGCGGCAACCGACTCTTCTTCCTCGTTTGGCTGTTGGATGTTCTCGTGCAATTCCTTATCCAATAAGGAAGGCTCGGAGTAAACCTTCTCGCCCGAGGCTAATTCCATAGGCTGCGGCATAGTCGGCTCGATTTTAGCCGGTTCCGGAGCTTGAATTTGAGATTCGTGTTTTGTTTCTTCGCCTGCGTCTTCGTTTTCACGCAGGTTCTCCGACTGGGGAGTTTCATTGTCGATTGCCATTAATACACCAATTTAAATTTAAAAAACGCTTTTTCTAAGTCAATTCTATAAATGATTTTATGAAATTCCTTTCCGATTTTGCAAGCGGAACGGAATGCAAATATAAAAACTTTTATTAAAATTTTAACATATAAATGCAATTTAATATTTTTTTTTTTATATCGACAAAGGATTTTTTATTCGTCCCTGGCCTCAGACGTTTTTTTCGCTAATTTTAAGTATTTTTGTAGTCAATTGATTTTAATAAACGTCGCTTGGATAATGGAAGAAAAACTTAGAGCAGTATTGCAGAAATATAGATCGCTCGAGCAAAGGCTCGGCGACCCGGAAATTAGTTCCGATTTGGCGAAGTACCGCGAGCTGTCGCGGGAATATAAACGGCTTTCGAAAGTCGCAGTCGCCAGCGAGGAGTATATTAGCATTTTGGATCAGCTCGAAGCTAACCGCGAGCTGATGGAATCGCGCGACACGGACCCGGAAATGCGCCAGATGGCCGAAGAGGATACGTCGGAGCTAAACGAGCGGCTCGAAAAGCTCGAGGCGGAACTGAGAATTTTGCTCATACCCAAGGACCCGAACGACCTAAAGAACTGTATCGTTGAAATTCGCGCCGGCACCGGCGGGGACGAGGCGGGCATTTTCGCCGGGGACCTGTTCCGTATGTACCAAAGGTTTGCCGATCAGTTCGGCTTTACGCTCGAGATCATCGATTTCAACGAGAGCGAGCGCGGAGGATTTAAGGAAATTATTTTCTCGCTCGCAGGCGAGGACATTTTCGGTATGATGAAGTTCGAGAGCGGCGTGCACCGCGTGCAGCGCGTGCCCGACACCGAGGCCCAGGGCCGAGTGCACACCTCCGCCGCGACTGTCGCCGTGCTGCCCGAAGCCGAGGAAGTGGACGTCCAGATAGAGGAAGGCGACCTAAAGATCGATATCTTCCGCTCAGGCGGCGCCGGCGGCCAAAACGTTAATAAAGTGGAGACCGCCGTGCGAATGACCCACCTCCCGACAGGTATTGTCGTCGCATGCCAGGACGAGCGCAGCCAGCTTAAGAATCGCGAGAAGGCGATGAAGGTGCTCCGCTCCCGCATCTACGAATTGGAGCTGAAAAAGCAGCAGGAAGCTATTTCCTCCTCGCGCAAATCCATGGTCGGCTCGGGCGATCGCTCTGAAAAAATCAGGACTTACAACTATCCTCAAAACAGGGTAACGGACCACCGGCTCGAGGGCGAAGCCAAGAATTATTCTCTTAAGGAAGTTATCGAAGGCAATTTAATGCCGATAATTGAGAATTTGCAAATAGCGGAGCGCGCTGAAATCTTAAACCGGGAAGTGTAAATAAATTGACTCTTAAACGCGCATATATTGCGGCGGCGATCGGCGGAGCCTCGCTCGCGCTGGCCTTCCCGCCTATGCCCCTGTTCCTGCTGGCCTTTGTTGGGCTTGCCGCGATACTTTTTGCATTCGACGAGGCGCCGAGAAAGAAATATTGGGTTCTCTGGCTGGGATTCTTCTTCTACCACGCCGGGGCTAACTGGTGGATATCGAGTTGGCGCGAGCAGACCGATCCTTACCTCATGGCCTCGGGCTTCGCGCTGGACTTGCTCCACCCGTTCTTCTTTATGGTACCGTTCCTGGGGTATTCAATAGCAAAGCGCCGGCTGGGGCGCGGCGCGGCAATCGTTGCGTTCCCCTTTCTCTGGACGGCGTTCGAATATCTGCATAGCCTTTCGGACTTTTCATATCCCTGGCTTTCCGTCGGCGCCACGCAGATTTACAACCGCGCCTGGATACAATTCATCGATATAACCGGGATTTGGGGAGCGAGCTTCCTAGTGGCGCTCGCTAATTCCATTATTTATATATTTTTACGGCAAGTTAAGAAGCGCCGGGACGCCGCCGACGGCATCCCCCTACTGGACGCCGCGCGCGAAGCGTTTAAAAGCTCCAGGGCGAACGCCCTACTGTTAATCGCGCTTGTCGGGATTTACGCTATACCGGCGGCGTACGGATTTTACGCGTTACCGAAGTACGGCTACGAAAGCGTCGCCGTTCGCTCGAAAGAATCGATTAATATCGGGCTTATCCAACCGGCTATCAATCCGTGGCAGAAATGGGCCGGGCGGGGCATTTATCAAATAAACGTCCATCGCCATTTGCAGGATTCGCTCAAGCGCGCGGTCCCCTCGCTGGAATTGGCCGTCTGGAGCGAGACCTCGATACCGTATATTAATTTAAATATAAACGCTTACCACGAATACGACTTCCTAAGGCATTGGCTCGACACTTCGCGCGTAAGCCTCCTGACCGGCTTTTCCGAGTTCAGGTTCTTCGATAAGAAGTCCGCCCCGCCGACGGCGCGCATCCTCTTCGGCGATTCGAATTTGATCTACGAGCCTTACAACGCCGCTTTAATGATCAACGCGGCTCCATTCGGCGGCGGCGCGCCCCAGATCTACAGAAAAAGCAGGCTGACGCCCTTCGCCGAGAGATTCCCGCACGCGGAGGCGTTGACGTTCGCTCAGCATTGGTTCCAGTGGGGGGTCGGTATTTCCTCGTGGGGCAAGGGCGACGCGCAGTATAACCTGGAATATATAGATTCGAATAAGTCCGCGTCGATCGCCCCGGTGATTTGCATAGAATCGATTTATCCGGAATTCGTATCCCGATTCTCGAGGGCAGGGGCCGGCATAATCGCCATAATAACCAACGACGCATGGTACGACTATACGATTGGCCCGGAGCAGCACTACCAGTTGGCATGCCTGCGCGCTATCGAAAATCGCAAGTTCGTCGTTCGCTGCGCGAACACCGGCGTTACGGGATTTATCGCCCCGAACGGAACCTCGGTCCTTCGCGCGCCGCAATACGAACGCACGGCTATCGCTTTAACAGTCCCGGTGATGGAAGGTACGAGCGTTTACGCCGTAAGCCGCGACGCTTTCGCAAAACTAATCTTAGCCGCCGCGCTTGTAATAATCGGCTTGTCAATTTATAGAAAAATTCAAAAGCGAGAGGCAAAATGAGCGCGACCACAGTTGCCGCAATAGTAGTAACGTACAATAGGTTGGAATTGCTTAAGAAGACTATCGAGGCCCTGCGGGCCCAGACGCGCAAGCCGGACGCGATCTTCGTTATAAATAATTCCTCGACGGACGGTACGACGGATTGGCTGGCGGAGCAAAAGGACATAACCGCGATCTACCAGGCGAACACCGGCAGCTCGGGAGGGCAATTCGCGGGATTTAAGGCGGCTTACGAAGCCGGCTACGAGTGGATCTGGACGATGGACGACGACGTCGCGCCCCGCGAAAATTGCCTCGAAACGCTTTTATCGACTAATTTGGAACCGGCGATAATCCGCGCTCCATGGCGTAAGAGCGCAAGCAACGAATATTACTTCAACGACACTCTACAGTTCAATTTAACTAATCCTTTTAAGAGCCTTTGGGTAAAGATAATTTCGCAGCGCGAGCTGAAGCACGAGGTCGTCCCGGCCGAAGGAATTACGTTCGAGGGGCCGCTGATACACCGCTCGATAGTTAGCAGGATAGGCTTCCCGGAAAAGAAGTTCTTTATTTACGGCGACGACTCGGAGTACTTTATCCGCGCAAAAAAAGCGGGCGCGACATGCGTAGTTATGCGCGAGGCGAAGATGCGCAGGATGCTGAATCCCGCGGACGACCTGCCGATAACTCCCAAGCATTTTTATATAATAAGAAATTTAATCGCGATCGACGCGCTCCACGGCTCCATTTTAGTTAGGATATTAAGGCCGTTTCTCTACATGGGAGTATGGCTGACGCGCGCGCGAAACCTAAAGCAGGCGAAAATCGTAATAAAGGCCTTTGCCTGCGGTTATTTTTTCAGGCGTTCGAAGGACTTAATGCCTTGAAACGCCTTGTGATAAGAGAGAAAGTAAATGGAATCAATCAGAGAATTATTTAAGATCGGCAACGGGCCTTCGAGTTCGCACACTATGGGCCCCCGGAAGGCGGCCGGTCAATTTAAGGCGCGCGCTAACGGGGCGAAGAGCTTTCGCGCGACGCTTTACGGCAGCCTCGCCGCGACGGGCGAGGGCCACTTAACGGACAAAGCGATTATCGACGAGTTGGCTCCAATGGCCGTTGAGATTATTTGGCTGCCCGCAGTTTACCTGGACTATCATCCTAACGGCATGAAATTTGAGGCGCTTTCGGAGAGCGGCGAAACGCTCGACGAGTGGACGGTGTTTTCCGTAGGCGGAGGAAAGATAGAGGACGGAACCCAGCAGGCCGTCACTTCGGACGATATTTACCCGCTCACCTTAACGAGCGAGATCCTTCCGTGGTGCCAGTCAAACGGCAAGACGCTCTGGGAATACGTCGAGACGGTGGAGGGCCCCGGTATCTGGGATTATTTAACCGAGATATTCGCGGTAATGAGCGCGACCGTCGAGGCCGGTCTGGAGCACGAGGGCACTCTCCCGGGCAAGCTCCACCTGCCGCGCAAGGCGTCGTCTTACTTCGTAAAGGCAAAGAGCTACAACGGCACGCTAAAGCGCCGCTCGCTTGCGTTCGCGTTCGCGCTGGCCGTGACGGAAGAAAACGCCGCGGGCGGTAAGATAGTTACCGCGCCAACCTGCGGCTCGAGCGGGGTGCTCCCGGCGGTTTTATACTTATTAAAGAATTATTTCGAGTTCCCCGAAGCGCGCATTCTTAGAGCCTTAGCGACGGCGGGATTAATTGGAAATATAATCAAGGAGCACGCCTCGATATCGGGAGCTAAAGTAGGCTGCCAGGGCGAGATCGGCGCGGCATGCGCTATGGCGTCCGCAGCGGCGTCGCAGGTATTCGGCGGGACGCCGCACCAGATTGAATACGCGGCCGAAATGGGGCTCGAGCATCACCTGGGCCTAACCTGCGACCCGATCGCCGGGTTAGTGCAAATCCCGTGCATAGAGCGCAACGCGTTCGCCGCAGCCCGGGCGCTGGATTCGGCCACGTACGCGAATCTCTCCGACGGGAGGCATTTCGTTAGTTTCGACAAAATAGTGAAGACGATGAATCAAACGGGTCACGACCTCCCGAGCGTCTACAAAGAGACGTCCGAGGGCGGGTTGGCGATCGATTAAATTATTTCGGACGGCAGTTATGACAGTCCTTTTTTCTAAAAAATGCGAATTAGCCCTCCAGGCTGTCCTTTTCCTCTCGGCGCAGCCGGAAGGCGAGCTCTTCGCCGCGGGCGAGATAGCCGAAAGGCTCCGGGTGCCTAAGGACTTCGTATCCAAGGTGCTTCAAACGTTAACCTCGGGCGGCATTGTCGGCTCCAGGAAGGGCAAATCCGGCGGTTTTTATTTGGGCAAGGCGCCCGAAGAGGTGCGCCTGATCGATATCGTTAGCGCGATAGACGGCCTCGAGATGTTCCACAATTGCGTATTGGGCTTCCCCGGCTGCTCCACGGAAAAGCCCTGCCCGGTGCATGAAAAGTGGGGCTCGCTTCGCAGCGAAGCCTTCGAGATGCTCGGCGACGAAACGCTCGCGGAGCTCCGGGATAGGACCCTGGAGAAAATCGCGAGCATTCGAAAGTAATTCGCTAAGCGGCTATTTATTTCCTTTAATTTCTTCCGGGTACTCCGAGTAAAGATAGAGAGCCACGGCTATCGCGGCTACGCAATTGCGATAATCCTCGGGATTGATCTTTTCCGGAGTATCCGCGGCGGAATGGTGGTACCAGAAGTACTTCCCCTCGTCCCGGGGCGAAAGGCTCATTGCCGGAACGTTCCCCTGGCGCACCATGGGCCCAATGTCGACTCCGCCGCCATGATTGGACGTCTTGACGTCCCCGATCCTGGCCAGCAGCGGCTCAAAGCCTTTTACGTAGTCCGTCAATGCTTCTGGGCCGGAAAATCCAATAGTTTCAGGCGCGAAGCACCCGCTATCGAATTCGAACAGCAGCACATGCTTTTCGTTCTTATGTTTATCCGCGTAATCCTTGCCCCCGCGCGTGCCGTTCTCCTCGTTCACCCAACCGACCGCCCTAATGGTGCGCTTCGGCTTAATTCCGAGATCTTTCAGCAACCTGACGGCGTCCCAAACCGCCAGCACGCCCGAGGCGTCGTCGTGCGCCCCGGTTCCTACGTCCCACGAGTCGGTGTGCCCGCCCCCGGCGATAATTTCGTCAGGGAGTTCCCTGCCGCGCAATTCGCAGTAAACGTTCCTGCTTTCGGCGTCGGGAAGCGTTTGCGCCCCGAGCTTTAGCGTTAGAGTCGGAGTAACGCCCCGCGCCTGCATACGCGTTAGGAGGTCCGCCGCTTCCCCGGTTATCGAGGCGTGGGGGATTTTCTTTACGGTGTCGTCGTAGAACATCACCCCGGTGTGCGGAGTTTCATGCGAATGCGGCGTAACGCTGCGGGCAAGGCTTGCGACGGCCCCCGCCTTCGCTGCCTCGACCGCCCCGCCGAAGCGGTACTGCACGGCCTGCCCGTAACTCTTAAAGGGCTCGTTATAAACGACTATCTTACCCCGCGCGCGATCGCCGGCGGCGCGAAGCTCGTCGAAATCCTTTACTACCAATACCTGGGCGGTAATCCCTTCGGGGGGAGTTGCGATCGTTCCGCCAAGCCCCAGCACGTTCAGCCTGGCCGCGCGGGGGTAAGTCATTTCAAGGCTCTCCTCGCCGCGGACCCAATGCGGAACCATAACGGGCTCGCTCTTAACGTCGTCGAACTTGTCCGCTTTCATCTCCGCGTAAATCCAATCGAGGGCTCGCTCAAGCCCCTCCGAACCGCAGAGCCGCGGCCCGAACATATCGCACATGTATTCCAGCCTGGAAAAGCCCAACGTATCCGCTCTTGCAGCCTTTATTATTCTATTAACCGTTTCGGAATGCTCCTGTACGAAATCCTGCTCAGGACTCGGGGCGGCAGCGGCCCCAACGGTCGAGAATGCGATAGCCGCCATTAGTACCCATTTATTCATATTATACATTTTCCAGTTATAAATTATTGTCTTCCTTGCTCTCGCGCTTTGTAGCGATCGCAAGCCAGGTTTCTTTGCCGTCGGGAGCTATATGCGGCGCGGCCCAATCGACCGTATAGCCGAGTTGGCGAGCGATGCGCTTTTTAATTTTCCCGGAGGCGGGCTCGTCGTCCCAACGTATTTGATGATATGTGAAGTATTTAGCAAAAAAGTGAGTCATATGCGTCGCCGGCAGGTACAGGAAGAACAGGGCCGTGGCGGCGACCGCAAAATAGAAAACGTTCTCGGCTTCTGGAAATTTATACGATTGAGAGTATGTTGAAAGTCCAAGGGTCGCGCCGATAAATTCGTACAGGCGCTCGGAAAACTTAGGCGCCCCGGCCCACGACGGTTCCAGGCCGGTAGTTATCATAAAAATGCCGATCGCAAGGAAAACGGCAAATAAATGCGTTGCGAAGAAGTAATGTCCCCTATTGGAATAGTTCTTTAAGGGAATGTAGAAGGCGCGCAAAAAGAGTATCCAGCCTGCGCCGATAATGCCCGCTGGAGCGGCGATAGTCGTAAGAATCGATGTAGCCGGAACAGCAAGATCGGCCGCGCCGAGCAGCGCGCAAGCGACGTTTATCGCGATTATAGCAATTAATAAATAAATGGCCCAGTGCATAAATAGGCTCGGGGCCCAGAGCTTCGGGTTGCCTTCGCGAACGGAACTTAGGGTAAAGACTTCCTTAACTATAGTGGAAAGTTCCTTTACCTTGCGAGCCGCTTTACCCGACACGGGCTCCCCGGCCGCCCTACCGGGTATCGGGTAGAGCTCCCATCGAAGATTCTGCGGCGCGCGCGCGATTCGGATAAACTTGATTACATTGCCTGAAACGAAGCTGATAAAGGCGATTCGGACTAATATTATTAAAAGTATAATCATTAATTTGATATATTTGTATTCTACGAAACATGAATTTCAAAAATACGAAATAACTGATTAAAACTTACTTGCCAAAGGAGCTTTTTTGACATGGTATGCGGGAAGAAAGTAGCGGTCGTACTACCGGCTTACAATGCGGAGCTGACGCTTGAAAAAACTTACCAGGAAATTGATTTTAACATTGTGGACGACGTTATATTAGTCGACGACGCGAGCCGCGACGCTACTTATGAGGTCGGTAAAAAGCTCGGTATAAAGCATATCATAAAGCACGATAAGAATCGCGGGTACGGCGGCAATCAAAAGTCCTGCTACAGCAAAGCCCTGGAAATCGGGGCCGACATAGTAATAATGCTCCACCCCGACTACCAGTACACTCCCCTGCTCATTCCTTCCATGGCGCATTTAATCGGATCGGGGCTATATTCCGTCGTGCTTGCTTCCAGGATTTTGGGGAAAGGGGCGCTTCGGGGCGGCATGCCATTCTACAAGTACGTCGCGAACCGATTCCTGACGCTCACCCAGAACGTGCTTATAAATCAAAAGCTCTCGGAGTACCATACCGGCTATCGCGCTTTTTCGGCGGAAGCTCTTCGCTCCATTAAATTTATGGAAAACTCGGACGACTTCGTATTCGACAATCAAATGATCTCCCAGCTGTTTATGGCGGGGTTCGAGATAGCCGAAATTACCTGCCCGACAAAATACTTCGAGGAAGCCAGCTCGATTAACTTCTCGCGCAGCGTTAAGTACGGCTTCGGCGTGCTGAAGACTTCCACCTGCCACCTGTTCCACCGGGCCGGGATCATCAAGAGTAAGATATATTAAGCGGAATATTTATAATACTTGCAAAAAAGGCCGGGCGCTTTTCGCCTCCGGCCTTTTTTTTATAGTTAATCGATTGAACTTAATTCTTCGCAATGTTCGCGTTTTCAATTACCGGCTCGTTTGAATTCTCGGTATATGGCAATTTAATGGTAAAGGCAGTACCTTCGCCCAGCTTGCTTTCCACGGAGATCATGCCGCGGTGCGAATCCACGATCCATTTAACAATAGAAAGCCCCAATCCATTGCCCTGTATGCCCTTAGTTTTGTTGGTATGCACGCGGTAGAATCTTTCGAAAATATGTTTAACGCTATCTTCGGTCATCCCGTGGCCTGTGTCGGCAATAGTAATCACCGCGCTGTCGCCTTCAGTTTTTAGCTCGATCCTTAACTCGCCGTTCTCGACGTTATATTTAATAGCGTTGTCGACGAGGTTGATCAAAGCCTGGTGCAAGCGCGGGGAGTCGAACGGCAGGAATATGTCCTGCTGCACCTTGGTAACAACCTTTATATTCCTCATTTCAGCCAATATTTCCGCGTCCTCGCAAATGTCCATTAGCAGCTTGCTAAGGTTGTCGTTGCGCAGCTTTAATACTAATTGCCCCGTATCCGCCCTTGAAAGCTCCAGAAGCATTTCGACGACGTTGGTCAATCTATTGACTTCCTCGAGCGCGCTAAGCAATATCACCTGGTAATCTTCCTCGGTATGCTCCTCGCGCAAGGCGACTTCGAGCTCGCCCCGAAGGATAGTCAGCGGGGTGCGAAGCTCGTGCGAGGCGTCGGAAGTGAAGCGCTTTACTTGCTCGAAGGAGCGTTCGAGCCTCTCAATCATTTTATTCAGAGTTATCGACAGCCTGTTCAGTTCGTCGTCCGCTCCGCTCTGGGGTATCCTGGCTGAAAGCCTGTTGGCCGTTATCGCAAGGGCGGTCTTATTGATCTCGTCGAGCGGCTTGAGCGAGTATTTAGCTATTAAGTAGCCGCCCAGCCCGGAAATAAATAGTATTAAAGGTATAGAAAACGCCATCGCCCGCATTATAGCCGAGAGCGTCCGGTTGGTTTCGGTTAGCGGGAAGCCTGCGACGATTGTGGCGTTAGGAGTTCTGATCGCGAAAAGCCGGACCGGCTGTCCGTCAAATTGAACGGCGGCGAAGATCGAGTCCCCGGCCTTACCGGTCATAAACGGGTGCGCCAGGACTTTGGGAGTATATTTATAAGTCCTATATTCTACTCCCCTTAACGAATCACGATTAATACGCGCTAATTGAGAATAGCTCGCAGGTTGGGGTAGCGATTTACCTTTTAGGTTCAAGGAACGCCAAATTACGGAGCCGTCGAAGGTAGCGATCTGCACGTAGAAATTCTGCGGATGATAGGGAGCTTGCTTATTAAGATCACGGATGAAAGCCGCCATTAGAAGAGAATCCTCGTAACGAGCGGCGCGCATTTTTTCCATTCCGGCATGGCTTTTGGCCTGATAATTGGGCTCGTTTGCAACGGGAAGCTGCTTTGAGACGTAAGACTTCAAAATGCCGGCATAATCGTAAAGCGAAGCGTCAAGATTTTGCTGCAGGTCGCTCCGCACTTCGCTGTAAATCCAATAACCGAAGCCAATTAGGGTAAGGAAGACGATTGCCCCGTACCAAATTGTCAGTCGCGTTCTGAGGGATATTTTTGAAATTATTTCGTTCATTATAAGTATATTATATAATATTCCAATATTTGGAGGGGTTGCTCGCCCCTAATAACAATACAACTAATAAAGCATATACTGTGCCAAATATTATTTAATATTCATCGTTACATAATTAAATTTATTACAACGTAATATAACAATTATCAGGTAATTTTATTTTGTTTTTAATAAATAAATAACAGATAAACTTCGAAAAAGTTACAGATTAGAAATGGATGAGCGTAAGATAGAAAGCGAACCTTCGCTAACGTTAGATAAGATTGAAAAGAAAAAAAAGGGAAATCTTTTAAAGAGGGCCGCGCTGTTCCTATTAAAGACTTTCCTGTTTATCATATTGGCCGTTATGCTAATATCTTCGACGGTTTTGTTCTTATCCCAGTTTTACGGGTTTAGGCATTGGGCTCTGAAGACGGGGCTTGGGTTCGTAAACAAAGGATTAACGGGCAGGATAGAGCTCGACGACATTCAATTCGCGGGCCTGCAGGGCATAAAGCTCTATGGACTTCGGGTTTTGGCTTCGGGCGATACCGTCGCCAACGTAAAACGCGCCACGATAGACGTGCTCTACGAGCCCTTGCTGGTTGGAAGGGTTATATTAAATAACGTAACGCTCGAGCACTACACCTTAAAGCTGCTGCGCTCCCGCGACAGCACCTGGAACGTAAATCACATCTCGCCGCCCAGTACTACGCCCTCTAAACCTTCTAAATGGATAATCGACGCAAGGAAAGTTTCGCTCGTGCGCGGGCGCGTCTTATTGGTCGATTCGCTTAAAGATCTAACGCCTACATACCGAATTAACTATTCCCACATGGATTTAAACGACCTCAATATTAATTTGAGCGCGAAAATCGATCTCGGTAGAAAGTCGTATTATGCGGACATTAAAAATCTGAACGCAAAGGAGAAGGTCTCCGGATTCAATCTTAAAAAATTCTCCGTACAGGCGACTATAAATAATAAGTACCTCGAGGCCAGGAAATTAAATCTGCAAACCGATTCCACCGATATGTGGATGTACGCGAAGATGGGCAGGTTTAACCTATTCGGCGATTCCACGGAGATGGACTTAACGAAGTCCTATTTCTGGGCGACGGTTAACGCCAAAAGCATTTCGCAATCCGACATAAAGCGGTTCGCGAACGCGCCTTTCCGCGTGCAGGGAACCCCTTCGCTCGAGCTCGTCGCCGACGGAACGCTCGACGACATGAACATCAAGAAATTCGAGGCCGTCTATTCCAAAACGAACGTAAACCTTACCGGCAGGCTATTGGACGTAATGGGTCCGAACATGAAATACGAAGCGGACCTGAGCGGCAGCTACCTCGTCAAAAGCGATTTCGTCATTATGCTGCCTACGTTCGATTTCGGGAAACTGCCCTCTTTCGGCGAGGCGAAGCTGGACGTAATGAGGCTAAAGGGCGACCTGCGGGGCGCCAGCGCGGAAATGGACGTAAAAACGGCTGCGGGCGACATTCGCGGCAAGGCCAGCGCGGGCTTCGGCAAGGAAGTGATGGATTACTTCGCCGACCTCAGCGTACGAAAGCTCGACCTCTCTAAAATATTAAATAATCCGTCCATGGCTAGCGATCTTAACGCGGAAATAGACGCGAGCGGAAGGGGCACGGACTTAAAGAACATGAGCGCGAAGATCAGCGCGCTCGCTTCGCGCTCCTCGGCATACGGCTATACGCTCGACCAGCTAAAGCTCGACGCGACGGTCGCTCCCGGAGGCGTCATTGCGCTCGATACTCTTTACGCTTTAATGCCGAAAGTGATCCGCTACGAAAAAACGGATGTCTTCAATGAAAACTATTCAAAATTGAGGGCGTCCGGCATCGTGAATCTCTCCGACATGAAATCGCCCTTCTACGAGCTGAACGTGGACTTTACGGGTTTGGACTTAACCCATATAGCTAAAACCGCTTCATTGCCAGAGCACGTAAGCGGCGGCTTAACGATCCGCGGCAAGGGCATCGAGCTCGATTCCATACTCGCCGACGCGCAGATCCGAATCACGGAAGCGCTATTCGAGGACCGCGCGTTATTCCCCTTCTCGGTAGACGCCCATATATTCCGTACGGCGGATGGCAAGACGGTCCAACTTAACTCCGATTACTTTAACGCGACGCTTTCCGGCAAGTATAAGATCAGCGATATAACGGAAACGTTCGCGCTCCAGGCCGATTACTTAATAAAGCTATTGAACGACAGGATCGGGGAAATCTTCCCGAAGGATAGATCGCAGGACACGCTAAGGTTCGTTTCCACGGAAATAAAACCCGCCGCCGGCATTAAGCTGCCCCGCTCGCTCTTCGACGCGTCGCTTAACGTCGAGCTAATCGACGTCGCCCCGCTCGGGGCCTTTATGCCCGACAAGCAGCTTTCCGCAAAGGCGAACTTAGCTCTGAAAATGATCTCGGACAGCTCGCATACGCGGCTTACGATAGATTCCATCAACGTGAAGGAAGTCTATTACCGCGATTCCGGCATGTATTTCCGCGCGCAACCGCTATTTATCAGCGGCGATATGCGACTCGACCTAAACGATACTACGCCCGAATTTAAGTACCTGGAAATGAGCGTGATCGAAACGGGAGATATCGACTTCAACGGGACGATATTTACTAAGCCGCGTATTTACGGAAAGCTGGCGGACAATAAGGCCGTCTTCAAGATACGCTCCTCGGTCAATAACGATATATTCGCTGGGTTGGGCGGAACCGTGACGCTCGACAGGCCGCGCATGAAAGTGACGATCGACTCCGCGGCGATTAATTACCAGGAGCGCTTCCTCTGGAAGACTGACGAACCTATAATTGCCGACATAACCCAGAACAGCGTTACGATTCAAAGCGCGAAGTTCTCGCGCGCGAACGCGGAAAGGATACAGATAACGGGGGCTTTGGAAAACGGCGAAGCGCGAAACGTTGTCGCGCGCATCGAGAACTTCCAGCTCCATGATATCGTGCAGATAATGCCCGCGGAGGATCAGGACAAGCTGAACTCCTTCTATGGTATGATAGATTCGATCGTGGTTACGGCAAACGGCAAGCTCTCCGCTCCCGAAGTAAGCGCGCAGGCGCGAATGACGAAAATTCAATATGCTAAGATGAAGATCGGCAATTTCGATTTGGACGCTCTCTATAAAAATTCAATAGCCATGGGCGGCGCAAGGCTTTACGTGCCGCGCGACAGCGTCCGGGATTCGCTGACGCTCCTTAACGTCGACATTCGCTCGTTCCCGGTAGCTATGGGCGGGGATTCGACTAAGAAATCGAAGGAGCCGATAAACGTCGCGCTGATAGCCAACAAAATCCCATTGGAGCTTATTTCTCCCTTCGTGCCCACGGTCAGCAGCCTGAGCGGTCGCGCGGACGCCCAGTTCGCCCTTACCGGCACGCTGCCGAAAGACATTAACTACGAGGGCTACGTAAATTTGATCGGCTCTTACTTCGTGCTTCAACCGACCAATATTGGCTACTACGCAAACGGCTCTATTACGATCAATAAAGAAAAAATTGACATAAAGAACCTGACGCTTAACAACACTTCCGACGATTCGCCGGGCGGCAAAGCCGACATAAAAGGCTCTATCTCTATGAAGGATATGGCGATCAGCGATATCGACATTACTGCGAGCTTAAACCGGTTCCTCGTGCTAAGCGACGCCTCCGAGGAGACTATGCCGAATCTTTACGGCACGTTCATCATGTCCACCGGCGCGCGTCCTATTCGTTTTAACGGCTCGCTTAAGGAGCCTAACCTCTCCGGCGACCTTGTAATTAACGAGGGCAATCTACGTATGCCTCCCGGACGCTCCACGACGACGGTTACCCGTACGAGCTTTGAGTATTACATTAAGGGGGACAACAGGGAATTCGTATTCTATAACTACCCGGACACCGCCAAAGTCCGCGTCGACACGACGAGCAGGAACGTCAAGCAGCAGGACGAGACGTTCCGCGACGAGAATATTTCCATGATGGAAATGATGAATCTCGACATCGCGGCGCAAATAGAAGGTAATTTCCAGGTAGTTATCGAGCTTGGAACGATCGGCGACGTCTACGCAAAGATCGGCACGAACGATCCGAGCGTCCCGATTAGGTACGTTAAAAAGCGATATAATCCCAACGCAAATCTCTACGGCGAGCTACAGGTAAAGGAGGGCTCGATGTTCAAGACGTTCAGGATGATGAACACCGAAGGCTCGATCTCCTTCCCCTCGGGCGACATTACTAACCCAAATCTAAATTTGCTCGCCGAGTACAACGGCTCTCAGACCGAGGGAGCCTCGGTAAGGCGGTATAAAGTCAAGATATACATAACCGGCACAAAGGAAGTTCCAATAATGCGCTTCGGCTACGAAATAGACGGGCAGGAAGCGACGGGCGACGAGAGCAAGATAAACGAGGACGCTCTCATGCTGCTGCTGACAGGCAGGACTAAAGGCGCGGCGCCTTCGGCGTTCGGCTCGAATCAATTGAACGAAGTCGCTTCGTCCGGGTTTACGAACGTAGCGTCCTCCACCCTGACTGATATTTTCCTCCGTACGGGCGTTATCCAAAGCGTCGACCTGGACTTCCAGGGGCGCTCGACTTCGCTCGACAACGCCAATTTAAATATTACGGGCACGTACGGCAACGTCACGTGGAGGATCGGCGGCTCCTTAACCGATTTTTACTCGAGCAACCGTATAGTTGTGGACGTCCCATTTTCCGTCGAGGCCGGTTTTTTGAATAATATAATACTGCAAACAACTTATTCGTTAAATCCAAATGTCCAAACGACATACGACGACCCGAAGATATGGGAGGTCAAGCTGAGGCTTGGCGGTAGTTGGTAAAAAATAATTTAGTAATTAACTAAAGAGGAGCGAGCTTGGAAACAAACAAAGTCTTAGTGGTCGGGGCCGGCACCATGGGCAACGGCATAGCGCACGTATTTGCTCACAGCGGCGTAAAGGTATACCTGTACGACCCATATCCGCAGGCCGTCGAGCGCGCGCTCGCGACGATCGAGAACAATTTGATCAGGCAGCTAAAGAAGGGCGTTATAACTGAAGCGGACGCTGAAACGACGATATCCTCGATAGCGACCGCGTCGAAATTGGAATCTATTAACGACGTTAGCCTCGCAATAGAAGCCGCCCCCGAGGATAAGAAGATCAAATTCGAGATATTCGAGCGACTCGACAAATCGCTTGCCCCCGAGGTAATTCTCGCCTCGAACACCTCGACTATATCCATAACCGAGATAGCTTCGCGAACAAAGCGACCGGACAAGGTCATAGGCATGCACTTTATGAACCCGGTACCGGTAATGAAGCTCGTCGAGATAATTCCAGGGCTGCTTACGAGCGAGGAAACTCATAAAACGATCTGCCAGCTAACGCTTGCGCTCGGCAAGGAGCCGGCTGTCTCGAAGGATTTTCCAGGCTTTATCGCCAACAGGATATTAATGCCGCTAATTAACGAAGCCATTTGGACCTTGATGGAAGGGATCGCCCAGACGGCCGATATCGATAAGACTGCCAGGCTTGGGTTCGCGCACCCAATGGGACCGCTGATGCTGGCCGATCTAATTGGTTTGGACACGACTCTCTCCATAATGAACGTCCTGCATAACGATATTGGGAATCCTCGTTTCGCCCCGGCGCCTCTCCTGCGAAAATTAGTCGCCGCCGGAAGGCTCGGCCGAAAGACCAACTGCGGATTCTACGACTATACGGTCGACCCGCCCAAGCCTTTAAAATTCTAAATATACGCATAATAAAAAAGAGCCGGGAGTTAAATCCCCGGCTCTTCCGCTAATTGCAGCGCTCAAATATTAATGCTTTGCATAGCGCGAGTTACCTTATAGGCTGCTCGGCCGTGTCGCTCCTCGCGTCGCCCTGCAAGTTAACCTGCCCGTCGCGAACGGCGTGCGGCACGTTCCTCGCTATCGACGATATGCCGCTTACGATGACCCAACGATTGTCCTCCTTGCGGAGCGTGCGCGCCAACCTAAGGTAATAATTTTCTTCGAGCCCGCCGCGCTTCGTCGTTAAAGGCACGCCGCAAATAACTGAAGCGAACGTGGCGGTAGGATCCATCTCAATAAACACATCGGTAAGCGGGCCGTATTTCGTTATATCGTATTCTTGCCATTGGGCTTGTATCGCTTTCTTGAAATCAGCGAACGTGGTAATGACTTCCCCGGAGTCCGTGCCGAAAAAAGTTACCTCGCCGGCCAGCGTTTTTACTAAATCGCCAAAATTCTTCTCTTCGGAGGCTTTGTTATACTCCTCGATAACCTTCTTAACGGCTTCCTTTTCGCGGGCGATCTGATCGGGAGTCGGTTCCGGGCGATCCGGCCCGCAGGACGGCAATCCGATCCACATAGTCGTCAACGCGAAAATCGTGATTAAAGTTGGTAGAATCCTTTTCATCGCGCATCCTCTCATTTATAGTGTTTGAAATCTAATCCATACTAATTTAGGAACTCCAAATTCTTTTCTAACCTTACGTTGGCATATCTCTTGCAAATATATAAATATATACGGACAAAAAAAGCTTTTTCAATGCATAAATTTAAAAAAGGCAAAAAACAATGAACGTGACCGAAATCAAATTGAACCCGACTCAAGTCTATGAAAAGCCTAACTTTAGAGTTGAGCCGCGCCCAACCAAGCCCGCAGATTCGATCCAGGATACGGTTCAAATCAGCCAAACTGCCAACTCGTGGCAGAAAGATATACTGCTAAACGCGCTCGAAAGCCTGGAGAATAGTATTCAACCGGCGAATAGTCACCCCCTCGGGAAGTTGGAAAATCGCCCTATAGAGAATTTTGACCAAGCCCTTGCGGAATTGGATTACTTGCATTCAGAAAAATTTGCAAGCGAAGCCTCCCCGGCCCAGGCAAATATAGACCATGCTGCGTTTCTTTCTCTCTTCGGCGAGGACGTCGGTTAAAATCCCGCGCGCGCATCGGCGACCGCATTTTTATAAAAGAACTAAGATTTCAGCGAATCCGCTTTAAGCCTTTGCTCTGCGGCTCGCTTTCGGGCGGCGCGCAGGGCGTTATAATCGACGGAAACGCGAGGCCTCACGTGGGGCCTCAGTATACCCCTGGCTTTCAAGGAATCCTCCGCGTAAATATAGCGCGGGTTGTTTTGTACGGCGCCCCGCGACTTTTTAGGCACTTGCGAGAGCGGTATAAATGGCGGCTCGACTTTCATCGGGTCCTCCGGCAGCGAGACTATCCCCTGCCGATTGCTCGCGAGGTCCAGCCATGGACCGCCGCGCGGGCGGGAAAAATCGAACGCGTCGATAATTATCACGGGCGTGCCGCTGTGCGGTATCGTACGGCCGGAACTATCCGCGCCCCAACCCTCGCCCCAGTAAAAGAGCCACTTGGCGTCCTCCATAAACTGGCGCACGCAGGAATGCGACGCAGGCCGCCCGGGCAGCGGGAACTGGTGGAACGCGTTGCCCGCGCATTCGTGGAAGTTCCATACGTAGGGCAAAACCCATTTTTCGTTTAAGCTCGATTTCGCCTTTTTCCGTCGGAAGATCAGGGAATACTTCCCCGGGTAGGTCTGGGCTCGCTCCGCGCCGGTAGAGGCCGCGGCGAAGCGCACGAGAGTTCCGTTCTCGTAGCAGCCATAGGCCTGCATAGCGGCTGAAACGATTATTAGCTTCTTAATTTCGCGGGCTGCCGGGTAGTCCTGTGGGAATACGGAGTATGCCCGCGCGTCGTCGATCAGGCTGTCGGGCTCGACGATGGAGCCGCCGACGCGGATGTAATGCCATTCCTTCCTGTTTAAAGTCTTCAGTATATGCCTGCGCCAACCGCCTTCGTCGGCGGAGTACTTCGCGTATATATTCGCCAGGTCCCTGGCTGTTTTTATATGGGTGAGCTTATATCGTATTTCAGGGTATTTGTTGGCTTGCCTGGGTTCGTCCTTTTTTTCCGGCTCCGGCGGAGTTTGCGCGCGCGCTCCCCCTTCTGGCGAGGGATCGCCGATGCATGAAGTTAAAACGAACGTTAAAATTATATAAATCGTCAACCAAATTCCCTTCATCCAGATCCCCTCCCTCGTAACGCTTTTATTGATCTTACGTAGTAATACGGACTACAATTTAATTAATTTTACTTATTTTAGCTGAATAAATACGCAATTTTTTCCATTTATATCGTATTTTAATATATCCTTGCACTCAATATAAGAAAAAAACTTTATGAGCCCTATTAATGAACGGATAAAAGTCAAAAGCGAAGAGATTTTAAACGAACTCTTCGAGTTTCTTCGCTTTGAAAGCATCAGCTCCGCCCCGGAACAGGCCGGCGAAGTACGCCGCTGCGCCGATTGGCTGGCCGAGGCTATCGGCAGGCGAGGCTTCGGCACGGTGCGCATCGTCGAAACGCCCGGGCATCCAATTGTCTATGCGGAAGATCTTTCGGCCGGGAAGGACGCGCCGACCGTGCTAATCTACGGCCACTACGACGTGCAGCCCGTCGACCCGCTCGAGCTATGGGAGACGAAACCCTTCGAGCCCACCGTCAGGGACGGAAAGATATACTGCCGCGGCTCGGCCGACGACAAAGGGCAATTGTTTATTCATCTCTCGGCGCTTTCCCTCTTCGAAGGCCGCTTCCCCATTAACATCAAATTAGTGTTTGAAGGCGAAGAAGAAGCCAACGAGAGCCACTTGGACGAATTCATCATTAACAACTCGGAAATGCTCGCCTGCGACTGCGTGCTAATATCCGATACGGAGTGGTTCGCCCCAGGGCTTCCGACCATTTGCGTGGGACTTCGCGGCATTTCCTTCATGGAGATAAAGCTGACGGGGCCGAACCGCGACCTGCACTCCGGCACGTATGGCGGCGCCGTGCAGAATCCGCTATTCGCGCTTGCTACGCTTATTACTAAAATGAAGAACGAAGAAGGCAGGATACTTATTCCGGGCTTCTACGACGACGTGCGCGAGCTGACCGAAGCCGAGCGCGAGGACTTCCGCAAGCTCCCCTTCGACGAGGAGGAATTTAAAGCCGACCTCGGCGTTGACGCGCTGACGGGCGAAAGCCAATACAGTCCGCTCGAGCGGCTCTGGGCGCGCCCCACGCTGGAGCTGAACGGCATCTACGGCGGCTACCAGGGCGAGGGAAATAAAACGATAATTCCCTCCTACGCCGTAGCGAAGTTCACTATGCGGCTCGTCCCGAACCAGGATCCGGAGGACATCCGCAGCAAATGCGTCGAATTCGCAGAAAAGAATTTACCGGCCGGGACGAAGGTAGAGATAAAGTCCGGCGCGGGCGGTCGCGCGATACTCGTCGAGCGCGACGACAAATACGTACGGCAGGCCGTGGCGGCCCTACGCGAGGCGTTCGGAACGGAACCTGCGTTCATGCGCGACGGCGGCTCTATCCCGGTAATCGAGACGTTTAAGTCCGCCCTCGGCGCGACAGTAGTCCTGATGGGCATGGGCCTGCCGGGCGACAACATCCACTCGCCCAACGAGAGCTTCTCGCTCGATAACTTCTTCGGCGGCATAGAGGCCTCGTGGAGCTTCCTAAAGAATTTTTCAAAATAATCATTCAACTTTTCGTTCATAAAACGCCGTCCAATTGGGCGGCGTTTTTTTAGCAATATCCGCGTAATAGACTTTTAAGCATGAGCATAATTATTATTTCATATAAATATTTATTATATTTTCATTAAATATACTTAATGTTTATTTTTATTCTTGTCTTTCTTGTTTATGGTCCATATCTTATAAACGAAAATTTTGTCCATTTTATTAAAGGGACTAAAATTATATTAACGATAATCTTAGTAATTGTTTAAGGGAGAAGATACTTATGACAAAATCCAAAAAAACTGTAATGCTATTATTAATGACTGTAATCTTGAGCCTTTTAAGTATCAATTGCTATTCAAACGTTCCCACTAAAGTCCTTACCAACGACTTTAAAATTTTTAATAAAGATACGGTAAGATTACTCGACTTTGCAAGGAGCGTAGAGGATAACTTCATCACGATAAGAAACTTATCGAAATCCAACCTGTATTTATTGGAACAAACCTATCGGGCAGACTCCGTCAGCGTAGTCGGCTATGAAGGCAGCGCGGCTTTCGGGATATGGAACTTTGCGCCTACGATAGTTCCACCGGAGGATTCGATCGTCGTGCAGGTCGCGGGCGGCATGGCTCCTTATGTCGTTAATTTCGAATGCAGGGTTATTCTCAAAGCATATTATGTGATCGAGGGAGAAGATATCGTACGCGAGGATTCCGTAATTGTCGATATGATTAAGTACGACACTACGAAAAGGCATTTGGAAAAAACTTCCTATCATAAATATTATTATGATAAGAATCCTAAGGATTGCACTTACAACTATACGAATTTCGTAGTTACATCGATAAAGAACAATATAGTAAATACAACCCTTTACGTCGACACCGTTATTATTGATTCTCAAAAAGGCGAAGAGTTGGGATTGCAACGCTCATTGTATCATAATGATGGATACAAGGATGACACGACAGGCCTAAAAATGTATTATAAATCCAGAATAGTTTACCGGATTAGTTTTAATCCCCAAGAAAATAAACGCGACATAATTACTACTGAAGTAAGGCTTCGGGACTCGGCGACAAACGAAGTATTTACTGTCCGGGATACTCTCTACGCAAACGTATACCATACAAGCTTGCAAAAAGGCCCGGGTAATTTCTTTATCAGAAGCGCCTCGCGGGACGTAAAAGACGAGTTTGGCGTTTGGAGCTATGTTTGCGCGGGGCAGGAAACGGTCGTGGACAATGTGGAGTTTATTCTAAACCAAGGGGAGAATATATTCATTTTTGAAAAAATGGTAGATTTTCCTTTTAATATGAAGGAAGCAAAGGCATACAGAAATAACGACGGCGCCATTCTCGCGCTCGGTACCTTTACTACGCAGCTGGTTGAGGAAAAGAAAGTAGCCCTGATTAAAACTACATACCACAGCCTGAAGAGCGGCGAAATAGGCTACACTTACTTCCCCATCGTAGTCTTCCCAAATAAGACAGCTGGAGTAAAGGACGCAGAGCAGCGGAACGCAGGCTTGGTATATCCCAACCCTGCGAGCGAAACGCTCCGCGTAGGCGTCGAAGGCGATTTTAATTACATTATTACGGATTCCTTCGGTAGAAGCGTACTAACGGGGCGTGCGCAAGGCGGCTCGCAGTTGGACGTGTCAAACCTGCCTGTAGGTTATTACTTTATAACCGTTACGCGTGGAAATGAAGACGTAACGAGATATAAGTTTACCGTGATAAGATAAAGGTAATAATAAAATTAAAAGAGGCTGCGAAATAAATATTCGCAGCCTCTTTTCTTTTGGGAAGGTCAAAGATTGGAATTTTTGTCAAGAACTATCTTAATCTTTTCGCGCATGGTATGCGGAGAGAAAGGCTTGACGATGTAATTGTCCACGCGGGCGCGGAGCGCCTCCAGCAGGTCGTCCCTGCTCCCGCGGGTGGTTATCATAATAACGGGAAGGCCGGAGAATCGCTCGTCCGAGCGGATGCGTTTAGTGAGTTCGAGCCCGTTCATATTGGGCATATTCCAATCCGTCAGCACGCAATCTACTTTCTGTCCGCCGTCAAGCAGCGACCAGGCGTGGGCCCCGTCCTCGGCTTCAATCGCATCGGCCTTGTAGGCGGAGGCGAGCGTGTTCTTAATGATGCGCCGCATAGTGGGCGCGTCGTCTACTACGAGGAACTTCATGACAGTTCGCCTATCATTTCTTTTTCCTCGTCGCCAAGCAGGCGCTCAACGTCCAGGAGTATCTTCACGCCGCCCTCGACCTTGCCGAAGCCCTGTATGAAGCGCGAGCGCGTTCCCTTCATCGTCTTCGGGGGCTCGTCCACCGCGTCCGCGGTAATATTAATAACTTCGGAGACCTCGTCGACAATTAGCCCGACAAGATTGTCGTCGAGCTTTATAATTATATTGCAGGTTCTCGGTCCGTACTCTATCTCCGCCATGCCGAACCGGCTGCGCACGTCGATTACCGGGATGACTTTCCCGCGCAGATTAATTACGCCTTTTAAGTATGCGGGCATATCGGGAACTTCCGTTATGTCCTGCATGCCGATTATTTCCGTAACGTGGCGGATCTCGATGGCGTATTCCTCGCCGCCGAGGTGGAACGTCAGGTACTTATCTTTCTGAGTGTCTATTACGGCGCCGTCCGCGCCAACTGCCAGTCCTGTGGATTTTGACATAAGCTTCTTCCGTATTTATTTCAATATTAGTTTACAAATTTTTCCGCCTTATCGATCAGGCTTTCTACGTCGAGTATGAGCCCAACCTTGCCGTCGCTCATCACCATGCATCCCGTAACGCCCTGCACGTCGCCTACGTAATCGCTCAAAGGCTTAACTACGGCCTGCTGCTGGTCGAGTATCTCGTCGACGAAGAGGCAGACGTTCTTGCCGCGCGAGCCGATCATCATTAGTATTCCCTTATCGAGCTGCTCGCTGTCGGGGCGTATCCGCATTATTTCGTGGAGCCGCACGACGGGATAGAGGTCCTTGCGGACCTTAACCATATCGACGCCGTCCATAGTGCGGGTAATGTCCTTCATGGAGGGCCGGAAGCTCTCGCGGATCGATAGTATCGGCAGAGCGTATCGCGATTTCCCAACGCGAACTACCATCGCGTCCAATATAGCGAGGGTGAGCGGGATGCGAATTGTGATCCTTGTTCCTACGCCGCTGGTTGAATCGATTACGATTGAGCCGCGCAGCTTTTCAATGTTGCGCTTGACGACGTCCATGCCGACGCCGCGCCCGGAGACGTCCGTTATTTCCTTCGCCGTGGAGAGCCCCGGCTCGAAGACGAGTTGCCAGACCTCGCGGTCCGGGAGTTCCTCGCCGGGCCGGACGAGCCCGCGCTCGACGGCTTTTTTAAGTATCCTGTCGCGGTCGAGCCCGGCGCCGTCGTCGGAGATCTCGATATGGATCTCGTTGCCCTGGTAGCTCGCGCCGAGCCGCACGGTTCCCTTCTCGCTCTTGCCGGCGGCGCGCCTTTCCCCTGCGGATTCTATGCCATGGTCTATCGAGTTGCGAATGATATGCACGAGCGGATCGGAGAGCTCCTCGATTACGTTCTTATCTATTTCGGTGTCCTCGCCGTAGACGACGAGGTCGATTTCTTTGTCGAACTTACGCGAGAGATCGCGCGCGAGCCGGGTCATTTTATTAAACAGCCCGTCGACGGGGGCCATCCGGATCGACATCGTGATCGATTGCAGCTCGCGCGTTAGCTTATTCAGCATGTTCGCCGCGATGCTAAAGTTCGGAAGGTCGAGATTGGCCAGGTCGGGATTATTCAGCGCCATGGATTCGGCGGTTATTATCTCGCCGACGAGATCGAACAATCTATTGAGCTTATCGGCCGAGACGCGAACGTCCTTGCGGTTGAGCGCGCGCGCCGAACCGTTTTCGTTATGAACCGGCGCCGGGCCGGGCGCGGAAATTTCCTCTTTCGGCGGTTCCGCCCCCTCCACGCCAATCTCCTCCGGCTCCGGTTCGGGATTGAGCATAGCGGGCGCTATTTCGGAATATTCTTTATCGGCGGCGAGCTTCTCATGCAAATTGTCTATGATGATCTTTATGTCGCCGGAAATGATTGAAAGGATATGCTCCTCGGGGGCTATGAAATTGCTCGACACGGATTCCAAAATCAGAGCGACGCTGGAGATAATGTCCTGCAGTTCCGTTTCGCCGGCCAACTGGGCGTCCCCGGCTATAGCGGCGAGCGCGGCGGCGAGCGGGGCCGTGGAGTTGGCGTCGCCGCGATTTCTATTTAATATCGCAAGCCCCTCGCGCAGACCGGCGACGAGCGATTGGATATGGGAACTTTCGTTATCGTTCGCCTCGCTTTCCGGGTTGCTTACCGCGCCTCGTTCGTTATTGACCATGGGTTTACGTTCCGCCCGGCTTCCGTCAAACGTTTCGTCCGGGGCGTTGCGGTAGTACGCGATGCGTTCAGTTATTTTCTCCAGCAACGCGCGGCTTTGAGGCGCGAACCTCGAGTCGTCGCGTTCCGTTCCCACGGCTTCGATGGCCGAATGCAGGAAGTCGAACGCTTCGTAGAGCAGATCGATCGTTTCCGCCGCCAGCGGGTGGGGGCGGTCGCGGAATATATCGAAAAGAGTTTCAGCTTCGTGCGTCACCTGCCGTATAACGGAAAGATCGAAAAATCCCGCGAGCCCTTTAAGCGTGTGGAATACGCGAAAAAGCGCCTTTAGGTCCTCCTCGTTATCCGGGCGGGATAGCTTTTCTATCCTAATTTCATTATCGTCCAGGCTGTCCAGCGATTCGGAGACGAATCCCTCCAGCAGTTCAAGTAATTCTTCGTTTACCATTATTTGCCTTGATTACGCTAAGTTCAGCTTCTCGATAGTCGAGCGAACTATTTCTTTGGAAAAGGGTTTAAATATATAAGCTTCGCACTGCTCGCTAAATGCCTGCATAACGTTCGAAACGTCCTGCAACGCCGTTATCATAACTATCCTCGAGGCTTTATTAAGCCTGTCGAGCCCGGCCTTTTCCTCGATAGCCCGGATCCGCCGAAGGACCTCCTGCCCGTCGATATCGGGCACCATAATGTCGAGGAACACGAGGTCGTAACGCTCGCCCTCTTCGACTGCCGCTCTGAAAGCTTCGACCGCTTCAACACCGTTTTCGGTCGTAACGACCTGGCCGAATTCGTTAAGAATTTTTTTAATTAGCAATCTGCTGGTGGGCTCGTCTTCAAGAACGAGAATTTTCATAAACTTAGCCTTCTATTTTTTCGGTTTTATTGATAATTCTTTTCGCCATAGCCGAATCGGCGACGGCGGCGTCTATAGCGGATATTAGGGCGCTAAAATCGATCGGCTTAGCGATGAAGTCGTCCATCCCGGCGCGCAGGCATTTCTGCCGGACTTCATGCGTGTTAAGCGCAGTCAGAGCAATAATCGGGGTAAATCTATCCGCTTGCTTTTCTATATTTCTAATTCTTTGGGTCGATTCGAACCCGTTCATCCGCGGCATTTCGATATCCATAAGCACGGCGTCGAAATCGTCGGCGAGATAGGCGTCGATCGCTTCGACGCCGTCGGAGGCGCAATGCGTTTCGTGCCCGTTTTTAGTTAGGAAGTCCAACACTATTCTTTTATTAATCGAATTATCCTCGACGAGGAGTATTTTATACTTCGATCCCGGCTGCGAGGCTTCCGCTTTCAACGAAGGTTGCGGCTCCTCCTTCACATCTTCCACCCGCGCCACCTTTAATTTAGCGCGGAGAGTGAACGCGCTTCCAACTCCCTGCTTGCTTTCGCAGGTCAGCTCGCCCTCGAAGAGCTTTGCGATCTCCTTAGAGACGGCAAGCCCCAAGCCCATACCGCCGTACTTACGAGTGTAGGAGCCGTCGGCCTGGGTAAAGCGATCGAAGATAATTCGCCGCG
The DNA here is from genome assembly GCA_050260015.1 of Chloroflexota bacterium. Classification (GTDB taxonomy): domain Bacteria; phylum Bacteroidota; class Ignavibacteria; order Kapaibacteriales; family UBA2268; genus JBLNBN01. The sequence goes on along the minus strand of JBLNBN010000023.1, from coordinate 16,860 downwards.
CGTCCTCGGGCACCCCAATGCCGGTATCCTCCACCCTGAAGAACGTATCGCAGAAATTGGCCGAAATTGGCTTGCTCGAGACTTTTAGCTTTATCGTCCCTCTATCCGTAAATTTAATGGCGTTGGAAAGCAAATGCGTAAGTATTTCCCTTAATTTCCCCTCGTCGGAGCTGAACGCCGTCGGGGTTCCCTCCGCTATCTCGAGCGAGAAATCGAGATCCTTCTCCTTAATGGCCACGCCGAAGAAGTTAATAAGGGAGGAGAGCATCGAGCCGAGCTTGAACGTTTTAATGTGCAGCGTCTCGCGGCCTGATTCTATCCTTGTGATTTCCAGGACGTTATTGATTATCTTCAATAGCGAGTTAGCGGAATTTTTCAGCATATCAACGTATTCGGCCTGCTCGCTGTCGAGCTTGCTGTCGAGTAAAAGCGAAGACATGCCGATGATGCCGTTAAGCGGCGTTCGAAGCTCGTGGCTTATGTTGGAAAGAAATATGCTCTTCGCCCTGTCGGCGTCGAGCGCCTCCTCGCGCGCGCGGTCCAGTTGCTCCTCGTGCAGCTTCATCGCGGTGATGTCCTCGGCGACTTCGGTGAAGTTCTGTATCTTGCCGTTCTCGTCGAAGCAAGGGGAAAGCGAACCGCGCATCCACAGGGCGCCGCCTACCGGGGTAAAGGCTTTATAGATCGCGACGATTTGCTTACCGCTTTTAGCCTCCTCCCATACGGGGGCGAATCCTTCGCGCGGGAGCTTTAGCAGGTGCTTCCCAAGCGCGTCTGACGGCTCGCCGCCAAGTAGCTCCAGGGCTTTCGTGTTGGCGTATTCCACGTACCCGTGGGGATCGGTAACTAAGACGTACGACCCGATTTGCTCGATTGCGGAGCTCAGTTTGCTGATAAATTCGGACTGCTTGCGCACCTCGCGTTCGAGCGTGACACGCTCGGCGGCTCGCCCGATAGAGTGCAGCAGTTCGTAGGAGTTGTTAAAGTTTTTAATTATGTACGCGTCCGCTCCAATATTTATCGCTTCGTGAAGGTACGCTCTTTTTTCCATAAAGGAGTAGAAGATTACCCGGGCGGAGTTCCGCATTAGCTTTATCTCGCGCGCCATATCGATGCCGTTTAGCTCTGGCATGTTAACGTCGGTCACGACGATATCGGGATTATGCAGCTTGAAGCTCTCCAGTCCCATAGCGCCGTCGCGAGCGGAGTAGAGCCGCTTTACGTAAGGCTTTACCGCGTCCCTGAAGTAATCTCGAGCCGCTGCGTCGTCCTCTACGTGCAATAGGCTTACGTCCATCTTTTTACTCAACATCCGCTCGCTCCTCCGCGGAAGGAACGTCGCGCCCGTCGATAAGCTTCAGGAAGCGATGTAGGAGTATGATTAGATCGTCGCGTTTAAAGGGTTTCATAAGTCTCGCGTCGAAGTCGCCGCAGGCTTCCGGGCCTGGGCCGCCGATAGCGACTATAGGAGCGTCGCATAGACTTTTTGCGCTGGCTGCGAACTTCTCCGGTTCGAACCCGCTGCGACGTATAGTCTCAATTTCCGCCAGTATAAGCCCGGGCTTCGAGTCGAGGAGCATGCCTAACGCCTCCGAGGCGTCGGCGCGCAAGCTTACTGCAAGGTTTGCCTTCTCGAAGCAGGAACGGAGCTTTTCGCCGTCCGCCGGAGTGTCGGAAACAATTATTATCTCCGCCGCTTCGAACCCGGCGCCGAGACTAAAATCGCATTCAATGAATGGATGAGAAGCCCCGTCCCCATTCGATAGAGCGACATTCCTTAGGCTCACGCGGAATACGCTCCCGCCCTCGGGCCTGTCGGATACTGTTATCGAGCCGTTCATTTTTTCGACGAGCTTTTTCGTAATAGCAAGCCCCAACCCGGCGCCGCCGTATTTTGCCTTGTCCTGGTTGGGGGGCTGGTAGAACGATTCAAAAATTCGGTCCTTATCCTCCGCGCCGACCCCGACGCCGGCGTCGATCACCTCGATGACCAGATCGGCGGAGCGGTCCATGGCGGACGGGGAATCGAGCTTGAGCGCGCGTATGCAGACGAACCCTTTATCGGTAAACTTGACGGCGTTGCCCACGAGATTAAATAGGATTTGTCTTAATTTTACCTCGTCAATAAAAGCTTCGGCAGGGAAATCTGCGGAAACGTCAATTTTCAATTCTATGTTTTTTTCTTTAGCGCGGCCTTCGAATATTCTTAGGATTTCCTCGGCAATCGGGAGAAAACGCGTCGATTGCAAATGCAAATCGATCCTTCCGGTTTCGATCTTAGAGAGATCCAAAATGTCGTTCATAAGGGCGAGCAAGGACTTCCCGCTTGAGGATATGATGGAAAGGTAGTCGAGTATCTTTTCGTCCTTCGTCATTCCCTGCAGTATCTCGGTAAAGCCAAGTATGGCGTTCATCGGCGTGCGCAATTCATGGCTTATATTGGCAAGGAATTCGCTCTTTACCCTGCTGGCCCTTTCCGCCTCTACCTTTGCGATCTCCAGTTCAGCGGCGGATCTCGCGAGTCTCTCCGAATTCGTTTCGAGGATTTGCCTCGCCTTTTCAAGTTCTCCGGCGTAGAGCTTCAGGGAGCGCTCGGAGTTGACAGTTTCCGTTATGTCGATCGAGATCCCAAGTATAATAACTGGTTTTTGTTTAGAATCGTAGATGGGCAACTTAATCGAGCGGACGATCCTTTCCTCCCCGGCGCTATTAGTTAGCTTTTCTTCCATTATTAAATGTACGCCTTCAGAATTGAGAGTTTCCAGGTCCTGCCTATGGAAAACTGTAGCCTCGTTCAGGGGGAACAGCTCAAAATTCGAACGCCCTATAGCGGTTTCTTTTGGAAAGCCCAAGAGGTTCTCGGCGGCTTTGTTCCAGATGACGTACTTGAAGTTCACGGTATCCTTCGCATAAACCGCATGCGGCAGGTTCTCGATCATCGTGTCCGAGAGCGCGCGCTGCTCGTTCAGCTGTCGAATGCGCTCCCGGCGTTCGAAAGCCGCCCCAATGGAATCGGCCATAATGGAAAGCGCCGCGTTCTCGCCGATCTTCCAATTTTCTTCGCAACGCATATTGTCGAACCCGACAAATCCCCAGAGCTTATCGAACATGAATACGGGCAGGATTAGAAGAGATTTCGTATTGGCAATTTCCATTATCCCGCGAATACTTCGATCGAAATCGCCCAATCTCCCGCTAACGGCTTCCTTCGCCTTAAAAGCCTCTTCCCATCCGATAAAATCCCGGCTCAGATACAAGCGAGCAAATTCGTTGTATTCGCGCAACGGCCGGATACCTTTAGCCGCCCACTCTTCGTAAATAAAGTAGAAGTTCATTTCCTCGGTCCGGTCGTAGGCCCGCTTAAAGAGGTAAACTCTTTCGGCTGCGACGTGCTCGCCGACCGAAGCCATCATACGATAGATAACTTCCTCGATCTCGTCGCTTTCGAGCATTTCAGTTAATTGCGCTGCGACGGTCTCCAAAAGAGCTTCGCGTTTTGCGAGCGAATAGTAAGCCTTTTGCATAGCTTCTTCGCTCTCGCGCAATCTCTTCTGGGCGTCCTCGCTCTGCGAAACCTGCTTTTGCAGCTCTTCGTAGGAGGAATATACTTCGCCCATCCTTTTTTTTACTTCGGTTTCGACCAATTCCTCGCGAGCCTTCAATTCGGATTCCAACCGTCGCTTGTCCGTTGTGTCTACAACAAAGACCCCGGCATATTCAATATTGCCTTTTTCGTCGAGAAATGGATGGACGCGTATGTCGAAATTCCTTTCTGAAAAGGTTTCGCTAACAACGTAGGGGCGCTTGCTCTCGATCATTTTCTCAATTCGTAAGCGCCGCTCGGGCTTCTCAGTATTGATCAAGTAATCGTAAAAGGAGTAATTATTATTACCAGGGGATTTCAGCTCGGATAATTTTTCGAAGCTTTTATTGGAATTAATGATACTGCCGTCGGGGGTAATCAGCAGCACGCCGTCGGAGGTTGAATCGAGCAGCAACTGGGCTCGCGCCTTGCTGCGCTTGAGCTTTTGCTGGTACTGCGCTATGCTGTCGATGTCGTTTACGCTCAACAGCAAAAGGCGTTCGCTACGGTCCTCGTAGGGGACCGCCTGGAACCTGATCTCCGCCCAGAAGTCGGGCCGAGAGCCGTTTTGCACCTTGACGAGCGCAGGCTTCTGCGTTGTGTTTAATAGTAACGCCATAGAAATCCGTTCCTTCAGCGCCTGCGTATACTCCGGGTTTATATACTCAAAAATCTCTTTTCCAATAATGTAAAACCTCGATTTTTCAAGCAGCTTGCAGAACGAATCGCTCGGCTTAATAATTCTACAATGCGAATCGATAAACGCGTACCCGGCGGGGGCTTCGTGGAAGAGCGTCTCGTATTGGTTCAAAGCCGCCTGCAAATCGTCGCCGAATTGCTTTAGCCTTTTCTCCTGTTCAACGACTCTTTCGCGCAGCTCTTTGTTTTCGCGCAGAAGCGTCTCCGGATTTATTTCTTTGGTAGCATCCATAACGGCCTATAAAAAAGTAAATGAATCGCTTTCGCATTTAATTCGGAGTTTCCAGCTTATCTATTTTTTCAATAAATTTAGTCCAGTTAATCGGCTTGGAGATATAATCGAACGCCCCGAACCGGAAGCATTCTTTGCGGACATGGTCGTCCTGCATACCGGAATATATAATAATTTTCGCGGCGGGATTAATCGACGAGATCATGCGTAGCACGTCGATGCCGTTAAACATAGGCATCTTGTAATCCGTTATCACTAAATCATAATCCGCGTTGAGCCTGAAGTCCTCCACGCCCTCGTCCGGGGTAGAATAAGCTATGCATTCATGCCCATGCAGATTCAGAACTTCGCTAAAAACGGATAGCGAAATTGCGTCATCGTCGATTAATAATATCTTCATAAACTTTGAAATATTTTTATATTATAAATATTATCTTACAAATGGCTTGCCAGATACATAAAGTTAATAATTAAGCGTTTTAAGCTAAAAAAAGCCATGTATCGTATACTGCAATTTACGGATCCGACTATTTTTGCCATATAGAAATGCGAAATGGAAATTTTTTCAATGTCGCAATTCATTAAGCGTAACCTTGTCGGGCAATCTCGTGTTTTAGTGTTATATTTTATAAAAAAAATTCTTAACTTTGGAAATTTCGCTGCGAGAGATTATGAACAAAACGCTTATTATTATACTCCTATCATTAACCGGCCTATACGCGACGGCTAAGAGCGCGCCCGTGGAGAATCCGTTCACGGCGGCGCAAAACGCTATGCAACGAGGCGACTACCCGACGGCTATTGATAAATACACTAAAATGCTCGCTAACGACAAAAGCGCCGAAATTTACTACGAGCGCGCTTTCGCATATTATTACATGGGCGACTACCAATCCGCGCTTAATGACCTGAACGTCGCTATTGAAAAAAAGAAAAAGTTCCCCGACGCCTATAACCTTCGCGGTTTGATTAAATCCGAAGTAGGAAACTATAAGGGCGCGATGGAAGATTACGATTTAGCTATTTCCACCGATCCAAAATTCGCGCAGGCCTACCTAAACCGCGGCTCTCTTTACTCCAGCAGTCAAAAGTACGACAGCGCGATAATAGATCTTAACAAAGCCGATAAGTACTCCTCGAAGAAAAATCCCTACGTGCATATGCAGCGCGGAAAGGCCTACTACGCGACCTCCCGCTACACGGCCGCAATTGAGGACTTTTCGCGGGCCATCAAGGGCGGCTTAAAGTTCCCGGAGATCTACTACTCCCGCGCCAACGCCAACTTCCGGCTTGGAAAGTTCGATAAAGCCGTAGAGGACTACGACGTCACGATCAAGCTCGACTCCTCGTACTTAGGCGCGCTGAACAACCGCGCGCTCGCATACGAGCAAATGGGCGACAGCGTCGCCGCAGCGGCCGACCGCGCGGAGCTCCGCAGGCTGCAGGATTCGCTCTACGAACCGATCGACAAGATGCAATTTAAGCTAATGAGCGATTCGCGCAATACGTTCGTAATTCCCATGCCGCTTAAATGGGTGGCCGGCGAGGACACTACCGGCGGAATTATTGAAACGCTGATCGTCAAGAATCCAAACGAGCTAAAGGGCGCGCCGCTAACTATTGGCGTCACAGCCGGGGCCATGCTGAAAGCTTTCAATAAAATTAACGCGGATAACGACGCAGACCTGGTCGCCTGGTGGAAGCAGCACGTCCGTGAAACTTCCGAAAAGGATTTTAAATTCACTATGCTGATGGATAAGACGCTGCAACGCAAAGGTAAAGTCGCCGCGCTTATTATGAGCGAGAAGCAACTTTCGCCGCAATCGCCCTTGCTGAAATGCTATGATTACGTATTTGCGGACAGCGGAAATATCTATTACTGTAATATGCAGTCGCCCGCCGCCCAATGGGATTACTACGGCATTATTTTCGACAAGATGATAGAGGGATTCGACGTCGCGCCAAAGTAATCCGTTGAACTAAAAGTACAAAAAGCCGTTGAGCTGACTATAGCGCAACGGCTTTTTTATTACAAATCAGTTTACTGCCCGCTCGGAGCCTTACAACCGTCGTAAATATCGATAAACCTCGAAATGATTTCTTCGTACGATTTAAATATTTCGTCCGCTTCGGGGAGCGTCCCGCGCGTATACGGGCCGAGCGCCCATGCCTTGACTCCCGCCGCTTTTGCGGCTTGCGCGTCGCTGCGCGAGTCCCCGAGCATAACGCATTCCGAGGGATCGAGCGCGTACTTTTCAATCGCTTCAATAAGCATACCCGGGGCCGGTTTCCGTCGCAGGCTGCCAACGCAGGCAAGGTCCGGGCAGTAGAATATAGCGTCGAAATTAACCCCGGCCCGCCGAAGCAGCTCTTTCTGCATAAAACGGTGAACCTCCTCAAGGTCCGTCTCCGTCATCAACCCCTTGCCGACGCCCTGCTGGTTGGTTATCAGGATAGCCATAAACCCGGCTCGTTTGACGAGGGTAAGGAATTTGACGAACCCGGGGAAGATATCCATCTCGACGGGGGATTTAACGTAATCGCCCTCCAGCTTTTTATTTACTATCCCGTCGCGGTCAAAAAAGAATGCCCTCATCTTGCGCCCGTTCCGAAAAGCTCCTCGAGCGCGGAGTCCATTTGCTCGTAGACGCTATCCCAGGAGTGGTTTTTAATTATCAATTTGCGGGCGTTCTCGGATATCTTTTTAGCGAAGGCGTCGTCGGTCAGGAGCTTAACGGTAGCGTCGACGAATTCGTCCGTAGCGCCGGCTATCAGCAGGTCGCGGCCGCTCTCGCCGTCGATGCCCTGGTTGCCGATGTTCGTAGTTATGACCGGGCAACCGGCGGACATAGCTTCCAATAGTTTATTCTGTATGCCCGAGCCGCCCTCGTGGGGATGCAGAAATACGCGATGGGACTGCAGGTAAGGGAGCATTTCCGGCACGTTCGAGTATACGTTTACGTTTTTGCCGCGAAGGGCTAAGACGGACGGCGAGGGATTCGCCCCCGCTATGCTGAAAGTCGCCCCGGGAGCTCGCTCCCGTACGCGCGGAAGTATGTCGCGCACAATACTGCGGATCATCAGCTCGTTGGCCCAGAGGTCCAGCCTACCGGCAAAGAGTATGCCCGATCGCTCCTCGAACGGCCCTGCCGGCTTGAACTTATCCACTTCCGTGCCGTTGGAAATCAACCGGTACTCGCCGTTGGGATTGAGCTTCTTTATGTGGTCGATGTCCTGGTGCGTTACGAACGTCGCGAGGTCGAACATTTCCATCATCTGCGGCTCGTAGCGGCGGAGCCTTCGCCATTCGAAGCGCCGAATTAATTTCTGCTTTAAGTTTACGCTCTTTTCATACGATCGCTTTTGATAAACGGTCCGGCAATCCTCCGCCATCAGGATTTTTTTAAAAGGCTTGTCCTTGATGTATTCGGCGGTTCTCATGAAGAAAGCGATTCCAAGATCAAAGTCGTTTTCCGCGACGAGTTCCTCGACTTTATCGCGAAATTCCTTTTGATAATAGAACATAATCTCGAGCGGCAACTTGCCGGGAAGACGAAAAAGGCTTCTCGCGCCCGCTTTAATTGGATTTAAGGGTATAACGTAGTTGCGCGAACCCATTTTGTCGAGTTCGCGGCGAAAGCTCTTCGTGGGCTCGCCGCCGTGGTTAAACGTTACGAGCGTTACGTCGTGCTTCCGAGCAAGGTATGATATTATATATCTTGATTTTACTCTGTCGCCGCCGATCATCGGATAGGGAAACCGCGGTGTTAAGAATAAAATTTTCAGTCGCTTATCCAATCGCATCCTCTGATAAAAATTCGGATACAAACTTAGCTATAAATTCACAAACAGAAAAAAGTATGGCCGTGATAAATTAATATTTCCTGCCGTAAGCGGCGTTAGTTAACGGAATAATCGTTACGGGGGCTATCCTCGTCGCCCTTGCGCTCCTCTTCCTCGGTCATTATGACGTAGCGTTCGGCCAGCTCTTCGCTAATATTTGCGATAAAGCGCGAGGGCTTGCTGAGTACAAACCCGCTCTCGCGGTCGTATATGTTCGTCGGATACGTTATGTAGAGCCGCTCCTTGGCGCGCGTGCACGCGACGTAGAACAGTCGCCGCTCCTCCTCGATAGAGTCGACTTCGTCCGCCGCCTTCGAGGATGGGAACCGTCCCTCGAGCGCCCAAATGAGGAACACCGCTCGCCACTCCAGCCCCTTGGCGGTATGTATGGTGGAAAGCGTGACGAATTCCGTTTCCTTCGTCTCCTCCTCCATTTGCGAGAGCGACTCCGTCGGCGGATCGAGCGCGATGTCGTTCAAAAAGCTCGCTATCGAGCGGTACCCGGCGGCGATATTTAAAAAGACCTCGATGTCGCGCTCGCGTTTCTGCCAGTCGTCGTACTTTTCCCGCAGGAGGGGTTTGTAAAAATCTATGGCTACCTCCAGTCGCTCGGCGACGTCGAGGCGTTCCATGGCGGCCTCCTCGAGCGTTGAGAAGAGTTCCTCGAGCCGCTCGCGACCGCGCTTTATTTCCTTTAGGAAGCCGCGCGAAGCGAAGTCCGCCTGCCCGCCCGTAAATTTTTCGATAATCTGATTAGCCGAGGTCGGCCCTACGCCAGGAAGCAAAAGAAGAACGCGCTGCCAGCTGACCGCGTCTTTAGGATTAAACACTATCTTTAGAAAGGCGACTAAGTCCTTAATGTGCGCGGTCTCTATAAAGCGCAAGCCCCCGAACTTAACGAATTTTATATTCGCCTTCTCGAGCTCGATCTCGAGGTCGAACGAGTGGAAGCTGTTTCGGAAGAGCACGGCCATCTCCTCGAGCGCTATCCCCTCCTCGCGTAGCTCCAGGAGCTGCTGAACGATAAACTCCGATTGCAGGCGCTCGGTCGCCGCGGCGATAACCTTCGGCGTTTCGCCCCCCGTTTGGCGCGTATAAAGCTCCTTCTGGTACTTAAATAGCGAATCCTTAATTATCTCGTTAGTCAGGTCGAGTATAGGTTGCGTCGAGCGATAATTCTCTTCGATCTTGTAAATAGCGCACTGCGGGAACGATTCCGGGAAGAAAAGAATATTCTGGAAATCGGCCCCTCGGAAGGAATAAATGCTCTGGGCGTCGTCGCCGACGGCCATTATATTCCGGCGTTCGCCGGCGAGCTCGAGCGCGATCTCGTGCTGTATGCGGTTCGTGTCCTGGTATTCGTCGATTAGCAAGAACCTGTGGCGCTCGTTTATGCTCCTTCGGGCGTCGGGATGCTCCTTTAACAATTTCAAAAGATTGAGCAGCAGGTCGTCGTAATCCATCAGGTTGTGGCGTTTTTTATAATCCGCGAAGCGATTTAATATTTCCTCGATCTGCGGAGCGTCGTCCTCGTAGTGGGGAAAATACTTTTCAAGAATTTCGGCGAGCGAGGCGCGCTTATTCATCATGAGGCCGTTAATTTTCGAGAGGGTCGCTTTCTGCGGGAATCTCTTCGAGACCTTATGCCCGATAAAATTCGATCGAATAAGGTTTACTGCGTCCTCGCTGTCGGATTGGTCCAAAATAGTAAAGGACTGCGAGTAGCCGAGCTTCATCGCGAAGGAGCGCAGCGCATGCAGCGCGAAGGAATGGAAAGTGCCGCCGGCGACGTTTTGCGCGCGGCCGTCGAGCAGAGACGAGGCGCGGCGCAGCATTTCCGAGGCGCTTTTGCGCGTAAAGGTCAAGAGGAGAATCGATTCCGGCGGATTATTGTCCTCGATAAGTCGGGCGACTCGATAGACGAGCGTACGCGTCTTCCCTGTGCCGGCCCCGGCGATAACCAAAGCGGGGCCGTCGCCGTGCATGACGGCTTCGTACTGTGCTGCGTTTAGCTCGGCTTCGTAATTTATCTTATAGCCGATTCGCTGCGCAGTCGGTTCGGACGCCTTTTTTAATATGATTTTTTTCAAATCGGTATCGCCTTAATCGCGGGAATCTTCTATGCGCGCGTGACGCGATCTTTATAAAAGAAATGATAGAAAAAGTAAATTTCCGGGACGAGCAGGAGCGCCAGCGAGAGCGTGTCGCTGGAAAAATAAACTGAATTCCAGGCCGAGGGATAAATAATTCGAGCTATCGCGCCGGTCAGCGCCCAACCGATCGTAAAGAACAAACCGATAACGGCCACGCCGAGAGCGCCTTCCTTTAAGCCGCGCTTCTGCCAGTTCTTCGTAAACGCGTAAAGCCCTGCCATTATATGTAGATGAAATATTAAAAGCTCAATCATTTTTTTTGTATATTAAGTTTAGCAAGTTATCAAAATACAAATTTGGTAAAAAGTATGCAAACGACCGAAGCATTTCGTTTTGCAGCCTATCGCGCCTCTTCCGGGAGCGCGCTATGATAGAGAAATTCCCAGAGCCTCCGAAGCCGAAATCCATCCGCGATTGGCGCGAGGACGAACGCCCCCGAGAAATCCTATTAAAGCGCGGGGCGAGCGCTTTGAAGGATTCCGAACTGCTCGCAATAATCCTTTCGAGCGGCACTTTCGGCAAATCCGCCGTGGAGCTTGCTAACGAGCTGCTGGACTTCTACGGCTCAGTCTCCGGCCTCGTCGGTCGCAGCGTCGCGGAGCTCTGCCGATTTAAAGGCATCGGCGAAGTAAAAGCGATTAAATTCGCCGCCTCTATCGAGCTTGCCAAGCGGATCGCCCCGGATCCGTTCTCGGAAAGAGCTTCTTTCCGCTCGCCGGAGGACATCGCCAATTATTATATCCCAAAGCTCTGCAACGAAAAGCAGGAGCGCTTTGTCGTTATTATGCTCGATTCCGCAGGCCGAATGTTCAAGGAACAGACCGTCACGGTAGGCGCGCTAAACGCAAGCATAGCGCACCCAAGGGAAATTTTTAAGACGGCGATAGCCGAAAGCGCGGCGTCGATTATTCTTTTGCACAATCATCCCTCGGGGAACCCTGAACCTTCGCGCGAGGATATCGAGGTGACGAAGCAGATTGTCGAGGCCGGTAAGCTAATCGGGATACTGGCCCTCGATCACATTATCATTGCGGGCAATTCCTTTACGAGCTTCGTCCGGTTGGGACTGATACAGAACTGATCGCGCGTTAATCCCGCCACCATCCCTGGCGGCGCATGCGATCCTCCTGCTTGTTCTTGCGGAGCAGGTCGTTGATCTCGGCATGGCTCTTGCGAATTTTTGGGAGATCCTTCGAATTAGCCATTTCGCGCAGGAATAGCCCTATAGTAGCAGCGCCGGAAGCGATATGCCGCGCCTGCGCTTTATCGAACGTGTCGCCATAGTCGTGGTAATAATCCGTCATCTCGTCTTCCAATATCGATTCGAAAACGAACGAGGGGATGCCCTCGAGCATAAAGAACGTATGGTCGCTGTTAATCCAGGCGTTACTGACCACGCCGCGATTGAATCCCGAGCTCTTAAGCGACTCGGCGAGCGGCTCGAAATACGCGCGGAAATCTTCAAACCCCATTAAATTTATCCCGTTTGGAATTCCGGTCATGTCCATGTTTATCATCGCGGAAATATTTTCGCCGCCGTGCTGTTTAGCGTATTCCTTCGAGCCGAGAAGCCCGGTCTCCTCGCCGGCAAACCATACGAAATCTATCCCGCGGTCGTTGTCCTTTTGGTATTTGGAAAATATACGAGCCAATTCAAATAGGATAGCCGAGCCGAAACCGTTATCGACGGCGCCCTGCCCGATGTCCCAGGAATCGAGATGCGCGCCTATCACTATTTTTTCCGAAGTTTTTCCGGGCAAATGGACGACGGCGTTCGAGGTCTTTACGTCGCCGAGGCATTTAGAATTGCACTCGACTCGCAGGCGAGCGTCGAGCCCGCTTTTCATAATCCTGCGGAGCAGCATGCCGTCCTCGTACGTTACGGTAAAGGCGGGTATTTTGCATTTTTCAGCTCGGAAATTGCCCGTTCCAAGCGCGAGCTTGCCGCCTTTTTTGCTGTTGATAAAAAGCACGGCGATCGCTCCATGCGCCGCGGCCGTATCTATCGCTTCGAAGCGGTATAGCCCGCCGTCCTGGTCGACGAGGGCAATCCGACCGGCGACGGCGGAATTATAATTGGAGTTCCTGCCCGCGCCCGCGTCGAAAACGTCGGCGTCGAACGAAGGCGCCGCGTCGACGAACCCGAGGACCGCGCAACGAATATCGCGTTCGTGGGGCGAGAGCAATTTTATCCTATCGTCGCCGCGACGCCAGCCGGGCACGGAGATAGCTTCGAGTTCGACGTTAACCCCGGCTTTTCGGCCTTCTTCGACTAATATCTCGAGCGCGCGCTCGTAGCCGCGAGTCCCGGTAACGCGCCCGCCGGCTTCGTTCGTCAGCCTTTCGAGGAAACGGTATCCCATATTTTCCGTCATTGCGGAGGAAACTATCGGGGCGCCGCGTTCGTTAAGCGTTTGCGCCGGGGCGTAGGTAAACGACAAAAAAGCCGCTGTGCAAGCGGCTATTAATAATTTTTCTGCTCTTAAATTCATTAAGTGTGGCTCGCTTTCTTTTTGTCCGACTTTCTCAATTCCTTCAATTGCAAAAATAGTTCTTTTTCGCGTTCGGTAAGATCGACCGGTAATTTTGGCAGCAATTTAACGTATAGATCACCGCGCTTTTCCGGCGAATTGTAAACCGGCATCCCAAGTCCCTTAAGGCGAAGAGTTTTCCCGGTTTGCGAGCCCGCCGGGATATTTACCTTAACGCCGCCGGAGAAGGAATTAATCTTCGCCGTTCCGCCCAGTATCATGGAATAAACGTCGACAAGCGCGTCGACATATAGATTATCGCCCTCGCGGCGGACCTTATCGTGCGCCGCGACTTTAATCGTTACGATCAGGTCGCCCGCGGTTCCCATTCTGGACTGCTCGCCGCGGCCGGCAAGCTTCAGGGTATGCCCGTCGTACGTCCCCGGCTTAATCTTCAGCTCGATCTTCGAGCCGTTTACCTGCAGCAGGCGCGTCGTGCCATTGTAAGCCTCCTCGAGAGTAATTTCAATCTCGGCAGTCGCGTCGCTTCCGCGTCTCGGGGAGCGCGTCGGTCGCGCGCGTTCCGTTCGGGAGCCGGCGCGTCCGCCGCCGAACATTCTTTCGAAGAAATCGGAAAACGATCCCCCGCCGCCGAAGACGTCGCCGAAGCCGCCAAACCCGCCTGCCCCGCCGCCGGTTTCCCCGCCGCGGGAGGTCCACTGCGACCAGTCGAAATCGCCCTCGCCGCCGCCTGTCGCGCGATGGCGATGGTAGCTCGAGCCGAGCGTATCGTACTTCTTGCGCTTTTCTTCGTCGCCGAGGACTTCATAGGCCTCGCTGACCTCCTTAAACTTCGCTTCAGCGCCGGCGTCCTCGCGGTTCATATCGGGATGATATTTGCGGGCCAACCGGCGGTAGGCTTTTTTAATTTCGTCCTGCGAGGCGTTTTTCTCAACGCCCAGTATTTGATAATAATCTTTAAAATCCATTTTTTCGCTCTTTCAATTAGCGCCTTTAACAATAAAGGCATCGACATAAATAACTTAATGCTTAAGCCCAGGTGCAGAGGAACAGGTCCGCAGGAACGTTCATCATCGGATGAGATGGTAAGACTCTCACGGTGAAGCCCTGCCTGCCCGTCTCCGGGCATATATAGCTGCCCGCGTAATAATAATACTCGCCGTCCTGCCTGCCTATCAGGAGTTGCTCGGCGTCGGCGTTAATTATTTCGCCGTGGTGATCGACCTCGCCGAATACTACCTCGACGCGCACGTCCTCGGGCTTCAACGCGCCGAGCGAGATTATAGCGGAGACGTCGATGGGCTTCCCGACGTAGGGTTCCGTCCCGTCGCTGTCCCGCATAACGTCGATTATTTGCACGCTCTGCCACTCCCGCGTTACGCGGCTCTTCCAGGCGTTAAGCTCTTTCGCCCTTTCGGCGTCGTTGGCCGTCATAGCCGCATAGTTTTTAAGGGCGGGAACGTACGAGCCGAGCGTATATTCTTTGATCATTCTCGTCGTGGAGAACTGCCCGGCGATCGTCCTGATGCAGTTTTTCATCAGCGCGACCCATTTGTCCGGCACTCGCGACGATCCGCGGTTGTAGAACGTTTCCACGATGTGATTCTCGATCAGGTCGTAGATCATTTCCGATTCGATTATCTCGCTCTCCTCGTTGTTCTCCCGCTCCTCGCCTTCGCCTATCGAGTAGCCGTTCGTACCGTCGTAGGCTTCGTCCCACCAGCCGTCCAGGACGCTTAGGTTTAGAGTGCCGTTCAGCGCGGCTTTCATGCCGCTCGTACCGCTCGCCTCCAAAGGCCTGATTGGATTGTTTAGCCATACGTCGCAGCCCTTTACCATGAGTCGGGCGACGACCAGGTCGTAGTCCTCGAGGAACACGATACGGTCCTCCAGGCCGTGAGCGCGCACCTTTTGAATGATCGATTGGATCGCCTCCTTGCCTGCCGTGTCGTGCGGATGGGCTTTCCCGGCGATTATTATCTGGAGCGGCTTCAACGGATTCCTGACCAGGGCCTTTAAACGCTCCATATCGCGGAAGAGAAGCGTAGCGCGTTTATACGTCGCGAATCTACGCGCGAACCCTATAGTGAGCGCGTCCGGATCCAGGAATTCGTTTATCCTGTTAAACTGCTCCGGCGGCATAGACGCCTTGGAATGCATTTTCAGGTAGTCGCGGGCGTAGAGCACCAGCCGCACGCGCCTGCGCTGCTTCTCGCGCCAGAGCTCCTCGCTCGGGATGGTGTCGACGCGGTTCCATATCGCCGGGTTTTCCGTTTCCGTGCGCCAACTCGGCGCGAGGTATCGGTCGTATAGCTCGGCGAACTCGCGCGCAACCCACGAAAGCGTATGAATGCCGTTCGTGACGTGCCTTATCGGCACCTCTTCCTCCGGGAAGCTCTTCCAAAGACCATGCCACATCTTCCGGGAAACTTCGCCGTGCAGCTTGCTGACGCCGTTGCGGAAAGTCGTCAGGCGCAGTCCGAGCACCGTCATGGAGAACGCTTCGTTCGGATTGAACTTTTCCACGTGCCCCATCGATAAAAATTCTTCCAGCCCAAGCCCGAGCGGCTTTATATAGTTTTCAAAGTAGGCCTGAACGCGATCGATACGGAAGGCCTCGTTGCCGGCGGGAACGGGCGTATGTGTAGTGAAGACTGCGCTGGACATCGTGATCTGCTTCGCGGCGTGGAAATCTATATGGTATTTGTCCATGAACTGCCTTGTTCGCTCGAGCAAAGCGAACGCCGCGTGCCCTTCGTTGATATGCAGGACGTGCGGCTCGATGTCCATCGCCTTTAGCGCGCGCATGCCGCCTATGCCGAGCATTATCTCCTGCTGGATGCGCGTTTCGCGGTCCCCGCCGTAGAGTTGATTGCTTATCTCGCGGTACTCGGCCGATTCGTTCTGCGAAATATTTGTATCGAGAAAAAACAGGAACGTGCGACCGATATTCAGCCTCCAGATTTGCGCGTACGCCTTACCGCCGGGCAGATCTACGCTAATTATTATCGGGACTCCTTGCTGGTCCTTCATTAGCGTCAAGGGCATAGTAAAGAAGTCGTTATAGAGATAAAGCTCCGTCTGCCAACCGTTGAGCGTCAGGTGCTGGCGAAAGTATCCCTGCTGGTAAAGGAGCCCGATGCCGACGAGAGGAAGACCGAGATCGCTTGCGCTCTTAATGTGATCGCCGGCGAGCGCGCCAAGGCCGCCGCTGTAGTTCGGAAAGCTCTCGTTAATGCCGTACTCGGGGCTGAGGTAAGCGATTACTCCCTTTTCGCGGAGCTCCAGCATGTCGAACCAGGTGCGCGACTGCATGTAGCTCTCGAAATTCGCGTGAATATAATCCAAAAAGCGAACGAAATCGGGGGAGGCGGCCAGTTCTTCAAGCTCGGAGCCGGCCAGCTTATTAAGCAGCAGGACCGGGTTGTGATTGACCTCGTTCCAAAGCCGCCTGTTCATCCTGTTAAAAAGTTCCTTCGCGTCGCTGGACCAACACCACCAGTAATTGTAAGCCAATTCTTTTAGTTTTGAGATCTCATGCGGTAAATTCGCCGTAACGACAAAGCTGTGTACCGGTTTCATTTATAGTTCCTTAAGTTTTACTTGCTCGTTTGTTTAAATCCGTATTGAAGAATAGTCTTTTTCAAATTATTTTTCTTGAAATAATCATTTCAAAATATTTATGATCAAATAGACGTTAAAAATTTGTTTTCACTTCGACAAATCTAAAAATAGAAGACGAACGAGAAAATAAATCTATGCAGGACACAAAATTACTCGATTACGCTGCCGACCCCGGGGCGGCGCTGGCGGAAGCGGCGCGCATCTTACTCGCGGGCGACGTCGTCGCTTTCCCGA
>JBLNBN010000022.1:0-123385 GCA_050260015.1 Chloroflexota bacterium | reverse complement strand
ATCACTGCTATTAACGCTGATATTGATATTAATAGTTTTATTTGCTCAGACCCAAGGTTTTCAATCTCGCCTCCTGCTTTGACGATTATACAAGGTGAAACAAAAGAGGTTACCCTTAGTTATACTCCGACTGATAGTTCTTCAAATTATACATATATTGACATTCAAAACGATAAATGCGCAAAGAGATATTACGCTGAAGGAGTTTATCTAAACCGAAGGTCTAATATTTCTAACCTAAAGCTAACTTTTCCAAACGGTAGGGAAGAATTTAATGTCGGGACAGATACTTTAATAACATGGACTGGGGTTTTATCAAATGATACGGTTAAATTAGAATACAGCTACGATAACGGCTCAACTTGGAATTTAATTACTGAGAATGCCTCGGAGCTTAAATACGTATGGAAAAACGTGCCTAAACCGGAGAGTAAGAATTGTTTGGTTCGTGTAACGACTAAAAGTGATAGCGTAAACATCGAATGGGAGAAAATTTATGGAGGCATATTAGATGATGAATCTTATGAGATTCTTCAAACCCAAATTGGATATATTGAAGTAGGCGGCACAATGTCGGCCGACGGTGACATTAAGAATCCTAAGGGCGGCGGTGATATATGGGTCCTTTTTTTAAACAAGCAAGGAGAGATAATCTGGGAAAAATCGCTTGGTGGGTCGTCATGGGACTGGGGATATTCTATTATAGAAATGGATAACGGTGGATTTGTAGTTGGAGGTATTACTTGGAGTCAGGATATTTTGACGCCAAAAGGAAAAAACTATGGTGATTATTTACTATTAAGGCTAGATATTAGCGGCAATATAGTCTGGTCCAAGAGGTATGGTGGCTCAAATAGCGAAGATTTAAATTCAATTATAAAAACGAACGACGGTGGAGTATTGGTAGTTGGCGCCACGGGTTCAACAGATGGGGACGTCACGAACAATCATGGAGAACATGACGCATGGATTGTTAAGCTCGATTCTGACGGCAATATGGAATGGCAAAAATCAATTGGCGGAAGCAGTTCGGAATGGGCATATTCCGCCGCACAAGCCTCGGATAATAGTTTTTTAATAGTGGGAGCAACCCGTTCAATAAATGGTGACATTCCGAATAATCAAGGCGGTGAAGATTGTTGGATCGCAAAAATCAGCTATGAAGGGAACTTAATATGGATCAAAACAGTTGGCGGTACTTTGAATGATAATTTTAAGTCAATAAAAAAAACTCAGAATGAGGGGTTTATAGTTTTGGGTAGTACAGATTCCAAGGATGGAGATTTTGAAAATATTAGCGGAGAGGGAAGCGCTTTAGTTGTTTATTTAGATGCTAACGGCGATTTTATTTGGAAAAAATTAGTCAGATGCAACATGCCTAGTTCTATTGCTGAAACTAGCGACGGAGGCTTTGTTATCACTGGCATCGCTTCATCAGGAGCGTACGGAGTATACCATTGCACCATAACAAAGTTTAACAATACTGGCCAAGCAACGTGGTCAAAGATATTAAATAATTATAATCCTCCTCGAAAGACCTCCGTTAAACAAACCATCGATGGAGGCTTTATAGTCGCTGGATGTATAAGGAGTAAAATACTTACCGACTATTCGGATTATATAGTAACAAAATTCTCGCCCGAGCAACTTCCTCAATCCGACGTCTCCGATTCCGTTTTCTCTATAGTAGCTCCTACCATCGCAAGCCGAAACGTGGACATGGGAAGAGTTATTCTCGGCGCTTATAAAGATTCTCTGATTACTTCGTTTATCGAGAATAAAAGCAGGTTTGAATGCAAGATTAAGGATATTCGGCTAACGGGCGCGGACGCGGCGGACTTTTACGTGATTTCTAATAAACAATTTACATTGGCGGGCGGCGAGAAAAAAGCGATTGAATTTCACTTTAAGCCGGGCGCGCTCGGTGCAAGGAACGCCTTAATAGAAATCGAATCGCAGGATTCTATCCTTACGCAATCAATAATTGGCGAAGGCGTCCAGCCTCAAATTCAGCTCTCGACTAAATTGATTGATTTTGGAGTGGTGGAAGTTACGCAATCAAAAGATACGGTTCTATTTCTCATAAAGAATCTCGATAAAAACCCGATCACAATTACTAACACAAAGTTACTTGGACCTGATTATAAACAGTTTGAAATAGTTGCGGGGGGCGGAACATTTACGCTTCAGCCGGATTCGTTGCGAGAATTGAAACTGGCCTTTAATCCAGTATACGTCGGTCGGACGAGCTCCGATATAGGATTTTACTTTAACGGTCCCGGCTCCCCGGCGCGCGCGCAGCTTTTTGGCCGCGGTATTGGGGGCATAGTTTATTGCACCGAGGATTCCGCCGCCGCGGGAGAAAAAGCGACGATCAATTTATGCCTTGGCAATGTAAAGATAAATTCCGTAAATAAGTTAGCGTCTTCCTTCAGGGCCTCGATCCAATATGAGAAATCATTACTCGCCCCGGTCGACCGATCATTAGTAAAGAGCGTCGGAAAAGATTCGGCTTATCTCGAAATTCATGGTAATATTGGAAAAGATTCAGTTCTTTATCCGATTGAGTTTATAGCCGGGCTTGGAGCAAACGAATCGACAAGCATTGACATCACCGATTTCAAATGGCTCGATGAGACAGGCAAAGAAATAGAATATGACACTGAAACCGAGAGCGGCTCCTTTAAACTCCTCGGCGTCTGCCGCGAGGGCGGCGCGCGCCTGGTCAATCCTACCGGGAAAGCGGATATATTAAGTCTTGCGCCAAACCCCGCCACGGACGAAATAACCGTTACGGTAAATAAAATCGAAGAGGGAGAATCCTTCATCGTTATTTATAATTCTTTAGGAGCGGAAGCTGGAAGAATCGCCTTATCAGGCGCGCCGCTGGGCGAAAAAGAAGTCAAGATAAGCCTTGCCTCGTATCCCCGCGGCGCATATTTTGTCAGGTTCCAAACTCCTACCGTCTCGACCGGCAGGATGGTAATATTTGAATAATTATTAATTGTCAATGATTAATGAGTTAGTAGGGGCGGATCTGTGTATCCGCCCTTATTGTCGGAACCGGGACTAGACGGATTAGCGGGATTGAATTTATTAAAATGCCGCGCAAGCGCCAATTATGCCGACGTTTAGTCATACTCGCGCACGCGAGTATCCAAAGGACGCCTGTGGAATAATTATCATTCGCATTAACGAATAAATATTTGTATCTCGCCGATCTGGACGAATCCGAAGGATTCGCATGTCTATAGAAACGCGCTACTCCCGCCTCCGCCTTCCCGCAGCTTCGCCGCAGTAGGAGTAGTGAGTTCGATGAGGGCGCTTCGCGTTACAAAGCTGTAACCCCTTCGGGGGTAAGAATAAACCAGTTTGCAGCCGGACGCTGAGCCTGTCGAAGCGTCCGGCGTTTTCCTTTGCCGTATCCTTCGACGGGGCTCAGGGTACGGCTCATGATATGTCATTACGGGCTACAGTTCCGGAATCCATGCACCCTATGGATGCCAGTCTATGCGGGCATGACTATGTCGTTTGGCAGCAAGCGCTTAGCGCGCATATTGTCCTGATAAATGATCAATGATAAATGTTAAATGAAAGAATGGATGCCCGCCTGCGCGGGCATGACTAAACGACTTCTCTAACAAACACTTAGCTCGTTGTTACCGGAAAATTTCCCTGTTAAATGTTAAATGATAAATGTTAAATGATTTAGCACCCTCCTATAATTCTCTTCGGTTTTTCCTTCTTGCCGGAGCCGGATTTGGCTTTTGCAAGTATGGCCGGGAGCTGCGCGGCGGCGTCCTTGCGGAATCTTTCCTGGTCGGTGAGCTTGCCGTCGGCGAGCGCTTTAGTCCCGTCGAAGTTTAAGACTGCTTTCTTGAAATTATTTAAACCGCCCTGGAGAATCTTAACGTTCTTGTAGCCGAGTTCCATCGCAATAGCGGCGGCGCGGGTTTCCGGGGCTTCCGTATTGGAGATTATTACAGCCGTCATCGAGCGTTTGCCCAATGTTTTATCGATATCCTTATCCATTAAATCGGAGAGCTTAATATTTTTTGAGCGCGGCAGCTGCATAGCCGCAAATTCTTTTTCCGTGCGAAGATCGAGTATCGTCATTCTAGTATTCCCGTCAATTAACCAGAATGCAAGTTCGTCCGGGGACATTCTACCGATATTCTTGCTCGCGACGAATTCCGGATCCTGCGATTTAGCCAGGAGCGATTCGCGGCGGTCGGGCATTGCGAAGGAGGAGACTGCAATGGCAAGCAGGACTACGGCGCCGGCGGTATAGACGGGCTTTAATCGCAACTTTCCGCCGTCGATCTTATTGACGCGCTTTTCGACGATTGTAACGAAAACGAACGAGCCAACGGCCATGAGAGTCATTAGGATAGCGAAGAGCGCCTGCGAAATGCCGAGCGTTTCCCATGCGCGCGGAAACCCGAGGAAATCCGCCTTATAGAGCGGCTCGAAGAAGCTGTAGCCTTCGGCGAAGATCAACACGCCGACGAACGAACCCGCAATAAAGATTATCGCGTCAATCTTCCCGATTGCGGCGGCGCAGACTGACGTGCCCGGGCAGAAGCCCCCGACGACGAATCCAAGACCCATTATCAAGCCTCCGACAATTGCGGACTTGACGAACAGCGGGTTGACGTAGATCAGCGAGGCGTCGAGTATGCCGAAGTGATTGAACGCGACTACGCCGAGCATAGCCGTTACGCCCGCGGTGAAGAATACGCGAAGCACCGTGAAATCATAGCCGTAGAAAAGCCCGACTAACTTTTTAGACGTTGAGAATCCCGCCTGCTCGAGTATCGCGCCGAAGAGGATGCCAACGACGAGCGCGACAATAAAATTTAGATTATTGCTAATTATCTCAGGAACTAACGGTCCCATAGTATTTATTCCTATTATATTTATTCAAAATTCAATTAGACTGAACGGCGAAAAACGAGCTATATCCACATCTTCCTAAAGAAATAGGCGAAGGCGTATGCGCCTCCGAAGATAGCGAACATCGTTAGGATGCCGCCCGCGCTCATTACGGCCATGCCGCTCAGGGCCGCGCCGCTCGTGCAGCCGCGCCCTAATTGCGCGCCGAATCCGAATAACAGCCCGCCGAACGCGGCGCCGACGACCCTAACTTTAGTTGTGGAGCGGGGACCTTTCTCTAATTTCCATGTAAGCCTATTTGATATCAACCCGGAAAGAAACGCGCCGATTACGACGCCGATGACTTCGAATACAAGCCAATTCTTAAGAACACCTTCCAGGTGCTCGCCCTTATACTCCTTGTAAAATGGCTGGCTGGCGGTATGCCCGGGGGCAACCGTTTCTACGATTCCTACGGAGAAGCTCTTGATGGCTCCGCTTGCGCCGAGGCCGCGACCCGTAATGTAAATCGTCCCAAGCAATAGCAGCCCCAAGAGAATACCGGCGAGGTATGGATTCATGTATTTAGTTTCCATGACGTTTCCTGCGTTTAATTGAAGAATTTTTTTCGAATTTAGAGAATTAATTATTTAATTGCAAATAAATGGGATTAAAAAAGAAAGGCAAGCCGTTCGGGGCTTGCCTGTTAATACTTACGCATGAAATTCTGGGCTGCTGGCGCGACTATTCCGTCTTTATTTCAGGATAGAGTACTACCTGCACCATATTATCCGTATTGAGCCACTCATTAGCCGCTTTTTTCAGGTCGTCTTTGGTTAGCTTGTCGATGTACTTCTCCCTGTCGGTTATCCATGAGGGGTCGTCGTCGTTCCAGTATGCCGAAGCTATCCAACCCATCCAGGTCCTGTTTTCCTTCATGTCTACCTGGAGGCTGCGGCGTTGCTTTTCCTTGACCTTTGTCACGTAGAGTTCGTCCAGCCCGCTTTCCTTTACCTTTTTGAATTGGGTCATTACTTCCTGCGTCAACTCGTTTATCCTGGCGGGGTCGCAGCCGAACCAAACGTTTATGGTATATTGCTTTTTAGGCTTTTGGGTCGGTCCTCCATAGACGGAGACCCCGTAGGTGCCGCTCTTTTCTTCGCGGATGACCTTATAGAGCAAAATGTCGAGCGCATCGACGAGCGATTCCATTTTATATCGATTTTCGGGTTTCCAGTCGAAGTCGCCTGTGAGGGTCATAACTACGCTTCCCTTGTTCTCGATTCCCTTATGAACTTCTTTATTTAGCTTGCCCTTTACCAGCTTAATATCGTTATCCTTGAAGCTTTCGTTCTTTCCAATCGGGGGCAGGCTTCCTAAATATTTTAGTACGTAGGGCTTTATCTTCTCGACGTCGAAGTTGCCAACGAAGTAGAAATTAAAGTCGCCCGCTCCGGCGAATCTTTCCTTATAGAACTGGTATGCCTTAGTCATATCTATCTTCGGCACGTCGCCAAGCTCCATTGGTTTGCGACGGTTATTATAGCAGTAGAGCGTGCAGGTGAGCGTATCGTTCATAGCCGTCTCCGGGTCGTTTAATCTGTTCTGGATGTTCGCGGTAGTTTTTGCGAGCGTCGATTCGTAAGCTTCTTTATCAATGCGCGGAGCGGTGAATTTTAGATTTATCATTTGGAAGAGCGTCTCGAGGTCTTCCTGGGAGGAACTGCCGCGCAAACCCTCCTGCAATTCGCTTATATTAGAGCTCAAATTGACA
Organism: Chloroflexota bacterium; assembly: GCA_050260015.1. GTDB lineage: Bacteria > Bacteroidota > Ignavibacteria > Kapaibacteriales > UBA2268 > JBLNBN01. The sequence goes on along the minus strand of JBLNBN010000022.1, from coordinate 116,736 downwards.
ATCTTACCCGCCAGGTATTTTTCCAATTGGGTTTTAGTATAATCGCCGAGTCCGCTCTCCTGAACAATTTGAGAGGCGTAACGAGCGGAGTAAAGGTCGTTCTCGTTGGCGAGGGAATACCCGCCGGGGGAAGTAGCCTGGAACAATATTTCATTGTTCTGATAGTCGGTCGGCTTTAGTATTATTTTAGCGCCGTTGTCGAGCGTCCATTCAGTTACGCCCAGGCTCTTGATTTCTCGCTCGTTAGCGATCTTGCCGGGAGCCGGGTTAGCCGTAAATAGCGGTTTTTGAGGAGCGTCGTCGTTGTAAGCCGTTAAGTTCGATCCCGAGATCGTACGGAACATAGCGAGAGCTTCGGCTTCGGTCGGCAGCTTGACGTCGGGCCGGTCGGGCGCGCTCATAGTAATTACCACGTTTTTATCGGTCACGTACTCTTTCGCAATGGCGTTAACCTCGTCTAAAGTTATTTCAGGCAGCCAAAGTTTAGCCATTTCAAGCTCTTTTTTCTCGCCCATCATTGCGGTCTTATAAAGGAAAACGGACATCAGCCCGAAAGCGTAACGCTGCGATTCGGTCTTATCAGCCTCCTGTACGGCTTTTTCGGCGTTCCTCATGTATTCCTTCTTTTGGCGTTCGAGTTCCGTTGCCGTGAATCCATGCTGCTTTGCGCGGTTTGCTTCCGTTAAAAGCGTTTCGAGCGCTTCTTTTACCTTGTCGCCTTTAGCGTTGCACATAAGGACGTATTCTCGCGTCTTGCCGAGGGAATTCGATTCCCAGTTGTAGGCGTAATAGTTGAACGGGGAAGTCGGCTTGCGGTTTATTTCGGCGAGCCGTTCGTTCAGCATCGAGGACATCAGGTTCGAAGCGAGCGAAAGACGTTCGTCGCGGTAGTCGCCGAGCGTTCTATACGGGCGTCGGAAGTAAATGCTAACGTCCGGCCAGGAGAGCTCTTTATCCCTAGCTATTGAAACCAGCGTTTCGTTGTGCGGAGGTATTTCGTAGCGTTTGCGTTCGCGGAAGCTATCGGGGTTCTTTAGGGAGGAAAAACGTTTTTTTATCTCCTTTTCCATTACCTTCGGATCAAAATCGCCGACGGCAATGACGGCCATCAGGTTCGGGCGGTACCAATCGTGGTAAAATCTTCTCAAAGCCGCTTCGGGGGTGTTTCGAAGTACGTTCGTGTCGCCGATAACGTCGCGTATTTCATAGCGGGAGCCGCGATAGAGAACTTTTTCATGCTTCTTATTGCAGCGGTCCTCCGCGCCTTTTCCAAGCCTGTATTCCTCGATGACTACGCCGCGCTCCTTGTTGATCTCTTCGTCTTCGTAGCTGACTGCGTGCGACCAGTCGTCGATGACCTGCATCCCGTTTTTAAAATGCTCGGGATTGTCCGTAGGGATCGTCAGCATATAAACGGTCTGCTCGTAGCTAGTAAACGCGTTTAAATCGCGCCCGAAGGACACGCCAATGGACTCGAGATAATCGATAAGCTTCGTTTTAGGGAAGTTCTTCGTGCCGTTGAAGGCCATGTGTTCGCAGAGGTGGGCAAGCCCGTTTTGATCGTCGTCCTCGAGCGTTGCGCCGGCGTCGACTGCGAGCATTAGCTCGGCTCGCTTTTCAGGCTTTTTGTTTTGCTTAATAAAATACTTCATTCCGTTGGATAGCGTTCCCGTGATAACTGTCGGGTCGAGCGGGACGCGTTCGTCCAGGGATTTGTACGGCGCCTGGCCGTACGTTGCGGCCGTTAGGAGGGCCAGGGCGATAAAATACGCGTAAAATCGCAAATACTTCTTCACAAATACTCTCCTGAAATAGAATGAACAGTTTATCAAAAGTAACTCATTTAATTTAAATTTGCAATAGTTAAAAAATCATTCAGCGAATTTTTAAGGAAACTTCGCCTGTTTTTTGAAGGAGGAACAAAGCGAGGGCCGTCGGGTAAATTTCAGGGGAGCGAAAAACTGCATCGAGACGCCGGCTTAGGGACGTCCCGGTAAATTATTTTGAAGCGGGCGAATAAAAAAACCGCCTCCCGGTCACCCGGGAGGCGGTCATTTAAATTAGATGCGTTCTCCGCCCGAAGAGTATTATCCGCCGATCAGGCCGCGTTTCTTCAGCAGGGGAGTCACGTCGGGCTCGGCGCCGCGGAAACGAACGTAAAGCTTCATTACGTCCTCGCTCCTGCCCTTCTCCAATACGTTGGTGCGGAAGGAAGCAGCCGTCGCGCGGTCGAAGATGCCCTTTTGCTTGAAGAGCTCGAAGGCGTCGGAATCGAGCACGCCGGCCCAGATATAGCTGTAGTAGCCCGCGGAGTAGCCCCCGGCGAATATATGATTGAAGTAAGTCGAGCGGTAGCGGGAAATGATTTCCGGGATAAGGCCCAGCCCCTTCAACGTCTTTTCTTCGAATTGATTGACGTCGCCCTTGAAGGGCTCCGTCATCGTGTAGTACTTCATGTCGAGGAGCGAAGCCGCCAGGTATTCCGTCGTAGCGAAGCCCTGGTTGAAGAGCGAGCTGTTGCGTATTTTCTGGATTAAAGCGTCGGGCATCGGCTCGCCCGTCTTATAATGCTTTGCAAACATTTTCAATACTTGCGGCTCGGCCACCCAATTTTCCATTATCTGCGACGGCAGCTCGACGAAGTCGCGCGGCACGTTCGTGCCGTTGATAGAGCGATAAGTTCCGCTGGAGAACATTCCATGGAGCGCGTGCCCGAATTCGTGGAAGAGCGTTTCGGTCTCGTCCCAATTTAAAAGCGCCGGATTGTCGCCGGCGGGGCGGGAGAAGTTACAAACAACGGAAATAATCGGAGGAACGTTTTCGCCGCTCTTGCGATGATATTGTTCGCGATAATTGGTCATCCATGCGCCGCCGCGTTTGGACGCGCGGGGATGGAAGTCCATATAAAGGATAGCGAGGTGGGAACCGTCGGGATTTAACGCCTCGTAGGCGGTAGCTTCTTCGGAATACTTCGGAACGTCCTTGCGCTCAACGAATTTAATTCCATAGAGACGATTGGCTAATTCGAAGACTCCGTCGCGAACGTTTTCAAGCTTGAGGTAGGGGCGGAGCTCCTCCTCGTCGAGGTCGTATTTCGCTTTGCGCAGCTTTTCAGCATAGTATCTCCAGTCCCAGGGCTCGAGCTTGAACTTTTCGCCGGAGTCGTTTATCATTTTCTGAAGGTCTGCGGCCTCTTTCTTCGCTACTTCTATAGCCGGCTTCCAGAGCTTCATAAGGAATTCGTCGACTTTCGCGGGAGTTTTCGCCATAGTCTCTTCGAGCGTATAGTCGGCGAAAGTCTTATAGCCGAGCAATTTCGAGCGTTCGAGCTGAAGGTTTACGATCGTCTTAATTATTTCCTTGTTGTCGTGCTCGTTGCCGTTGTTGCCGCGCATGGAGTAAGCCCTGTACATTTTCTCGCGGAGCGCGCGGTTGTCGGCGTATTGCAGGAACGGCATAACGCTGGGGTTGTTCAGCGTGAAAACGTATTTGCCGTTTTCGTCCTTCGAGCCTTCCAGGAAGGACTCGGGAAGCCCCGTTAGCTCGGCTTTATTCTCGACTACCAGCTTGAAGCCGTTGGTTTCAGCGAGCAGGTTCTCGCCGAACTTAAGCGTGGCGAGCGAAAGCTGTTGGTTGATCTCGCGGAAGCGTTCCTGCTTGGAGGCGTCGAGGGCCGCGCCGCCGCGCACGAAGCTTTTATAGGTTTCGTTTAGCAAAGTTTCCTGCTCGGGGGTAAGCTTCAGCTTGTCCTTTTGCTTATAAACGGCTTGAACTCTTTTAAAGAGCCCGGGGTTTAAAGCGACGTTGTCGCCGTGCTCGCTCAGGAGGGGAGCCGCTTCCTGGGCTACCTTTTGAAGCTGTTCGTTCGTATTCGCCGAGGTGAGGTTGAAAAATATCGTGGCTACTTCGTTAAGCAGCTCGCCGGAGCGCTCGAGCGCCTCAATAGTATTCTCGAACGTTGGGGCTTGCTTTGTATTTACGATTGCCGCGATCTCGTCGTCGTGGCGTTTTATTCCCTCGCGGAAAGCGGGCATAAAGTGCTCGGGCTTAATTTTCTCGAACGGCGGCGCGTTGAACGGCGTGTTGTACGGTTCGAGCAACGGATTTGCCGATAGATTGATTGACATAAGCGTTATCGCTAGCGTTAATAATAATAATTTCATTACAGGACCGGTAAGTTAAACAATAAGCTATGCAAAAATAATCATTTATAGCGGAAAATGAAACACGAAGCGCGTAACGGTAATTTAGTTATTTTTGGAACTTTGCGAAAGAAAACCAGCTAAAAAGAATAGATGAATTCGACGAAAAGGGAACAGATAATAATACACACGGACGGCTCGTGCCTGGGCAACCCCGGTCGCGGCGGATGGGCGGCCGTTCTGACATACAAGAAATTGCGGAAAGAAGCGAGCGGCGGCTACCGCCTTACGACTAACAACCGAATGGAAATACTGGCGGCGGTGGAGGCTTTAAATATGATTAAGGACCCTGCGATCCCAATCGTGCTCATAACCGACTCGCAACTGCTCTTTAACGCGCTAAGCAAGGGTTGGCTCGCAAGCTGGAAGCGCAACGGCTGGCGCAAGTCCGATAAGTCCCCCGTGCTGAACAGGGACCTTTGGGAAAGGCTGGAAGCGGCGCTCCAGGGCAAGAAAGTCGAATTCCGTTGGACGGAGGCGCACGTCGGCACGGTCGAGAACGAACGCTGCGACGAATTGGCGAAAGCCGCAGCCTCCGCCCCCGACTTAAAAGAGGATGCGGAATACGTGGCGGCGGGAACTTCGGCCGCAGGTTTGTTTCGTAAATAATTAATCGATAATTTAAACGGCTGAGAGGATTATTAATTCGGAAAAGGCATGACGAGGAGAAATTTTATAGCGGCTTCGGGCGCGGCTTTGGCCGCTTTTTATCTGCCCGGGGGAATACTTAAGGCGCTCGCTCCGGAAACGACGCGCGACGTCTACGAGCGGATCGTCCGAAAGGCGAGCGAAGAAAATTGGAACGCGCTCGACGTTCACCAGATCATCTCGAAATTCGCGAGCGAACTCATCGGGACCCCCTACGTTGGGGGCACGCTTGAAGTAATTCCTGAAGCGTGCACAGTGGACCTGACGGGCCTGGACTGCGTAACGCTTTTCGAGACTTCGCTCGACGCTGCGCGCTGCTTCCGACGCCAGGCGTGGAGCTTTAAGGATCTGCTCGCAGAGGTGGAATTTACGCGCTACCGCGGCGGGGTTCAGCGCGGTTACGCCTCGCGCCTCCACTACACTTCCGACTGGATAGCCGAGGGGATCGTTAAAGGCGTCGTGGCTGACCGTACGAAGAGCCTGGGCGGGAAGCCCTTCCGCGTTTCGGTCGGGTTTATGTCTGAAAATTACAAGCTCTACAAGCAACTGGCCGGCGGCGAAGATGCGCTTCGCCGGGAAATTGAATCGGCCGAGAATAGATTGAACGGAATGGATCTCTATTATATTCCGACTTCCAAAATATCAAAAATTGAAGATAAATTGCATTCCGGAGATATAATCGCTATCCGGACGTCGAAGAAGGGGCTCGACTATTCCCACACGGGATTAGTCTACCGCGACGAGAGCGGCGGCGCAAGATTCCTGCACGCTTCGTCGAAGAAAAAGCAAGTAACGCTCGACGTCGGGCTTGCGGAGTATGTCGCGGGAACTAAAAGCAATTTAGGCATTACAGTTTTATGTCCCGTTTGATTTAATTAATTGAACGCCAAAATTATGGATAATCCTAAACAGCCTAAGGGCTCTTCGACGAGCGGAGCGAGCATTTTGCTCGTCGAGGACAGCGAAATAATTGCCGCCGGGCTTAGCGAAAGACTGCGCAAGGCAGGCTATCGCGTCGAAGTTCGCAAGAACAGCCGCGAAGTTATCTCGTTCGTGGAAATTAATAAGCCGGACTTAATATTAATGGATATCGAGCTTGCCGGCAGCCGGTTGAACGGCATTGAAACGATGAAAACGCTCCGGCGAAAGTACACCATACCGGCGCTCTACCTCACTGCTTTGGACGAGGACAAATTCTTCGAGCAGGCCAAGGAAACCGACCCGTTCGCCTATATCAGCAAATCCTGCGACTGGCTTACGCTAAAGAACCAAATCGAGATGGCCCTCTATCGCGATAAAATCGAAAGCGAAAAAAGAAGACTTGCCGAGGAGCGGAATTTGCTGCTTAGCATCCTTGAGACAAATATAGACGAAATTTACCTGTTCGACTTTAAAACGCTTAAAATTCAATACGCGAACCGCGGCGCGGCCAAAAAGCTGGGCATGACGGGCGCGGATCTGCTTGAAAAAACGATTACCGACGTGAACCCGGAGTTAGACGCCACGTCGGCCCTCGAGAAGATGCAGGAAATAATCCGCGGCGGCGAGCGGGCCCTGATGTTCGAAGGGCGGCATCGCCGCGCGGACGGCGAAACATACCCAGTAGAATGCCGGTTGAGGTTAATCGAGCGCGGAAGAACTTATTCTATGCTTCTCGTCGCCTTCGACGTTACGGATAAAGCAAACCATGCAAAAAGGCTCTACGAGGAGGAGCGCCACCGATTCGCCGAGGAGCTGGCCGCCCACAAGGAAAGAGCCGAAACGGCATGCCACGCAAAAAAAATATTTTTCGAGAACATCAGCCACGACTTTCGCACTCCTTTAAACGCAGTAATGGGGTACTCCGAAATACTAAAGCAAAAGATCGGCGGCACGGATCAGGAGATAGATTCTTATTTAGAGGGAATAATCAACGGCGGCTCGAAGTTGCTGGAGTTGGTCGACGGGATAATCGATTTATCGTGCTCTACCGGCGCCGCGAATACGTTTAACAAGGTAAAAGCGCCCGACCCGAATGCGGGAAGGTCGATAATAAACTCCTCGGCAACGGTTTACAAATTCGAGGCGGCAAACGCGCTGATCGTAGACGATTCCGAGTTGAACAGGAAAATAGTTTCCGCTATGCTGTTAAAGGTTGGGCTAAATCCGATCGCCGCGGCAAGCGGCGAGGAAGCCATTGCAAAATCAGAAGCCGCCCCCCCTTCGATTATAATTTTAGATATGAATATGCCCGGTATGAGCGGGTTGGATACGGCGCGCGCGCTGAAAAGCTCGCCGGCTCTCGCTAAGATCCCCGTTGTGGCTTTATCCGGCTTGAGGATTGGCGAGCAACTCGAGGCGATGACGAAGATAGCCGACGGCTACCTCGTTAAGCCCGTAACGCTCGAATCGCTCAGCGTCGAGCTGGCTAAATTCTTAAAGCATACGAAATCGACCAGGCATGCCAGGCCCCAGGCGGAGCTTTCCGAAGCGCCGGCTAAAGAACGGGAGGCTATCCGGGAGCGCTTCGGCGAACGCGCCAGGGAATTAACCGAGGGGCTGTCGCTCGATAAAGCGATGGCGCTCGCAATTGAGCTCGGCGAATTCGGCCGCGAGATTAAGAGCCGTTCCGCTGAAAACTTTGCCGAACGATTGATGCGCGCCATAGAATTCTACAACGTCGGGGAAGCGCTGAAGGCGCTGGGGATTGTCGCCGCGCTGTAAGCGGCTAGAATAAATGTAATTAGCGAGTTTTTTACAAAATAATATCTTTACAAGTACGATTTTAAAAAGACTTTTTGAGCGTTTCGCTTAAAATATCGGAGATGTATGCATACTACAATTTACGTTTTAATAAATGCGGCCCTCGTCGCCGTCTTTATCTATATAATGAAGAAGCGCAATTTCCTGAGCTTCTACGAGAACAGCCGGTGGTGGCTGACGGCGTTGGCCGTCGGTATAATTACGCTGATGGACGAGCTTACGTCGATTTACTACGCGCCATACGAAGCGTACCGTTTTATCGGCCTGAAAGCGATCTTTTACATCGCGCTGACTTCGCTCTTCATCCGAATGATTTCCTTCCGTATGGTTGAAATATCGGAAATTTTGGAGCGAAATAATATCAAGGGGGGCGGCGTTTACTCGTTCTCCTACCTGGTCTTCGGCTCGAGCTTGTCGTTTATCGCTTTCGCTTCAATATTGGTCGATTATATCCTTACGGCGACGATCTCGACCGTGGCGGCGGTGGAAAACGGGACTTACTTCATGGAACTTACGTACGCCACAAAGATGATATTGAAGTTTGGCGTTATTTGGGGTATAACATTATTAAATATAATTGGTATACGCGAAAATGCCAAGTTTACGTTTTACATATTCCTATGCTGCGCGTTTGTATTAATCAATATGATCGTCGGCGGCTTTATGAATTTTAACGGCGAAGTGGTAAATAACATCGCTACCGGTTGGCACGGTTTCATAGGCGACTTCTGGGGCGCCAACGATTTATTACACTCCTATGGCGCGGTCATTATCGGCATCGGCTCCTGTATCCTGGCTTATTCCGGCGTTGAATCCGTCCTTCAAACTCAATCCCTGGTAAAGAACTGGAAGCAAGTGCATAAGGCATATATCTTCCTGGCTCTTACGGTTGGCATTACGACGCCTATTATCGCTCTGCTGGCTATCTCCGGCACGGTAAACCTGGAAAGCCACGAAACGAACTTAATTCCCTCGTTCGCCGCGCTGGTGCATGGACCGGCCTTCGGCGTGATTGTCGGCGCCCTGGCTTCGTTCACCTTGATAATGGCGGTTAATACGGCTATGATCGCCTCCGGCGAATTGATAGAAAAGGTGGCGGAGCGGTACCGTTTTCACTGGCTGACGAAGATGAACAACCGGCAGTCGTTCTACCGGATCCACGTAATCAACGGCTTGTTCTATTCCACGATATTAATCATAACGAGCGGCTCCCAGGCTATGCTTGCCGAGATGTACGCCGTTGGCTTGGTGGCGAGCTTCGTAATGAACGTCGGCGCGCTTCTTTACTATAGATTCTCCAAGGGCACACGCGGCAGCCAGTACTCTACAAATAGATTTGTTACGCTTATTCTATTTATCGTTCTCGTCAGCGTGCTTTTCTATATTATGTGGCACCGCCCGTACGGCACGACTATGTGGTTCGTCATGAGCCTGGCGATCTTGCTAATCGGACTGAGAATATCGAAATACCGCGGCCCGGAGATCGAAGTACGAAAGCTGAGCGACACGCCGATGGACTTAATGCTCCGCATGTTCGAATCGGAATCCGAAGAGATCCATGTGCATTTCCGCCGCCCGCTGGCGCATTCGCTGAAATCTATGCCGGAGAACCACTTCTATATTACGTTCTTCTCGCCGAGGTACGAGACTCCCGAAAAGATGCATAAGAATCACTTTATGTTCTCGCTGCCGCCGCGTATGCGCTTGTTTAATATGATAGTCGCGATACTCAAAACGATCGAGTACGAATTGCCGGAGGACAAGACGCTGCACGTGCACTTCGGCTGGCCGCTCTCTTCCTGGCTGGACAGGTTGACTATCGGGTTCGAGATATTCAATATACTTCACTTGCCGCGACGCTTCCCGACATTTGATTTCCATATTAATTATCTGCGGGTGCAGCATAAGCCTATAATCGAGAAACAGAGGAAAATAAAGGATATGTAAAAGGCGCCGCTGCAAGAGCGAAACGGGAAATTATTAATGAATTAAATTTTATTGAGCTATTATTCTGTTAATCTCGTCATAGAATAATACGACGCGTTCGCAGCGCCAGGCGCGCTGCGAACGTCGTTCGCTTCGTAAATTGCGTTACCGACGTTAGCGGAGGGACGCCGCGCGGGGACGCTCGGCGGGTAACGACGGCGGGGCCGCTTCCGCGCGCTTCAGGAATTGCGCGGGGACGGATTTTCCAGTTAAATAATTAGAACAATGAGCGACAAAAGAGGAATTCAAAAAATCGCGCTGGCTATCGCGATCTTTTACTTTATGGCGGGTCCCGTCAGAGCCGAACAATTTACGCTCGTGGGCAAGGTGATCGATCTTGAAAGCGGATCTCCCATCGCGGGCGCAAGCGTGCGCAGTTCCGCGGCATTAAGGGGAACCTATACTTCCTCGCAGGGAATTTTTAGGTTGCCTCTTACCCGCTCCTCCTCGGATTATATCAAGATCAGTTCGCTAGGATACGAAACCGTACGCCTCGAGGTGGAAAAGCTAAGCGATTCGATCGTAGTGAAGATGAAGCCCGTCTCGATTAAGACGGGCGAAGTGGAGGTAAACGCATACTTGTCGCCGGAGCAAATTGTCGCCCGCGCGATTAAGCAGAAGAGCGCGAACGTGATGAAAATAAAGACCTTTAGCGGGCTGCTTTATTCTAAATCGGTTATTATGTTCGACGGCTCGGGGCTTAACAGCCTTGGGATCGGCGGGAAGTCCTTTTCAATTTCCTCTTCGGTCGAGGACGAACCTCCGACGGAGGCGTTTAAGCAATTCGTTCTGGAAACATTTTCCAGGCAACAACGCGACTTTGAACGGGGCGTCGTCCATACGACCATCCTGCATCGCCGGCAAACTGCAAATATAGAGCCGAGCAATAACTTACTGACCCTGGGTAATTTCGAGAGCTTTTACAACGATCGTATCAGGATAGTCGACGCCGAGCTGCCGTCGCCGCTCGCTAACGACGCTTTTTCATTCTATAATTTCAAATTATCAAGCAGGTCTATGCTCGACGATCGCTACGTTTATATTATCGACGTCGAGCCTAAGAAAACAAATTATCCCGCTTTTGTCGGAACGATCGCGATCATCGAGGGCTCCTACAATTTGATAGAATTAAACCTCCGCCCTTCGGAAACGACCGCGCCAATGTTCGTGGACTCCGTCTCCTACGAGCAAAAGTTCGAAGAAATAGCCCGCGACGTGTGGTACCCGACGTTTTTGGAAGTTAACGCTAAGGGCTCCGTAAAATTAATTGCAGGCATGCTGGATATTGAAGCGAAAATAAAAGCTACGAGCATATTCAGCGAAATCGAGATAAATAAGCCGCTCCCGGATTCCGTTTACGACGCCGACATCCCGAGGGTGACCATATCCGGCCAAGCCGATTCGCTCAGCGGGCAGTTTTGGAGCGAAAATTCCCTGAGAGAAATCACTTCGGACGAGCTTGCCATTTACGAGCGGATAGATAGCTTAATGATAGGCCGCAGAGCTATCGGGAGCTCCCGGAACGCTTCAAAAGACCAGGGTACGGGCTTTTCGTTCTCCCCGGCCCCGTACTTCGATTTTAATCGGGTTGGGTCGGCGTCCCTGGGCTTAGCGAACGATGTTAACATTTTCGATTTTATTTCCGAATCGCGGCTTTACTATTCGTTTGGGACTAGAAGGTTCCACGGTTCGGCGGCTCTCGAGCATAACTTGCTATTCTACGAGGACTTCGCGCTCGCGGCGGAGGTTTCCGCATTTTCGGAGTTGCTGGCCTTCGGCGGCGAGAATCAATACAGCCGCATAATGAACTCGGTTAATTCCGCGCTCTTTCACCACGATTACTTCGATTACTTTTTAGCGGAAGGAGCGGGCGCTTCTTTGATTTCGGATTTTCGAATGTTTACGCTTGAATTTTCTATCGAGGAACGCAACGAGAGCTCGCTTAAGAAATCAACGAACCGGTCGCTCTTTTCCAATATAAAATGGAGGAAGAACCCCGAAGCGGAGACAGGCCGCTATAGATTGGGTAAGGCGTCCCTGGAGTACGGCGACATAAACGAACTGCAGAACGTCAGCCGGTTCGAATCGGAATTTTACGCCGAAGCGACTCTTGGCCAGAAGATTGGCGGCAGGCAATTCCAAATGATTGATTTTTCCGGCGAGGTCGCCATCCCCACATTCGAGACGGGGTATAAGCCCATGTCGCTTGCATTGGGATTGCGCGCGGGCGTAGCGTCGACCACGACGCCGGTGCAGTATCAATTTAGAATGCCTACCAATAAGCTATTCATGTCCCTGTCGGACTTTTTCGTTACCGCTCCGCAGGGAGTTTTCGGCGGTACTAAGTACTTCGAAGGGCATCTCCAGTTTAACTTTACCGACCTGTGGCAACGGGCGCTTGGCTTACCGCTATGGCGGGGCAGGGGGTTGGAACTGCTGGGCGGCGCGGCCGTGGGTTTCTACCAAAATGAAACCGACTCTTTTTACAAGGACAATAAAGACGAGCCTTATGCCGAGGCCGGCTTCGGACTGGGACGAATTCCCACGTTCGTCTCGGATCTTTTCTTCATCAACGTTAACTTTAGATGGGGCGTCAGCAAGCTAAGCCGCGGAAAATTCGGCGCGGACGTCTCAGTTTTTACGCCATTTTAAACACTTGAATTACTTGACCTATGTGTAAAACCGACTTTAAACAATTCCTGACCGAGCGCAGGCTTGCCAGGCTCGAAGCGACGTTGAGCCGCCGTCAACCGGACTTAACCGTGGTATTGGAAAACATAAACGATCCGCACAACGTGAGCGCCGCCCTGAGGAGTTGCGACGCAGTGGGGGTTTACGAAGCGTGCCTGCTTTACTATGGCGCGCAGAAATTCCCTAAGCTGGGCGAAGCGAGCTCGGCAAGCGCCAGGAAATGGGTCGCTCAAAAAAGATTTTCCTCCGTCGATGAGTGTTATGCCGATTTGAGGAAGCGCGGGATGAAAATATACACGACCCATATGTCGCGCGACGCCGTTTCGCTTTACGATTTAGATTTAACCCAACCCGTCGCGCTAGTCTTCGGCAACGAGCATGCGGGCGTCAGCGAGGAAGCCGCCGAGCTTGCCGACGCGAACTTCCTAATTCCGCAGGTCGGGATGATACAAAGTCTCAATATTTCTGTGGCTTGCGCCGTCTCTCTTTATGAAGCGTATCGCCAAAGGGAACGCGCCGGCGCTTACGAAACGAAGAAATTCGACGATGAGAGCTACGCTCGCTTGCTGGACGATTGGTCCAGGATATAAAGTATTTGTAGATTTGGGAAAAAAATGTTAATTTTTACCGAGTAAAAATAACCCAAGAAGCTCTGTAACTATTAATCGGGAGCGCGGGGAGACATTTGAACGGAAGAGTACGATATTTGCTCTATTGCGGCTTAACGGCGCTCATAGGTTTATGCGGCGCGGGGTCGCTTTATGGCAGAACCGAAAGCGAGCAGTTCGAGGACAAGCTTCCCCCCGTCATAGATATCTCCGGCAACTGCGGCTATTATAACGTCAAGGTAACGGAACTCCGCAACCTGGATAAGCAGCGCGACTCCGGCGTTGTTAAGGAGCCTTGGATCTGGAGCGGCAGGCTCGTCAATTTTATCCCAATCCTGAAGCTAAGCGACGATTTCATCCCCGGCGAGCCGAATTTTAATTTCCATTTCAGCCTTGAAGTGGAGGACAAGTCCAAGGACGCGCGCGTTGAATTTTTAGTCGAGGACTGCAGCGGTAATTTAGTAAATGATTCGATTATTTACCAGGCGTCCGCTCTGGAATTTTCTGAAAAGGCTCTTGAATTCGGCCCCGTGCCGCTCGGTCAGAAAAAACGCCTTGAGTTGACCTTAACAAATCCATTCCCCAGGATTCAATTCGCATCCGATATTAGTTTCACGAGAAAATCGGGCGTTTTTACTTCAAATTTGACATTAATGGGATTCGAACCCAATCAATCGAGAAAGCTAATAATAGAATATTTCCCGACGCGCGAAGCTTTGAGCCTTGTCGATTACGACCTGGACACCCTGCAGGTAGGCATTCAATGCCATATCTATAAGATCCCGCTAATCGGGCTTGGAGTAAAGCCGCACATCGCGGTGAACGATTTCGACGCCGGCGTTGCTACGGTCGGCGCGAGCCAGTGCCTGAATTATGACGCTCCCCAGCCGAGAACTGGTTTCTTAATTGATAATCCAGGCACGGACACTCTAATAGTGACTTCTATAAGCCCGCCCGCCCCGCCCTTCAGGTTGTCCGATCCGTTAAGCCCAAGGCTGCCGATAAAAGTGGACCCGGAGAGCTCCGTCAGGGTTTCCGAGCTTTGCTTCGAGCCGACCGCGCCCGGCGAGTTCTTTGCTGAAATGAGGGTCAGCTCCAACGCTTCGGATTTGGACACGATTATTAAGCTGTCGGGCATCGCAGTTCCGCCGGGGCCATATATGCAGAACGTCGATTACTACTCGAGGCGCGTCGGCACGACTATAGTAAAGAATATTGTCGTTCGCAATAACGGCTCCTCGCCGGAGTTGATTACAGGTTTCGAGCTTTCCGACATGAACGCCGGGTTTAAGATCGTCGAGAGCGGAATTACTCCGCGCCCGGACGAATACCAGCCGGTGGCGCTCTACCCGGAAACCTCTTCGTTAAAGAACGTTACGAAGGAAATAATTGTGCCCGTCGAGTTTACCCCCGCTACGGAGTACGGCAAGCAGGCCATAATAAAACCCATATTTCATTCGCGTTCCCCGCAGCAACCCGGTTCATGTTGGGCGAGGTTGCGCGGCTATGGCGTTCTGCCTAAGGTGGAGGCGCGGGGCTATGCTTTTGCGGGAATGACGACAGTAAACACAACGCACCCCGATGCCGGGAAGGTGGTTATTAAGTCGGTTAGCTCTACCGCAAACCTGTATATCAATAAAATCGAGATACAATCGGCCGGCCCAACGCCCGAGTTTAAGTTTACTACGCCGCCGCCGAGGGATATAGAAATTAACCGCGGCGATTCGCTGACGCTCGACGTCGAATTTTCCCCCGCGGAGGAAGGGATTCGCGTCGGAAAAGTAATCGTTCGCTCCAACGCCGCAAATTATTCGGATTTGTCTAAAATCGATTCGGATACGATCGTATTCCTGACGGGCGCCGGCTTAAACAAAGGAATGGCGAAATCGAGGACTTACTTCCCGGACGCGCTAGCATGCTCGTCCTCCGTCTCCGCGTTGACCCTGAAAAATCCAAATAAGACGCTCCCGCTTAAGATATATGCCATAAAGCCCTACTCCGACGATACCAGCTTTTTCAGGATAAATTACGACTTTACTTCTCAACCGGTAATTCCTCCTTCGGATTCGCTCCTGGTTCCTATTGAATTTTTCCCGAGCGGTTCGATTAAGGCCGATTTCCAGGCGGGATTTAGAATATTCGCCGACCGCGACACGGCCGTCACCGTGTTAATAGGGCGTTCAATTATTCCCAACGTCGAGGTCCGCTCCAGCGGCGTGCAGCAAGCACTGCCGGGCGAGATAATCGGGCCGCATACCGATGCTGAATTCGGTCGCCCCTATGGAATTTCTGCAAAGTCGGAGTATTGGGACGCGCTGAACGCTACTTCCTTTAAATTTGAAATGAAATACAAAGCCAGCTGGATGCGCTACGCGAACGTGATTCGAACGGGAGCGGCTATCTCCGGTTGGAATATCTCCGCGCGCGAGGTAGCCCTGGACAGCGCGTCGAATAAGCTAATCGTCGAGGCTTCGGGAAGCGACCCGATAGCCGACGACGGGGAATTGTTCAGCCCGAAGTTCCTCCTGTTCCTGGGCGATACGGTGACTTTCGCCCCGGAGATCGTCGCTTTCGAGCTTTCAAGGCCGGTCTCGTGCTACTCTGTAAACAAGAGCGAAGGCGAAGTTCGCATATTCGTTTGCGGCGATCAGTTGCGTACTGTCGTGTTCGGCGCACCGTACGAGATAGAGAGCGTCGCTCCGAATCCCGTCTCGGGGAATCATTTAAAGATCGACTTTACACTTGCTTTCCCGGCTCAAACCAACGTGGAGCTAATGGACGCCCGCGGGGCGGTCGCGCTTAATATTCTCGACGAGGAGCGCCCGGCCGGGAAGAATTCGATAGACGTGGACGTATCCCAAATCGCCTCGAACGTCTACTTCCTACGCTTGCGCAGCGGTCCGTTCGCTACGACCATGCCGATAATAATTGAAAAATAAGCGCGCCGCTTCGTCGACAATATTACAAAAGAACAGGAAAACGATATAAATGCGGCTTATTTACTATTACGCCATTTTTACAACTGCTATAATCGCTCTAAGCTTACCGGCTTTTTCCCAGGACTATCGGATCGGCTCTATCTTTATTGAGCGACGGGAGGTCTTCGAGCCCGCGGATAAAGATTGGTTCTTCGCCGGAAATTTTCTAAATAAATTTCACTCCACGACCCGCCAGTACGTAGTCGAGGACGAATTGCTATTCGCCGAGGGCGACGCGCTCGACGAGACGCGCCTTTCCGAGACGGAACGCAACCTGCGCGCGATAGGCATCTTTACCTGGGCGCGCGTCGAGCTCGACTCCGCCCGCGACGGAGTTTACGACGTATACGTAATAACGAAGGACCGCTGGACTCTCATGCCCGCCCTGCTAATAGGCTCGCAAGGCGGCAATCGCGAGTACGGCGCCCGGCTCGAGGAGCGAAACCTGCTCGGCACGGGGACGTCTTTTACCGCCGAGGCGCTCTACCGAACCGAAAACGATATAGGATGGCAGGGGACTCTTTTAGTAAATCAAAGAAGGCTCTTTCGCTCGGACTTTTCATTCTCCGGGCGGCTGCTCGCGCATAAGTACCGCACGGAGCAATCTATCGGGCTCGCCCAGCTCTACCGAACGCTCGAAACTCCCAACTCCTACGGCGTCGACGGGTTGAATAACTACGGCAAGGACTTTATGTACTTTTCCGCCGACTCCGCGATGCTGATCCCCTTCAGGGAGCGCGGCGCCCGCGCATGGTACTCGAAGGCGTGGGACCGGCAGGACAGGGTCTTCTTTACCGCGCTCGCGGAAGTCTACGACGTAAAGCGCATCGACCACATGTTCCGGCGCGCGTACGACAATACCGGCAGGGTTCTGCTCGGCTTTTCTTCCATATCGCAGGACTTCGTCTCTATCCCAAACGTCAATTCGTATTACCCGGAGGACGCCAACCTTGGCGGGTGGGGCAGCGCAATACTCGGTAAAACGATTTCGCTCGGCCGCGGCGGGGAGAACTTATACTATCTTGGCGGGCAGGGCGAGATATCGGCTTACGACGGGAAGACGTACCTCTTCGCGCAGGTTACCGGCGCGGGGAGCTTCGCGGGCGCGGAGAGCCGATACGTTTACGAGGAATTCCTTGGGCTGGCGTTCCGCAGGCTTACGCCGAAGCTTACCTTAGCCTCGCAGGTAAGGCAGCAGACTGTATGGAACTGGGACGCCTGGCGCCAGTTGATACTCGACAGCGAGACCGGCCTGCGCGGATACGACGCAAACGAGATAGTCGGGGACAACCGCGTGCTCGCCAATACGGAGCTTAGATATTTCCCCGGTTGGAACATTTTTTTATTCGACCTCTCAGGAGCGGCGTTTTGGGACATAGGCTCGGCCTGGCGCCGGGGAACGCCATTCGATAAAACGCAATTCCATAACTCCGCAGGCCTTGGCCTGAGGCTTCACTTCACCAAGTCGAGCGCGCCCGAGGATATGTTCAGGCTCGATTTCGCCTGGAACTTCGATAAAAACAGATTCGGCGGCGTGGTATTTACTACGAGGCAAATGTTCTCCGCCTATAAGCTGCACGAATTCCGCCTGCCGCAGATATTCGGCCTTGAGTACGACAAGGAATAAGAAATAATAGGCGCCATTTTTGCGTTTCCTTAAATAAAGGAGAAAAGAAATGCAGCATATGTCGCTTGCCGAATTCAACGGCTACATAGACCACACCTTATTAAAGCCCGACAGCTCGCGCCAGCAGGTTGAAAAGCTCTGCGCGGAGGCTCTCGTGGCCGGGTTCGCTTCCGTTTGCGTTTTGCCGCACTACGTTTCGCCGGCTTCCAGCCTTCTGACGGGCTCTGGGGTCGCCGTTTGCACAGTGATCGGCTTCCCGCTCGGGGCGACTTTTACCCGCGCGAAGCTCGCCGAAGCTGAATTGGCGATAGAATACGGCGCGCAGGAGCTCGATATGGTAATCAACAACGCCGCGCTGAAGAGCGGGGACTTCCTGGCCGTACGCGAGGACATAGACGCAATAGCGGGGCTCTGCGAGCTTAACGGCGCGCTCCTCAAGGTGATAATTGAAACTTCTTTGCTGACTCGCGAGGAAAAGCTCGAGCTCTGCTCGATCGTCAGCGATAGCGGGGCGGCTTTTATAAAGACCTCCACCGGCTTCGTCGGCGGGGGCGCGACCGTCGACGACGTGCGCCTGCTGGCCGGAAATTGCAAGGCAAAGGTTAAGGCGTCCGGCGGGATTAGGGAACTGCCTTTCGCATTAGAGCTAATCGAGGCTGGCGCGAAGAGGCTCGGCACAAGCTCCGGCATGAAGCTTTCCGAGGCCTACGCTCTAACCGTTAAATGATTATTATAATTTCATATGCCTGCAATTAAGAGATTATTGGTTCGTTATTTTTAGCAATTATGAATAATAAATTAGAAATGAGTTATCAATGATGACAAAAATTCAAAGAGCGCTATACAAGCCGTTCCTGGCCTTGATGATCGTGGTATCATCCATTGGCTTCACGGCTTGCTCGGAGGACAACAACCCTCTGAACAACATTAATATATTTTCCGCGGAGGACGACGTCGCTTTAGGCCAGCAGCTCGACCAGGAAATAAAGGCCAATCCGCAGCAATATCCCTTGGGCGGAACCGACGCTCAACGGCAATATCTACAGGGTATAGTCAACGAAATATTAAATTCGCCTTTAGTAAAATACAAGGGCACGTTTACCTATACGGTGCAGATCATAAACGATCCGAACACGGTTAACGCGTTCGCAGCGCCCGGAGGCTACCTCTACGTATACACGGGGCTGATAAAGTTCCTCGATAACGAAGCGTCGCTGGCCGCGGTGCTGGGCCACGAAATAGCTCATGCGGAGCGGAGGCACGCCACGCAGAGAATGACGAAGGAGTACGGCGCCTCCGTACTGCTGGGATTAGTCTTAGGCGACAATCCAAGCCAGTGGGAGCAAATCGCAAGCCAGCTCGCCACGAGCCTCGCATTCCTAAAGAACAGCCGTTCCGACGAGACGGAAGCCGACGAATACGGATTCCAATATCTACTCTCGACGCGTTGGTACCCGGGCGCAGGTAAGTTCTTCTTCCAGAAGGTGATGGAGCAGAGCGGCGGCTCGGGAGGCTCCATACTTGAGGAGTTGCTCTCGACCCACCCGCTGGATCAGGACAGGATAAACGATATTGACAAGATGATTAAGGAGCATAATTTAGCGGCTCCGACCGAAGCGAACCTGTTTACGCAGTCATACCAGCAGTTCAAGGCGACTTTCTAATATTTAGAAAAGCAGCTAAAAATAATCAAGGCGACTTTATGATCCAGGTAGGATTTCAAAGTCGCCTTAATTATTTTAATTGAGAAGTTTACTTTCGCGCCAGGGAGCGGTCGAGCAGGGAAGCCAAAGCGCGGGCGCTTTCCCTGCGTTCGTACTTCATAATTTCATCCATATTAGGATTGTAGAAGCTTTCGCCAGTGCGGAAATTTCGAATAAAACGCAGCAAGATATCGGCTATCTTTTCTACGTCGCTCTGGTGGGCGACCTCGCCGGCGCGGGTTTCGCGGATCAGTTCCGCTATTGCTCCCTCGACAGGGGCGATGGCGAACACGGGCTTGCCGGCGCCGATGTATTCGTAAACCTTTCCCGGCACTATTTCGGCGCTTTCCTTCGATTCGTCGACGACGAGCAGGTTCGCGTCGGAGAGCATCAGCTGCTTTACGCTTTCGCCGTGCGGCATATAATCGATTATTTCAAGCGATTTCTTAAAGCTTGCGGCGGAGAACATCTCCTTTACTTCAGGCCCGAAGCGGCCTATAAATTTCAATTTAAACTCGTCCCGTATAATCAAGCCCTTCTCAAGAAGTATCTCGATAGCCTTAAAAAGGGCGGCGGGGTTTCGCCGGCCGTACATCGAACCGGTATAGGTCAGCGTAAAGGCTTGGTTGTGCGCTGGTGCGCCGTCGAGCCGCGGGTAATCCGCCGAATCGAATCCGTTCGGGACGTGTATAAATTTATCGGCGGGCAATTGCGGGTACTTACCAAGCGCGTCCTTGATAATTCCCTTCCATGCGCATTCGACGAAGTCGGCTTCGCGGAAGACGCTGAGCTCCATTCTTCTATCGATCGCTGCGGATGGGCCGTAACGCTTCGGCGAGGAAATAAAACCGGTCCACGGGTCGCGGAATCCCGCAACCCAGGGAAGCCCCGTACGGCGTTTTATGTTGCGAGCTATAATCGAGCACGTGTAGGGCGGGGAAGAGCTGTATACGGCCTCAATAGACCGCTTTTCGACGATCTCCCGCGCGGCTTTAGAAGCTGTCGGCAGCCAGCCTATGCGAGCGTCCGGTATGAAAAAAGTCGAACGGATCAGTTCGGCTACGTTTTCCTTAAAAGTGCGTTTTTGATCTTCTTTTTTAATAACGCCTACGTCTATGGGCTCGCCCTTTTTTTTGCCTGTGAGCAGGCGATATAAATCGTACGGCTCGTAAATATGCGTGCGGTAGACCGGCACGCTCTCCGGGATCTGCTTTAAAAGGGATTCGTCGCGCGCGGGGAACTGCCCGTTGGAAACCGTGAGTACGACCGGGTTCCAGCCGTACTCAGGCAAATATTTAACGTGCTTCAGAACTCTTTGTACGCCCGGCCCGCCGCTAGGCGGAAAGTAATAGGCGACTATTAAAACGTTCCTCATGCCTCGCGGGGCTCCGTATGGAATTCGTACTTAGCTTTGCACTTGGGGCAAGCGAGATATTTTTCAAATCCTTCGGGAACTTTCTTGTAACGTATTTCCAGATGCTTGGAGTCGCACTTCTCGCATGGTTGATCGTAGGGTTCGTAGTTCGTCAGGAAGTTGCAGTCGGGGTAATTTGTGCAACCCCAGAACTTCTTCCGGGTCTTCGGGCTGAAGCGCTCGGTAAGCGAGCCTTTGCCGCACTTCGGGCAGAGATGGTTTAGCGTTAGCGGCTTCACTCCCTTGCAATTAGGATAATCGACGCAGCCGTAGAACTTGCCGTATTTGCTCTCGCGGATAAGCATGTCCTTGCCGCAGATGTCGCATTTAATGCCGGGCGCGATTTGCGGTTCCGCGGCGGCCTGCGTTTTGCCGGGCTTGGGCAGCGGCTTGGTGTTCTTGCATTCGGGATAGTTCGAGCAACCGAGGAATCTGCCCATGCGGCTAACCTTAATAACCATTTGCCCGCCGCACTTTTCGCAGATGATCTCGGGAATAGCTCCGCTCTCCTCGGCCTCTTTGAGGGAAGCCGTGAACGGGCCGTAAAATTCCTTAACTACGTCCAGGTAAGTCTTGTCGCCCTCGGCGATAACGTCCAGTTCCTTTTCCATATCGGCTGTGAATGCGACGTTAAATAGCGAGGGGAAGTTCTTTACGAGCACTTCGTTTACGTTCTCGCCAAGCTCGGTCGGGATAAATACTTTATTAGTAAACTCCACGTACTCGCGGTCGAGCAGGGTCGAAACGATCGAGGCGTAAGTGCTGGGTCGACCGATGCCCAATTCGTCGAGCGTCTTGACGAGGCTCGCCTGGTTGTAGCGGGGCGGAGCTTTCGTAAAGGCCTGCTTGGAGTCGACGGACGTAAGCTTAACCGGGGAGCCGCTTTCGAGTCCCTTGGGAAGCGTGGGCTCTTTCTCTTGCGATTGATCGTCCGCGCTCTCTTCGTAAACGGCCAGGAAGCCGTCGAAAAGCGTAACGCTGCCGGACGCGCGGAAGGCGAAATCTCCGCCCTGCACGTTCACGGTCGTTTGCTCGATTTGCGCCGGGGCCATCTGCGAAGCGATGAATCTATTATATATTAATTCGTAGAGGGCCGCTTCTTCTTTCTTCAGATACTTCTTAACGACTGCGGGGGTATAGTTTGGATAAGTGATGCGTATGGCTTCGTGAGCGTCCTGCACGTTAGTCGATTTCGAAGCGTAAACCGGGGGCTGCTCCGGCAAATATGCGTCGCCGTAAACCTCCTTTATCTTCTCGCGGGCCGCCTCCTGGGCTTCCGGGCTGATGCGCATCGAGTCGGTTCTCATGTAAGTAATTAAACCGACGGTGCCTTCATCGCCCATCGAAACGCCTTCGTAAAGCTGCTGGGCGATCGCCATAGTGCGCTTGCTGGGATAGCCGAGCTTGCGCGAGGCCTCCTGCTGCAGGGAACTTGTCGTGAAGGGCGGAGCGGGTTTGCGTGTGGTTTTGCGTTTATTTATCGACGTTATCGAATAATCTTCTTCCTTGATCCTCTTTAGCAAATCTTTAGCGCCGGCTTCGTTGCGGATGTAATGCAGCCGCTCGAGATCCTTGGCGCGGGCGGAGCTCTCTTCGTCGGTCGCGCCGACCTTGCTGCCCTCGGGATTCTTTATGTCCTTGCCGCCGAAGGAAACAAGACGGGCCTTGAATTCGTTGCCTTTCGGATCCCGGAAGTCGCCCATTATATTCCAATATTCAATAGGTTGGAAGAGGCGCACTTGCTGCTCGCGTTCGCAGATAAGTCGTAGAGCGACGGATTGAACTCTTCCCGCCGATAGCGTTTGGGTAGTCTTGTCGAGCATCGCGCGCGATAGGAACGGCGATACGCGGTAGCCGATCAGGCGATCGAGCACGCGGCGCGCCTGCTGGGACATGAAAAGCGAAGTGTCGATTGCGCGGGGCTCGGAAATTCCCTTCTTGATGCCCGTCTTGGTAATTTCGTTAAAAATTACGCGCTTGACGTCGTCGTTCTTCTGCGAGACCTCTTCGGCGATATGCCATGCGATAGCTTCGCCTTCGCGGTCGGGGTCGGTTGCGATTAACACCTGGCGGGATTTGGAGGCGAGCTGCTTCAATCTTTTGATTATATCGGCTTTCCCGCGGATCGTTACATACTTGGGCTGGAAATCTTTCTCGGGGTCGACCCCGAGATTGAACTTAACCAGGTCCTTGATGTGCCCGACAGAGGCTTCCACTATGTAGTTTCTGCCCAAATATTTATTTATCGTTTTTGCCTTAGCCGGCGACTCGACTATAACGAGAGTCTTGTCCGAGCCGCTTTTTTCGGGCGTTTCGCTCTTTTCCGACTTCTTTTTAACGGCTGCTTTTTTTGCTGGCATAAATTGTCTTCTAATGTTTTTTGACTTTTTCGAATTTTAAGGATTGCAATATATAACGTTTTTTGCAAATTTTATTCACACTAAAGTAAAATTGATTACGTTTGATAATCCTGTCGATTGCTTAGGAAAGGCTAAAATAAGAAAATTATTTTTAAATAAAAATAATACGTATTTCATAATAGGGGGTAGCATGGCTTTGTTAGTCGGCACGAAGGCGCCAAATTTTAAAGGCATTGCCGTCGTCGGGGGCGACTCTGCGGACCTTGGGCACGATACGGCGTACGCTGAAATATCGCTCGAGGATTATAAAGGAAAGTGGCTCTTATTATTCTTTTATCCAAACGATTTTTCTTTTATTTGCCCGACGGAAATTGAGGGCTTTGGGAAAGTTTACGACGAATTTCAAAAGCTTAACTGCGAAGTAATCGCCTGCTCTACCGATTCGCGTTACTCTCACTTTGCCTGGCGCCGGCAGCACGACCTGTTAAAGAGTCTTCCGTACCCGATGCTTTCGGATATTACGCGCGAGATCGCGCAGATGTACGACGTCTACAATCCCGAGCGCGGGGTAGCCGAACGCGGCTTGTTTTTAATCCATCCCGACGGCATTATTAATTATCAACTTGTTCATCCGGACGGCGTCGGGCGCAATCCGGAAGAGGCGCTGCGAGTGCTCGAAGCTCTTCAGAGCGGCGAAATGACGCCCTGCGGCTGGAAGAAAGGCGAGCCGCCAGTTAAAAAGATGTAGCCTGTAAAAATAAATTCGCTCCTGAAATAAAATCGCTTACCGGCGCTTAATTGAACCGATAAGCGATTTTTATTTCTAATCTACCTTATATACTATATCGCGCCTTCTTCCCGGAGAGTGTCCAGTTCCTCCGCGGAGACTCCGATTTCTGAGAGTATCTCTTCCGTATGCTCCGAGAGTCGCGGCGGCGCGGATTCAATAACGCCCTCGGTCTTATCGAATTTCGCGGTCATATTGAATAGCTTGATCGTGCCAATTCCCTCGACGTCGATCTCGGCAAGCGTATTCCGATGGGCGACCTGCTCGGCGGAAAGCGCGTCCTCTAATTTTAGTATCGCCCCGGCGGGAACGCCTTTTTCGTTAAATTTCTCGACCCAGTAGTCCGTTGTTCCGCGCGAGAGCGGCACCTCGAGCAGGGGCGTAAGCGCGCGGCGGTTGGCTTTGCGGGCCTCGCGTTCGCGGAAGCGTTCATCTTCTTTTAATTCCGGGACCCCGAGGACCTCGGCTACCGCTTCCCACTGTTCCTGCTTATTGGCCGCGATATTAATGTGGCCGTCCCCGGTTCGGAAAACGCCCGAGGGCGCCGCGGTAAAGTTATCGTTGCCGAGCAATTGCGGCTGCTGCCCGCCGATCAGGAGATTCGCGGCGACCCAACCCATCAGCGGCATTATTGAATCAAGCAGCGCGACGTCTATAAATTGACCTTCCCCGGCGCGCTCGCGATGGTAGAGCGCGGCCATTACGGCGAAGGCGGCGTTGAGGCCGCCGACCGTGTCGCAGAGCGGGAACCCTGCGCGAAGCGGGTTGAGCCGTTCGTCGCCGTTAATCGACATTACGCCCGATAGCCCTTGAATGATCTGGTCGTAGGCCGGCTTTTTGGCGTCGGGCCCGTCGGCGCCGAAGCCGCTTATTGCGCAATAAATCAACCGAGGGTTAATTTCAGAAAGAACGGAGTACCCTAAGCCCAATCGATCCATTACGCCCGGGCGGAAGTTCTCGATAACGACGTCCGCAGTTTTAACTAATTTCTTAAAAATTTCCTTGGCGCGAGCGTCCTTTAGGTTAAGCGTTACGGATTTTTTATTGGCATTTTGCGCGAGGAAGCTCGTTCCCATCAACATTTTATTATACTCGGGCACGCAACCAAGCTTGCGGGCAAGATCGCCGTCCGTGGGATTTTCTATCTTAATTACTTCCGCCCCTAGCCACGCCAGGTGCAGGGAGGCGAATGGACCGGAAAGCACGTTCGTTAGGTCGAGAACCCGCGTTCCGGCTAGTATCTTAGCGCTCATTTATTCCTCTTTGAATTTTACTTGATAATAGGACCGGTTTTATAGACGAAGCCCGGCAGTTCGCGACCAAAAAATTCCGAGGCCGCTTTCGCCAGGTCGATTAAGCCCTCGAGGGAGACTCCAGTAGAGTAACCCATCTCGGCGGCGAAGAGCGCGAAGTCCTCCGTCGCTAAGTTGCCCGCGGCGACTTTCGTAAAGGGACAGCCGCCGAGCCCGCCGAACGCGGTTTCGAAGACGGTCACGCCCGAATCGATCGCGGCTTTTGCGTTCGCCAGGCCCATACCGTAAGTGTTATGGAAGTGGCAGACGAGTTCCGCGTCGTCGTCGAGCTTTCGGATCGCCCCGAAAAGTCGCTCCACCGATTTAGGATTGGCGTGCCCGCTTGTGTCGGCAAGGCTGATGCTCTTAATACCAGCGGCGAGGTATTCTCCGGCCAGCTCTATAACGCGGCGTTCGTCTATACGCCCTTCAAATCCGCAGCCGAAGGCTGACTGCACGGCGCCTTGAACTTTTGCTCCGGCGCGCGCCGCCTGCCCGGCCAGCTCGATGATATTTTTAATAGCCTCGGCCGGGGACATCCCCGTATTCTTCCGGCTGTGCGTTTCGCTCGCGCTGACCCCGACGCAAATACGTTCGGCGCCGACGGCGATCGCGCGCTCGACCCCGCGAGCGTTCAAGGCCAGGCCGGAGAGCTCGACTTCGGGGGGCTTTTCTCCCGGGCGGTTGAAGAACTTAAAGAGTTCGTCCGTATCGGCCATTTGGGGCATTTTAGTAGGATGAACGAAGGAGCCGATTTGGATTCTACGTACTCCGGCGGCTATTAGCTTCTTTATCCATAGAATTTTTGTGTCAGTCGGCGCGATCGCGCGCTCTTGTTGCAAACCGTCGCGCATGCCGACTTCCTGAATCAGGATATCCATTTTTCTTGATTTTAATTGAATACATTGAGTTTTCCGAAATTATGGAAAAATGATGATTTATAAAACCAATATTTCCATCATAGGGAGGCGCCCATATGGAAAAGGAGCTCCTTTCGCCGGGCGTCGATTGGCGACGCGAATTCGAGCGAGCGGAACTCCTTTAAACGCATGCGGAAATATTTCTTAATACTTGTTTAACCAGTTCATTTATTTGATCACTCCAACTTTAACCGCTTCTTTGAAGGGACCGGAAGAAATTACGATAAAGTAAATCCCGCTTCCGAGCGAGGAAGCGTCGTAGTTTAGTTTATGCGTTCCCGCGGGGCGGACCTCGTCCAGTAGGACAGCCGCGCGCTCGCCGGCGGCGGAGAAGACTTCGATCTTCGTCCCGGCGGCAAGTCCCAGTTCATAGTCCACTTCTATCGCTCCCTTTACCGTCCTGGCGCCGAAGGAATAATCATAGGGACTGATGACGATCTTCCGCAGCTCGCCCCCGCAAACTGCGTTAATATTAATTTCCGATTGCGCGCCCTCAAATTCCGCGCAGGCGTTGTCCGGGTTAATTATTTTCGCGCGCACATTGCCCGTCGATTCGTCGCCGGAGGGTAGAAACGTTTTCAAGCCAAGCTTTAGTAGTATGCTTTGAGTATTAATCCTGGCGTCGCCGATTCCCGTAAGCCGTATCTTTGCGAAGTTTGGCTTAAACTCAAGGATCTGCGCGATGAACCGTTGCGATATTTCCTCGTTTATTTCGAGCGAGCCCTCGTCGAACGCGAGGAAATCGGAATTGTGACTCAGCTCGACTATTACATTTTTAACGTTAGCGTACTCGATATCCTTTCCTGGCTCCAGGGCCAAAGTCAGGTTCGCGTCGACGCCCGCGTTTACGTTCTGGCGAATAGGCCTTAGGATCGTTTCCCGACCTGCGAATAGGCCTTTGCCGGTGATCGGGGCGGAGGCCGTGACTTGTGGGAAGCTCTTGTCCTTAAACGAAATTTGGCTTTGGACGTAGCTGAACTTGCCCGGCTTAAATAAAATTGGTATCGCCCTGCTCGTTTGCGCGGGAAGAACGAAACCATTGGCGATGGAACTGTCCGCGAAGGCAAATTCCTCGTAGGGAGGATTGAACTCCAGCCTGGAGAGCTCGATGTTCCGTTCGCCGTGGTTCTTTATCTCGCAATAGAGAGTATCTACGTTGCCCGGGCAGTCCTCGGCCGTATCTCCCACAGCAGTTATCTCGTCGCCCACGCCAAAGCCGGCAAGCAAGGCTCTACCCTCGTTTTCAGCGTCCGAGTTAATTACTAATTCGGACTGAATATTGCCCGACTCCCTTGGGGCAAACGCAACAGGAGCCTCGACCGATTCCCCGGGCTTAAGCTTAATAGGGAATTGGAAGGCCGAAAGATCGATCTTAAACCCTTTAGAGCCAAAGTTGTCCCACTTGGTCGAAATATCCCCCGGAATAGCCGCCGAAAGCGAATAGATAGTTAAAGTATCGCCGTACTCCCACTCGGCGAGCGAAGGGTTAGTTATCCTAAGCGCGCGATAGCTCATAAGCGAACTATTGGCGAGCGTTGTGTCGAACTTTTCAATAGAAGTCTTAATACGCGGAACAACCCCTACGCCGTATAGGCGCGTGCGTGCGGGTTCGGGACTGTCTCCTTGATATTTGATCAATACGGAGTATTCGCCGGTCGCCGTCGGATTGAACTTAACGGTAATAAGCGTATCGGCCCCCGGCTTTATAGTTAAATCTTTAAAAGCGTTCATGTCGAAGATAAATGCTGCCGGCGAGCCGTCCGGGGTAGAGTAGCTCTCAATTTCCACTCCCGAGATCGCAACGTCGACGGTTCCGTTATTGAGCAGCTTAATTCCGCGGGAGTCGCCCGAAGGCGGGTAAGGTCCTGCGGGGAATTTCTCGCGGTTTATCCGGCAACGGTTCCAAACGGGCGAGTTCGACGCGAGCCCCGGGCTGACGCCGCGGGCCGAAAGTATTATTACGCTGTCGATGTGCCGCGCATTGGAACTAAAGACGATCGAATCGAGATACTCGCCTCTCTTTGCCGGCGCAAAAGTAATGTTATAAGCAATTGCGCCGTGCGCGGGTATGACGATTGGATTAGAAGCGGACACGTTCTTAGGTATATCGCTAGTAAACGCGGCGTCGGCGTTGAAGCGAACGCCGGTAATAATAAGCTCCGCATTCCCCTGGTTTGCTACGTTAGCTACGGCCAAGTCCGATTGGCCTATTGTGACTTCGCCAAATTGCGCGTCGTCCGCCTTGATGATCTGCTCGCCGGTATGGGCTCGAAGCTCTACCAGGTTAGCGAAGAAGCAGTCGTCGCCGACGCCGAGCGAATCGATAAACTCGCCGCCCTCCAAAGTATTGAAGGAAATTCCGACCCGGC
Organism: Chloroflexota bacterium; assembly: GCA_050260015.1. GTDB lineage: Bacteria > Bacteroidota > Ignavibacteria > Kapaibacteriales > UBA2268 > JBLNBN01. Next base: position 88,409 of record JBLNBN010000022.1, on the reverse strand, counting down.
AGCTGTCCCCCGGTTTAAGCGAGATATTCTCCGGCGGAGTCGTAATTACGAATCCGCGATCCCCCCGCCATAGAGCGACGTTGGGAATATTTATCAGGGAGTCGGATTCGTTGACGAGTTGTACGAAGCGTTCGTAGCTGATGTTTTTGCTGATCAGGCCAAAGTCGAGCAAGCCCGGATGGGCGACTAGCTTCGGGGCAGTATAATGAATGGTTACGGTCGTGTCGTTGCCGTTCATGTCCCTGAACGTAAGCGTCGCTTTTGCGTTCTCCTTCGGGTTGCGGACGAAGAGCTTGAACTCCGCGCGCTCGGTTTGCCCGGGGATTATCTGTGAAAAGAAATGATCGTAGTTCTCGCTTTCCGAGGAGTGGTACACTATCCATTTTAGGTTCGAACGGCGCGAAGCGTCCTCGGGCATATCTTTTACCTCGCCCCGGATTTCCCCCATACAGTAAGTTTTCCAGGTTGGGACCGGCGCTTCGTAATCATCCATAGAAATACGCGCCATGCCCGCCGTGGCCGGCATGCCGTAGGAGCCGGTGGGCATATGGCCGTAAAGGTATGCCCAGACCGGATTCCCGGAGCGGATCCTCCAGGCGCCCTCGACTACTTTGAAGAGTACGCGGGCCCAGGTCGAACCGTCGACTGGGGCCTTGAACGTCTCCGTCTCCTTTAAGTTTATGTATTTTATCTTTTCCCAGGCCCAGGCGCCGTTTTTCATCTGCCCTATCTCAAGATCGTCGGGTATCTGGCTCGACGAAGTCTTTTTGTATATGAGATTGATATAGTGCTCGCTAATCGCAGCTTCGGAGGGAGTTTGCACGGGCGTGGCGAGCAATATCTCGTTAGTGAAGCGCTCGTAGGGGGCGAGCCCCACCTGGAAACAATCCCCGCGGGGCGTAGGAAGTCCGTCCTCCTCGGTTCCGGGGTTGTATAGCGTAACGCTGATCGGCTTGTCCGCGGTAAAGACCGCCGATTGGGGGTCGGAGTCGGACGTTCTTAGCTCGATAAAGTTACGGGCGGCCGCGGCCCCTGCGCTGTCTATTTTGCCTACTTTAATCCCGTTCCTGTAAATCGTGGTAGTGTCCTGCAGGGCGTAAATTCTAACTACGGGGGCGAATTTCCTGCCGAATATCTTTGAAGCGAAGTACGTTTTGCCCCAGCTAACGACGGGGCTTTCCATTTCCGTAATATATTCGCAGGATTTATTCTTAAGAGGCACGTTAGCGCATTGATTGGCGGTAATAACGGCGACGGGGAAATTAGTTTGTATAGAGCTGCCCGAGAGGTCGCTCTCGCCGCCTCTGGAGGAGAACACCCATACGTCTCCGCGATTTAGCGTCTTTGTTACAGTGTCGGCCTGCGGCGACGGATAGGGCTTAAAGGTGTTGTGCTCGGAGCATGGCAACATACGCACGACTGTATTGTCGAACGCGGCCACGATGCCTGCGAGAGAAGGATAGGACACGTTTTCGCCGTATTGGCCGGCCGCGTCGCTGTACGAGGAAACCCTGTAATCCGTTCCGAGCGCGCTCGTCGGCAGCGCGAGGTAGCCTTCGCTATCCGTGCGGAAGCTGAGCACGACAAAAAGCGCGATAGGATCGTCCGCGACCACGCGGAAGGCCGAGCCGGGGTAGACGCGGTTGGCGAACTGGTTGGAGTAATAAGTCGAGATAAACGGTTGAGCCTGTTCCGGGTAAAGCTCTATCGAGCGGGTTATCCCCGCAGGTAGGTCGATCTCCTGGAAGAGAGTTCCGTCGGCGGCTTCCGCGCGCACTCGCGTGGAAACGTACGACGTTACGAAGAGCTTTATGCGATTCGTATTCGAGGAGTATTCGCTCTCCGGGCACGGCGGGACTGTGAGCCAAAATTCCGAACCCATGTTGGCCGATTGAAGCGATTTTTCGATTTCTTCCGAACCGAAAGCTCCCGTAAAGCCTATAAATAATATCAATATTGCATACGTCGCTTTTTTCATTTCCACCTCGCGTCAAATCATTTACTATAAGACACATAAATTAGCAAAAAGTCTCAAAAATAATTATACTTTTTACAAAAAAAATTCGTGTTATAATTCGATATGGCTCTATTCAAAGAAAACTACGAATTCACAGATGAACAATATTTTCCGGATCCTTTTTAGCTTATCGGTTTTAGCGGGCCTTGCGGGCTGCCAGGCGGGCAGGGTCGCGCCCGGTAAAGCGCGCGCGTCCAAAATTCAAAAAAACGTTTACGGCGCGCCCGAACGCGCTCTTGGCGATACGGCCGTCGTGCGCCTGCCGGACATTAAGTCCGAAAGCGCGGGCAAGCCTCCCAACGAAGCCGAACGGGAGTTCGCCGCCGCCGTCGCGACGTTCGACTCCGGCGATTACGACGCCGCTTGCCCAAAGTTCAGGATATACTCCGAGACGCTTGCCGACGAGGATTCGCTCCGGCAAGAAGCGATCTTTATGCTCGGGGAATGCGACATAGCGCGAGGCAAGGCCGCTTCGGCGATGAGTATTTTCGAATCGCTCTTCGCGGAGCGAAGTCTTATCGGCGCCGTCCGGGAAAAGCTGCTCGTGCGGATCGGCCAGCTCCATTGCTATATGGGGAACCCGTCGCGGGCCGCATCTTTCTTCGATAAACTAAAGACGGAGTATCCGCGTTCGATTTATATCCAGGTCGCTAATTGCGACTCAATTAAGTAATGTAATCTCAATCTATTCGCTTGCGCCTCCGCGCCATGCGAAGCGAGTAACGCGGCTGATCAATGCGTCTCTTTCTAATTATATTTGCAATCTTAACGCTTACGGCGATCGATTCCACTGCGGCTAACGTTTCGCTGAGCGGCTTCGTTCGCGATTCGGCGGACGGCGAGCCCCTGATTGGAGCCAACGTCGTAATAGTCGGCGCCAAGTACGGCGCGAGGACTAATAAAAGCGGCTTCTACGCCGTCGCCAATCTCCCCGCAGGAAAGTATAAGGTCGTTGTCTCCTTCCTAGGATATGAACGCTATACGACGGAAATTACGATCCCGGCGGATCATTCCCTCAGAAAGGACTTCGCGCTTAAATCCGGTTCCGTCGAGACCGAAGAGGTCTACGTCGACGCCGAACGGGAGGTGGAGAAGCGAGAGATCACGATTAGCAAAGTGAACGTGCCGGTCGAGACGATCCGCGAAATCAGGATCGGCGGCGAGAGCGACGTCTTCCGCTCTCTGCAATTCCTTCCGGGCATATTGACTTCCTCCCAGATATCGAGCGGCCTCTTCGTACGCGGGGGATCGCCCGATCAGAATTTAGTCCTCCTGGACGGTTCTACCGTATACAATCCTACGCACCTCTTCGGGTTTATTTCCACGTTCAACGCCGACGCGGTAAAGGACGTCGAACTATACCGCGGCGGATTCCAGGCGGAATACGGCGGGCGGCTCTCGGCTGCCCTGGCTATCGAGCAGAAGGAGGGGGATCGCTCCAGGATTGGAGGTTCGGCTTCGCTCGGAGTAATTTCCTCGCGGGCGTCGCTCGAAGGGCCTCTCTTCAACGGCTCCTGGTTCTTTGGCGGCCGCAGAACGTATTTCGAGATCGTCAAGGAGTTCCTGCCTAAAGACCCTAAGAACCCGCTGCCTGACTTTAGATTCTACGACCTCAACGGGAAAATAACTCAAAACTTTGGCGAAAATGATAAAATTTCAACGAGCGGCTTTTTAAGCTCCGATAAATTAACCCAAGCTAGCTACGGTAGCTCGTTTACGATAGAAATTGGAAATCGGCTTGCCGCTGCGTCCTGGACGCATATCATCAACGGTTCGATCTTTTTGGTTAGCAACTTCAGCTACAGTTCCTACTTCAACAGTTTCACCGGCGACCAGGGCGGCTACGAATTTCAGCTGGAGAACTCGATAGCGGACTATACGCTGAAGTCCCAAATGGAATGGTTCGCCAGCGATAGGCAGACGTATAAGTTCGGCTTCGAGAGCTCGCTCTACGATTTTGAATTCCTTCAGAACTTTACCGGCAACCGCGACTCCTTAATAAATAAAGGGACGAACGCTCAGCCGCCGAGGATCGCCGTTTCGGACTTTAACCATAGCGCGTTCGCGCAGGGGAACCTGCGATTGACCGAGTTGTTCTCCGTGCAGGCTGGGCTGCGCGCGTCATACTGGACTTTGTCGCAGAAGTTTACGCTCGATCCGAGGCTAGCCGTAAAAGATCAATTGACTGAAAACATAGCTATAAAAGCGGCGTTCGGCATTTACCATCAAAACCTGCGCCTCGCCTCGCAACCGGACTTTTCGTTCTTCGACACCTGGCTGCCGACGGATTCGACCATGCCCGCAAGCCGGGCGGAGCATTATATCCTCAGCCTCGAGACTACTTTCCTGCGCGATTACGACTTTAACTTCGATATTTACGCGAAGACCATGCATAACGTAAGCGAGCTGAATATGAACGTGCTCGGCGCGACGAAGGTGCGGGAAGTGTTCTACGTCGGTAACGCGCGCTCATGGGGCGCTGAAATATTCGTACAAAAGAAATCGGGCAAGCTAACGGGATGGGTGGGCTACGCGCTTGGATTCATCGAATCAAAATTCGACAGCATTAATTACGGCCGGGCGTTCCGCCCCAAGTACGACCGCCGGCATGACTTTAAAATAGTCGCTCAATACGATTTCAACGAAAAATTCAACGTCGGCGCGAACTTTACTTTCCAGACGGGCCAATCCTATACGGGCGCCGGCTCGCGGTTTCAATCCCGGTTCCCGGGGCAAAATTACGGGCGCGGGAAGATCGTGCAAACGCAGCGTTACGGGCTTAGGCTGCCGCCGTCGCACCAGCTAAACGTGAACGCGGGCTACGGATTCGATTACTTAGGCATAGATTGGCGAATTATCCTGGACGTTTACAACGTGTACAACAGGCGCGACATTTGGTTCCGCTACTATAACGTTCGCGAGGATCAAACTGTCGTAAACGACGTGCTGCTACTGCCGATTCTACCCACAATATCAATCGAGGCGAAGTTTTAATATGAAGAGATTAAGATCAATACGGACCTTCGCCGCTTGCGCGATTGTCTGCGCGATTGCGTCCTGGGGCTGCGAGGACGCCGTGCCGAAGGACTACGAGCCGCAGAACTTCGTCGAGGCGTTTTTGCTCGTCGACGAACCCATTCAAAATATTATAATAATGCGGTCCCAGCCGCCGCTGGATTCATTCTCCTACGAGCGCGCGCTAATACGGGACGCCAAGGTGATCGTGCGCGGGGACGGCAGGGAATTCGAGCTCGTAATCGATCGCGAGGGCGAGCGAGGCTGGCTTTTCCCCGACACAAGCTACAAAGTAAAGCCCCATACGCGCTACGATATAGACATTACGTTCGCCGACGGTTCGCGCGCCTTCGCGAGCGACACTACGCCGGGACGTATTGATTGGGTGCGGAGGCCTCCGCGGATGGCGCGTTATCCGCTTGATTCCGTCAATCTAAAGACGCCCGATTCGCTCTATATAGAATGGACTCGCAATCCGGACATGCCGTGGTACATAATCTCGATTGCATGCCTCGACACTCTCGGGTATGGGAAATATCTCGATCCCCCGACAAACGAAATGAACCGCCGCATTTATCGTCCATGGTCCGAGGATTATCAATTCCGCGAGAGATCGGCAATGACGTTCGTTCTCTCGACGAAAGTACCGGTGGTTTGGACCTTTTTCAGGCGTTACGGGCTGCATTCAGTAACGGTTTATTCCCCGAGCTACAGCTACCTTAGGTGGTTCCAGCAGTATGCTACTAAAGCCGCGTACGATCCGCTTTTAGGCAATATGAAAGGCTCCGCTATAGGCGCTTTTACGTCTGCGTACGCGCTGAGGGACACATTTTTTATTTTAAAAAATCAACCGTAAAGGATATTCGTACCAGTTCCAATTATTTTTTAATTTAACCGTTATACGAAACAAAAAAGCAATTTATATTAATATGAAAGGCCGATGAAAATTCTCATAATAAATTTCGACAATCCTGGCCATGCATCTCTTAACCTGATGATAGACGCGTTCGTAAGCGGCGCGGAAGGGGCCGGGGCCGAATGCGTTCGACTGAACGTCCACGAATTGAAGATCAATCCCTGCCTTGGCTGCACGGACGACTTATTTTTTTCGAGCGACGGCGAATGCCGCCAGCACGACGATATGATATCGGTTTACCCGCATATGCGTTCGAGCGAGGCCTGGATATTCGCATTCTCCCTGAACAACGAGCATGCGATGCGCCAGCTCCGAAACTTGCTCGACAGGCTCGAGCCGCTCATGAACGTCCCGTTCAAAACTAACGGCAACGGTTCTAAGCACGGCAAGGTCGCATTGCTTTCCGTGACCGAGGATTGGAACGTTAAGCGATTTACGCCTGTGGTCGAATTATTTAAAACTATGAGCGGCGCCTTTGAAAAGGAACTCGTCGGCGAAATGCTGCGCCCGCATTGCGAAGCGCTCGTCGCTTTGAGGAACCTGCACGCCAACGTTCAGGAAACTTTAGACGCCGTCCGCGAAGCTGGAGCCGAAGTTGTAACGCAAGAGAGAATAAACCCCGAAACGCTTAAAAATATTCAAAAAGAACTTATTAGCGAGCAGAGTTTCATCAACGAGCTCTTAGTTAAAACTAAACATATTAATTGATAATTTTTACCTATATTTGTATATAGTTTATCCATTTTATAAAAAGGTTAATTATGTTGAAATCAGTTTCAGTGAAGCTTTTCGCGTTACTTTTGACTCTCGCCCTTGCCTACGGCGCAGCGGAAGCTAAGACGATTAAAGAAACGAAAGTCCAAACCAACATGACTTGCGAATCCTGCAAGACGAAGATCGACGGCAGCCTTAAAAAGCTAAACGGCGTGCTCGAAACGCAATCAGACTTGAAATCCAAAGTCGTTTTAGTAAAATACGACGCGGACTTAACGAACGTAAAAGCTATCACTAAAAATATATCGGATCTCGGTTACCAGGCGGACGTAGTTAAAAATCAGCCCATCAAGGTAAAGGCCAATAAAGAGTGCGAACTCGAAGGCAAGAAAGCTGGCGCCGGTTGCTGCGGCGGTAAAGCTAAAGCGGGCGAAGCTAAGATGAAAACCGAATGCAAGGACAAAACGATTAAAACCTCCGCAAAGTAATTATTAATAAATAACTTTGCTTAAAATATATAAGACCTTCCCGGGATGCCAGGAAGGTCTTTTGCGTTGAATAATTCTGAACGGAATTGATCATTGATCATTGATAATTGATTATATGTCCCGGTCGTCCTGCGAAGCGATGCCGGTCCCCATCGAGCCCCTGCCGGTGGTTATCGAGCCTAAGCCGCTCGTGCCAGTTCTTAGCCCCGCGTCGGAAACTCCCATGCCGGTCGTGCTCGTATCGACGTCCGTGTGCGTCGTAGTCGCGCCTATGCCAGTTCCAGCCGAGGTCGAGACGTTCCCGCCCGAGGATTTTTGTAATTGCGCTTCCGCGTATCTTTTAAAGTTTTGCAGATCCTCTTCAAGCGTCCCCTCGGGATTGGCGAAGAGCTTGGCTATAGCGTCGCCTAGTATGCCGGCCGGCGGATCGTAGTGCATTCGAACGGAAACGATAGTATTGCCGTCCTCCTGTTCGCTAAAGGAGACGTGCCCGTGAGTTCCAATGTCGCCCTGCGAGCTTTTCCAGGAAATCCACTTGCCTTCGTTAACGTCGGTCGTTATCGCGTCCCATTCAAGATCGGAGCCCATAGGCCCGCCCATTACCCAATGGCTTGTCCGGTCGCCCGTTTTCGTGACCGATTTAATATTATTCATGAAGTTGGGGAAATTCTCAAAGTTCTCCCAAATCTTATAAATCTCATCCGCCTTTCCTCGTACGGTAACAGTTTTAGTGATTCCCTCAGCCATACCAAACCTCGAGTATTAAAATAAACAATATAAAACAATTAACGAACGTTAATTGTTGTTAGTCTAAATCGCTATTTTCCAGGCTTATTCGTTGGCTTTGCGCATCTCTATCTGAAAGCGAAGCTCCTCCGCTTTCCCGAGGTATTCAGCGGACTTTTCAGGGGACGTGGCGCTCCCGGCAAGTCGCAAAAAGGCTTCGCGCGCCTGCTCGAGCTCTCCCTGCAGCACGTAGAGGTTGGCTATGGTTTCCGTCATAAACGGGGGCGCTTTTACAGGTTCTTCCCCGAAGCTATCCACGGGGGTGCGCCGCGCCGGGGGAACGCTTGCATTCCGAAGCGACGACGCCAACGCGTCGAGATCGCCCGGGGCGCGAAAGTCGAAAGCTTCCAGGGGCAGCCCGCGCATGTAGTCGTTGCGACGGAATTTTCCCTCGAACCTGAAAAATTCAAGCCCGGAGATTAAATCGAAATCGTTAGCGAAGTATTTGGGGACGTCTTCCGTTTCGTCTTCAACTTCAATTGGCGGGGGCTCTAAATCCATAGGGAATTCCTCCTCGCTGTCTTGTTCGTCGATATGCGGACCCGCGCTCTCAAATCCATGCTCAACGTCGATTTCAATTTGAATATCTCCAGGGTTAGCTTCTTCGGTCACGAAAGCGGGATCTAACTCTTCTAAAAATAAAGTTTCGTCGAACTGCGCCGTTTGGGCGGATTGCGGTATCTCGTCTTCGTTGTCTATTACGACGGCGCTGTCTTGCTCGAAAACCGTCTCCTTAACTTCCACGGGGGCGCTTCCAGTTTCTTCGGGTATTTCGTCCGCGAACGCAATTTCTTCGGGCATTTCGTCTTCGCGGGCTACCTGTTCCGCATCCTCGTCGCCTACGACGTCGATCACTCTAAAGCTTTCCGAAGGATCTACGGCCGAGAAAATATCATGGACGACTTCTAAATCCGTTTGGAAAGCCTTAAAGCCGGAGGACTCCTGGAATGCGTTTTGAAGCTCTTCGTTTGCCGATTTGGAGTCGCCGGCGGCGGCCAGGGCCTTAGCTAGCGCTACGACTCCCGCCGCGTACCCCGGGAATAATTCAAGTCCGCGGCGGCAGAGTTCTATCGCATCGGAGATTTGGCCATCCGCTATTAATTTTTCCGCTTCGACTGCAAAGAGCGGGCTTATCGGTTGCATTCTATCATCCTAATAATCATCCTTCGTCAATTTGGCCGCGTTTAATCGCGGTTGGATCCGCCGGCAAAGCGCAGCAGGAAGAGGAATAAGTTAATAAAATCAAGGTACAACGAGAGCGCGCCGATTATTGCGACCTTTCTCGTCATTTCAGTTCCTTCGTACTGCACTTCGTAGAGCTCCTTTATCCTCTGCGTGTCGTAAGCCGTTAGGCCTGCGAAAACTACGACCCCGATAAAGTTTATCAAGAACTGCAACGCCGAGCTTCTAAAAAACACGTTAACGACCATAGTAATAATAATGCCCACCAGTCCCATAATCATAAAGCTGCCAAGCCCAGTGAGGTTCTTCTTAGTAACGTAGCCCCAGAAGCTGAGCGCGGCGAACATGCCGGCCGTTATAAAGAAAGTCTGGTATATAGTTTCTTCGGCAAAGACGATCAGCAGCGCGGAAAAAGTCAGGCCGGTAAGCGCGGAATATCCCAGGAACGCCGCGGTGGCGACCGCGGAGCTCATCTTCATGACGCCTGCCGAAAGGGCCAATACGAGCCCGAATTGAGCTATAATAACGAGCCACATCAAGGGGCCGCCGACGAAGTACTGCCAAAGTCCCGAGGCTGCAGTAAAGTAAGCCGTGCCGCCAGTTAAAAGCAAGCCGCCTACCATCCAGCCGTATACCTTTGTCATAAAATCTCTAACCGCGTCCGTATTCATGGCGCGTCCGTAGGCTTTCTCCACGGATTGATCAAAACTCGATTTCATTTTATTTATACCGTAATAAACAAGTAAAGCAATTTATAACAAGAGACAACGAATAAGCTAATTTATTGAAAGTTACTTATCGCGCAGCGTTACGAAATCCGCCAGCCGAATAAGCGAATCCTTAGCTTCGCTCGCGGGAAAGTCTTTTAATAAATTCTTAGCCGCTTCGCCGTATTCGCGCGCCTTTTTCTCCGCGTAATCAATCCCCCCGGATTTAATAACTCTATTGATCAGGTTGGCGATTTCCGCGCCCGATAGCTTTCCCTTCTTTATGGATTTAATTATATCCGCGGCCTCGCCGTCCGCCGAGTTCTTTAAAAAGTACAGCAGCGGAAGCGTAATTTTCTTTTCCTTAATATCGTTGCCGACCGGCTTGCCAAGCAGCTTTGTCTTTGATGTGTAATCGAGGACGTCGTCCTTTATCTGGAAGGCTATCCCGACGTATTCGCCATAGTCCCGCATTGCGGCGCGCCGTTCCGGGCTGGCGTCGGTGGCGATAGCTCCAATTTCCGAGCACGCGGAAATCAGCGAGGCGGTCTTGTCGGCTATTATTCTAAAGTAAAGCTCTTCGTCGGTGTCGGGCTTGCGGCTCGCTTGCATGGAGAGCAATTCGCCTTCGCTTATTCTCTTAACGGCGCGCGAGCATACCTTTAGGAAGTCGAATTCGTCGCGCTCGACGGCGGACATCAGCCCGCGCGAAAGCAGGTAATCGCCGACGAGCACCGCGATCTTGTTGTTCCATTCGGCGTTGATCGACGCGATGCCGCGCCGCTCCTTAGCCGAGTCGACGACGTCGTCGTGGATCAAGGTCGCCGTATGCAGCAATTCGACCATGGCCGCGCCCACGAAGGCGCGCTCGTTCAGCTCGCCGCAAAGCTCGGCGGCAAGGAATACGATGCCCGGACGAACCTGCTTGCCGCTGCGACGGGTCATGTACCGAAGTATCAGATCCAGCAGCGCCACTTTCGTGCTCATCTGCGCCTTAAAGAAGCCGTTAAATTCTTTGAGTTTGCCCTCGACGGGCTTAAATATGTCTGTAGTGTCCATCTAAAATAGAGAAAAGGCGATAAAGAAAAGTCCAATTTACTACGTAAAAAGTTTTTAATCAAATCAAAAATCAAGTTATATTAAAAACGATAAATTTCGTTTAAGTTAAGATTAATTTTCAATACATAAAATACAATTTTTGAAAATTAACTTCGTTTAATATCCTAAAAAGGAGATAACCGAAATGAATACGAATATAACGTTCGACAATCAGATGAACCTGATAAACACGATAGTTAAGTCCACTTCGGATTTGACAATTATATTGAAGAAGAATACAACGCTAAGCGATACAATATACAATACAATTAGCGAAATATTCAAATTCATGCGGAAAGTGCTGAATCTTCTTCCCGATATATTAATCACGGGGCAAAGACAGGAGACGAACAAAAAGGAATTGATGTTTTATTTTAGCATTGTTCAGCAGAATTGGGATATATACGAAGACGATCCGGAGGCGTTCCACGAAAGTTGGGAAGTCTTCAAGACGAAGTGGGTAGAGTTCTTAAGCATTATTGAATCAATCAAGGGCTCCCGCAATACGATTTTTCTTTCCATGAATTAACTCTACAAGTAATCATTGGGAAGGGCGTAAGCGGGGCGGCTAAAGCGCGCTCCGCTTTTTTTCGAACTGGACCGATGGAATTACTCCTTAAGAAGGCGAAACCCCTCCGCGACTACATCGCGAAGGGGTTTTTGATTTATCCATACATACCTGTCTTTTTGAATTACCTTTTTACGAACTTCCCGAATCGGTAGGATTTGCCGTCGAATATGCGGGCAAAATAAACTCCCGCAGGGAGTTCCGCTACGGGGACGATTGTTTCGCCTTGCGCCGCGCTTTGGACGAATAACCGATTACCCAGGGCGTCGAGTATCTCGAGCTCGCCGCCGTTCGCAGAATGAATAATCATACGGTCCGTTACTGGGTTTGGAAAAATTTCGAGCGTACCGCAAAGGTCCGTCTCGCTCGCCGAAGTAGTTTTCGTTCCAATTAAGTAGGTCCCGTAGGCGGGCGCCCGTTTCGTCCAGCCTTTATTGTCCTGGGCTATTATGTAGTATTCGATGTACTTCGGCTGATCCTGGAAGTCAAAGTCAAAGACATACTCGCCGTCCTTTAGCTTTCCGTTGGTCGATTGAAGCAATCCATGTCCCGTAGCTAAATAAAGCGTGGCTTTTGTAAGCTTCCAGTCGGCGTCCCAATCGTCGCCAAGTATCTTTGCCGAGAGCGCAAACTTTTTATTAACCGTGCCGCCGGCGACCGGAGGAGTATGATATACGTAGGGAGCATGCCCCCAGGCGTACTCGCCGAAGTGTCGGACGTGGGCGTATTTACCGATCCAGGTCGTATAGAGCATCCCGAGGAAGCTTTCCTTCGGAAGGAATTGAGTAGTTTCCTTCCACTCCCGTATGTTGTTCTCGTCCTGGTCGTAATAGGGCGCGGAGATTTGCTTAAATCCGAGGTCGGCGAAGTACTTCAAGCTTTTTTCTGTGACGCCCGCCTGGCTGTTCCAGTTCGTTATGCCAATATCCTTCGGCAGGGAATCCGCGACGCCTTTTAGGCTGCCGTTCACGAGGTAATAGAACGGGTCGCGCGCGTTGTGGTAGATGTCGAACATATCGTTCCAAGCCCAGATCTTAGCGTTGGGATTGTACTTCTTTAATATTTCGACGCATTTCTTTACGTTGTACGCCAGCAGCTTACTTGCGTCGCCGCCGGCTACCGCTTCGTCCCCCGCCTCCCAATTGAGCATGCGGATCTCGTCGTGGCCGAGGAAATAGTAGTCGGGCTTGGTCAGGCTGTCGACGATTCGATGCTGCCTCTCGATCTGCTCGTAGAGCTTCGGTTCGCTCACGGCGGCCATAACCTGCCCGTCGTAGATGTATTGAGTATGGTAATAGCTAACGATAATGGTGTCGCCGTTGTGGATTGCGGAGCCGGGCTTTATTTTTAATTCCGGCGGCGCGTGCCATGCGTCGAAGTCGCCGAGCCATGGGCTGGCTTTCCCCAAATATTGATCGATCAGCGGATAATAGTCCTGGCCCTCGACGTATGAAATATTAAGTATCGGGTGCGAAACGACAAGAGGCGTACCGTCGCGGCGCACCATGTTAACGAACGCGGTCTCCTCGAGCGACAGGTCGTCCCACCATATCTTACCTTTGTCCGCCCCCCAGATGCCCCAGTAAATGTTTACCGTGTCGGCCTCGAGCGTATTGAACGTGTAATTGACCCTTTGCCAGCCGTCGGTCGTAGCGGGGATATTAAAGTTGTAATGCGTTAAGACCCTGCCCTCGGCGCCTATCACTTTTAGTTCGGGGCGGGGCGAGACGTTCTCGGTCTTTACGTACGAAGAAACATGGTACTGGGTAAAGGGCTTAAGCACGGCTCGGGCGCAAACGCGCGCGTTGGCGCCGTTGAAGTTCTCAAACCGGATAGATTGCGCGCCGCCGTGCTTTGTTTGCTTATCGGCGAAGCTCTGTGTGCCGGCCCCGTCGATGAAAACGAAATTTTGGAAATTATCGCCTGCGGAGCTTTCGAAGCCGCCGTTTGGAAGCAGGTTAATCCCTTCGCCAGCCGGGCGGGCGATATCGTCCTTGACGACAAATTTCTGGGTTCTGACGGGCATGCCCGCCGCGAAATTGGGATTAAAGTATAGTAAGCCGTTGGAGTAGCCGAAGTTCATAGTGGCGAGCACATAGTCTAAGTATTGCGAGCGGGCGTAGTCGGCGAGCGAAGAGACCGAATCATAGAACTTTTGCGGCATATCCGTTATGAAGTCGAATTTATAGTCGCCGATCAGCACGCCGTTAAAACGATAATCTGCCGCCTGCTTCCAAACGTCGCGGGCTTTAGCGGAGTTTGCGTCGGGCAAATGATTATGCGGATAGTAGAGCCAGCGGATCGGGAAGTCCGGCATATCGACCACGCGGCACGCTCGGAGAGAAGCGACGGCGTCGCCCGGCAAAAGCAGCTTTTTAAGCGTTTGCATGCCGTAATGCAAACCTCTCGTACCGCCCCCGGCAACGACGACTCTTTTCGGCGTGACGTCTATCGCGTATGATTCCGGGTCCGATAAATTTTCCGGGGCGAACCGCTGGTCGGGCGCCGCGTTAATTACTCCAATTAGATAGTCCGACTTGACGCCGAGGATAATTCCCGAGGAGTCCGTCGGGTAAGCTAGCCTAATGGCCAAAGTGTCGAAACCGCCCGCGCGCAAAAGCGCGTTTAGCTCGTAGGCCGCTTCGTAGGCCGGGTTGTTCGAGTCAAGAAATATCTTCTGGAGCTGGCTTGAGAGCGTGAATATCGCGCTCACGTAGTCGCGACCGTATGCGACCGTAGGCTTAGGCGTAAGTTCATGAAACTCAGTTTGCGCACTTAAGCCGGAGAATGCCGCAAAAATCGCAATTAACAAAGTAAGTGAATTTCTCATATAACCTCTATATTTTATGTTATCGCTCATTGCACTATTCATTCAAATATAACTAAAAAAATCTTTAATAAAATCATTGTAAAATAAGATGGGGAGCGGAACGAAAAGAAAATTTGCGAATTAAATAAATAAAATGTATATTATATTATAAGTATGTTTAACTTCTTTCTTTCGCGCGGGGCTCTACGCAGCTCCTTACGCGCGGAATAACGGAGGCGGAATTGTAGAAATTTAATCGACGGAGTAAGCATGAAGCCAGTTTATCCCCCGGTAAAGTACCGCGCCTACAACGCGGGAAATTTCCGGCTTATGCCGCAAATGGTGAACGTCGACGAGCACGAGAAGCGAGCGATAGAGATCGTCTCGCAAGTGTTGCCTTTTAAAGTAAACAACTACGTCGCCGAGCACCTCATCGATTGGGCAAATTACGCCGAGGACCCGATCTACGCCATGACCTTTCCACGCAGGGATATGCTTTCCGTCGGCGATTTTACGGAGCTTTCGAAGTTGCGCGCCGCAGGCATGAGCGCGGCGGCGGAGAATTTAGTCCACGAAATACGACTTAAATTAAATCCCCATCCGGCATCTCAAATAGAGCTCAACGTGCCGCGTTTCCGGGGCGCGCCTCTCGAGGGAATTCAGCACAAATACCGTGAAACTGCCCTCGCCTTTCCCGCTCATGGGCAGAGTTGCCACGCCTTTTGCAGCTTCTGTTTCCGGTGGCCCCAATTTACCTCTATGCCGGAGAAAAAGTTCTCCGCAAAGGACTCCTCTCTTATACTCGAATATTTAATCGAGCATAAGGAAATAGTCGATTTACTGATCACCGGCGGGGATCCTTTGATAATGAACTTTAAACGGTTCTCCGAATTCCTCGATCCAATACTCAACAATATTGCCAGGACGTGCATAAAAACTATACGTATCGGCACCAAGGCGCTTACTTACTGGCCATATAAATTTCTTTCCGATCCCGACACGGACCATTACCTCCGCTATTTCGAATCCATCGGTAAGAGGGGGCTGCACCTTTCTATAATGGCGCACGTCAATCACCACTGCGAGCTGTCCTCGCCGGCCGCGCACGCCGCCGTTAAGAGAATATTGAGCTCCGGCGCCCAAATACGAACGCAGTCGCCCGTGCTCCGCGGCATAAACGACAGCGCGGACCTCTGGGCGGAAAAATGGCGCAGCGAAATTATTCTTGGAATGGTACCCTATTACTTCTTTGTCGCGCGCGATACGGGCCCCAACCACTACTTTTCCGTGCCGCTCGAGCGGGCCTGGGAAATATTCAAGGAAGCTCAATCGTCAGTAAGCGGATTATGCAGAACGGCGCGCGGACCGACTATGTCCGCCGCTCCGGGTAAGATTATTTTTGACGGCGTCGCCGAAATAGCGGGTGAAAAGCGCATGGCTATGCATTTTACGCAGGCGCGCGACCCGGAAATGGTCAATATACCGTTTTTCGCAAAATATGACCCGAAAGCTGTGTGGATCTCGGAACTTCGTCCTGCCGAAGGCGAGAAGTTCTTCTGGCAAAAAGGCTCCATGCAGGTTATATGAAAAAAAGCTTGCCTCGTTGCCGCAGAATAATTAAATTTGCTTTTTGCGAAAGTAAAAGGAAAACGATGAGAATAAGCAAAAAAGTTTTGTTGACGGCTGCCCTGGCAATCGGAGT
Source organism: Chloroflexota bacterium (assembly GCA_050260015.1). Classification (GTDB taxonomy): domain Bacteria; phylum Bacteroidota; class Ignavibacteria; order Kapaibacteriales; family UBA2268; genus JBLNBN01. Next base: position 72,407 of record JBLNBN010000022.1, on the reverse strand, counting down.
CGTCATAGTCGTTGCGTGCGCGGACGCAAATCGCGACCGTGAACGCTTTATGAGAATATACCAGGAAGTTTTAATCGCCCGCGAATTACACTCGGATTCCCTTCGCGCCGAAGAAGAGGTTCAAAAAATTCTTCAGAAGAACGGCTTCACCGAGCAGAGTTTCCGCGAAGAATTTATAAAATTCGCGCAGGACAAGGACGATTTTATTCGCATGATGGATACTATCCGCAACCGCGCCTCTCGGCAAACCGAGAAATAGATAAGCGCAGGATCAATCCTATTAAATATTTATTTGGGATGTCCCGCAGTCCGCTGTAATTTTCCGTAAAAAAGGCGGAAATGAAAACTTATAGCAAAAAAGGGATATTCCTCGCAGGCAGGGAGAGCGAGTTTGCGCAGCCTGCCGCATTAGCGAAGGAGCTAAGCGGGGGCAGGTGGCGCCCTGCGAAGCATTTACAGTTTCTCGGGATTCGCCTTGCGGAGCTCGCCGCCGGGGCCGAACGCTTTCAAATAATTAGTATACCGCCAAGGCACGGCAAATCAGAATTTATTTCCAAGTACTTCCCCGTTTGGTACCTGACGCTCTTCCCCGAGCGGAGAATTATATTAATTTCTTATGCCGCGGAATTTGCGCGCAACTTTTCACGCTCGGTTCGCGATATAATAGAAGAGAGCGGGGAGCGCCTCTCGCTCGAATTGAAACGCGGCTCGCGCCGCGCCGGGGAATTCGCGCTTAAGGATTACGGCGGAGGAATGTTCGCCGTCGGGGCCGGTGGCTCCATTACAGGGCGCGGGGCCGACTTGCTGATAATCGACGACCCGATAAAGAATAATTTACGGCTGCATAAACCCGACTTTATGCGCGGGCTGCTCGATTGGTTCCGCAGCACCGCCTACACCAGGCTCGAACCGAACGGAGCGGCCATACTCGTTATGACGCGCTGGAGCGAGGACGACCTCGCCGGCGAGCTCGCTAAAAGGGGCGATAAGTGGAAGGCGCTTTCGTTGCCCGCCTTCGCCTCAAAGAACGATCCGCTGGGCCGCGAAGAAGGCCGGGCGCTTTGGCCGGAGCGGTTCGACGAGGATAAGCTTGGCGAATTCCGGGCGGAGCTCGGCTCGTATTGGTTCGAGGCTATGTACCAGCAGTCGCCGCAGCCGCGCTCGGGCGCCGCGTTCCGAAGGAAGGACCTGCGGTACTTCGAGTCGGAAGGGAGCGTCATACGACTGCTCTCGCCGGGCTGCCTCTTGGATACTGCCGGAGGGTTCGCCCCCGTTTCGCTCGGCGAATGCAAAATAATCGCCGCTGTGGACCTGGCGGTAAAAATTGGCGAGCGAAACGATTACACAGCTTGCGCCGTGGCCGCGATCGCCCCGAAAGGGGAAATTGCGCTGCTTAAGATGATTCGGCTCCAACTCGAGGCTGCCGACCATCTCGAGTTTTTAAAGAAAATATTTGACGATTGGGCGCCGTCGGCGATTGGCGTAGAAAGCTCACAATACCAGCTGTCGCTCGTACAGAGCGCGCGCCGGGCCGGGCTACCCGTAAAGGATTTAAGGCCGAAAGGCGACAAGTTCGCCCGCTCGCTCGATATGGCCGCCCGGGTGGAAGCCGGTACGGTTTACCTGTTGAAGGAGGCCGATTGGCTCGATACGTTCGAAAGCGAGCTGCTTTCATTTCCGAACGGAGCCCACGACGACCAGGTCGACGCATTTTGCTACTTAACTTACATGCTCAGGCCCTCGGGCGGAGTTTCGCCAATCGGCGTAAGCAGAAAAGAATTATTAGGTTAAGTTATAAAATTTTAATAAATTGCATTTTCTAATGTTTTAAAAAAGTTGGCAAAAATCTATGCTTGCAAAGAAGAAGAAGGGCGAGGATATTAACTACCTGGAACTCACTCCAAATCGGCTCTATGAGCACGAACTAAACGAAAAGGGACTGATTGACGTGCTCGTCCCGCGATTTACCGACAAGGTCTTCGGCAAGCTGCTTCAGCCGCGGCTGCGGAATAAATACATTAAAGCCAACCTGGACGCGCTCGGCAGCGCGGCGTGGGAGCTCATCGACGGTAAAAACAACGTCGACGCTATCGCCGCAACGCTACGCGCGAGATTCGGCGAGGAAATCGAGCCCGTCTACGACCGCCTCACCGCATTCCTTACGCAACTCTACAAGAACGGTTTTATAAATTTTAAAGAATTATAAAGGTGATTGAATGGCTAAGATATTAACCGGCATCGAACCGGCTCTCGTTTGGGAGTATTTTGAGCAGATTACGCAAGTGCCGCGCCCCTCGAAAAAGGAAGAGCGCATCGCTGAATTTATGGTCAATTGGGCAAAGGAACAGGGATTTGAATCGCAAAGAGACGCGTTAGGCAACGTCGTCGTTCGCAAGCCGGCCTCGCACGGCTACGAAAACCGCACTCCCGTCGCGATACAGGGCCACCTCGACATGGTCGCCGAGAAGAACAGCGACGTCGAATTCGATTTCGACAACGACCCGATCCAACCCTATATCGACGGCGATTGGATAAAGGCCCGCGGAACGACGCTCGGCGCCGACAACGGTATCGGCATCGCTATGGGTATGGCCGCTATGACCGCCGAAGGCGTTAAGCACCCCCCGATTGAATTGCTCTGCACGCTCGACGAGGAAACCGGCTTAACCGGCGCGCAACAGCTCGGTACGGACCTGCTGCAGGCTAAGATCATGATCAACCTCGACTCCGAAGAGGACGGCGCCTTCACCATCGGGTGCGCGGGCGGGCTCAACACCGCCGCCAGCTACGCCTACAAGGCCGGCGAAGCTCATCCCGGCTCGAAGGCCTTCAAGCTCTCCGTTAAAGGATTGCGCGGCGGGCACTCCGGCATCGAGATCCACGACGGTCGCGCAAACGCCGCAAAGGTTATGACCCGGTTGCTCTGGAACCTGACCGAAATGTTCCATATCTCGCTCTCCGACTTCAACAGCGGCAACAAGCACAACGCCATTCCGCGCGAAGCGTTCGCCACTATTACCGTTCCTGAAGGCTCCGCGGTAGATTTCAACAAATACGTCGAAGAGTTTAATAAAACGCTTCAAATCGAGTACCGCACGAAAGAGCCGAATTTAATGATTTCCGCTGAAGCCGCCGGGAACGTCTCGCGCGTTATGGACGCAGAATTCCAGAAGCGCCTCCTGATGAGCTTCTACGTATGCCCGCACGGCGTTATGCGTATGAGCCCCGATATCGCAGGCTTAGTTCAAACCTCGACCAACTTCGCTATCGTCGAAACCCGCGAAGCTGAAGTATATGTTCTAACGAGCCAGCGCAGCTCCGTCGAAAGCGAGAAGATGCACATGGGCCAAATGGTTAAGCTCGCCTTCGAGCTCGGCGGCGCCGTAGTAACCTCCGGCGACGGCTACCCGGCATGGGAGCCCAACGTTGCTTCGCCGATACTCAATATGGCGAAGGGCGTCTTCAAATCGCAGTACGGCCATGAGCCCAAGATCGAAGCGATACACGCCGGTCTCGAGTGCGGCCTTATCGGCGAGAAATACCCGGGCATGGATATGCTCTCATTCGGTCCGAACTTAAAGGACGTTCACTCGCCGGACGAGATGATCCAGATCTCCAGCACGCAGAGGATCTGGCGCTTGCTTTTGGGCATTCTTGAGAACATTCCCGAAGCTCCCAAAGCGTAACGTTATAATCTGTTATTATAGCAAAGAAGCCCCGCTATCCGGCGGGGCTTCTTATTTTTTATAAGTCGAAAATTCTAAAAGAAAAGGCCGAGGCTGAACGCCATAACCATCATGCCGGCAATCATGCCATAGATCGCGTTGTGACCCGAGCCGTATTCGCGCGCGGTGGGCAATAGCTCGTCGAGCGAAATAAACACCATAATGCCCGCAACGCCGGCGAACATAAACCCGTAGGTGGAGGGAGTAAAATACTTCATAAAGACGAAGTATCCAATGGCGGCCCCGACAGGCTCCGCGAGCCCGGAGAGGGCGGATAGCCAGAAGGCCTTCTTCCTGCTGCCCGTGGCGTAGTAGATCGGCACGGAGACCGCTATGCCTTCGGGGATGTTATGTATGGCGATGGCGACGGCGATTGAAGCGCCGAGCGCGGGGTCCGTCAGGGCCGCGGTAAAGGTCGCAAGCCCCTCGGGAAAGTTATGTATAGCTATAGCCAACGCGGTAAACAAACCCATTCGATGAAGCTTCATATCGTTGGTCGGCCGCTCCGCGTTCTCGATCAGGACAGGCTCGTGGGGGTTCTCGTAGCTCGGTATTAGCTTATCGATGATCAGGATAATAAATATCCCGGCGAAGAACGCCGCCATTGTCATCCATTTGCCCGGAACGTCGCCGTAGACTTCGACGAGGGCGCGTTGCCCCTTAAAATAAATTTCGACGAAGGAGACGAAGATCATTACGCCCGCTGAAAAGCCGAGCGCAACAGCTAAAAAGTTCTTATTCGTTTTCCTGGAGAAAAAGGCGATCGCGCTGCCGACGCCCGTCGATAGCCCGGCGAACGCGGTAAGCAGGATCGCCGCTAATAAGTTTTGCTCCATATTATCTGAATTCAGTATTTACGATCGTAATCCGATTTGGATAGGTGAAATTTCCGAACGAGGTCGAAATAGTCGGTCGCGCATCGAGCTTAAGGCGCGCAGCCGAACCGCCCTGGCCGCCGAGCGCGAGCGCGAGATTGATCAGGCGTTCGTAGTCCTGATTGCCGAAAAAGCTCATCAAATCGAGATTAATACGGATTGGAATTATGGTTTGCTCGCCTGCGTTAGGTATGGTAACGGGGGAGGAGATGTCGCCGGAGACCGTTTCGACGTTATCGATAAAGAGCCGCCAATCCAGCCCGACGAGCCGGGCGCCGCTCGCGGAGCTTTTAGTCGGCTGGGTCGCGCCGCCGCTCTCGGCGGGATTGAGCGCGGCGACGTTTAAAGTAAATTCCGCCGGAAGCCTTTTCGATCCGAACGCGCGCGTTAAGTTTAGCGCGTCGGAGACGGAGATGTCCGAAAGTCTTGATTTATTCGACAGGTTGACGCCCGCGAGCCTGAAGCCGGAGACGTTGTCGAGCTTAAATTTAAGTTTTTGTAAGTTCCCGATAGTTTTCGAGACGTCCTTGAGAGCCGAGCATCCGTTGAAGACAAGAACGGAAATAAGCGCGACCGCTAATCCTCGCAATAAACCTTTAAAGCGCATTTTAATCTCTTAAATAAGTAATGAAATACAGATTCAAGAAGCTAAAAGCGGCTTAATATTGTTAGAAAAGTCCGAAAAATCGTCGTAATTCGCAAGCCGTTAGTTTTCTATGGTCTTCGCGGCGTCGGGCATGAATTCGCGAAGCGTCGTTTCGAGCATGCGCGAGCGTTCGTTTGCAAGGCTCAGGCTCGAAAGCAGCTTTACCTTTGCGATAAGCAATTTTTCCTCGATAGGTTTGCTCAGGAAGTCGTCGGCCCCGGCTTCGATAGATTTTAATTGATTAGCGACGTCGTTTAGCGCCGTTACGATGACGACCGGGATTTGCTTCGTATGCGCTTGCTCCTTAAGTCTGCGAACGGTCTCGTAGCCGTCCATGCGCGGCATCATAACGTCGAGCACGATAGCGTCGGGGGCTTTTTCCTCGACTTTTTCCAAACAATCTACGCCGTCGTAGGCCTCTTTAGCTTCGTAACCGTTTGCTTCCAGATATCTTCTAAGCAGTTTGGTTGTTATTTTGTTGTCATCTACAACGAGAATGAAGGGTTTTCTCATGCTCTCCTCGACTTTCAAAAATTTATTAATACCGATAGCGCAATTTAACTTAATAATTTCTAAAATTGAAAAAATATTTTATTCCCGATAAAACTATTTTAGTCATATCAAAAACGCCTTGCAAGGGGCGCGTAATAGCGGCCGCACGCAGGGCGTTTAATAAATATTAAAGGAATTAATTACGGGGTCTCGTCCTCTTCGTCCTCGAGTTCCTCTTCGTCGTCGTCGATTTCGAATTCTTCTTCTATGGGTTCGTCATATTCCAATTCTTCGTCGTCCAACTCAAACTCTTCATCGTCCAGGTATTCTTCGTCGTCGTCAAACTCTTCATCGTCGTCGAGATCGTCGTCGAAATCTTCTTCGAATTCGTCTTCCTTCTGGCTGCGGATAGCGATGTAGTCCAATGCAATTCCTTCGCCGAAGGCAAAGAAGGGCAGGATGTCAAAAGCTTCCTTCGGGAATCCGAGCGCCGCAAGCGAGCACTCCGGCGAACCGATATGAGCGAGTTCATTTTTAAGTGTCATAACTTCCTCTGATTTATTGTTAAACTGCTAAAAACTTAACGTATAAACGACTATCGTAGTTTTTATTTTTTTGGTAAATCAACATTGGAATGTCAATTTCTTGCTTTTACGTTTAATCTCAAAAAAAATTATTATGCCCGAAATAAATTTTAATTTTCATTTAGATTAAAATTTATTTATATTCGAACATCGGTATATGTTAAATAATAAATAATATTTGCCGATACCCTTTTTTATGGGGAAAGAGCTATATTTTCATTTTTGTTTAACGGGATAGTATTGAACGAGAAATTCAAAAATCTGATAGAACGGGCGGAAAAGCTCGCTGAATCCAGAGGGGACAACGGTCATAATCCCATAAAAGAGGAGTTAAACTCCGTCCTGGCGGAACTTGCTTCCTACCAGGAAGAGTTGGACAGGCGCAACGAGGAGGCGATTAACGCGCAGTCGGAGCTTGAACGCTCGAGACGTAAGCACGCCTTTCTTTATGAACTCGCCCCCGTCGGTTTCCTTACGCTCAATAGAGATTCCCGCATACTGAACGTCAACAGCACGACGACGACCATACTCGGCGAGCCGAAGGAAGAGCTGCTCGATAGATTGCTTGCAGATTTTGTCTCCCCAGACTCGCTCGATTCGTTCGAGTATCACCTTACGAGGAGCTACGAGACAAATTTTAAGTCTACGACTGTAATTAAAGCCCGGTCCGGCTTCTCTAAAACCGTATATCTCGAAATTACGAGCGTCCCCTTCGTAGACGAAGAGACGCAGGAGAAGCTGCTGCATACCGCCATACAGGACGTAACGTACAAAATTGAGAGCGAGAGGGAAATACTCAGGCTTTCGCAAACGCTCGAGGAGAGCATTGCCGCGCGCACCCGGGAAATGATCCGGCAAATAAGCGAATTCGAGGAGAGCGCCCGCGAATTGCGCCTCACCTCCGGGCAGATAACCAGGATAATAGATTCCCTCAACGGGTACATCTGGAGCTTTACCATAGGGCGTTCCGGGGAAGTCCTGACGGTATTTTTCTCCGATTCGGTCGAAGCCGTCACAGGCTACCCGCCCTCCTTTTTTTACAACGATTTCTACAGCGGGCTCACTCTTATCAGCGCCCCGGACGATGAGGATGCAGAAGAGAAAATAAAGGAAATGCTCTCGAAGGAGCCATACAAAAAGTTCAGGGATTGGGAGACGAGGATAAAGACGCGGGACGGCCGCGTGCGCTGGGCGCACCAGCTTGCTATGTATTGGCTCGACGAGGAAGGCACGCTAAGGGTCGACGGTATCACTCTCGACATCCACGAGCAAAAGCTTGCCAAGGAAGCCCTGGCATATTCGAAATCAATAATGGAAGCGATATTCCGGGCGGCCAGCCAGATTATCATCGTTATCGTAGAAAAGCGCGACGATCGGTATTTGATCGCGGAGTTTAGCCCCGGCGCGGAACGCTTTACTGATTTATCTAAAATCGACGCGCTGCGCAGGGACGTTTCGATTCTTTTCGAACAGGACTGCGCCAGAAAAGTTTATATGGCGCTGGATTCAATCGAAGGCTCTCACGGCGAGCTCTCGCTCGAGTGCGATATAAAGAAGGCGGACGGCTCCGCGTTCCCGGCTTACCTTATGATACTCCCGATCGAGAACGGCGCGGGCGAGCTGCCCTCGGCGTTAATTTTCGCTATCGATCTGAGCAACCTAAAGGAGACGGAAAAAAAGCTGCTTACCGAGCGAATGCTTCTCGGCGAGCGAATCATGCGAAGCGATTCGGAGCTTGCCGCGCTAAACGCCGAGCTCCGGCGCGCAAGCCGCGTTCGCAGCGATATATTGGCCACCGTTTCGCACGAGCTTCGTACCCCGTTAAGCGCCGTTATTGGCCTTAGCGAATCGCTTATTAAGCAATTGAAAAATTCGCTCAACGAAAAGCAGAGCGACGCGCTGATGACAATATTCGACAACGGGCAAAAGCTTTTGGAAATGATCACCTCGATGCTCGACTATTCCAAGATCGATTCGGGCTATATCGAATACAACCCGAGAAAAATTTCCGCGGATATGATAGCGCGCTCCGCCCTGCAAACAGCCGCCGCAGCCGCAGCGAAAAAGAAGATCACGACGCACTTCAACTCCAACGGCCTGACGCTCGCCGTCAACGTGGACAGGGACAAGTTCAGGCAGATACTTATCACCCTTTTGGACAATGCGATTAAGTTCACGCCGTCCGGCGGGGAGATCGGGATAGAAGTATGGTACAACTCCGACGCGCAGGAGATCAACTTCGTCGTATGGGACAGCGGGGTCGGGATCGATCTCGACAAGATATACGACCTCTTCCAACCGTTTTCACAGAGCGAATCCGGGTTGGCCCGGAACTTCGAAGGCTCCGGCATAGGGCTGGCGCTCGCGCTTAAGCTGGTCGACCTGCACTACGGGGGGATTAAAGTCGAGAGAATATACCCGACCGGCACGAAGATATCCGTTATAATTCCATTGAAGGAGGAGTCTTTGCACCGCCGGCCGCTGACCTGCCCGGTGAAGACGGAAAGCGGGGCGGTTTTAATAATCGACGATAACTTCCAAACTCCCAACGACTTGATCGCTTCGCTAAGCATGCTGGACCTTAAATGCATGACGGTGCATACCGAGGAGGAAGCTCTTAGAGCGCTCGCCGATTACGCGCCGGAGCTCGTCTTCGTTAGCGCGCTCGATCCGCGCAGCCCGCGCATATCCGAATTGGCGGAAACTCTGCGGCTGAACGCGACGCGATCCACTAAGATAATCGCTTACAGCTCGCTCTATGTCCCTGAAAAATCGTCCCTTTACGTATCGAATAATTTAAACGGTTTCTTAATCAAACCCTTTTCCCCCGAAAAGGTATTTAACGAGTTACTGAAGTTACGTTAACTAATAGGGAAAACAGGCACGATATTTGTAGGTGTGCTATTGACTAATAGGACGCGGTATGGAAGTAGCAATTCCCATTTTTATAATAGATAGCGACGAGCAATCCGTCGCCTCGCTCGAGCGAATAGTTCGAAAGCTCTACCCCGGGGCGAGCGTCGAGCCTATCTTTGACGGCAAGCAAGGACTGAGGGCCGTGGAAGACGTGGAACGCCCCTCGATTGTGCTTGCCGATTTAAATACCGAGCAGGTAAGCGGGCTTGCCCTGCTTAGGATCATCAGGCAAAAAGAGAATCTGAGGAATAATTACGTCCTGTTGCTTGCGCCGATTAAAGATTCCGACACAGCCCTGAAAGCGCTGCAGGCCGGGGCTGACGACGTGCTTGGCAAGCCTTTTTCCGTTGAGAATATTATCACTAAGCTTCGCGCCGCGACGCGCGTCGTTTCCCAGCAATACAAAGAAAAGAGCCTGCTGGCCGAAATTGATTCGCTTAATAAGCAGGTGAAAGCGAATTACGCCCAGGTAAAGCAATTAATAGAACTCTATCAGAACTCCAAGATCCCGGATTTTATTCCCAGGTTGCGCCGAATTACGGAAGTCTCAAGCTGGATCGCCAAGATAATCAGCGACGGCGAGCACGAAGCGCAGGACGTCGAGGAAGCCGGGCCCATCTGCTACTGCGGCAGGCTCTTCCTAAGCGACAGCTTGATCTATAAGCCGGTCTTCTCGAGCGGCATGATCTCCAACGAGCATATGCGGGGCGTCCCCGCCTATACGCGCCAGTTGCTTGGCGGCATAGAGGCCTTTGAAAAAATTTGCAACACGCTTGAGCATATTTATGAAAACTTCGACGGGACGGGTATACCCGACGGCCTGCAATCCTGGGAAATCCCTCTAAGCTCGCGCATACTTCGGGTCGCGATGGATTACGAAGACCTTTTCGCAAAGTATCAAAACGACGGCAAAGTCATCGAGCTGCTCTACCACGAATCAAAAAGGCTGTACGATCCGCGCGTCGTCGCCTACTTAGACCAATATTCGGCCTGGAAGCAGTCCGCCGAATTAATGGGCAAGCGCGGGAAGGAAGAGCCTATCAAGCTTAGGGAAATTCGCGACGGGATGACTTTAACGCGCAATATCATGACCAATTCCGGCCTTAAGCTCGTCGGCGCCGGGGCGGTGCTCCGCGAGGAAATAATTGAGAAAATAATAAATATTTCCAAGTCCGACCCGATAATTGGCAAAATATACGTTCGTTGTGAAACGGTAATGTAGCCCCCGTAGTTATTATTTAAGGAATATTCTGCCGCCGCATTAATCGATTATTTGTAATTTTGTATTCGTATTTATTGAAGAGCCGGGAACTTTTAAAAAAGAAGCGGCATAATGAAATTGCAGCAGGATGAAAAAAATTGCTATAATAATGGCGGGCGGTTTAGGAAATAAATTCTGGCCCCGCTCGACTGAACAATCGCCAAAACAATTCGGGTATTTTCTCGGCGACGGGACTATGATCCAGAATACGTTCGATCGGCTTAAGAACTACTTCCCACTGGAGGATATCTTCGTCGTAACGAGCGAAATCTGGCGAAATTCCGTTAGGGAGCAATTGCCCGACGCCAAACCGGAAAATTTTATCTTCGAGCCGTTCGCGCGAAACACCGCCGCCTGCGTCACACTTACCAGCTTTACTCTCCGCAAGCGCTATTCGCAGGATATTGTGATCATGGCCTTCCCGGCGGACCAGGTTATATTTAATCTTGGCGAATTTTACAGCAGTCTCGACCTTGCGTGCAAAGCCGCCTACACGCTAGGCGCTATCGTCACGATCGGGGTGGAGCCCACCCGCGCGGAAACTCACTTCGGATATATACAGGTGCAGGACGAACCCAACGGCGCCGGCGATCTCTTCGCGCAGGGCGTTCGGAAGTGCTCCACGTTCGCCGAAAAGCCCGACAAGGGAACTGCCAGGCGCTTCGTCGAATCGGGCGATTTCCTTTGGAACAGCGGCATCTTCGTCGCGCGGCTCGACGCATTCCTCGCGGCGCTCGACAAGCATATGCCCGATCACTCCGACCTGTTTAAAAAGTTGGAGAACAACTTAAGGCCCGAGGAATTTAGCGAGGAAGCGGCTAACATCTACAGGCAAATCAACTCGATATCGCTCGACTACGGAATACTTGAAAAGGCGAACAACGTCTACTGCGTGCTCGCGACTTTCTTCTGGAGCGATCTCGCCACCTGGGACGAGCTCTATATGCTCTCGAGGAAGGACGCGCGGTTCAACGTAATCGAGGGCGAGGTTATAACGGTCGATACTTCGAGAAGCCTTATCATAGCGGGGGGCAAATTGATAGGAATAATCGGGATGGAGGACGTTATAGTGGTGGACAGCGACGAGGCGCTCCTGATCTGCAAGCGCGGCCAGAGCAACGACGTAAAGGAATTAATCGACTTTATGCGCCGGAAGCATATTTCCCGCCATTTATAAATTCGCGCGCGCAAGCGAGCAACCCGTCGCAAACGAGGGTCGGCCTTGTTTCAAGCCCGGCGGCGCCGGACTCTATCGCTAGCCGCGACCATCCGCCGGTGATTATTCTTTTAGCCGGACGTTTAAATATGTCCCGCTCTATCTCCTTCGAGATATTTTCAATGGCCCCGACTAATCCATGCATAATTCCTGATTTTATCGCCTCGAGCGTTTCTTCTCCGATTGGATTGCGGGTGGACTCCAGCCTTGCGAGCGGAAGCTTGGAAGTGTAGTCGGCCAGGGAGCGCGACTGCGTGAACGCGCCCGGGAGTATGGCGCCGCCGCGGCAAATTCTATCGGAATCCAGCGCGTTTATGGTCAGCGCGGTGCCGCAATCAATCGTTATCAAGGGCGGTTCAAATTCCGCGACGGCCCCTAATAAACCTAATGCGCGGTCCGCGCCCATTCCCTTTATCCGGGAAAAATCAATCGTCTTTTGCGAGGCGATCAGCTCCCTGGCGTAAAGCGGCTTCGCGCCGCCCGGCAGGAGTTGAAGAGTTTCCTCCGCCGCCCAGGCGTTTACCTCGGAGATGGCCGCGTAGTCCGCCTCCTGCAGGAATTGAGCGGCGCGGCGACGCCAGTCCGCCTCCACGTAGCGCAGGCAAAGCAGCTTGCCTCCGATCTTGATTTTAGTACGGGAGTTGCCTATGTCTATGGCTGCGATCATTGAGCGGCGCCTTCCGCGAACATATCGTAACGGACGGAGTCGCCGTTGTCGATAAAAATCTCCCTGCCCGAGCCAATTGCGACCGCCCGAAGCCTGCCGTCCGGCATGATCTCTTCCGCTAGCGCCTTTTCGCCGGAAGCTAATATTGCGATCAGCTTTCCGTCGAGCGCGAGCTCCCTGCGCCACCGGTTCATAATCTCCCCGGCCCCGGCCCCGAGCGCGAGCTCCAGCTCTTCGAGCAGAGCTTGCGCAACGTCCGCCGGGATTGCGCGCGCGCCGAGCGTCGCAAGCGAAGCGGCGTCGATTTCAACCGGGAATTCCGTTTGGGCGACGTTTATGCCTATTCCTATTATGCTGTTTTCGCAACCCTCGCCCAAAAAGCTATGCTCGACAAGCGAGCCGCTTATCTTGCGGGCCTTCCCGTCGGGCGATAGAGCGTAAGCGTCGTTCGGATATTTAATACGGAAAAAGGCTTCCGGCGCGAACCGGGACAGCGCGGCCTTGACGGCCAGGCAAGCCGCTCCCTGCAGCGAAACGAGCCGCTCCAGTTCCGGCGGCGGCGTTCCCCACTTAATGCCATAGGAAAAGTAAACGTTTTGTCCCGGCGCGCCCAGCCATACGTTCTTGTTCCGCCCGCGTCCCGCCGTCTGGAAACCTGCTATGACGGCGACCCTGTCGGCGCCGCTCTCCCGGAGAGCTTCCCGCGCGACGTCGTTGGTCGAGCTCGTTTCGACGAGCTTGATTATCTTCGTCATCTGTTCTCCGTCGGGGCGAGCGCGCTTTGTTTCTCAATCCGGGATTTGTCGATCGCGGCGTATATGTCGGCCAGCATTCGGTCGGCAATAAAGGAGAGAGCCTTCCCGTAGGCTTCCGGTATGGAAGCTATGGAATTCGATTGGCGCTGAATTTTTTGCTCGTAAACCTTCGTCAGCGCGATTGGGAGATCGGCGGTAGTCGTCGTGCGCTCGAGCAGGTTTATCTTAATTATTAAATTAACGTAATTGGCGCCCGTTTCCTTGCTGTCGCTCGTTTTGGCGAATATCTCGAGTATTTGTCCTTCCAGGATATAGTCCGGCATCGCAAGCGAGCCTGAACTGACGACTCCCAATCGGAAGAGGTTCACCGTGTTGAACCGCAGCGTCAGGAAGTCCGTCGCCATGTCGTTGAAGTCCGTCTGCCAACGGTGATAGTAGTATCGGTCGACGATGCCCTTGTCCAAATTTGCGAAAATATGCTCGCTCGAGTATGCGTCGCTTATAGTAAAGTCGCGGATCTGGAGGCAATAGTTGAGCGTGTCGCCAAACTGCAGCGTGTTAGGCTCCTGCTTTAGCGTATAGTACGTTATTTCCGGGTACTCGTCTTTTAAGTTTATACAACCCGTTAAGACTATAAGAATAAAAAAGGGAAAGATATTTTTCATATTCGACGCCATATGCATAATAACATTATTTAAAACGGATTATCTTTAAATGAATTGCTTAAAAATAGCATAAAAGGCAAAATCGCCTTTTTCTTCACGCCGGGGAATTGCTTATCTTTGCAATCTAATACGTAATTCACTCAGTCAAAGCGATGCGATTATTTTTATCGGACTCTCATCTCGGTTTTTTTGAGCGCGACCGCGACCGCCGGCGCGAGGATTTGCTGCTCGACGTATTGCGCGCGGCCGGCCGGCGCGCGACGGAAGTTTTCATCGTGGGCGACCTGTTCGATTTCTGGTTCGATTATAAAAGCGTCGTCCCGCGGGAATTTTATCGCACGCTCGCCGCTTTATCGGAACTGCGCGGGCGCGGCGTTAACATTTATTACCTGATCGGGAACCACGACTTCGGGCATTACGACTTCTTCTCGAAAGAATTGGGGATAGATCCCTTGCCCGGGGATTTGGAGATAACGCTCGATGGTAAAAAGTTCTATATCTCGCACGGCGACGGGAAGGCCTACAACGACCTCGGGTATAAGATACTCAAGAAAATCCTCCGCAGCCGGCTCAATCAATTCCTCTACCGCAAGCTCCACCCGGACTGGGCTATTAATATGGCGCGAACTAGCTCGAAGAAAAGCCGCAATTACACGGACGCCCGGGACTTCGGCTCGCGCGACGGGCAGCGGGACTTCGCGGAGCGAAAATTGCGCGAAGGCTTCGACTACGTCGTAATGGGGCACAGGCACGTCGCAAAGCTCGAGCCGATCGCCGGCGGCTGGTACTGCAACCTGGGCGAGTGGCTGCGCAGCCCGCATTGCGCTACGTTCGACGGCGGGGAGCTTAAACTTATGCCGGTTGAAGAATTTTTAACAGCATACGGCGAGTAGCCTGGCTTTATTAATGCAATAGCCAATATTAGCCAAAAAATTATTAAAGTTTCATCTACGAAATTTTACTTAAATCCGTTATACATCAAAAGACTTAATTTCTTATCATTTTTGGGGGCGCAAATGGCGCTCTTTTTGCGTTTTGGCGATTGAATAATTCTAGGAAGCGAACGCATGATATTCAAGGATCATTTATTCGGGGAGAGAGTTCCCCTAATGAGCAAGGCGCTTGGCGCATATTCGCTCCGGCAGCAGGTCGCGTCGCGCAATATCGCAAACGCGGACAGCCCGCACTTCCGGCCCGAGGCCGTGAAGTTCGAGGAGCTCTTCGACGAGGGAGAGGTCGTTTTAAGCGGCGCCCAGAGCGAAGGCGAGAGCATCCCGATCGGCAGGATAAACGATGAAGCTGTATCCGCCGAAAAAACTGACGCCGCCGTGCCGGAGCCTGAAATCTATTTCTCCGGCGAGACGCACGTGAATATAGATAAGGAAATGTCCGCGCTCGCGCAGAATCAAATCAAGTATCGTTTCGCTTCCCAGATGATGGGGAAGTATTTCAAGGGGCTGAGCTCCTCGATTACCGGGTCGGGCAATTACTAGCGGCGAGCCGGCCTGGCCGGCATTAGCGGCGCAATAACTAATAGTTTTATAAGTTAAAAATTAGCGGTTAAAATGGCTGAAAACATATTTTCATCGTTCGCGATCAGCGGACAAGGCTTAAGCGTGCAGCGCATGCGGCTTTCGGCGACGGCGCGAAACATCGCTAACGCAAACGTGACGAAAGGCCCCGACGGGGAGCCCTACAAGCGCGAAGTCGTCGTAGTTAGGGCCGCGCCCGACACCCCGTTCGAACGCGCTATGCAGGCGCAATTGCCGATGGAAAGGACTTCCGCCGAGCACGGGCAGGCCGCGCGCAACGGCGACTATCCCCCGGAAGTTTCCGTTCTAAAGGCCAGGACTGCTTTCGACAACACTCCCCCTCGGCTCGTTTACGAGCCCGGGCATCCCGAGGCGGACGAAAACGGCTACGTAAAGATGCCCAACGTTAACGTAGTGACTGAAATGGTGGAAATGATTACGGCGCAGCGCGCCTTCGAAGCCAATACGCAGGTGGTCGAGGCCGCCAAGGGAATGGCTCGAAACGCGCTTGAGATATAGCTTTACGGAATTGTTGAAAAGTTTTTGACGAATAGCGCAATTTGGTCTGATAATTGCAATTTGGAAAACGGAATAAAATACTGGACTAAGAATGAAAGTACAAGCCCTAAACGCCTACAGGCAACCATACGTAAACTCGGCTTCGCAGGCCGCTTCAACTGCGACAACAAGGAAAACGACCGCCGGCGCGCTGCAGTCCGAAAGCGCTGCCGCTCCCGATCGTTCCTGGCTTGAGAACCCGCAACAGATTATCTCGAAGCCCGAACGGGACTTCTTCGTTAAGCTGTTCCCGGAGAGCGGCGAGAGAATTCAAAATCACGTGATATTTAACCGTAACGGCAGGCTTCAACCGGCTTACGCCGCCAAGGGAGTGTTGCTCGACGGTCTTGCGTAATGCGGATCGTTCTTTTTCTTTGCAAAGGATTTGCCTTTTCGAAAGGAGTTCGAAATGAAAATATCTGAATTAGATCAATCGAATAAATATAAGCCGCTGCTCGATCCGCGTGTCGAGCAAAACTCGCCCCAGGGGGCAAGCTTTGCGGACGCGCTCGGCGAGCTGATCTCCGACGTCAACTCTATGCAGGTAGAGTCCGCCGGCTTAACTGAAAGCCTTATTAAAGGCGAACCGGTCGACATCCACGACGTTATGATCTCGGCGGAAAAAGCCAAGACCAGCTTCCAATTGCTAATGGAATTGAGAAACAAAGGTCTCGAGCTCTACCGCGAAGTATTGCGGCTACCCATCTGATTTCCTCATTTTTGTAAAATTCTCGGCTAGCGCCAATGGCAAACGGAAAAATAATCGAACAGGCGAAGGGATTCTTCGGAAAATTATCTACGGCGCAAAAGGTCTCGGCCTTAATCGTCACGGTAGCGCTCGGCGTTGGAGTAATTCTCCTGCTCGTCGCGCTCTCCGGCGACAAGACGGAATACGGTACGCTTTACTCCGAAGTCGAAGGCGCGGACGCCGCCAAAATCGTAGATTACCTAAAAGAAAATAAAATTGCCTACCAACTCGAGGACAACGGCTCGCGAATTATGGTCGACAGGGAAAAGCTCTACGAAGCGCGCATAGCCCTGGCCGGCGAAGGGCTGCCCGGCTCCGGCACGGTCGGCTACGAGCTCTTCGACCAGGCCAATTTAGGCATGAGCGAGTACGTTCAAAAGCTGAATCACCAGCGCGCGCTCGAAGGCGAGCTTCAAAAGACGATAGGCTCCATCGAGGAAATTAAAAAGGTCCGCGTACATATAGTCACCCCGGAGAAAACTTTATTCAAGGAAGACGAAAAGCCGCCCACGGCCTCCGTGGCGCTTCACCTGAAATCCGGTAGGACGCTTCAGCGCTCCTCCGTGCGCGGCATACAAAATTTAGTCGCAAGCTCGATCGAGGGCATGTCCCCCGATAACGTAATGATAATAGACTCTCGGGGAAAAGCCCTGAGCGAAGCCGCGCTCGACGAAAATTCCGTCGCAGGGCTTACGGCCAGCCAACACGAGCAGCAGCAGAAAGTCGAGCGTTACATTGCCGATAAAGTTCAAACCCTTCTAAACGGCGTCGTCGGGCCCGACAACGCGGCCGTTCGCGTCAACGCCGATCTCGATTTTACTAAGATCGAACAGACCCGCACCGATTTCGACCCGGAAAGGCAGGTGATTCGCAGCGAGCAAAACCTGCAGGAGCGAAGCGTTTCCTCCGATTCCTTGAGCTACCCGGCTGTAAACCAGAGCAAAGATCAATCCAACGTAATTTCGAATTATGAAATATCCAAAACGGTAGAGCATATCATCCAGGGCGTGGGCAACGTTAAGAGACTTTCAGTTTCCGTGCTCGTTAACGGGACCAACAAGGTGGTCGAGAACGGGCAGGGCGTTAAATCGCTCAGGTATATTCCCCGTCCTAAGGAAGAGATGGACCAGCTCGATCTTGCCGTGAAGAACGCCGTCGGTTACGATCCGAACCGCAACGACCAGATATCCGTTCTAAACGTGCCCTTCGACGCGAGCTGGCAGGAGCAGGAGCTCGAGGATTCCAAGCCGGTGGATTGGTGGACTAAGCCCGGCAATCAAAAGCTAATAGCGCTGGCCGTAGCGATGCTGATGGCCATGCTTATCATGTGGAGGCTGTTCAGCTCCAGGCACATAAAGGAACGCGTCCGCATCGCCCTGTCCCTGCCCGCCAAGGTCTCGATAGACGACGACAAGGTCGCCGAGGATATTCTGCTCGAGGAAGAGAAGGAAGAGAACTTCGACGCGTTCGACGACTTTGAAATGAAGGACGGGCTCGCCCTATTGCCCGCGGACCTCCCCGAACAACTCCTGCTGGAAGGCGAGCGCGAGTACTACAATAGCGACGATTCCGGCGAAGGATTGAGCCTTGAAGGCTCTACCGGTTCCTTAGCGACCCGCGGCTCCGCCTATGGCGAATCCGACACCGCGGAATTGACCGAGGACACGATGATGAAGCTCGAGATCAAGAACAAGGTAGAGACCTACATCGACGGCGAAACGGAAGAGGCTGTAAAGCTCGTTCGCATGCTTCTGGCCCAGGATTACGATTATAAATAACGGCGTAAAATAAAAAACGCCCGCGAGGGATGCAACGCGGGCGTCAGAGGGTGTGTTCTTACTAATGGAGTTCTCTTGTATTACGAAATCTTTTTTATAAAGTTTCGCCTGCCACGATAATATTTTTTTCCTGGGTTAAATTATTATTTACCGATAGGGAATCGCGCTCGCTCTGCATATGCTTGAGGCGCTTCCACTCCGAAATAAGTAAGAATGCCGCGACGACCGCGCTTAATCCGTCCGACACCGGCATCGCAGCCCAAATGCCGTCAAGCCCGAATATTGGCGGAAGGATAAATAAACAGGGGATCAGCAATCCCACCTGCCGCGTGGAAGTAAGCAGAAGCGAAGCCGCGGGGCGCTTACGGGCCTGGAAGTACGCCGAGCCGATTATCTGATAGCCTACGATCGGAAGCATCGTAATAAAGTACCTTAAACCCTTCCCGCCCACGCTGATCAATTGGTTGTCGCTGGTCGTAAATATCCCGATTATCTGGTTCGAGAACAGCATCACGACGACGAACCCGAAGACGCATATCGCCGTGGCGGAAAGCATACCTAACTTTAAGGCTTCCCGTACCCTGTCGTACCTCTTGGCTCCGTAATTATAGCCTATGATCGGCTGCACGCCCTGGTTTAATCCGAATATCGGCATGAGGAGCATCATGCCTACGCTGTAGATGACCCCCATTGCCGCCACTGCGACCTCGCCGCCGTAGCGCATTAACGTTTTATTAAATAAGAAGGAAACCACGCTGGCCGTTAATTGCATAACGAAAGACGCCATGCCGACGGTGAATATCTGCTTGACGACATGCGCCTGCAGGGCCATATTCCTCGGCCTCAGCTTTATCAGGCTCTTGCCGGAGTAATAATACCAGACGACCCATACGGCGCTGCAGAATTGCGATAGCACCGCTCCAAGGCCTGCTCCGACCATACCCCAATGAAGGATCATTACGAAAATCGAATCGAAAACTATATTTAGCAGCGCGCCGAGTATCATTGTGTACATTGCCGTTTTCGGATCGCCCTGGCCACGAATAATATTATTCATCGCAAAGGCGACGAGCTGGAAGGGGATGCCCCACAGCATAACGTGAAGGTACGTCTTAGCGTAAACAAGCATCGAGCCGGAGCCGCCGAACAGCCCTAACAGCGGATCCATAAAGAAATAGAAAATCGCGATAAGGAAGAAGGAGGCGGCTACGCTTAACGTTAAAGCGTTGCCCGCGATGAGTTCCGCCCCGGGCTGATCCTTTTCCCCTAATTTTATGGAGACGAGGGCGACGGCTCCTATGCCGACGAGCATCGCGAATGCTAATACTATAATAACGATGGGGAAAGTTAAGGATATGCCGGAGATACCGAGCGAGCCGACGGCCCTGCCAACGAATACGCGCCCGACGACATTATAGGAAGCGTTAACGAGCATGCCCGTTATCGCCGGAAGCGAGAACTTTAATATAAGAGATGAAATCTTATCGTGTTCTAAAAAATTTGTCGAGCCCACAATTTGTCCAAATAAATAATGAAATTTACAATTTGCAAAAGACGAATCTCCGGCGAAAAAGTTACGTTTGGAAAATATTAAAAAAAATTCTTGCGTAAAACGTAAAAACTCCGTAATTTTGTATTCTTAATTTTGAACACAATGGGGCGTCGCCAAGTGGTAAGGCACCGGGTTTTGGGTCCGGCATTCGCAGGTTCGAATCCTGCCGCCCCAGCGATTTTTATTTATGGAATAAGATGAACGAATTTAAGATAGCCGCCGGCAGAAGTAACTTAGCATTAGCGGATAAAGTAGCGGCAAATTTAGGTATAAATCTATCCGAAACCAAAATTCGCAACTTTAGCGACGGCGAAATTTGGGTCAAATACGAAGACAACGTACGCGGAGTAGACCTGTTCATCATCCAATCGACATTCGCGCCGTCGGACAATATAATGGAGCTGTTAATGCTCATCGACGCCGCAAAGCGCGCTTCGGCGAAGCGAGTCACCGCGGTAATCCCGTACTTCGGCTACGCTCGCCAGGACCGCAAGGACCAGCCGCGGGTCAGCGTGACGGCAAAGCTCATTGCAAATTTACTTGTGCGCGCCGGCGCGGACAGAATCATTACTATCGATTTGCACTCGTCGCAGATCCAGGGGTTCTTCGATATTCCGCTGGACCACCTTTACGCTTCGCCAGTGCTGATTAAGAAATTAAAGCAGCGTCTATCGAATCCGCTCGCGGTGGCTTCGCCCGACGTCGGCGGAGTTAAGACCGCCCGCGCGTACGCTAAGCGCCTTTCGGCGGATCTCGTTTTGGTCGATAAACGCCGCCCGCAGCATAACGTCGCCGAGATAATGAATATTATCGGCGAGGTCGAGGGCAAGCACATACTTGTAGTCGACGACATGATCGACACCGGCTCGACGTTCGTGCAATGCGCCGAAGCCTTAAAGCAAAAAGGCGCGCTCGACATTACCGGTATCTGCGTGCACCCGGTGTTCTCCGGCTCCGCGCTCGATAGGATCGACGCAAGCGAGGCTATAAAGACTGTTTTCGTGACCGACACGATACCGCAGGCGCGTTATTCGGAGAAAATCGAAGTGATCTCCGTCGCCGAAATGCTTGCCGAGGCTATCATCAGAACGCATGATAACCGCTCGATAAGCTCGCTCTTCGAGTTAGAAAGATAGTAATTGAATTAGAAATATAAATATATAAGATATAAGGAATAAATTTCTATGAAAGAAGTAGCGCTCAAAGTAACGAGGCGCGAGCCCGGTAGAAGAGGCGCAAAAGACGCCCGCACCGCAGGCAAAGTGCCCGGCATTTACTACGTTAAAGGCGAGACCCCCATTCCTATCCTCAGCGATCCGCTCTCGCTGCGCTCTATCGTTTATACCGGCCACACTAAGCTCGTTCGTATGGAAATCGAAGGCGAAAGCAAATCGCTCAATTGCGTATTGAAGGACGTACAGTTCGACCCGGTAACCGACGCGCTTTTGCATTTCGACCTCATCGGCTTGCACGAAGGCCAGAAGATCAATATCGAAGTTCCCGTCGTTACCCGCGGCGTTTCCGAAGCGGTTCGCACCGGCGGCGTTCTCCAGCAGACGATGCACAAAATCGCTATCTCATGCTTGCCGACCAATATCCCGCAAGCTATCGAAATCGATATCACCGGCCTTAAGTTAGGCGACTCCGTCCACGTTCGCGACCTCGCTTACGAAGGCGTGGAATTTGAAATACCCGGCGATTCGCTTCTTGTCTCCGTCGCAGGCGGACGCAACACAGCTGCCGACGCGGCAGGCGAAGCATCCAAAGAAGGCTAATAATTGATTTAAATTTATTTAAGGCAGCTTACGCGTAAACGTAAGCTGCCTTTTAATATTAAGTAATTCTCAGTCCATAATCGCTTTCCGTTAAGTTTTTCTCTTCAAAAAGCTACACGATTATTCCAAAAAATTACTTAACTTTGCCGCGTTATTAATTAATTATTCCTAATCGCTGAAATTGATATTTTGTACTATAAACGGTTCATTTATATGATTACCATGAAATTATGGAAAACCATGCTTGCCGCTTTGGTTTTCGTGATCGGCGTAATAGGCGCGAACGCGCAATCCACTTCGCCGATCTACCCGACTAACGGCTCCGTTTGCATCCCGTATAACCTTACGCTGCAATGGCAACCCATGCTCAACGCCGTTTCCTACGACGTCGTAGTCGCCAAATCAAGCGATTTCGACGCTTCTACGGTTGTCGTCGATACGACCGGCGTCCTAACGAACTTTTTGCCCGTTGCGCTCGAGCCCAATAAATTCTATTATTGGAAAGTGACGACCGTTTACCCGGACGTTAGCATTACATCCGGCACGTTCGGGTTCCACACCAAGGAGCTAACGCCGACTCTCGTTTCCCCGGCTAACGGCGCGACATGCCTTGGGCTCGCCGTTCGGCTTGATTGGAACGCTACTCCCGGGGCGGGCGGATACTCCGTCCAGGTGGCGGAAACCCAGGATTTCGCAAATCCTCTTTTCATTCGCTCCGGCATAACCAGGCTCTACGACACGATACCTTTATCGAAAAGAGGCGCCACGTACTACTGGCGCGTGCGCGCAAACGTCGGCGGATGCGAGACTGATTGGTCCGTTCCGAACGGCTTCACGACGAAGCAGGCGGCCCCGGCTCTCATTTCGCCGGCCGATTCCGCGCAGAGCGTAACGATTTTCTCCGACGCCAATTTCTCCGGCCGTTTCGTTTGGGATTCTCTCCCAACGGCTACGCTTTATAATATTCAATTCGCGACGAATCCGGCGTTTACCAATCCCACTTCAGTCGATTTGACCGATTCGTTCCGCGTGCAAACTTTCCCGTTCGCTTCCAATCAAAGATACTTCTGGCGCGTTCGCGCGCTATTCAATAACGGGTGTTGGTCCGACTTCGGCGCGGCCCGCACGTTCAAGACCCCGTACGATTCGACCCGCCTGGTATATCCCGATAACAACGCGCAATGCCTGCCGACGCAGAGCCTGCTGCGCTGGAATAAGATCCCGGCGTTTAAGTACCGCGTTCAGGTCGCCCGCGATGCGAACTTTACTCCCGGATCCATGACTTACAACGCGATTGTTTCGGATACGACATACCTAACTGATTTCCAGGAAGGCTCCCTGACTTACTTCTGGCGCGTTCGCGCGGAGGATTCACTCAACGCGGGCTTCTGGAGCGCTCCGAGAACTTTCGTTACTACGTATAACGCGCCCGTTACCCCGACGGATAACCTGACCTCGATCCCGCTGAACTACCAGTTAACCTGGAACGAGATCAACGCTTCGGCTCTTTATTCCGTCCAGGTTTCCAGGCATTCGAATTTCGATACCCTGCTCGTAAATGCAACGGGTATCGCGGTTCCCAATTTAAATATTGTTCTTCCCGAGTACAACCACACCTACTACTGGAGGGTTAAGCAACTAATCGGCGCTTGCGAAAGCGGGTGGAGCTTGCCCACGGCTATCTCGACGCAACTCCAGCCGGTTACCGGGCTCGTCCCGGCGGATTCCGCTACTAAAGTAAGCGTGCGCCCGACATTCAAATGGAATAAAACGCCTGAAGCTATCGGCTACGATATCGTCGTCGCTCTCGATTCCCAGTTCAAGACCGTCGTTAGATTTGAAAACGACGTCAAGACCAATATGGTGATCTTCCCCGAATTTGACGAATTGACCACTTACTTCTGGCGCGTGCGCGCTACCGCCGGAACCGGCAAAGAAGGCGCCTGGTCGAAGACCCAACGCTTTACGACCGGTCTTCGCGACTTTGGAGAAATTACGCTGGTTTCCCCGGCTAACGAATCGAGTAAAATCCCCGCAGGCTTAGTTTACCTAAAATGGAACGAGGCGCCGACGGCAACCTCTTACCATGTGCAGCTCGCCGCCGACAATGCGTTTTCGAACTTATTGATCGACAGCGTTATAATCGTAAATAATCCGCAAACGGAAATGGACTCGCTTCGAATAACCAATCTAACCCCAGGGGCGGATTACTACTGGCGCGTTCAGGCAAGCAACCAATACCACACGAGCGAATGGAGCTCGACGTTTACGTTCCGTACCGCTCCGCTTCCGCCTACCGTTAAGGCTACCCTTCTCTCGCCTGAAAACGGCGCGCAGGATCAGCCGATCAACGTTCTGCTAACGTGGCAGGAAGTTCCCCAGGCGGAGGGTTACGAACTGCAGGTCGCAACCAGCTCGAGCTTCCAGGAAGGAACTTTTGCATTCAATTCGACCCACGTATGGAGCGCGTTTAAGTTCATTACGCTTCTGGATACGAACAAGACGTACTACTGGCGCGTTCGCGGTTGGAACGACGGCGGATCGGCCCCTTGGTCGGACGTATTCACGTTCTCCACCGGCGTTAAGACATCCGCCCGCGACGCTGAAGCTGATTTCCACGCGTTTATTTCGCCGAATCCCGCCAACCTGGCGGCCTCGTTGCAGTTCGAGCTTCCGTCCGGCGGCGCGGTTAAGGTGGAGATTTATGACGCGCGCGGATTACGCGCGGCGACAGTTTACGACGGCGCTATGAGCGCAGGCAAAGCGACGCTCCCGCTCGACTTGAAGGGCTTGCCTTCGGGAGCTTACCGCATAGCTATAGTAAGCGGAGGCGCTCGCCAGACGGTTCCTTTAGTTATCAGGAAATAATTCCCGTCGCTCCGCTCGCATCCAATGCGGCGGGCGTAGATTGTTAATTTAAAAAGCTTTCCGCGGGCTGCCCCGTGGAAAGCTTTTTCTTTTGAACGAACGGTTAATTTTTAACTTTGCCGAAAAACGATTAAATTGCACGTTGATAAATATAAGGAGAGGCTCAAATGATATTAATTAGAGAGGAGATAAGCTTCTGCGAGGCTTTCGCCCGCGAGTTCCCCGTAACGACTTTCCTGGTTATTCTCGCCGCCGTAGCGTTCGTAGTCGCCACCGTGGCTCTCGGCATTAAAGTTCATAAGCGGCGCGTTACGGCGGGCAAGGAAGCTCTGATTGGTCATTCGGGCAAGGCGATAACGGACTTCGAACCGGGCATGCCCGGCAAGGCATTCCTAATGGGGGAGATCTGGGACGCCGTCTCCAATGAAAAAATTCGCTCCGGCGAAAAAATTCTTGTAACAAATATCGAAGAATTTACTCTTAGAATAACGAGAAAGACGTAAAATATAAAAACGTTTTTCCAATTATATGCAAATGTGGATTAAGTAAGAATAAAAGAAAGAGATTATGCCGGATTACCCAATGACGACGGCGGTTAGGGAACTGCGCCAAAAGAAAATTGACTTTATACCGCACGAATACGAATACGAAGAAAAGGGCGGAACCGCGCAAACTGCGCGCATACTAAAAGTACCGGAGAGCTCCGTAATTAAAACCATCGTACTAATGGACGACGCCGGAGAGATATTTATCACTCTAATGCGCGGCGACCAGAACGTCTCGACGAAAGAAATGGCCAGGATAATCGGCGCGAAGAAAGTGGAGCCTTGCGACCCGGCGACCGCCACGCGCGCCACCGGCTACCAGTTCGGGGGCACGAGCCCCTTCGGGACGAGGAAGCGAATGAAAGTATACTGCGAGGAGAGCGCTCTCGAAGGCGAAAAAATTTATATAAACGGCGGCAAGCAAGGATTTATTCTCGAAATGAAGACTGAAGACCTGGAAAAAGCGCTGGACTTAAACATTGTAAACGTAGGCATAGCAAAGCATAATGCGTAAATATTTAATCTTATTAGCGGCGATACTGGCTACGGCCGGGGCCGCGCAATCAGCCGAACCGCTGGCGGCTTATCTTTCGGGCGGACTTTGGCGTATAATCGACGACCGGGGGAAGGAAATTTTTAAACCGCTCGACGTGGAAATAGTCGGCGGCTACAGCGACGGGTACTTCCGCGTTCGGAAAGCCTTCGGCAAGGACACTCTGTGGGGATTTGTCAACCTTCAGAGGCAGATGGGCGCGCCGCCCGGAGCCGTTATGGTTTACGGTTTCTCCGATGGTATGGCCGCCTTCTCGGCGCTTAACCGCAAGGATTCGCTCTACTATTACGGCTTCGTCAATACCTCCGGCGAAATTGCCGTCGAGCCGCACTACCTCGATATATCTAACTTCAGCGAGGGGCTTGCTTTCGTAATGAACAAAAGCGAGCGAGGCTATATAGATAAGAAAGGTAAATTCGTCCTGCCAATGCCCTTTGGGTTTGGCCGCAAATTCAGCGAGGGATTCGCCTCCTATGCGGATTCCGCAGGCAGAAGCGGCTATATAGATAAAACCGGGAAATCCCGGATCCCCTTTAAATTCGACGAGGCGAACGAATTCTCCGAAGGAATTGCGCGGGTTAATTACGAGGGCTATTACGGCTATATCGACACGACGGGAAAATTCGTCGTAGAGCCGCATATTTACTACGCCGACGACTATCGCGAAGGATTTGCCTGGGCCGGCATGCCGGACAGCGCGTTTAAGCCTCTCTGGGGAGTGATCAACCAAAAAGGGCAAGTCGCCTGCATGACGAAATTCCATGACCACGGCCAGTTCTCCGGCGGGATCGCGCCCGCGTTAACCGATTCCGGGTGGATATTTATCGATTACTACGGCGAACCGGTTATCAACGGCCTCTATGCGACGGCCGGCTCGTTTTCGGGGGGACTGGCCTGGGCCGAGGACGCGAAAACAGGTAAGCGCGGCTTTCTAAATCCGGCCGGCGAATTTGAAATTACGCTCCCGAAGAACGCGATCGTAGTCGTCGATCTCCGGCTTAATAAAATTGTTTGGCGCGCCCCGGCCCCGGCTGAAAACACCCGGAAGCCTAAGCCCAGGTCAAATAATTGATTCTTTGTCGTCCACGACTATCGACAAGCCCTTTTTCGCTTTCTGGTCGTCCGGGTCAAGCTCCAGAGCGCGTCGGAAGCATTCCCGCGCCTCGAATCGCTTTTCGACGTTCAGGTAGGCTTCGCCTAAAAGGGAGTGCGCGGTAGGATTTTCCGGATTCTTCTCCAAAAGAGCCTTCAACGCGACGATAGCTTCGGTAAAGTATCCGAGCCGAAGATTGGTGACGCCTAAGTGGAAGAACGCGATAGCGAACTCCGGGGAGCGTTGCGTGACGATCTCGAAATGTTTTTTTGATTCGTGCAATTTGCCAAGGTGATAGGTCATTATCCCGGCCCAGTAGCGGGCGATCGTAAAATCAGGATCCGTCGCTATCACTTGCTCCATGCATTTAAGGCCGTCCCCTATGAGACCCTGGCGGAAATAGGCAAGCCCCAGCTCGAACTGCGCGGTGGGGTAGTCCGGCATGGCCTCTACTGCCTTTTTAAGGCTTTCAACGGCTTTGTTCATCATTCCGAGCCGGTAGTAGACGTTGCCGAGGTGCTTGTAAACGATAACGAGCGAGGGGTCGGCCTCAAGAGCTTTTTTATAATGCTCGATGGCGGCGGCGTAGTCGCCGGAGACCTCGCTCTCGTACGCGGTAAGTATGTTTGGATCGTTCGAGGTATATTTGCTTTTAACGTTCATTGGCGCGCCTTTAATAGTTAATTAATATACTATTAAATAAGATGAAAGAAAGCTTTAAATATTGCATCTTTTTTCGGCTTGATGCGCGCAACATTCGCTCCTGGCGATTGATTTATTTATTGAAACTCAGGTTTAATTATGTTAAAAATATCGGCCGTAGCGGCTTTAATATTATTCGCATTTTCTACGCGGCTTCCCGCGCAGTACTTGCTCAGCCCAGTGAATTTGGGCTTCGAGCAAACGCGCGTCGGCGAGCGCCCCTTCGGTTGGGATTTGCAGCCCGATAAGGGGTGGTACTTCCTGGCGGGCGCGCAAAACCCCGCGGCCGGCAGGATGTGCGGCGAGCTCGGCAAAACAAATACTTTCCAAACCGATTCGATAGGCTACGCCGCAGCCTCGATGACGCTCGACGCGACCCCGTACCGCGGGCGCAGCTTTAAGGCGCGGGCGGCGGTCCGCTCCTCGACGGGCGACACGGCCGACTCCTTCTTTTACGTTACGCTTACCATGCCCCGCTCCTACAAGGGCGACGCCGACGTAATGGCCGTCGTAAAAGTAGCGTCAACCGATTGGCAGATGGCCGAAGCGGATCTGGAAATACCTGCGGAAGCGGAATCGGTCAGCTTTGGTATCGCTACGAACGAGCGCGCCGTCGTATGGATCGACGAGATAAGCATTGTCGCCCCCGAACCGGACGTGCAGCCTACCCCCGCCTCCAGGCTAACCGACAAAGAATTGGAGCGCCTGGCCGCGTTTGCGAAAGTTTACGGAGACCTGCGGTACTTCCACCCGACGAGCGAAGCGCTCGCCGCGGATTGGGAGTCGCTCGCGCTGCGCGGGGTGCGCTCGGTCGTTTCCGCCGGCGACGGGGAGGCGTTTATAGATACCCTGCAAAGCGTTTTCGCTCCAGTCGCGCCCTCGGCGAAGTTTGCCCGCGCCAGGATGAAAGCCGAACCGAACGAGGTTGCTCCTGCGGACGCGTTAAAGAATCTTGCCATCGCATACGTGCATAACGGGATTGGCACTTCGAACCCGAGCGAATTAGTCAATAGCGACACGGTAAACGTGTTTGAATCACAACGTAAACGCGAGGCGGCGGCTATTCAAAATATTGACGCAAAGCCTTTGCGCGGGAAAAAAGTAAGATTTTCAGCCCTGGCGAACTCCGACGCCGCTCAGCCCGGTTCTCACTCCGAGATCTGGATGCGTTGCGACCGCGAGGAAGGCCGCGTCGCCTTTATGCTGCGCCAGGAGAATAAACCGGATAAAAGCGGCAAGCCGGAGAGAATTTTCCTCGAGGGAGATATCCCGGAGGACGCGACCATACTCAGGCTCGGGCTTGTGTTTATCGGCGAGGGAAAGGGAAAATTCGACGACGCGCGGCTGGAATTAGTCGACGGAAAAAGCTTGATATCCATAGAAATTTCCAATCCGGGCTTCGAGGAAGGCGAGCGTAGCGAATTAAGCCGCGGCTGGGTTGTTCCCGGTACGGTGCGCGAGGCCGGTTACGCGCCGAAGCTAGCAAAATCGGATATGGGCACGGAGGGGAATATGCTGACGTTCGAATCCGACACGTCGGGCAGGATCCGATTGCCCGAACCCGGCGAGCGTTATTCGGAGCGCGTCTCGGGCGATTACGAGCTTAGCTTCCCCCTTACGCTTTACGCCGACAGCGCGGGGACGCTGCCGCACGCGACTAAGCCGCTTCCCGCCGGCGGGGCTATCTACCACATGTCCGACAGAAATTCCCGGCTGGCGATTTCGATCCTCGCGTGGAACATTTTGCGGCATTTCAACGTAACGGGCTTGCGCGACAAGGAACTCAACGCCGCGCTAACCGCTGCGCTCCGGTCGGCTGCCGAAAGCGATTCCGAACGCGAATTCCTCGAAACGTTGCGCAGGCTCGTCGCTTACTTCGGCGACGCGGAATCCCGGGTTTGGAGTTCCTCGCTCAGCATTGAATTCCTGCCGCCGTTCGATTGGACTTTGGAAAAAGGAAAAATAATTATAACCTCGGCCTCCAAGGAATCCGGCTTGACGGCGGGAGACGAAGTAACGGAGATCGACGGAAAAGCTTCGGCGGACGTTCTAAAGGACTATTCCGCCAGGTTCGCCGGCTCAAAGAATTGGAACCTGACGCGCGCGCTGTTCCTGGTTCGCTCGGGCGTCGAGGGCAGCGAAATACAGGTAAAAGCTAAATCGGATAAAGGAACGAAGAGCGTTGCCTTAAAAAGAACGTACGTGCCCGCGGACTTTGGTTTGGCTCGCCCCGAGAGCTTCTCCGATATAGGCGGCGGGATCTATTACGTCGACATGACGGTCGCCACGGACGCCGAGCTTAAGAAATTCGCCCCGAGGCTTGTGGGCGCTAAAGGCGTTATCTTCGACGCGCGCGGCTCGACTTCAATGAGCGAGCATTTCCTGGGATATTTTACCGATAGCACGATGGCGTCCGTCTCCTGGAAAATGCCGATCTTTACGCGTCCTGGCGGCCCCGGCTCATACAATACGATAAAGGCCTCTATAAACCCCTTAAAGGCTCTCAAGGAGACGCCCCGGGTATTCCTGGCCTCCGAGCGTTCGTTAGGCTACTCCGAGGCTATACTGTGGCTTGCGAGGGAGCGCTCGATCGCGAAAATAATCGGCTCCGAAACCGCCGGCGGCATGGGGGACGTTTTTGCGACGCGCCTTCCCGGGGGATTATTCTTTACTACCTCCGTCGTGCAGGGATACTCCGACCGCGGCGAGAGCCTCTTCGGACGCCCCGTCAGGCCCGACGTCGCGGTGGAGACAAGCGCGAAGGACTTAATTGAAGGCCGCGACGAGGCGATCGAACGGGCTAAGGACTTCCTTTTAAACGGGAAATAGAATAATTGTTTTGGAAAATCCAAAAAATATTTTAATTTTGTAATCCTAAATTTTGTAATCTAATCGGAAGAGCGGAAAATGGCTAAAACCCAAACGTTCGGCGATAAGCTGAAGAAGAAAAAACAAGAAGAGAAAGTCATGGTAAAGGTAATAAAAGGTTACCGCAGCGATGACGGCACGACCCGCTTTCTCGAGCAATTCGTAAAGCTCGACGATATAGCCCAAGTAGAAAAAGTTGATATTAACAGATAAGGTAAAACGATACAATGAAGAAGGGAATCCACCCGTACTACAGAACGGTTGACGTAGTAATGACGGACGGCACGACGTTCCAGACCCGCTCTTGCTACAAGAACGACCGTATGGTGCTCGAAATCGATTCGAAATCGCACCCGTTTTTCACCGGCAAGCAGGTCTTAATCGATACCGCCGGCCGCGTCGACAGATTCAATAAACGCTTTGAGAAAGCTCAGCAAATAATGCAATCCAGGAGGACGAAGTAATGGCTTACAGCAATGCCGTACACCCGATGCAAACCGGCGGAACGTTCCGTCCGAATAAAAAAACGGGAAAAAAGAAAGTTAATCCGCTCAAGGATTCGAAAACTATCGATTACCTCGACGGAAAGTTCCTGACCCGTTTTACAAACGACCAAGGTAAGATTCTGCCCCGCAGGATCACCGGAGTCACGGCTTACCAACAGAGACAGATCGCGTCCGCAATTAAGTACGCCCGCCATTTAGCTCTGCTGCCATTCGTCGCTCAAGACATTACCTAATAGTAGGTTTAATTCCAAAAATATTTCGCATTCGGAGCCGGGGCAAAAGCCCTGCGCTCCGATTCGATTAAATATAAAGGGCATCCGCTATGCAGTTTCCGAAGATAATGGGAATCCTTAACATTACTCCGGACTCCTTCTCCGACGGAGGCAAGCATTTTGGTCGGGAAGTCGCTTTGCGCCACGCGGATAAGCTAGTCGAAGAGGGCGCCGATATTATCGACATTGGCGGAGAGAGCACGCGTCCCGGCGCCGAGGAAGTTGGGGTGCAGGAGGAGTTGATCCGCGTTATTCCCATTATTACCGAACTCGGCAAACGCTACCCCAATCTAACCATTTCCGTAGACACCACGAAATTCCAGGTCGCTAAGGCCGCAGTCGGCGCAGGCGCCAGGATCATTAACGACGTCAGCGGGCTCGCGTTCGATCCGCGCATCGCCGAGATCTCGGCGGAAACCGGCGCTTCGCTCGTGCTTATGCACATGCGCGGCACGCCCAGGACGATGCAGAATTCCCCAAAGTACGACAACGTAGTCGAGGACGTCTACAGCGAACTCGCCGAGCGAATCGAGCTTGCGCGCGCGCTCGGAGTTAAGAATATTATTGCCGACGTCGGGATCGGTTTCGCCAAGTCGCTCGAGCATAACCTCGAGCTGCTGCGCAACCACGATCGATTCCTTGCGCTCGGCATACCTTTGCTCCTCGGCATATCCCGCAAATCAATGTTCGATAAGATGTTCTCGCTGCCGAATCCGCTCGAACGCGATTTGCCCACTGCGCTCATGCATGCCGCGCTGTTAACCAAAAAGATCGATATTATACGAGTACATAACGTAAAGAATATGGCTATGCTGAAAAAGATACATCAGGCCGTAAGTAACGCTTAAAATATCCGAGAGAAATTAATGAAAGAAGTATTCGAATGGGCCGCTAAAATGCCCGTCGCCGCGACCGTCACCAACGCCGCGGGCGAAATTGTTTACATGAACGACAAATCCGACGCCACGTTCGCCTCCGACGGCGGCCGAGAAGGCTTAGTCGGGAAAAACATTTACGACTGCCACGGCGAAAACTCCCGCCAAAAGCTCGACGAGATAATCGAGCAAAAGAGCCTGAACTGCTATACGATCGAAAAAAAAGGCGTCCGGAAGATGATCTACCAAACGCCGTACTTTTCAGAAAGCGGCGAGTATCTTGGACTCGTCGAGCTTTCGCTCGAGATACCCGGGGATATGCCGCATTTCAAAAGGGATTGAGCTACGATTTAAAAACTTGCGCTTCAAGCTTCGATTGAAGGCTTTCCTTTACCCAATTAAGGAAATCGTAACCCGTTAAAGCTTCGATCTTGTCGATCGTCGTCGCGTACTTTTTCCAGTCGTCCTTACGGATACCCGATACGTTCGGCATAACTACTGCGTAGACTGGGGTGAAAGCGGTCAGGGAGGCGACGCTCTGGCCTTTCTCCAGCGCGACTACGATCTTAAAGCAGCTATCCGGGACGACTACATGCCCAAGGCCGCCAAGCGTTTTATTTGAATGCGAAACGACCCCGGTTATTATAAACAATTCCTTGTGATTCTTCTTGCAGAGATCCTCGCAGAAGTATTCGAAGTCGAGCCAGCAGCCGCGGTTTAGGTCCGGCGTCTGGGGGCAGATGTTCGTCAGCAGGAAGGTCGCCTTGTTGTCCTCGCGATTGCGGGTGCGCTCCTCGCTTCGGACCATGTGGCCGCGGTCGTAGCCGGAATTGGTGTAGTCGTCGTGCGTGACTCGGTAGAAATCGCTCGGTAGGGATACGTCCGAAATAAAATTACCGTCGTAGCGCGGCTCCTCGCCGTACCAATTCTCGTCGAGGTTGTAGCTTACCCAGTTGGGTATTCCTTTCGTAGGGTTGTAGCTGATGACGAACTGATGCCGCCAGATGAGGAAATCGTCGCTTGGATTGGCGTCGGTCGGGATGCCAAGCTCGATGTGAACGCTGTCGCCGGAATAAGTTTTTGGAGGGTTAATTACAGGACCTGAAGTAGAGGCGTCGGAGCAGCCGACAAATGCGGCGAAAGCCGCTAACGCATAGCAGAGAAGGACTTTTTTCATAAAAGCGTCCGTTATTGGTTTATAAAGGAAATGGCTTTCTTAGAGGTAAGGACTTCTAAAAGCGAAAAATGATCCTAAGACAAAGCCTCGCAGCATATAAGCTACGAGGCTTTTTAATTTCCGAGCCAATTGTGGGACTCGAACCCGCGACCTGCTCATTACGAATGAGCTGCTCTACCAGCTGAGCTAAATTGGCTTGATTACGTCCACAAAATTAAGGAAAATTCCGAAATCCTGCAAGCGCTTTTTTAACGATTACTGCTTGCGACCGGCTATAATGCTCTTATTCATGCAATTATCGGTTTCCCACTGGAAAGTAAAATGGGTTATGCCGAATCTTTCACGGAGCGCGAGCTCAAGCCGGGCGGAGATTTCGCACGTTTCGCTGACGGGGATATCCTCGCGCAAGTCGATATGGCATTCGAAGTGGTAGCGGGTCTCGGTAAGCTGCCAAAAGTGCACGTGATGAATATTATGTATGGCCGTTTCCTTAAGCATTTCTCTCTCGATGTCCGCCAGGTCGAT
This sequence comes from Chloroflexota bacterium, assembly GCA_050260015.1. Taxonomy (GTDB): domain Bacteria; phylum Bacteroidota; class Ignavibacteria; order Kapaibacteriales; family UBA2268; genus JBLNBN01. The sequence goes on along the minus strand of JBLNBN010000022.1, from coordinate 38,678 downwards.
CCCTTTCGGCGCGGCCTGCATTAAAATATCAGCCGTTATCTTCAGGGCTTTCCAGGATTCATAAGCGATATAAAGCGCGATAATTAGCGAGATAGCTGCGTCGAACCAGCGGACGCCCGTATAATACATTATTACGGCGCCGACAACTACCGCTACGGAGCTGAGCGTGTCGCCGATAAGGTGCAGAACCGCGACGCGTTCGTTTAGCCCGTGCGAATGCCTTAAGATTAAGACGGAGAACAAATTAGCTCCCAGCCCGGCGAGGGCCACCCAAAACATTATCCCGAGGTCTATCGTCGCGTCGTTCGAGTATAGCCTTACGATTGCTTCCCGCACGATGAGCGCGCAAATAGCCAAAAGCGCGGCGGCGTTCAAAAGGGCGGTTAGTATCTCCGCGCGGCGCCAACCGAACGTCTTTTGCTCGTTCGAGCTGCGTTTAGATATCTTCGACGCGAAATACGCCGCTATCAGCGAGGCCGCGTCCCCGGCGTTATGCGTCGCGTCGGACATCAGGGCCAGGGATCCCGAGATCGCTCCCCCGAAGAACTCGAGCGCGGCGAAAGCCGAATTAATTACGGCCGCGACGGCAAGCTTTCCGCCGCCGCTCTCTTCGCCCCCGATGCTATGCGCGCGACCGTGACTATGGAGCAAGCCGCCGTGGGCGTGTCCGCCCTTTTTATCATGAACATGCCCATGCCCATGATCGTGAGAATGTTCGTGCAAATGTTCCTGGTCGTAGTCGTGTCCGCCGCTATTATTCTTATTATCCAATTAATTTGCTCCGGTTTAAGTAAAAATACTTAGCATAAATAAATACAATAGAATTAAAGCTAATTCTTTTATTGTGAAGAGAGAGCGGAGAGTAATGCGCGCAGGCTGGGCGCGCCGGGTAGTAGGTTAATTTTTAATTACGTTAGCGGGGCCTTGGCGGATGGAAGAATTTAAAAGAGCTCTCGTAACCGGTTGGGCGCTGTTCTCGATCGCTATATTCGCGGCGCTTGCGGCTGCCTTCGCGGCTCCGGCCGAAACGTGGAAAGCGCTGCCGCGCTGCGAGGCGAAGCTTCGAGGCGAAACCTGCCCCGCTTGCGGCATGACTACGGCTTTCTACAAAGCGGCCGCGGGGGACATTGCCGGCGCCAAGCGCGAGAACGCCGCAAGCCCATACGTATTGATCGCCTTTTCGATCAATACAATCGCTTCCGGGATCTATGCCGTTAGAAAAACGAAGATGAAATATAATGATTATCGATCAAAAAATAAAGGAGAATAACCATGGTTTTCACTGCATTGCTCTTGGGAGTGATCTCGCTCCTGGGAATGTTCGTCGGGATAATTCCCTGCTTTGGTTGGTTTAATTGGCTTAATCTTCCGCTGGCGTTCATAGGATTAATACTTTCTTTGTATCTTTACGTTAGCCGTAAGGACCAGCCCCGCGGTTTAATCGCCGCCGCTCTCGGGATGAATGGGCTGGCCGCGGTCGTTGGCGTTATCCGGCTTATGATCGGGGGAGGAGTTTTGTGAAATATTTGGGACCAGAAATGAGAAAAGCGCTTAAATTTTTGCCTGCTTTATTTGTAATTATTTTCGGCCTTTCCTGCAGCAGCTCGACCCGGCCGAACACCGACGACCTGGTCTTTCCCGAGACCGGCGTATACTATTCGCTCCTCGTGGAAAGGTATTTGAACCAGACGTGCGCCTGGGGCGGTTGCCACGATCAAATCAGCAAGCAGGGAGGGATAGATCTCTCGACTTACAATGCGATATTCATGACGCCCGGACTCGTTATCCCGGGGAATGCCGACGGCAGCCTGCTGAACCAGATAATTGAAGCCAGGCTACCGCATCCGCAACTGCCGAATCTCTATCGCGGCACGGACAACCAGATCCGCGGTATGCGCGTTTGGGTGTTGGAGGGGGCTTTATTCATTAAACCGTAATCGACCAGCCCCGCGAGCGCTTGTGAAATAATCTTAATCCGCACGGTTGCAAAATTCCGCTTGCCGTAAGCAAGCTTTTTTGTATTTTTACCTTCAGAATTTTAATACTTTTTATAATCTAATTAAAATTGCACAGGGGACAAGCATGAAGAAAAATTACTTGCCGCTCTTACCGCTTTTATTGGTCGCGCTCGTTTTTGGCTGCGGCAAAAAGAGCGGGGAAGCCGTCGAGATTAAGAACCTCGTATCCTACGAGGACCAGGTCTACAAGTTTTCAATTAAATATCCGGAAAACTGGTCCGTAACGAAAAAGACCGGGGAACGCCTCTCGGTGTTTAACTCCGCGCAGGCTCGCACTCGTTTCAATAGATACGACACGGAAGGATTTCCCGGCGCGAAAATCGACGTTTACGTACTCCCGATGGATTCCGGCGCGACGATAGACGCTATGCTGAAGGAAGCCAAAGTATTCAGCGAGGATCTCTACTCGACCTCCAACGTGACGATAGACGGCGTCCAGGGCAAGAAGCTTTCCTACGCTTTCGACCTCGAAGGCGGCCAATTTAAGGGCGAACTCTTTATGGCTACCAAAGACAACAAAACCGCGACCGTTTTAGTAATGGAAGCTTTCGACAATCTTTGGGATAAATACTCCGACAGCTTCGCGGAAATAGCAAAATCATTCAAGCTTGCCACGACTCCCGCAGGCGGCGCCCCGAAGGACACCGCGGTAGCGGCCGAGCCTCCGTCCTCGACTCTCGTCGCTAAATCCGGCTCCGGCTACTCGATCTCCATCCCCGAGAACTTCTCCGCTCAGCGCGGCCCGACGAAGGGTGTTATCGAATCCAAGCAATTTATCGGCGAACGCCGCGCGGACTGCAGCATTATCGTCGACGTGCTCGACGGCTCCAAGACAGCCGACGTTAAGAAAGTCGCCGACCAAAACGCGGCCGGCAAAGCCGTTTCCTCGACCAAGCTCGGCGGGGTGGACGCATACATGTTCAGCTACCAGCCGACCGGCACGGTCCGCGGACGTATGTACTTCGCAAAGAAGGGCGACAAGATATATAGAATTACCATGCACTGGTTTACCGGCGAAGAATCCGATTACCTTCCCGTATTCGAGAAAGCCGTTCGCTCTATCAAATTCAACTAATCTTTGTTGATTAAATTATAAACGCCTTCGCTCTTATCGGGCGAAGGCGTTTTCTTTTTGAAGCGTCGTAATTGTAAACTTATAAAAGCGCCGAGGCGTCGCCGAAGCTCAGGAACCGGTAGCGCGCTTCGATAGCGTGAGCGTAGAGTTCGCGCCAGCGCTCGCCGCCGAGAAACGCCGAGACGAGCAGCAATAAAGTGCTCTTCGGCAGGTGGAAGTTCGTTATCATGCCGCTAATCATCTTAAACTTAAACCCGGGAAGGATAAGCAACGAAGTTTCCGCCTCGAGCGAATCGATTGAATTCCGTTCGCAATAATCTATTAAAATTCCAAGCGCGCTCACCGCGCCGAGCCTTTCGCCCTCCGCGTACGCCTGCCACTGTTCGACGGGCTTCGCTTCGCCGAACGAGAGTATATTTTCCGCGAGCAGAGGAAGAGACTCCAGCGTGCGAACGCTCGTAGTGCCTGCCGCTATAACGGGCTTGCCCTGCGATATGCTATCCCGCAGTTCCTTCAGGAAATCCAGCCTAACGAAGAACTGCTCGCAGTGCATGGCGTGCTTGGCTATGCCGCCCTCGCCGACCGGTTGGAACGTGCCCGGGCCGACGTGAAGCGCGACCTCGCCGAAGGAATGTCCCTCCCGTTCCAGCTTTTCAATTAATTCCTTGGTAAAATGCAATCCGGCCGTCGGCGCCGCCACCGAGCCCTCGAGCCGCGCGTAGACGGTTTGGTAGCGTTCCTTGTCGCTCTCCTCGACCTCGCGCTTAATGTAGGGCGGGAGCGGTATCTTGCCCAAGCTTTCAAGCTCTTCGGCGAACGTCCGGCCCTCGTCCCAATGGAATTCTATCACGGACTCCGCGTCGCGCTTTATAATAACCGTAGCCTTAAAATCGGCGTTCGCTTCCGCAATTAGAGTCATGCCTTCGCGAATGGCGCGTCCCCCGAGGATGCACTCCCAGCGCGCCGCGACGCGCGCCTTCATGGCGACTTGCGGATCGCGGGAGGGTTCGACCGGCGCCACGCAGAGTATTTCCGCCCGCCCGCCCGTGGGCTTTAGCGCGGGTATGCGCGCCGCGATAACCTTTGTGGAGTTCAAGACAATAAAGGCGTCCGCGGGAAGGCTCTCCCCGATACGATTAAATACCGAATCAATTATTTCCCCGCCACTGCGCCGGGCGACGAGCAAGCGGCTTTCGTCGCGCCGCTCGAGCGGATACTTTGCGATAAGGTCTTCAGGCAGGTCGTAGTCGAAGCTCTCGAGCGAGAGACCGGCGACCGCCGCCGCCGGCCCCGCTTCGAGGTTACATGTATCTGTGGATCTTTCCTTCATGCTCTTTAAATTTAGCGTTGTACGGCGTAGGAGTTCTGCCGAAGCAAACGCCCATGTTCTCGTAAAATGCGATCTCGTCGACGTCGACGTAGCGTTGCTTTATGGCTTCCTTCGTCGGGATATAGGAAATTTCGTCGGCTTCGACGCCCACTACGGTCACGCCGAAGACCTCGTTCTTCAGCAGCATAACCGCCGCCCCGCCCGCCTGCTTGCCGAACGTAACGTCGTAGGCGCTCGTGCCGCCCGCGCGAACGAGGTGCCCGAGCTGTACTTCCCTGATCTCCGGGAACTGGTAGATGCCGTCCACGTAAATGCCCTCGCGCTTCAGTATAAATTCCCAATCGCGGTCCTGCTTCATGTAGAATTCGAGCTGCTGGCGTATATATTGCCCGACGCCGGAGAGGCGCACGTGCCCGAAGGAGTCCTGCCCGCTCATGTCGTCGGAGAAGTGCTTGCCTTCCTTGTTCTTAACGCCTTCGGCGGCTACGATTATGTAGGTCGTGCCCTTAATATCGCTCGAGAGCAGGCGTTGGATGTAAACTTTCTTAAAGTGATTGTAGAGGATTTCATAGTCGGCGTTTACTTCCGGGATAAGTATCGCGTCCGCGTCCGCGCCGATGCCGCCGCGGAAGGCGGTATGGCCGGCGTAGCGTCCGAAGACTTCGATTATAAGCGCGCGGTTGTGCGTTAGGCCCGTCGTGCGGAGCTCGTCGGTGAACTTCGCAATGCGGTTGATTGTCGAGTCGCCGCCGACGGAGTAGGTCTGCAGGTCGAGGTCCATCGTCTTCGGGACGTGCACGCAGCGGATGCCGTTGCTGACGAGGTCCACCACGACCGAGCCGGTGTCGTCGCCGCCGGCGATGATGAGGCCGTCGATGTTGTGCTTGGCGAGACCGGCCTTGATGCGGGTGTACTTGTCAGGATCCTGGATTTTGCTGATCTTAACGCGGGAGTGCCCGGCCTCCGAGCCCGCTACGCCGGAATGGATCTTATCGGCGCGCACTATGTCGATAATTACCGGCTCGAGATTTATTAAATTATAAAGGCCTGCGTACCCGTTCGGTATAAGGCACACTTCGATACCTAAATTGTAACCCATTCGAGCCGCGCCGATGATTACCGCGTTTAGACCGCCGCAATCGCCGCCGCTCGTGATTACTCCGATTTTCTTCGGTTGAGACATTGCTTTTTCCGCCTGTTATCTGTATGAATTAATATCTGGATTGATTAAAGCGTTTATTTTTAAACTACAAAACTAAGCGCCTTTGCCGCAATAAAAAAACTATGGGGAAAGAAACTAAGAAAACGTTAATAATTGCGGAGTAGTTTACGGTTAATGCAAAAAAATATTTGGATATATTAATAATTTCATTTAATTTATTTTTATAGTAAGCTTACTATATTTCAGGATTAAAATTAGTTAGGCTTCCAAAAATTTTATTGAATTGCAGAATCGGCTTACGGAGCGGCTTAGCCCTATAGACCCCGGAAAATTGAAAGCTATTGTCTTATATATAAATTTTATGCGTTTTATCGAGGGGCGTTATGATTACTTGCGACACGTATTGCGCGCGCGTTATTTTCCGCGCGCCGGTTTTGTTTCTATTTACACTTCTATTTTTATCCGCCGGCGCGAATGCCTATTCCGCCGCAATTGAAATAATCGAGCAGCCCAAGGAGCTCCTCGAATGCGAGGGCGCGAAGAACCTAAAGCTGCGCGTCCTTGTTAAAGTTCCCGAGGGGACTGCGGTTCAATACCAGTGGTACAGGGACGGAAATCCCATTCCCGGCGCCACGAAATCTTACTACAAAATACCCAAGATGAATTCGAATTACAACGGCATATACCGCTGCCGTATTTGGACGTCTTCGGAAAATCTCTATTCGCGGGAAGTCGCCGTCTATACGCTCGCGAAAACTGCAATCTTAAGCCAGGACACTCTCGTTAAAGTTCCATTCGGTAAAACCGCGGTTCTGAAAGTTGAAACGCATACCAAGGGCTATTCGGCGCCGTTCTTCCAGCAGGGCTACCAGTGGTGGCGGCGCGTCGAGGGCCGCCGCGACGTAAAGTTGGAGGACGGCGAACGGTACTCCGGTACGAAATCTCCCCAATTACATATTAGCCGCGTGGAAGGCGACTTGTGTTGCTCCAACTTTGAAGGTTATTATCTCGAAGTTCGCGGGCAATGCGGAAAGGTCTATTCGAAGTTAATTCGCGTAATGCCGAACTTAGGCGTTAAGTTTACCGACGAATTCTCTACCGGGTTTATCTATCCGTTTGTATACGAGGGTTGCCCAAAATATCTTTACGATAAAAAAAGGAAAGGGAAGTACTGGAATTATCAAATTACCTGCAAAATAATGGGCGATTATGATTCCGTGCAAATTGAGCACGTTTGCGTCTCGGAAGGGGCGACGGATTACTGGACGCCTTATAAACGCGTTTTTAGCAAAGCCTTTCTTAAAAAACGGAATGATACAATTTCGTATTATGACAGTTCGCTTGTATTTTCCAATAGACCTACAAGTAAACATAGCCAAAGAAATTATACCCGGGTTACTTTTTTCCCGGGGGGCGAAGTTCAGGAAAGCGAGGGGTATACCTGGATATTCTACGACGGACCGGTAATTACGAAGCAGCCTAAGAGCCAAACGGTTTACGAACTTGAAAATTTCACTTTATCGGTCGAGGCGAAAAGTATATATCGTCTTACTTACCAGTGGTTTCACAACGGCGATACTTTGTACAGGGAAAAGAAGAATAAGCTAACTATTAAGAAGGGGTGCTACATAGACGAAGGGGCTTATTGGGTCGAAATTGGCCATGTATGCGACACCATGCGCTCGGATACGGCTATAATCCGGATTAAGCCCTGGCCGACCATTAAAATTACGAAGCAGCCCAAGAGTATTAAAGCATGCGAGGGAGCTGCCGATCTGACGCTTTCGGTATCCGCCGAAAACGAGATGAGCGACATAGTTCGTTACCTGTGGTATAAGGACGGCACGAGGCTCATAGGAGAGGAGAATTCAATATTGAAGATACCGGTTTTGACGCCGGATGTGTTGGGAAAATATAAATGCCACGTCTGGGACCCATATACCTTTCTTGAAGGCGTATACTCGGAAGAGGTGGAAGTCGCGATGTATCCCAAGATGGAAATTACCAGGCAGGATTCGATGATGATCTTTAAATATGGCGGGAGCGGAACGCTTAGCGTCGAAACACAATTAACAGGTCCGACGGATTCAACTTATCAGGTTGAATACCAATGGTTCAGGAAACAGACCGGTTATGAAGACATAAAGGTTATTGACGGAGAGCGTTACAGCGGGACAAATACTACGAAACTGACTATTAAAACTGTCGATTCAAACGAGTATTTAGTCGACGGCGACGGTTATTATCTTGAAATTCAAGACGAATGCGGGAAAAGATATTCCGATCTTATCCATGTCTCTCCGTGCGATACAGTTCGCCCGGACACGTCGATAATCACGATTAAACCGAAGGGTAAAGCCGGAACGCGCGACATTTCGCAGTCGTACGGGATACTATCTGCAAGCCCAAATCCCGCTTCGGAATACTTAGATATCAAGTTTAATTCGCCGGAGCGCGAGTCGACGTTTAAAATACTCGAAGCGAGCGGCCGCGAGGTGATGAGCTTTACCGCCGAAGCGTGCGAAGGGCGCGTCCGGCGGGATATTTCCGCGCTCGCTTCGGGAGCGTATTGGCTTGTAATGGAATCCGGCGGCGAGAGGTACATCGAGAAATTTATTATAATTCAGTAAAAACGAATGTAAATTATATAAAACAAAGGGTATGCAATGAAATCGATGGGGACAATTTCCAAGCGCGCTTGCTCCCGCGCGCCGTTTTTATTTCTTATAACGCTTCTATTTTTAGCAGCGGGCGCAAAAGCGTATTCAGCCGGAATCGAGATTATCGAGCAGCCCAAGGAGCTCCTCGAATGCGAGGGCGCGAAGAACCTGAAGCTGCGCGTGCTGGCGAAGACCGCCGAGGGCGTCGTCGCTCGCTACCAGTGGTACAAGGACGGGAAAGCTCTCGAGGGCGAAACTAAATCCTCTTACAAAATACCCGAGATGAACGCGACCTACAATGGTATATACCGCTGCCGGGTATGGGACGCTTCAAATCCATTAGAAAGCGTCGAGACGCGCGACGCCGTGGTCTACCAGCTCGGAAAGACGTCGATCGTCCGCCAGGACACGCTCGTCGTAGTTCCCTTCGGCAAGGAGGCGATTCTAACCGTGGAGGCGCATACGAAAGGCTATTCGGCGCCGTTCTTCCAGCAGGGCTACCAGTGGTGGCGGCGCGTCGAGGGCAAGCGGGACGAGAAAGTAATGGACAACGACCAGTACTCCGGCTCGAAAACGCCCCAACTCGTAATAAAGCGCGTCGACGGCGACGAATTCTATATCGAGAACGAGGGCTACTATTGCGAGGTCGACGGGCAGTGCGGAAAGGTATACTCCGATTTAGTGCATGTCAGTCCGAAAGTGGGAGTAAAATTTAAATGGGATTATCCCCCCTTAGTTAGCGATTGTCCTTTTTGGGAATGTGAAATACATCATCCTGATCAAAGGTGGTGGAGCTACGGTTTCTATGCGAAAATAATAGGAGTATTTGATTCTATTGTAGTAGAGCATCTACATTCTCCTCTTGAAGAGTGGGGAGGAGATAATATACGTCGATCGACTTATACATATAATCAAATAAAGGCTTTAAAAAGAGATATACATATGTTTTGGCGTTCAGGAATTTTTTCTTTTACTCCAACAAGTAAGCATAGTCAATTTCATCAGACTAAAATTACTTTCTATCCAAATGGCGAGGTTTTTGAAAGCGTCAAGACCGACTGGATATTCCACGACCTGCAGGAGATAACGAAGCAGCCGCGCAGCCAAACCGTCTTCGAGCGAAATAATTTTACTCTCTCCGTCGAGGCGAAGTGCGATTTCCCATTGACCTACCAGTGGTACCGCGACGGCGCGCCGCTTCGCGGGCAGAAGGATAAAATACTCAAGATAAAAAACGCGGGCTACTTCGACGAGGGGAAATACTGGGTCGAGGTGGGCAGCAAGTGCGACACGATCTGCTCCGACACCGCCGTAATAAAAGTCATACCCCCGCCTTCCGTATACATTATAGAGCATCCCGTGTCGATGATCGCCTGCGAAGGGGAAAAGGACCTAAAGCTTAGGGTCGAGGTTTACGCGGACCCCGGCGCCAAGCCCCGCTTCCAGTGGTATAAGGACGGCGCGCCGCTCGCCGGCGAAACTGACAAAACTCTTATAATCCCCGTTCTGACTGCGGACCGCGCCGGCGGCTATAAGTGCCGCGTTTGGGAGCCGACGACGTTCCCCGCGGGGATGTACTCCGATTCGGCGGACCTAAAAATGTACGGGAAGATAGTAATAACGAAGCAGGATACGTTAGTTGTAGCGGACTACGGCGGCGGCGCGACTCTCTCAGTCGAATCCGAACTACAGGGGATCGACGATCAGTCGCATGAGATTAAATACCACTGGTATCGTCGCCAATACGGAGCGCCGGACCTAAAGCTCGTTAACAACAAGCAATACTCCGGCGTAAACACGCCCGCGCTCAAAATTAAAACTGTCGACGGTCTTGAATGCTACCTTGAGGAGTACGGCTACTTCCTCCGTATCAGCGGGCAGTGCGCGGACGTAGACTCCCGGGTTATTAACCTCCGCCCAAAAGTCGCGGTCTATTTCCGTTACAATACGGACCTCTACAAAAGTCTCTCGGCAAGGGAGCGTTGCCTTAGCGAGGTACTGGATCCCCACAAAGGGGGCGACGGCCCCTGCGTTTGGTTCTTTCAATCCGATGTGTACGGTTCTTTCGATTCCGCGAAAGTAGAATTTATAAATAACGCGCCAGAGTTCTGGGGCGATACCGCATTTTTAATGAATCGCGCATTTTCTCCCCCATATAGAGACTTAGATAAACTGCCGTACGAATTAATTAAATCATACAAAGATTTTTTCGGTATCTGGTGGCCCGATGCCTTTCATTATGACGATACCCTTATAAAAACGAACCGTCCGTACATACGCAAGACGCGCTTTACGTTCTACCCGGGCGGGGAGGTCTTCGAGAGCCGAACGGACACTACGTTCTATTACCGGTACCAGGCGATCGAGCGGCAGCCGCAGAGCGCCGAGGTAGCCGAGGGGAGCGATCATACCCTGACCGTGAAGCAGGAAAAGCCCGGCATGCCCTGCACGTACCAGTGGTTCCGGAAAGGCGAGGAGATCCCCGGCGCGACCGATACTGCCTATACCATCAAATCCGCCCGCGCCGAGGACGCCGGCAAATACTGGGTTAAGCTATACAGCAAATGCGGCCCCCTGGGTTCCGACGTAGTATACATAACGGTCAAGCCGAAAGGAATAATGAGCGCGGAGGGCGAGTCCGCGGGTCCCGGCATTCTCTCCCTCGGCCCCAACCCGGCTTCGGACGCGCTCGAAATTACATTCAGTAGCGGCGACGCCGGCCCGGCTCGCTTTAAGATACTCGAGGCTTCGGGGCGCGAGGTAATGAGCTTTTCAGCGGAAACGGCCCGGGGAAGCGTACGTCGCGATATATCCCGTCTCGCCTCCGGGGCCTATTTAATTGTGATGTCAAGCGGCGCTGAAACGTATGTCGAAAAGTTTGTAGTAGTAAAACCGTAGGGGATGAACAAAAAATAATAGATTGTAATCGTCCGAAATTAATACATATAATAGAATCTGAAAAAAATTTGCATATTATAAATATTTAAAGTAAATTAAATATGCATCGTAGTCGTTTGCTTGTAAAATCTGTAACAAGTAATACTACGTGCCGCCACCGTCAATGGCGACAAACAAGTAAGGATAAAACTACTTTTCAGAATTATCAATATATGAGGGTATTTATGCGTTTATTGACTCGATTTAAAATAGGGTGGATCATCATAGCTCTCTTTGTGATGGCTCCGCTAGCGTATTCGCAAACCACGACGTACATCGACGAGGGATTTGAAAGCACGACTTTCCCCCCGACCGGATGGAAAAACGTAATTCAATCGGGGCCGAGCTCCACGGTTTGGAACCGCGTTACGACCGGCGGCTCGCCGTCCTGCAGCCCGTATGCCGGCTCCGCGATGGCCCGGTATAATTCCTACAGCGCGTCGAGCGGCACGTCCTGCCGGTTAACGACGCCCGCTATAGACTTTTCCTCAATGGCATCAAATACCGTCAGTTTCTATATGTACAGGGATAACGGCTACCAAACCAGCGGTTACGACGGCGAATGCATAGACGTATACGTGGACGACGACACGTCCATCGTAAACGGGGCTCGATTACTCGGCAGGGTAAATCGCGCTATTAATTTTTCGCCTTCCGTCTCCGCCAATGGGTGGTATAACTATTCCTATACCATTCCAGATTCGTTCCTGATTGAAGCCGCATACATACATTTCAAGGCTATAAGCAAGTACGGTAATAATATGTATATGGACGCGGTCCTGATCCAGGGAACTTCGCCTATAATACCGGACGCTTCAATTTCGGCGATCACTCTCCCGACGCAGCCCTATTCCGAAGGCACATACCCGATCTCGGCGACGCTTAAAAATTCCGGCTCAAAGGGCTCCGTGAAGAGCGCGACCGTCCATTGGTCCGTCAACGGCGTGGAACAGCCACCGGTTAATTGGTCCGGCAAGCTCTCCGTAAATCAGACGGCCGACATTGCTTTAGGAAATTACAACCTCACGTTCGGCCCGGACGGCCCATGGGATCCGTTCAGCATTAGGGTATGGGCGACCAACATTAACGGCGCTCCAAACGGAACTCCCGACGCGGACCCGAACAACGACGTAAAGACTTCCAACGCCTCGCCTACGATGGACGACGCCGGAATTACGGCTATCTCCCAGCCTACCGGCAAATTCGGAACGGGCGTTCACGATATTTATGTAAATTTGAAGAATTACTCCCGTAAGCCGCTTACCAGCGTTAAAATTGGTTGGAGCATCGACGGCGTCGAGCAGACTCCCAAGACCTGGTTCGGGACGTTAAGCCAAAATCAAACTGCCGAGGCTTTGCTCGGTACTTTCGATTTCCAATTTGAGAAGCCGATTAAATCGAACATGTTCAAAACATGGGTTATCGAAGCCAACGGCAAAGCCGACTTATGGACTTCGAACAATTCCGCGCCCGATCGGTATATAGCCCCGGCTCTCGTGCCTGGAACATATTCCGTAGGCAAGCCGAATTCGCACTTTGCGAAGCTGGCGGATATGGCGAATTACGTTAGCGTGATCGGCGTTGTCGGCGCGGGCGGCGTTACGTTCAATATCGAGCCCGGGGTCTACGACGAGCGAATCAAGATAGAGAACACGGAAGCGGCTAACAACGTAATTATACGCTCCTCCACAGGTTCGAGCGCCGACGTTACGTGGCAGGCTACTCCTACGATGAGCCAGCCGTATTCGATCTTGCTCAATAACGCTAATAATATCACCGTTTCGGATATCAATTTCCGTTACGTCGAGCCCAGCGGCTTCCCGGCATTCGTTATCGCGGGCAGCGGGGTAAACGGCCTCAAATTGAATAAGAATATATTCAACGGCGTAGCCGGCTCCACCCAGCAGTTCGCTTTGGTCAGCATTACGAACTCGAAAAACGTTGATGTCCAGGGCAACCAATTCCTGAACGGTTCATACCAGCTTTCAGTTGCGGACGCAGCCGACGGCCAACCGGTAAATCTACTCGTTAAGGACAACTTATTCAGCGGATTTACCCGTCAGGGCGTATTGCTTGAAGCTACTACTTCGACTCCTACCGATAAGGTGGAAATTTCGAAGAACACGGTAATGAACAACAAATTGAACCGCGCCCGCACTGCGTTCGAAGTTCGCGGCCACAGCGCTACTATCACGAAAAACACGCTTGAAAATCTCTCCGCAGTTCACTCGCCCGGCGATATTAACGCGGGCATAAAGGTAACCGCGCTCGACGCCGGAACCACCGTTGTCTCCAATAATGAAGTAAACAACGTAGAGAACGTAAACGGTATTTACGTAACCGGCCCCAAAGCCGTCATTCGCAACAATAAGGTATTGGTGTCCAGCTCCGCGGACGCTATTAACGGCGCGGCTATTAACTACGCCGGCGGCGACCTTCGCGCGGCGTACAACGAAATCGTCGTTAACTCCGCGGCTTCGAGTAACGCTATGAGCGGCATTAAAGCGTCCAACGCATCTGGTTACATTGCGGATAACGCGGTTGTCGGCAACAACGCTACCGGCGCAATGAACGTCTCCAATAACGGGATCAATTACATTTACAACACGTTCAACCTCAATAGCGACGCCAACGCAGTACTGAGCGTCAACGGCGGATCCCTTAACGCTTCGAGAAATATTTTCGTAAACCGCGGCAAGGGCAAAGCTTTTGATTATTCAGCCTCCCCGGTAATCGCCGGCTCACAGAATAACTTCTACACGATCGGCACGGACGTTCCCAACGATATTACGCGTTGGAAAGACCTTACTAACGATCAAACGTCGGTAAACCTGAAAATAACGTTCAACGAAGAAGCTGGCACGAAGCTCGGCCGCTACGTCGACGCAATCGTATTCAACACGCCGCTTGCATTGCCGGCGGACGTCGACGCCGATTTCCAGAAGTTTGACTTCTTAGGCAACGAGCGCACGGCTTACTGGTACTCCGGCTCGAACGGTATGAACCTCTCGATCGCCATCATCGAGCAACCAAAAGAATTGCTCGAATGCGAAGGCTCGACGAACCTTATGATGAAAGTCGTAGCCCAGGTAACGGGCGGCGCAGAGACTTCCTTCCAATGGTACAAAGACGGACAGCCTATACCCGGCGAAACGAAGTCGGTATACCGCATCCCCGTATTAACGAAGGAAAACACCGGCATTTACCGCTGCCACGTTTACGGTCCCGCAAACGTAGCGCAGGGTCTGGACACTAAGGACCTCGTCGTTTATACGCTTGGCAAGACCTCGATCGTTCGCCAGGACGAATCTATCATGGCCGGCTACGGCGAAAACGCAACGCTCAGCGTCGAAGCGCACATAAAGGGCATCACGGCTCCTTTCTTCCAGCAGAAATATCAATGGTACAAGAGGGTCGTGGGCGCTCCGGACGTTAAGCTTTCCGACGGCGACAAATTCACCGGTACGAACACCCCGAAGCTCTTTATTAAGAACATCCAGGGCGCGGATTATTACGACGGCAGCTTAGGCTACGTGCTCGAAGTTGAAGGACAATGCGGAAAGGTATTTTCCAAGCCGATCAACCTCGTTCCCAAGCCGGGCATCACGTTTAATAAGCTAAACGCCGACATCGACCAATGCGCTAGCGATCAGCCAGTCGCATGGGAAGTCGACTTGGATTACTTCGGCCAATTCGACAAGGTGATAATCGAACACATTACGGATAATCCTCAGAATCCGAAGTACGGCTACAAGGAAACTATCGATTTCTCGACTGCTCAGCCGCAGAATTATACCTGGGGCTTCGCTCTCGAGGGCCCGACGTCGAGCAAGGACAATCAAATCCAAAAGACGCGCGTAACGATGCTCCCCAGCGGCCAGGTTTGGGAGACTCCCGAAGTTAGCTGGACGTTCCACGACGGACCGACTATTTCTACCCAACCCCAGGACGTAACGGTGGAAGAAGAAAAAGAATTCGCGCTCACTGTAGAAGCGACGAGCGATTCTCCAATGCTCTACCAATGGTACAAGGATGGCGAAGCTATAGCCAACGAAACGAATAAAACGCTATACGTGGCCTCCGCAGCTGAAACGCATAAAGGAACGTATGTAGCGATTATTAAGAACGATTGCGACTCCGCTACCTCCCAACCGGCGGTAGTCACAGTAACGCCTAAAGGCATAAAGAGCGCTATCGACGGCTCGAACGGCGTCGGCATCGTCTCGATCAGCCCGAACCCCGCTTCGGAAGCCATCGAAATCGGTTACGCTTCCGCTAAGTCCGGTTTGGCTACGTTTAAGGTTCTCGAGCTGAGCGGACGTGAAACCTCGAGCTTTACGGCCGAGAGCGGACCGGCGGTACGCTACGTTCGCCCGAATCTAACCGGCCTCGCCTCCGGCAGCTATTTCCTCGTAATGGAAATCGGCGGCGCGCGCTACGTCGAGAGATTCGTTATCGTTAAATAACCGAAACGAACAAAATTTCTCGAAAAGAGAATATGAATGCCGGAGGGGCTGCCCTCCGGCATTTTTTATGCGCATACAGATCAAATATGAATAGATTGTGAAAAAAGCGTTTGCTTTTTATAAATAATTAGTTTAATTTAAGATTGAAAAAAGCAATATAAATTATCACCGAATAACACAAATACAAGGACATAGCGATAAGAGAAATAATTTACGGCTTTTGAGCAAATATGCCCGAAAACCCTCGAATAAAAAATACGCGAAGATTTATTTGAAATAGATTCTTTACCGTTATAGATATGAGGGGCATATGTTAAATATTTTTAAATCTCGTATTCGCGCCATAAAGCTCTGCCTATCGGCTGCCGCTTTAAGCGCAATAATTTGGGGAGCCACTCCTCAGCCGGCAAAGGCGGACTACTGCTCGCCTGTTTTTGACAACGGCTGTCTTTACGACGATTACATCTCTTCCTTCTGGATCAAAGAAGGATCGACCGAACTTGTCGCTATCACGGGCTTATCCTGCGGCTCCGGCGGCGAAGGCCCGGGCTATCAGGATATCTCCAAGCCAACGATTTTACTGGGCTCCCAATACGCGTGGTCGTGCAATTTAGAATTTACATCTCAAGCCGTAAAGATCTGGGTCGATTGGGACGATGACGGCGGATTTGAGGAAAAAGGCGATTATATAACAGGCAAGTTTATAACCGGCGCTTCCGGGGGAGGCGATATAACTTTTCCTGAAAGCGGCAAAAAGGGAACTCACCGCGTTATGGTCGTTAACTGCTATTACGAAACGAGCTTGGAATTTTCCGCATGTACTCAAAACGAATATTCTTTCGGCGCATGGCTCAGCTTCGACGCGGAATTTGCTCCCAAAGTTCCGGACGCGGCTATCACGGCTATTACATTTCCGCCGGCTCCTTACGTAGAGGGCTCGTATATAATTAAAGCTACTCTGAAAAATGCGAATTCAAAAGTAGATCTAACCGAGGCCAATATCCATTGGGCAGTTAACGGCGCGGAGCAGCCCTCTATATATTGGAACGGGAAGTTAACTCCGCTCGAATCAGAGGAAATAAATCTTGGATATTACAACTTAAGTTTTGGTCCGAACGGCCCTTGGGATCCGTTTGATTTCCTGGTTTGGGTGACTAACGCGAACGGATTGGCGGACGGCGAGAGCGACGACGATCCAAGCAATGACTCTAAAACAGGCAAAACGTCTCCCGCTATGGATGACGCAGGAGCCGTTCAGATCCTCCCGCCAATCGCAAAATTTGGCCCGGGTACGCAGGACGTTTATGTTCGGATAAAAAATTACTCGCGAAAGCCGATGACAAGCGTTAAGATCCCATGGACGGTTGACGGAGTCGCGCAGACGACAAGAACATGGTTCGGCACGCTACTAAAAGATCAGACCGCCGACTTCAATATCGGCTCTTACAATTTCCAATTTAAAACGCCTCTGAGATCCTATACGATAGAAGCGCAAACCCAGGACCCGAACGGCAAGGCGGACGAATGGACTAAAAACGACGCCGCGACGCCTCGCGAAATGGCTCCCGCGCTAGTGCCGGGAACGTATACGGTCGGAGATAGGACCTCGCACTTCGAAATGCTTGAGGATATGGGCTCCTATGTTAGCACAAACGGAATTTATGGCGCTGGGGACGTTACATTTAATATCAAACCGGGAAAGTACGTCGATCAAGTAAGAATTGAAAATACCGATCCGGCTAATAGAATTTTCCTGCGCTCCGCGACAGGCAACTCGAACGACGTTATTTGGCAGCCCGACCCCGACCCTGGCCAACCATACGCGATTGCGCTAAGCAACGCGTATAACATCAATATCAGCTCCATAGATTTTCGTCCGATGCTTCTCAGCGGCGGATGCTCGCCGATGATAGTAGGCTCGGGCGTTACTGGCGTTACTCTCTCGAAGAATATCTTTAATGGAGTAGCCGGTTATACCGCTAATTGCTCAATGGTCGCTCTTGAGAATTCTTCTAAAATAGAAATTCAGGCGAATCAGTTTATTAACGGCTCCTATCAGCTATATGCATCCAATTCCTCTTCGCAGCCGGTGGATATTGTCGTGAAGGACAATCTCTTCAGCGGCTTTACCCGCCAGGCGGTTATGCTGGAGGCCAATTCCTCGACTCCTAACGACAAGATCGAAATAACGAAGAACACCGTGATGAACAACAAGTTGAATCGCGCGCGAACGGCCTTCGAAGTGCGCGGGCACAGCGCGAAGATTACCTATAATACTCTTGAAAACCTCGCCGCCGTCCACTCCCCGGGCGACGTCAACGCCGGCATTAAAGTTATGGCTGGCGACGCCGGCAAAACAGAGATAAATAATAACGAAATTAACAACCTTGAAAACGTAAATGGCATCTACGTCACAGGCCAGAACGCCGACATCCGGAAGAATAAGATATTGCTTTCAAGCTCGGCCGACGGAATTTACGGCGCGGGTATTAATTTTGCAGGCGGAAAAATTCTCGCCGCTTATAACGAGATAGTCGTCAACGCCTCAAAAGTCTCGGATGAGATGAACGGCATTCAACTTGCGGCCGCTACCGGGTATATAGCCGACAACACTGTCGTCGGCAACAACATCAACGGCGCTTTGAACAACGGAGTCAACGGGGTCACATATATATATAACACCTTTAATATACGTTGCAACGCTAACAAAGCCATTCAAGTTAACGGCGGGTCCGCAAACTTATCAAGAAATATTTTCGTAAACCGCGGTTTGGGTAATGCGTTTAATTACGCCGCCCCGACCATAATCACGGGCGTTCAGAACAACTTCTACTCCTACGGCGCCAATCCGGACGATCTGATCCGCTGGAAGAAACTTACCGACGATCCTACCTCGACGGACATGAAAATAACTTTTAACGAAGAATCCGGCACAAGGCTCGGACGCTACATAGACGAGATAGTTTATAAAACGCCTCTTGCATTGCCGTCCGACATAGACGCCGACTTACAGAAAGTTGACTTCCTGGGCAACCCGCGCGACGGCTTCTGGTACGCCGGAGCGAACGGTATGAACCTGTCTATAGCAATTATAGAGCAGCCTAAGGACTTGCTCGAATGCGAAGGGGCGAAGAACTTAATAATGAAGGTCGTCGCCCAGGTAACTGGAGGCGCGGAAACCTACTTCCAATGGTACAAGGACGGCGCCCCGATACAGGGCGAAACGAAATCCGTTTATCGCATTCCTGTTCTTACGAAAGATAATACGGGCGTCTACCGCTGTCACGTTTGGGGCCCCGCCAACGTAGCCGCCGGGTTGGACACTAAGGACCTCGTAGTTTATACGCTCGGGAAAACTTCAATCGTCCGCCAGGACGAGGAAGTAATGGCGGGTTATGGAGAAAATGCGACGCTCGAAGCCGAGGCCCACATTAAGGGCATCACGGCTCCTTTCTTCCAGCAGAGATATCAATGGTATAAGAGAATGGCCGGCGCGCCCGACATTAAGCTTGCCGACGGCGAAAAGTACGTCGGGGCGAACACTCCGAAGCTCTTTATCAAGAACGTTCAAGGCGAGGATTACTACTACGGTAGCCTGGGCTACGTGCTCGAGGTCGAGGGACAATGCGGAAAGGTCTTCACTAAGCCGATTAACCTAGTTCCAAAGCCCGGCATTGTATTTAATAAGCAAAACGACGAAGTAGATCGCTGCTCCGGCGCCGAGCCCGCCGTATGGGAGGTGGACCTAAACTACTTCGGCAAGTTCGGCCAGTTAATCGTCGAGCATATAACGGACAATCCAAATAATCCTAAGTACGGCTTCAAGGAAACTATAGACTTCTCGACCACGACCCCGCAGAATTATACATGGGGCTTCGCGATAGCAAATCCGACGAGCGCGGACAATCAAACGCAGAAGACGCGCGTGACGATGCTTCCCGGCGGCCAGGTTTGGGAAAGCCAGCCTGTAAGCTGGAAGTTCCACGACGCGCCAAATATTACTACCCAGCCGCAGGCCGTTACCGTGGAGGAGGAAAAGGAATTCGCTTTAACGGCGGAAGCGTCGAGCGATAAACCGGCGACTTACCAATGGTACAAGGACGGCCAGAAGATCGACGCCGCTACGGACAAAACCTACTACGTCGCCTCGGCGGCAACTACGGATCAAGGCCAATACAAGGCTGAAGTAACGAACGAATGCGGCGCGACATTCACCGACGAAGTTATGGTGACCGTAACTCCTAAAGGAATTAACTCCGCTTCCGACGGCCTGGGGCGTGACGGAATTATTTCGCTGGCGCCGAATCCCGTCTCGGAAATCCTGGAGATAGGCTTCGTTTCCTCTAAAGCGGGGAGAGCCTCCTTTAAAATACTCGAAACGAGCGGCCGCGAAGTAATGAGTTTCGAAGCCGAGGCTGCAAGCGAAAAGCGATTTGTACGCCAAAACGTATCAAGGCTCGGCTCCGGAAGCTATATCATCGTTATGGAGTCCGGCGGCTCGAGATTTGTAGAAAGGTTTGTAGTAGTAAAATAAGCGAAATCTGAACAAAAAGTCATGCCGGGGCGTCCCCCCGGCATTTTTTTTATATAAATGATATAAAATATCTTGACTTTTATCAAAAATTAAAGTAATTTATACTAATAGCATAGAATAGTTTTCCAAAACTGTTCCGCTCTGTTACTACATAGCGTAGAGCTATTTTAATGCGGCAAAGATTCCAAGTTATTTAATAAACCATTTATGGAGTAATAAAATGCGCATACTGACTCGAATGAAACTATTGACGCTGGCCTTTGCCGCGTTGGTAGCTTTTAGCCTCCAGGCGTATTCGCAAAGCCCTACAGTTCATATAAATGAAGGCTTTGACGGTACGGCTTTCCCGCCGGCCGGATGGACCAACATCCGTTACGCGGTTCCACCAAGCTATCCGACTGAAAATTATCTTTGGGAAAGAAAGACAATCACCAGGGACGACGAACAGCCCGCCAGCGTTACGCCTTATTCCGGCGCCGGCATGATTTACTTTAATTGCTGGGACGCTCATAACGGCGCGATGGCGAAGATTGCAACCCCTGCAATTAACATTTCCGGTACTTCCAACAATACCGTTAGCTTCTATATGTACCGCTCGGAGGACAACGAAACTACTACCGATAAGGTGGAGATTTACGTCGACGCGGATACCTCGCTTGCAAACGGCGGCACGAAGCTTGGCACAATCCTACATCACTTCGAGAGCGCTCCCGTTGAGTCCAGCCCCGGATGGCATAAGTATACGTTTACTATACCTAATTCCTTCCGCTCCTACGGCAACGTATATGTTTATTTCGTTGGGATAAGCAACTACGGCAACAGCATATTGGTCGACGAAATCTCTATCCAGGGCACGCCCGTTAAGCCGGACGCTTCCGTTACCGGGATTACCGGCCTTGGGAATTCCTTTAGCCCGGGCAAGACTTACCCGATCTCGGTTAAGGTGAAGAACACCAACATGGACGATCCGATGACTATCAACAGCTTCCAGGTTGATTGGTCTATTAACGGCGTCGCGCAAACTCCTGTAACCTGGACCGGCTCCCTTTCGCAGGGATCGGAAATTACGGTTCCCCTCGGCGACTTTAGCGCGACTTACCCGGACAACGGCCCATATCCCTCCGCGGCGATTACTGCCACGGTTAAGAACTTGAACAATAACGGCGTCGGTTACGTAGACTACAACCCGGCTAACGACTCCTATACGTTTTTCTCGAATCCAATAATGCTCGACGCATACGCGGTCGATATTTCCCGTCCCAACGGCAAATTCTCGCCGGGCTTGCAGGACGTTTATGTACGGGTTCGCAACGTGGGCGCAGGTCCGCTTAATTCTATGCGTATCCAGTGGAAGGTCGACGGCGTCGCTCAAACTGAAAAGAATTGGTCGGGCTTCGTGCCTTACAATCAAGAAGTTGAAGTCTTCCTCGGGCAAGTAGACGTAAAATTAAAGCAACCTCTCGCCCCGACTATCGTTTCCGCGACCGTGGTTAATCCTAACGTTGGAACCGACGAAAATCTAACGAACAACGTAACTCCGGATAGATTGCTCGCCCCGTCGTTGCTCGCTAATACGTTCAAGGTCGGCGGCGCAAACGCGCACTTCAATAACTTTAAAGAAGCGGTCGATTACCTCAACGCGGCCGGCATACTTGGCGAAGGCGAATTCACCTTCATGGTAGCTCCCGGCAGCTATAACGGCGCTTCCTTGCTTGGAAATTTCGGCGGTGATCGCACGAAGTTCAGATTTATTGGAACCAGCGCCAAGGCTTCCGATGCGTTCATTAATTTCGAATCGGATCCGACGACGAATTACGCATTAAAGCTTCAGAACATCTCTAATCTCGAATTCCGCAATTTGACCTTCAGCGCGCAGTACGGAACCCGCGGCACGGCTCTTGAATTAGATAAAGTCGTAAACGCAGTTTTCGAAAACGTAGCTTTCCAGGGTATTGCGGCTGCCCCGGCCGATCCGATGTACGCTATCGTTCGCGTCACAAATTCGAACAACGTTACGTTCAACAAGTGCTCCTTCACGAACGGCGCAAGCGCAGTTTGGGTTAGCAATTCGGAAATGATGACGCCGACGTTTAACTTTACAAACAACACGCTCAGGAACTTCACCGCTAATTACATGATCTTCCAGGGCGGACCCATCACCCCGATGACTCAATCGCACGTAGTCATCCAGGGCAACACGATGGAAAGCACGGCCGGCGGCGCTCCCAAATTCGGTATTATGGTATTCGACGGCTCGACGATCAGCAACAACAAGATAAGCGGCGTTCGCGGTTCGGGCGCTTCCGACGAAGCTGCAATCCGCGTCATCCATACTACGAACTCCGATTGGGCGATTATTGAGAACAACGTTGTAACCGATAGCCGCAATGTAAACGGCATCTACGTAGTAGGCGCGAACACGAAGATCTATCGTAACGAGATCCGCGTCGTATCCGATTACCCCGGCGCGCAATTGGCCGGCATTACGACTATTAACTCCAACGGTTACATCGCCGACAACATCTCATACGTCCAAAATATGGCCGGCATGAGACTTATCAATTCCAACGCGATGAACGTGTTCTACAACTCAGTTTATACGAACTCCAATACGCAAGCCGCTATTGAAGCGGACGGCTCTAATAGGCTCGAGCGCAATATGTTCATCCAGGGCTCGAACGGCGCCCCGGCAATTATCGCCAATGGAACTCTCGTCGCGCGCGATAATAACTACTGGTCGAACGCTCCTTTCTTCGCTACGTACGCAGGCCAGAACTTTAATAAGATAGCAACCTGGAACTCGGCTCGCGGCGACAACTCCGTCAATCAAGCCACGCTCTTCGACAACCAGAACAAAATGCTTATAGAGATCTACGACCCCGCATACCAACTCAACGCTCCTTTGGCGGATCTACCCGAAGACTTGCGCTACGAGATTGAAGCGACCGACTTCTACGGCGACGCGCGCGATTACTTCTACATGGGCTATGCGATAATGAACCTCTCGGTTCAGATTCAGAGCCAACCGCAAGAGTTAATCTCCTGCGAAGGCGCCGGCGGCCAGGTGCTCGCCGTTACGGCTGAAATCTCCAACAGGGCTGACGCTCTCTTCCAATGGTATAAGGACGGCAAGCCTATCCCCGGCGCAACCGGTAGAATACTTAACCTCGACACGATGCGCCACGAGAAAGCAGGCCTTTACAAAGCTTTGGTTTACGGCCCTGCAAACGCGCAGGAAGGCGTGTTTACGGACGAAGTAGCCGTATATTCGCTTAACCCGACCGAAGTTACGAAACAACCCGTTACTCAACTTTACGCAGGCTTAAAGGACACGATCCAGGTCGAATTCGAAGCTCATATCCGCGGCATTATTCCTCCTTACTACAAGGACGATTACCAATGGTACCGCCGGGTAGGCAATACCGTCACCCGACTGACCGACGGCGCGAAGTTCCTTGGAAGCCAAACTCCCCGCTTGACAATTCGTAACGTCGCTGCCGGCGACTACACCGCTACGGGCGATTATTACTTCGCAATAGTCACCGGGCAATGCGGTTCCGACACGACCGATCACGTAACCCTGATTAAGGCTCCGACGATAACGATCATTTCGCAGCCGCAGAATAAGCGCGTTTGCGTGGACGAAGACGTTAATATTTCCACGACTGTAAACGTGTCCTCCGAAGCGACTTCGACGAAGTACCAATGGTACTACAACGGTTACCCGTTAGCTAACGGTAACGGCGTCTCCGGCGTTGACACGAAAGATCTCGCCATGACGAATGTCGCGAAAACGCGTTCCGGCGAATACTTCCTCGAGATCACTGTCGAACCCGGGCACATAGTACGCCGCACTAAGGTCGCAGTCGTCTCCGTCGGCTCCGCGCCAGTGATCACCGGTCAACCGCATAATATCGAAGCCGTCGTAGGAAAGGAATTCTCTATGACGATACTTTACGATTCGGAAGACAATGCGACGATTAAATGGTTAAAGAATAACGTCGAAATCCCCGGCGAAACGAATGGCACGCTAACCATCGCCTCCGCTACGGACACTGATGCAGGAACTTATACTGCTACAATTACTAATCCCTGCGGAACCGTTACAAGCGATCCTATCGTAGTTACCGTTAAGCCTACCGGCGTAGTCGGCGTTCATGACGTCGCTACCGGCGCGAACAGACTCCTTGCCCCGACTCCGAACCCGGCTAACGGCGATGTCGCTAATCTCGGTTGGGAACTGGCTGAAGCATCAAACGTACGCGTAGCTCTTCTCGACGCTACCGGCCGCGAAATCGCCGTTCTCTTCGAAGGCGCTTCCCCGATGGGCGTAACGAATCGCGAATTTGCCATTTCGAATCTGAACTTGAGCTCCGGCGTTTACTTCGTCGTTATCTCAGGCGCACGGTTCAATGCGACGCAACCTCTGGTAATAGTGAAATAAAACGCGAAAGCGTTTACGAAAAAGGCGGGCCTTTCCTAAAGGCCCGCCTTTTTTTAATTGCATAAGAGCTAACGCTGCTCCGGCATAAATCAGGAATCATCCCGTTCGAAGGTGAACTTTCCGTCTTCCCTTGCGTCGACGATTATTTTATCGCCATGCGCGAAATCGGCCTCTAGCAGCCGCATAGCCAGGGGATCGACTATATGCTTCTGGATGGCCCGCTTTAGGGGGCGCGCGCCGTATTGGAGGTCGTAGCCTAGGTTAGAGAGCCAACTAATGGCCGCCGGCGTAAACTCGATCGAGTAACCTTCGGCGTGGACCTTCTTCTTGATTATATCCAGCTGAAGCTCCGCGATCTTGCGGATCGATTCCGCCCCCAGCGGTTTGAATATTACTATCTCGTCGATTCTGTTTAAGAACTCCGGGCGCATCCGCTTCCGGAGCTCTTCGAGCATTTCCGGGCGCAGCGCGGCGAGAGCCTCTTCCCGCAAGGGTTCGGGCGCAGCCTGCATACGGGCTTGTATAAGCTCCGTCCCAAGGTTCGAGGTCATTATTATTATCGTGTTCTTAAAGTTTACGGTGCGGCCCTTGCCGTCCGTCAGCCGGCCGTCGTCCAACGCCTGGAGCAGCACGTTGAAGACGTCGGAGTTAGCCTTCTCGATCTCGTCTAATAGCACGACAGAATAGGGCTTGCGGCGTACGGCTTCGGTAAGCTGCCCGCCCTCGTCGTAGCCGACATAGCCGGGCGGGGCGCCTATCAGGCGGGAAACGGAGAATTTCTCCATATATTCGCTCATATCTATGCGAACGATTGAATTTTCGTCGTCAAATAGGAATTCCGCGAGCGCGCGCGCCATTTCCGTCTTGCCGACGCCCGTCGTTCCAAGGAAAAGGAAAGAACCGATCGGCCTGTTAGCGTCGCCGAGCCCGGCGCGCGAGCGGCGTATTGCGTTCGATACCGCGGTTACGGCTTCTTCCTGCCCGATAACCCGCCTTGTCAGCCTATCCTCCATTCGGAGCAGCTTCGAGCGCTCGCTTTCGAGCATCTTCGCGATCGGTATGCCCGTGTGGTTGGAGATGACCTCGGCGATATCCTCTGCGTCGACTTCTTCCTTAAGCATCTTGCCGCTTTCCTGCATTTCTTCCAACTTTGCGTTCGCTTCGCGAAGCCTGCGGTTTAGCTCGTGCAGCGAGCCGTAGCGCAATTCGGCTACCCGCGAGAGGTCGCCGGCGCGCTCTAAGTTGTCCGCCTCGAGCTTAACGCGCTCGATCTCTTCCTTTAGCCGCCTTAATTCGGCGATTATCTCTTTTTCGTTGTTCCAACGTTTTCTTAGCCGGTCGCGGCTCTCGGCAAGCAGCTTTATTTCGCTTTCAATTTCTTCTAAGCGGCGCTTTGTCGCATGAGTAGTGTCTTCCATGGGGAGTCTCTTCGAAAAAAGCAAAAAAGTATATTTTCTTAACGAATATGAAAAACGATTCCTTCCGTATAATCTTGTTTTACGGCCTGCTATTTACGTTCCCGGGGATTATTCCCCCTATAATAGCATAAAGAGTTTGCCTATGACGGCAAACAATGTTAATTTTGAATTATTGTTAATAATAAAAAATCATTAACTAATAATAAAACAGAAGCAATATGCAGAGACCTGACTGGCACCAGCTATATATTACAATGTGTTACCTCGTGGGAATGCGATCGAAGGACCCGGCGACGCACGTCGGCAGCGTAATCGTCGATTCGGACAATGTGCTCGTGGCGACCGGCTACAATTCGCTACCGCGAGGCATCGATCCCGATAGGGCAGGCTCGCGGCTTTCGCGGGACGGCGGCGAAAAGTACTATTGGATGGAGCATGCCGAGCGCAACGCAATTTATAACGCGGCGCGGCGCGGCACCCAGCTAAAGGGATGCAAAATATATATCCCCTGGACTCCCTGCACGGATTGCGCGCGCGCTATAATTCAATGCGGCATCAGCGAAGTATTCATTCACCAGAACGGCCAGGACTTCTACGACGAAAATACGAACGGCAAATGGATCGAATCGTATAAAAAAGTCGCCGCTATGTTCCTCGAGGCAGGCGTGAAGGTCAGTTATTTAACCTGCGACATAGTCGTTCCGGAAGTCTTTATGAACGGTAAGATTCACCGGGCGGCGATGGAATTAAATAAGGGCGGGGAAGAGGCGGCCGATCCCCGATGAAAATCCCTTTTACCCGGAATTACTGGTCGCTGCTGATCCTGCAAATGGTGGAAAGACTGGCCTACTGGACGGCCCTCCTGCAATTGCCCATGTATATCGCCCAAAAGGACGTCGCCGGCGGGCTCGGATGGGAGCAAACTACTAAGGGAATTATCTTCTTCTGGTGGGCGCTGACCCAGAACTTAACCTCCGCTTTAACCGGCGGACTTGCCGACCGCTACGGCCGTAAATTAATGCTGCGGATATCCTTTGTCGTCGCGCTAATCGGGTACGCTCTTTTAGCGACGCAAAATACTTTTTATCCTTTCCTGGCCGGCGTTTTGGCCATTGGCGTCGGGGTAGGTATGTTCAGGCCCGCTCTCATGGGCTCGATTACCGGAGAATTGTCCGCGAAGAACTCTTCGACGGGCTGGGGCGTATTCGTCATGCTTAGCAACGCCGCTATCTTTCTCGCTCCGCCGCTTTCGATCTTCTTAAAGGGCTTTGCCTGGAGCTGGGTCTTCTGGGGGGCCGCGATAGTCTTCTCAATTAATTTCTTATTGGTTGAAATGGTGTCGGAATCCGTACCAACCCAAGCCGATGCATCGCCCGAGAAGATATCGTTTCTTGCGGCGTTCAGGGAGCTAAAGAGGGACAACCTTTGGGTTTTCCTGTTGGTTATGTCGGGCTTTACCCTAATCTATATGCAGTTCTACGAGACTCTTCCCAACTTCATAGTCGACTGGAGCAATACGACGGCTATCGCCCCGGCTGTTCCGGAATTTATGCGCGCTCAAACTGCTAATGGAACAGTTATCGCATTCGAGTGGCTTTATAACATTAATGCCGGCTTAATCGTGCTGTTAGTGGCCGTAATGGCTAAGATATTCGCGCGGGTGAACGCGTATACCGCTTTAATAATCGGCGTCTCGATCTGCGCAGCGGGACTGGCCGCGACGGGCCTTACGACGGCGGGCGCGTTTACTGTGGCTGGATTTATTATTTACTCCTTCGGCGAGATGATAGCCAATCCAAAATTTACTGAACAACTGGGCGTGCGCGCCCCTCGCGGCAAAGCGTCGCTTTATATGGGATTTTTGTATTACTCCTGGGCGATAGGCCTGGCCGGCGGAGCGCTGCTTGGCGGCTGGCTTTATAAAACTTTCGGCGAGAAATCCGGTTTAGCTATTCGATTTTTGAAGGATTACTACGGCGAGACCGCGCAGCACGCAACCGCATTTACGGATATGCTCGCGAAGACCCGTATGAATCCGCTGGACGCGACCGCGCTGCTATGGGATTTATACTCGCCGCAAAAAGTTTGGTACGTATTCCTGGCCGTCGGCGTTTTAACCGTTATCGGTTTGATTGCCTTCAGGAGGCGTTCCCGCGCCTCTGCAAACGCTTAAAGCGCCGCGCCGACCCATATTTTTATCACATTTTTACCCCATGCGTTCCTCCCGATAAGACGCAGCGAGTAAAGGAACCCGGCGTTAATTTCAGGGTTGCCTATGTCGAACCCAAACCCGAAATCAAGCCAATCCTCGGCAAGCGGGTACTTACGGGGATCGAAAACTATATCGCTGGGGATGCTTGCAAGAGCTTTGGCCGCGTTTACCTCCAGCGTTATATGCGTCCCGGGCACGGAGCTTGCTCTTCCGCGAAAGCCGAATAGCAGCTGATCCTTGAAGTCCTCGCCTCTCCAGTTGTAAAGCGTCGAGAATTTCCAATCCCATTTACCGGAATAAAGTTGGAGGAACGCTCCTCCCAGCGCTTCGAACGCGCCGTCCGCCAGGAATTGGTAGGTCGAATCGTCGAGGATGCCGTCGTGGAATCCGAAGGGCGTGCGGGCCTCGGTCATTAAGCCGTATTGAAATTTATCCGAAAAGCGATCGGCAAAGTTATAGTCGGCGCCGAGCGCAAAATAATCGGCCTTAAAAAAGGAGAAATCGGCGCGCGTTTTACGGTTCGAAAAGCGATCGAACAGGTACTGCTCCAGGAGTGAATTGTACGACGCCTCTAACCGAGCGTAAAAGCTCCAGGGGGACTCCTCGCCAGGGACGAGCGAGGCGTTCAACGCCAGGACGTCGCGGCCGAACTTAAGCGTGTACTGGTTAGTGTCAATCCTGATTACTTCGCCGCCTTCATTAGTCACCGCCAGGTACTCCTTCATGCGAGGTTGAGATACGCCCTTGCCGTCGAAAAATTTCGAAGAATTTTCCGAGTGATAATCCAGCCGAATATTCCAGATAAAATCCGAGCTGTCAGGAGCTGAGAAAGCAGTATATGCATGAAATGAAAAGAAAGAGATTAAAATAGCGATAAAAATTTTGTAATTTGCCTTCAAGTTTTTACCTTTTTTTTGTTGAATTTTAAGCTAAACTAAATTATTTTACGAAATAATCGTTTTATGAAAACACAGGGATAATAAAATAACAATATAAGCGACGATAAAGTTACTTAATAATTCGAAAATAGCTTTATAGTTTAAAATCTAAGTAAAATTAGCTAATATTAATAAATAATTTCTATAAAGTTGCGTCTATTTATAAAATTAGATAAATATACAGGAGCGATCAATGAACAGATACGAGGAGTTGCTGAATCTTGTAAAATCCTTTGAAATGAACTTTCGTAAGTTTTATTTAAAAGGCAACAAGGCCGCGGGCATTCGTCTGCGTAAAAACATGCAGGATCTACGAAAATTTTCGAAGAGCATACGCGACGAAGTGCAAAAAATTAACCAGGAAAACGACGCCGCTATGGCGCAGTTGAAGAACGATTTAGCTAACGAAGGCGGCGAAAAGGAATAGTCCCCGGGAAACGTTTTAATAATTGCGTTGTCGCATAGCGGCAATATAATATAGAACGATCGCTCTTAAATGTGCGCTTCGATCGGACGCGGCTTACTTAAAGCTTCGAACGGTATGCCACACGACAGCCGGCGAAATTCTTGTAATTTTAATACCCTTCGGGCCTTCCGCTGAAGGGTTTATTATACCGGTCGAATCCTCGAGCATATCCCAGTAGTTTATCCAAACGCGGAAATCGTCCGCCGTTAGCTCGGAGAGTTGCTCGACTCCGCCTTCAACCGTTATGCTGAACAGCGTGGGCTTTAGCGTATGCCCGCGCGGCAGCCCGCCGCCGCGTATTATCAGCGGCAGATCGATAAACTCCATGCTCGCCGCTTGCTCGACACGGGCATAGAGAGTTACGCTACGGGTCGAGGGCCGGACTATCCCCGCGAGCGTATCCGCCAACGGGATCTTTATGCTAAAGGATTTAGTCGCGTCCCGGTACTCCTCGTATTGAGTGGGCCACTCCGTTACACGGGAGATCAATTCCCGGTTGCCGCTGATTAAAATCAGGTCCGGCGATACGCTCGGCTCGCCGATGACGACAAATCCCGGCCGGGGCGTAATCTTAACGCGGGGTACGACTTTTACGTCAATTTCGCCGACCCTTCCCGTGACCAGCGAAAGGTAATCGGGAGCCGCTTGCCGGACCTCCAGGCCCTCCAGGTTCCGAACCCCCTGCAACAATTCCCGCGTCGTCACGACGAATACGGAATCGCTTAGCGCGCGCGAAGCGAGATCGATAGTTATTTTCTTGTCGGAATCGAAAAATATAGCTTTAAATATATTCCATCCCCGCCCCCGCACCTCCAGGTTAACCGCGCCGGGAAGCGTGGATTCGAGCGCCCGGGTGGACGGCAGGTAAACTTCTATAGGGATCGCTATAGAAGTAATGTATTCGCTGTTCAGGCTAGTATAGGTCCAAAGAGCCAAAGCAAAGCCGAGAGCGCCCAGCGCTGCCCGGCTTTTAAATAACTTGCTTATCCTGCGGAACATCGCTCGTTAAAACCAAAAATAGTCAAAACGGGCGAAGACGCCGCGCTTCGTATGGTAGCCCAAGCCGATTGACGACATTTCGTTGATGTCGTAAAGCACGCCGCCGCCGAAGCAGACGCCCGAGGAATTTTCGACGCGGTAGAAAAATCGCTCGTCCTTCGAGCTGGACTGCGGGCGGTGCACCGCAAGCACGGTGTCCTGCTGCGAGAAGCCGCCGACGGAAACGAAAGCTGTCCAGGGAGCGAAGTTGTCGTAGTAATAGCTTAGGTCGGCCGCGACTATCAAGGCCTCGTGCTTCTCCTCCCAGAATCCGGAAGGGAGCGGCTGGTTGGGCGATATAACCTGCCCGGTTCCATACGAGAAAGCGTAATTTGGTATATCGGTCGCAAAGCCGGATACGCCGACGGCAAGCCCCAGCTGCCAGTAGCGGAAGCCGACGGCCGCGCTGGCCCCGGCCTCGCCGTAGCCGCCTTCGAGAAAGATAGATTTGTATATGCCTTCCTCGGCCGGGTCTTCTTGCTGCGCCGCAGAATTAGAGGCTATAAACGGGAACGAAACGACAATTAACAACCAAATCAATTTCTTCATAGTTTCTCCTAAAATTTTCCTAATTTAATAAAAAATAAAACAAATTTGAAGCGAAAATCTTTAACCTGTAATCATAGAAAAAAGATTAATTGAATAAATAGTAATTGTACAAACAATTGTGAATTATTATATTTGAATAAATTGGATTCAGCTATCTTGCTATTTACTTAAATTTTATTGAATTAATGGAAAACGACGCTCAATCTTCCCAATCCAGGCGCATCGTTTGGATGTTGAAAAAATTTCAATCAGGGTACAAGTATACGACCGACGAGCTGAAGGAAATCCTTTCGCGCGAATTCGAAACCGTAACGCTCCGCACCGTGCAGCGCGACCTTGTACTGCTGCAGGATTGCGAGCCCACGCTGGAATCCTCCCGCATTGGAAAAAAAGTTTATTGGCACATTCCGAGGAACGTCCGCCCGAACCCGGTCAATTCCATTAGAATAACGGCCGACGAGCTTCTTTCGTTGCATATCCTGAAAAGCCACTTGAAAACGTTTTCCGGAACGGTAGTCGAGGAGGAAATCCAGCGGTTGCTTGAAAAGCTGGAGGAAGTGGCTCCCAATGAAATATACTCGGTCGAAAGCATGATGTGGGACCAGAACTTCGGCTCCTTCGACTATACGCAGTACGACCATATAATCCGTAGATTGGTTAAGTACATATCCGAAAGGAAATGGACCAGCGTGGAGTATTCCGCCGGCGGCAAGGATTCCGCCAAGCGGTACCTCGTTATGCCGCGCTCTATCTTTACGTTCTCCGGCTCGCTTTACTGCGTGGCCTACGTGCCGTATTATAAAAATCACATAGCTCTCGCCGTGCAGTTCATCGATTCCATTGAAGAATCGCCTAACGTGCGCGACGCAGTTCCGGAATTCGATTTTAAAGCCTGGACCGAGGACAGGTTCGGCGTCTACGAAGGCGTGCCGAAGAAAGTCGTCCTGCGAATAAAGAAGGAATTCAATAAGTACTTCGAAAATCGCAGGTGGCATACGTCGCAGGAGATCGGCTACGAAGAGAACGGGGACATGCGGCTGGAGATGAGGGCGCCGCTCTCGGTGGAGCTCGTCGCATGGATAATGAGCTGGGACGAGGTCGTCACAGTCGTTAAGCCAGGCGATCTTATAAAGACCATTACGAAGAAAATGCGCGCCGCGTTGGCTAATTATAAAAAAATTAAGCCGGAGCGGGAGATTATTTCTACCCCCGATCCGGCCGAAGACGGGAAATCCCAAAAAAGAAGAATTATGGTCAAGAAGCCGCGTAAAGTTGTTTTCGAGCGGCCGCAAGATCGCAAATTAGACGAAGACGACTACTTCTTCGACGAGACCCCCTAAAGAGCTTACTTCTTGATCGGGTAGGGCGGGACCGAAGGTAGCTTCGGCCTTTTATCAGTTTTAATGTCCTCCATGATCAATTCGATAGCTTTCGCTAGCTGGTCGTCGTAGCCTTGGTACTCCCTGTCGGGACGGTTATCGACTTCTATGTCGGGAGTCATGCCCACGCCCTCCAGTATCCAATTACCCTCGCGCCCGAAGTTCGCAAATTCAGGCTTGTACAGGTAACCGCCGTCAACGAACGGCAACGAGCCGCGAATGCCTATAACGCCGCCCCAGCTGCGCTTACCGATTACCTTGCCTAGCCCTGCCTGCTTGAACTGATAGGGGAATAGGTCGCCGTCGGACATAGATAGCTCGTTGATGATGCAGATCATCGGCCCCGTGAAGACGGCGTCCGGGTTGCTCGTTACGACCTGCTGATTGCGAGCGACTTTAGCTATCTGCAGTTCCCTGCGCAAGCGCTCGAGTATTAGCGGCGAAACGTTCCCGCCCCCGTTGTACCTGTCGTCGATTATCAACGCTTCCTTGCGGAGCTGGGGATAGAACGCCTTAACGAACTCGATCAGCCCGTTGTCAAATCCCATATCGGGTATATGGATGTAGCCGACCCTGCCGTTAGTCGCGGAGTCTACTTTCCGCCTGGCGCTTTCCACCCAATCGGAGTAGATCAGGCCTTCCTCGCTGCGTATAGTCTTTACGTTAACAATTCGGGAGCCCTGCTCGCGGGCCGAGGAATTGACCTTTAGCGCGACGTATCGACCTGCCTTGCCCACGAGCGCCGCGTAGGGCGTTACGTCTTTAGTCAGCTTGACGCCGTCGATCTCCAAAACGTATTGGCCGACATTTACTTCGACGCCGGGCTCCGTGAACGGGGAACGCGTGCGCTCCTCCCAATTTGAGCCGTCGTATATCTTCGTTATTTTATACGCGCCAGAATTGTCGTAGGAGAATTCCGCGCCGAGCAAGCCAATAGGAACCTGTTCGGGCCTGTCGAGATCGCCGCCGCCCACGTATGCGTGGCCTATATTAAGCTCGCCGATCATTTCGCCGAGCAGGTACGTTAGGTCCGCGCGGTGCGCGACGTAGGGCAGCAGCTTAGCGTACTTGTCGTGGATTCCCTTCCAATCCACTCCATGCATATTAGGGTCGTAGAAGAAGTACTTCATCTGCCGCCAGGTCTCGTCGTAGATCTGGTTCCACTCCTGACGGCGGTCGACGAGCATTTCCATAGTGGAGAGGTCGAGCCTGCCGTCGCGTCCGTCGATCTTTCCGCTAGTTTTTTGAATGTAATACTCCCCGTTCCTTGAGTAGAGTATCTTCGAGCCGTCCGAAGAAATTTCGAAGCCCCCGATTTGCGTTTGCTCGTCCTCTTTCTTAGATTCGAAGTCGAACGCGTAAAGCGTAGGCGACTTGCCGAGAGAGCTGCGCACGTAGAAGAGCTTCTTCTCCGAAGCCTCCAGGCCATAGTAGTTGCCGGGGGGCAGCGGAAGCTCGAAAATGCGTTCGCTTATGCCTTCTAAATCTATTTTTATTTCTTTAGTTGGATCGGGTTTTGCCGCTTTCTTGGTTTTCTTTTCGTTCTTATCCGGTTTTTCTTCGTCCTCGCCCTCGGCGGGTTTCTCCTTAACTTCGGGCGCGGATTCGTCGCTCTCGAATTTGGTATAGGGCGACTGCAGATCCTTTTTCAGGGTAACGCCGAAGACTTGCGTAATATCGGGGAAGGAATAATTATACTCGAACGCCCCGACGGTGGGCGTTAGCGAGCGATTGCTCGTAAAGAAAAGATAATTGCCGTCCTTGGAGAACGCGGGCGATTGACTTTCGAAAAAGTTCGAAGTTACGGCGGTCGTCTTGCCCGTTTCGAGGGAGTAGAGGTAAATCGTTTGTACCAAATTCTCCGCCGCGTCGGAGTATGCGATCCACTTGGAATCGGGCGACCACGCTACGTCCATTATTTCCCACACCTTCGAACGCGCTACGTCCGTGCGTTTCTTCGTCAGGACGTCGTAGAAATAGAGCTTCATCGCCTTGTCCGAGCAGAGGATCTTCTGGCCGTCGGGCGACCATTCGAGGCCGTAGCGGTAGCTTTCGGCGTCGTTCGTCAGTTGGATAAGGTCCGTGCCGTCGCCTTTAACGAGATAGATCTCGTCCTCGCCCGTGCGGTCGGATATAAACGCGATATAATCTTTTTTTGGCGACCAGGCAGGCGCGCGGTCGTGCGCCCCGGGCGCGTTCGTTATGCGGCGGATATTGCCCTTTTCGGCGGGAGCGGTAAATATCTCGCCGCGTGCGGCAAATACTGCGCGAGCGCCTTCGGGGGATATAGAATAGCTCTCGATATTCCCCTTAACTTTTTCAATTTTATCGCGCATCCATACCTTTTCGTCGGCGATCTCAACGGGGACCTTGCTCATAGATCCGTCCGAGACGCGAATTAGGTAAATCTCCCCGCCGTTCTCGAACGCTACGAAGTCCTTCGAGCCCGAGGGGAACTTGACGTCGTATTCTTTGAAGTCAGTTACTTGCTTCGTTTCGCCCGTCGCCAGGTCGTAGCTAAAGAGGTTGGCCGGTTGGGTGCGCTCGCTGACGAAATATATTTTATTGCCGGCCCAGACGGGGATAATATCCTGCGAAGGAGAGGAGGCGACGTTTTTCAGATCTTTAGTGTTAAAGTCATAGATCCATACGTCGTCGGCCTGGCCGCCTTTATAACGCTTCCAGGTGCGGTATTCGCGAAAGATCCGGTTAAACGCCATCTTCGAGCCGTCGGGCGAGAAGCTTGCGAACCCGCTCTTGGATATGGGCAGCTGTTTCGGCAGCCCGCCGTCTAACGGGACGGCGTAGAGCTTTCCTACGAGGGAGTTCCAGCTGTCCTCGCGCCCGCGGTAGATGATCTCCTTGCCGTCGGCGCTCCACTGCATAATTATCTTGTCCGGGCCCATGCGCTCGGGCAGCGCGGGCAGGTCCATGCTGTAGGTAAGGCGCCGCGGCTCGCCGCCCAGCGAGGACATAACGTAGATTTCCCGGTTGCCGTCGTATTCGCCCGAGAAGGCGATTTGGCCGCCGTCCGCCGATAGGCGCGGGAAGTACTCGAGCCCTGGCGAACTCGTTAGCTTACGCGCCACGCCGCCCGTTACGGGAACGGAATATATGTCGCCGGCATACGAGAATACCACGGTTTCGCCTACCGCATGGGGATAGCGGAGCAGCTTTGTTTCGGCTTGCAGGCTATAGCAGGATAAAAAAAGGAAGAAAATTAATAAAAACCGACTCATTATGCCTCCAATTGTTAAATATGCACAATAAGTCGGTTAACGGATTAAGTATTAATTTATTCGACGTGTTCGCTCTCGAGCAACGTCATTACGTCCTTGTACGAAGAGCAGGCGAGCGCCTCGGCGGCGAGCGCTTGCGCCTCGGAGAAATCTATTTCCAGTATCCGGCTCTTTAGCTCCAAAAGTATCGGCGAAGCGACGCTTAATTCCGTTATTCCCATACCGATCAGCAGGGCTGTGGCGGCGGAATGCCCGGCTAGCTCGCCGCAAATGCCGACGGGAATATTGGCTTTAGCGCCCGCGTCGACCGCGAACTTTATTAAGCGTAGCGCGGCCGGTTGGAACGGATCGTACAGGTCGCTTACGAGTTCGTTGGCGCGGTCCGCAGCAAGCGCGTATTGAGTCAGGTCG
Source organism: Chloroflexota bacterium (assembly GCA_050260015.1). Taxonomy (GTDB): domain Bacteria; phylum Bacteroidota; class Ignavibacteria; order Kapaibacteriales; family UBA2268; genus JBLNBN01. The sequence continues at coordinate 2,402 of JBLNBN010000022.1, read as the reverse complement.
TTCGTGCCCACGCTGAAGAAATCGACTAGCTTTGCTAAATCGTCGGCTAGCAGCGCCGCCGAGGGCGTCTCGATCATAATTCCGATCGGCATAGACGCATCGCAGCCGGTTCCTCCGTCGGCGAGCTTTTTCTTCACGCTTTCTATTATTTCAAGCGATTCCTTGACTTCCTCGATAGTGGCTATCATGGGAAGCATAAAGCGCACGTTTTTATTCTTCGACACTTTGAAAACGGCGCGTATCTGCGTCTCGAAGATATCTCTTCTCGAGAGCAGGAATCGAATGCCGCGGAAGCCGAGCGCGGGGTTGTCCTCGCGCTTGGGGAGTCCTTCGCTGAATTTATCGCTCCCAATGTCGAACGCGCGGATTGTGACGGGGAGGGGATAGGCGATGTCCGCGATTTCCGAGTACCACGACATTTGCTCGGCTTCGCCCGGTATGCTGTCGAGCTGCATGATCAATTGCTCGCTGCGGATTAGGCCTGCGCCCTCCGCGCCGCACATTACTGCGTTTTGCATCTCGGCGCGGCTGTCGACGTTCGCCTTCAGGAATATCTTTCTGCCGTCGGCCGTTTTAGTTTCCACGCCGGCCAGCTCGCCGAGCTTCGCCTTTCGCTCCTGCTGCTGGCGGCGGAGCTCCTCGTAGCGCTCGCTTGTTTCCGGGGTAGGGCTGCAGTATATGCCGCCCGCGAAGCCGTCGACTATGACCGGCTCGCCCTCCTTGATTATTTCCGTGGCGTCCTTAACGCCGATTACCGCAGGCAATTCGAACGAGCGGGCAAGTATCGAAACGTGCGAGGCGATGCCTCCCACCTCGGTGACGATCGCCGAGGCGCCGGCTTCCTTGATGTTTATTATATCGGTCGGCGTTAGGGATTGAGCGACGATAACGGAACCGCGCGCGCTCTCGAAGAACACCGTATGGTGCTTCAGCACTGCGAGCAGTCGCCGCTTAATGTTGTCGAGCTCTATGGCGCGCTCGCGGAGCAATTCGTCGCGGGAATGGCTGAAGAATTGCTTTTGCATGTCGAATTCGCGGACGATCGCGCTTTCGGCCGTGTAGCCCTTTTCTATGTACTCCTTCAAGGACTTCAGCAGCACCGGGTCGCTCAGTATCATTAAGTTCGATTCAAGTATAGCGACGACGTTTACGTTGTCGGGCTTTACTTTTCTTAGGACGATATGGAATTCAGCGATCAGGGCTTCAATTGCGATCTCGAAACGATTTAGCTCGTAGGGGATTTGATCCGCAGGAACGGCTTCGTCGTGAAGGATGAGATTCTCGGGTTCGAGCACGATAGCGCGCCCGACGGCGATCCCGGCGGAGGCGGGAATGCCCTTCAGATGAGCCTGCTCCAATTCCTTAGAGCTTTCGACGCGCGGCGGCGCATCCTCTATTGGTCTTTTCGTTTCGATGTCTTCCAATTTACCGCTTTAAGTTGTTAATACTAATATCGTTCGTTCGTGGCGCTCCGCCTCTCGTGCGGGCTACATCTCCCCGAAGCCTTGGTCGAAGTATTCGGCAAGGGCTGCCGCGGCGGCCTCTTCGTCCGGGCCTTCGGCGCGTAACGTCAGCTTGCAGCCTTGTTCTGCGGCGAGCGTCATTACCCCGATGATGCTTTTTCCATTTATAGGGAAGCCGTCCCTGATTAAATAAATTTCCGATTTATATTTTGCCGCAAGTTTTACTAGCCCGGCGGCAGGGCGAGTATGCAATCCGGCGCGATTGCGTACCGTTACTATTTTTTCCACCATTTATAACCAATGTTAATCTCTACAAATTTAAAAAAAATACCTCAATTTAATGCGGTATTTGTTAACGCGGGCCGACCGGGCCGGTTAAAAGCGCTACAGCTCAAATTTTTTGCCGAGCGTCTCCTCGAGTTCATCGAGCGAAATAGCTCCCAACCTTAATAGACGCGGCCGAGCCCCGGCGAGCGTAATTACGGTTGATTCCTTCCCGACCGGGGTCGCTCCGGCGTCGAGCGTCGCAGCTATTCGCCCCCGCATGCGCTCGTGCGCTTCCGCCCCGGTCACGGCCGCGGGCTCGCCGGAAACGTTCGCGCTGGTTGCGGCGAGCGGCTGCCCGACGAGGGAGATCAGTTCCAGGGCCGGCTTGCAGTCCGGGAATCGTATGCCGATCGTGCCGAGCCCGGCGGTTACCTCGTCCGGGATTGCGGGGAGCTTATTTAGAACGATCGAAAGCGGGCCGGGGAGAAACTTCCCCGCTAATTTATAAAAATCGTCCGGTATCTCGCGGGCGAGCCGGCCAACGTCCTCCAGCGAGGAAATGTGCGCGGCGAGCGGGTTCGTAAAGCTGCGCGACTTCGCCTCGTAAACTTTTCTGGCGGCCGCCGCGTCGAAGATCAACGCGCCGACGCCGTACACCGTTTCCGTCGGGAA